>CALDWI010000014.1 GCA_937923795.1 uncultured Collinsella sp.
ACCGAGCCGTACGCTTGAACTGAGAAGGGGGAGGCCTCGCGGCCTCCCCCTTTTTGCGTTTGATAGAGAGCTGTAATACAAGAACTCGCCTTCGTTTGGCTTGTCTTACTGTTTGGCTGTATTTTGAGTCCTTCTTTTGTATTTGCGCGATAATAACTCCCATTGGCGTTAGGGAGGACTTGATGTTTACCGTTTTTGTCTTGGGCAATATTGCTTCGGGAAAGTCGACTGCCTGCCGCTACCTCGAATCTCATGGCGCCATGCTTATCGATCTTGATGAGCTTGCCAAATCGCTGTATGTGCCGGGCTCCGATATCGTCAATGCCCTCGCCGAAGAATTCGGTTGGGACATTCTGGACGGGGAGGGCGGCATTCGTCGCAATGTCCTCGCTGCTCGAGCTTTCGCCTCTCCTGATACAGTTGCGCGGCTCAACGACATCGTTCATCCGGTTCTCATCGAACAGCTGTCACTGAGGATTCTTGATCCGGTTTGCTGCACGGTTTCATCCCCCCGTTATCCCTTTGCGGTTGTCGAGGTTTCTGCCCCGACTGGTTTTGAGGATGCTTTTGGCCTGGCTGATGAAATTCTGGTTATCAGCGCTCCTTTAGCAGTTCGTCGCGAGCGTGCCATTCATCGTGGTATGGAGTCCTCTGATTTTGATGCGCGCTCTGCATGCCAACCTGATGAGGCTTCGCTTTGCAATCTCGCTACGACGGTAATCGATAATGAGGCAGGCGATAACTCGCTCTTTGAACAACTGGACGCATGGCTTGCGCGTCATGGCTTCGGGGATGTAGTGGATAGGGAGGAGACCGATGCCTAAGACACGTTTCTTTACGTGGTATCGCGTGGCGCCACTTGCCGTTATGCTCGTCTTCGGCCTTATTTCGCTCGTCTACTCGTATGCTCCCGCCGCCTTCTTTAAGCCTTTGTATCCAATTGACTACGAGGCGTACGTAAAGCAATCGAGCATTTCGCACAATCTTGATCCGTATCTGGTGTGTGCCGTCATAAAGTCGGAATCGAATTGGGATCCCGAGGCCGAGTCGAATCAGGGTGCTCAGGGATTGATGCAGCTGATGCCCGAGACTGCCCAGGATATGATTGCCAAGGGCCTTGTCGATGGTGGGGAGTTTTCGGCCGACAACCTTAACGATCCGGCTACGAATATCGAGTTTGGCTGCGCATACCTCTCGTATCTTTTAACCTATTTCAACGGGTCGACTGACAGTGCCATTGCCGCCTATAACGCCGGCATGGGCAATGTCGACGGATGGGCGCAGCAGAGCACGTCGCTTCATAATGCAATCACCTTTCCCGAGACGCAGGCGTATCTGATTCGTGTCAATAATGCCTGGGTTCGCTACAAGACTCTCTATCCCGATCGGTTCGTATAGGACTATGCCTGCCGCCTGCGTATACTGCAGATATATGAGTTAGGAGTATCCATGGCGGAATTTGAAGTTGAGCGTGTTGGAGGGGAGCTCAAACGTTTTGGCGTTGAGGGCTCTGAGGTGCCGTTTAAGGTCGTGTCTCCATACGAGCCCGCTGGTTCCCAGCCTAAGGCCATTGAGTCGCTTGTGCAGGGTGTGAGGGACGGAGATCGCTATCAGGTTTTGCTGGGCGTGACTGGTTCGGGCAAGACTTTCACGATGGCTAAGACTATTGAGGCCCTGGGGAAGCCGACGCTGGTCATGGCTCCCAATAAAACGCTTGCCGCTCAGCTCGCGAGCGAGCTCAAGGAATTCTTCCCTGACAACGCCGTGGTCTATTTTGTGTCGTACTACGATTACTATCAACCCGAAGCGTATGTGCCGCAAAGCGATACGTATATCGAGAAGGATTCCTCGATTAACGAAGAGGTCGAGATGCTGCGACATCAGGCGACTGCATCGCTGCTATCTCGACGCGATGTGATCGTCGTCGCATCGGTCTCGTGTATCTATGGCATTGGCTCTCCCGAGGACTATGCGGGCCTAGCTCCGAACGTCGACAAGAAGGTGCCGCTCGAGCGCGATGACTTTATCCATGCACTTATCGACATTCAATATGATCGCAATGACTATGATTTGGCACGTGGCACCTTCCGCGTGCGCGGCGATGTCGTCGACGTATATCCGCCCTATGCCGAGCATCCGTTGCGGTTTGAGTTCTTTGGCGACGAGGTCGAGCTGATTGCCGAGATCGACGAGGTCACCGGGGAGATGCTGCGTGAGTACGAGGCCATTCCCGTGTGGCCGGCCTCGCACTACGTGACTGAGAAGCCTAAGGTCAAAGCGGCTCTGAAATCAATCAGCGAAGAGTGCGAGAAGCGTGTGGCCGAGCTCAAGGCGACTGATAAGCTGCTCGAGGCGCAGCGTCTGCAGCAGCGCACCGACTATGATCTCGAGATGCTCGAGACCATGGGTTTTTGTAACGGCATCGAGAACTACTCGCGTCATCTGGACGGTCGAAAACCGGGCGAGCCGCCGTTTACCCTGATCGATTACTTTCCTAAGGACATGCTCTGTATCATCGACGAGAGTCATGTAACGGTGCCGCAGATCCGCGGCATGCACGAAGGCGACCGCTCGCGTAAGGTGACGCTGGTGGAGCATGGTTTTCGTCTGCCTTCGGCACTCGATAACCGCCCGCTTCGCTTCGATGAGTTTGAGGCGAGGATTCCCCAGTTTATCTACGTTTCGGCCACGCCGGGCGATTACGAGCTGCGGGTTAGCCAGAACGACGTTGAGCAGATTATTCGTCCGACCGGCCTGCTCGACCCCAAGATCGATGTGCGTCCGGTTCGTGGGCAGATTGACGATCTTGAGGACGAGATTCGCGAGCGCGTTGCCCGCAAGGAGCGCGTGCTGGTGACCACGCTCACCAAGCGCATGGCTGAGGACCTGACCGACCATCTGCTTGATGCCGGCATTAAGGTCAATTACATGCACTCCGATACAGCGACGATGGACCGCGTCGAGATCCTGCGAACGCTGCGCGAGGGAAAGATTGATGTTCTCGTTGGCATCAACCTGCTCCGCGAGGGTCTGGACCTTCCCGAGGTATCACTGGTGGCAATTCTCGACGCCGACAAGGAAGGCTTCTTGCGCAACCGCCGTTCGCTGATTCAGACGATTGGCCGTGCGGCCCGCAATGCCGACGGCGAGGTCATCATGTATGCAGACGTTGTGACCGATTCGATGAAAGAAGCCATCGAGGAGACGCAGCGCCGTCGCGAGATTCAGATGGCATATAACGAAGAGCATGGCATTGTGCCCAAGACGGTCCGCAAGGCCATTAACGACATTTCGAGCTTTATTGCCGAGGCCGAAAAGACTGTGGGCTCGAAGGGACGCTCGAAGGGCGACTCTCTGGGTCACGGTGCGTTCTATACACCCGACGAAAACGGCGAGGGCGCCGCGCCGGAGACGGTGGCACCCGAGCAGACGCTTGCCGAGCAGCTGGAAGGGCTACCGCATGACGAGCTCGTGCGGATCGTCGAGACCATGGAGGAAGACATGCGTAATGCTTCCGCCGCCATGGACTTTGAGGAGGCGGCACGTCTGCGCGATGCCGTCGTTCAGATTAGGGCGATGCTCGAGGGTGCGACTGAGGACGAGACGATTGAGCGCTTACGTTCGCAGGCCCGCAAGGGTTCCACTTTCGCATCGGGCAGAAAACGCCAGGGTGCACGGTTTAAGAAATAACGAACAGGCCCCGAGTTCCCTGTGGAGCTCGGGGCCTGTGTCTTTTGAGCGCTGGAATTCGTGCGTTAGAGGTCTGCGATCAGGGCTTCGGCACAACGGACGCCGTCGGTGGCCGCGCTCATGATGCCGCCGGCATATCCAGCTCCCTCACCACAAGGGTAGAGACCCGGGGTCGACACGGCATGGCACGCTCGGTCTCGGGTGACAGTGACCGGTGAGCTCGAACGCGTCTCCACGCCAGTGAGGACCGCATCGGGGCGGTCATAGCCACGCAGTTTCTTACCGAGCAGGGGGATTCCCAAACGAAGCGACTCGACGATATGCTGCGGGAGGGCATCGTCGATCGCCGTCCAGGTCACACCAAGTGGATAGGTTGGTTTTACCTTTCCGGATGCCGTGCTGGCGCGTCTAGCAAGGAAATCTCCGACGAGCTGTGCCGGCGCGTTCCAGTTGGAGCCACCCAGGCGATAGGCGGCTCTCTCGCAGGCGCGCTGGAGCTCAATGCCTGCGAGCGGATCATCGCCGGGAAGGTCGTCAGGTGTGACGTTGACGAGTAGGGCGGCATTCGCGTTGCGCCCGTCGCGGGCATTGAGGCTGGCACCGTTGACGCACAGATGGCCCTGCTCGGAAGAAGCCGCGACAACCTGTCCGCCGGGGCACATACAAAACGAGAACACGCTGCGGCCGTTGGGGAGATGGGCGACAAGCTTGTAGGGGGCTGCTCCGAGTGCCGGGTGCCCCGCCGAAGGGCCATATTGGGCGCGGTCGATGTCGCGCTGTGGATGCTCGATGCGCACACCCATGGCAAAGGTCTTTTGCGCGAGGGCAACATTATGTTCTTTGAGAAGCTCGAATACGTCGCGGGCGGAATGGCCGCAGGCGAGAATGAGGTGCTTTGTGGCGATTGTCTCGCTTGTGGTTTCTTGGGGCGGTTGGACATCGACGCCGGTGATGGCGCCAGATCCATCGGTTCGAATATTGACGAGCTTTGTTCGATAGCGGACGGTTCCACCGAGCTGCTCGATGCGTTGAGAAATGTTGGTGACGACGGTGGGGAGGATGTCAGAGCCAATGTGCGGCTTGGCGTCCCACAGGATGTCGCGAGGTGAGCCAGCTTCGACGAAGGTCTCAAGAATCAGTCGATGGGCAGGATTCTTGGTTCCCGTGTTGAGCTTGCCGTCCGAGAAGGTCCCTGCGCCGCCCAGGCCAAATTGGATATTGCTTTCGGGGTCGAGGATACGCTCCTTAAGAAAGAGATCAATCGCTTCTGAGCGGCGAAGTGCGGGGTCGCCGCGCTCGATGAGCAGGGGTTTAAGGCCCGCTTCGGCAAGGGTCAGGGCGGCGAAGAGACCGGCGCAACCGGCGCCGACAACGACGGGACGCTCCTTGGGTGCATTCGGGACAGGGTTGGGGAATGAAGGCGCCTCGCCGTCTACCATGCGGATGCGCGAGCGGTCGCGCTCGGCGACGCGGTCGACCACCTCCTGCTCGAGTCGGGAGCTTGTCAGTTCAACTCGAAAGCTCAAAATAAAATGGACATCTCGCTTTTTACGGGCGTCGATTGACTTGCGATGGAGCTCAATGGCTTTAATCTGGGAATCCTCGCATCGCAGGGCTCGTTTGACGGCGCGTCTACCAATAGCAAGACAGGCGGTTTCGTCGCCGGCCTCATCGAGTGACGCGTGGACTTGGGTGATTTCAATCATCGAGGTCTCCTTAGATGCAAGAAAGAGGCCGCCCGGTGTTCCAGACGGCCCGAATGCGTTTTGATTATAGACTGCGCGGCTATAGGCTGCTTGCAGCGCGAATACCCGAGATCCAAGCCCACGCAAGGTTGAAACCGCCGCAATCGGCATCGATGTCGAGTGCCTCGCCACAGATGCAAAGTGGGGCGCCTGCCGCGTTGCTCACGCAGAGGTCGGGAGCTGAGACGCTCTCGATGGGCACGCCGCCGCGCGTGACCTGGGCCGAACGCTCCTCTGTCGTTCCCTCGACGAGCAGCTTAAAGTGCTTGAGGATTGAGACCAGATGGATGACGTCGTACGACCCGGGGTGGCACTGTTCGAATGCGGTGCAGACAACGTGAGAGAACTGCGGGGCGAGCATGCCGTCGAGCCAGCGGGGGTCGCGGGGTGAAAAGCCGCCGAGCAACTCAACTCGCCGGTTAAGCATATCGAGCAACTCGTCTTTAGAGAGGTCGGGGAAAACGTCGAGCAGGATCGTATCGCCGCGCTGGATACGACGGGAGAGGTTGAAGACAGCGACGCCCGAGATACCGAAGGTTCGAAACAGGACTTCACCGTCTTCGTGCCAGAGCTCATTATGATTGCGGGCGAGCGTCAAGCGGGCGCGGACGCGCAGGCCATCCAACGTCTTGAGTGCCGCCCGATCGCCGACGACCGTTGCCGATACGGGGCAGAGGATGGGGCGCAGCGAAGTGAGGGGGAGGCGAAACGTATCGGCGATACCGGTGGGGTTGCCACCCGTGGCGATAATTACGGCATGTGCCTCCAGGGCCTCGTTCTTGCGAGGGACATCGGCGAGCGCTTTCCGAAGCGAGCGGAGCTCCGATTTTCGGTCGTCGTGCTTTTTTGCCTTGAGCGCCCGCGCTGGACGGTCTATTTGGAGTGCCCAGCCTTCGGAAGCTTTGTGTGCCGAGGCAACGTTGGCTCCGCAGATTAAGGTGATACCCAGGCGGTCGCAAACATTGAGAAGCGCGTCACGCACCGATTCGGCACGAAGGGAGCGTGGGTACAGCCGGCCGTCCTCAGAGGTTGTCGTGATGCCCAGCGAGGAGAAGAAACCCATAAGCTCTTGTTCGGGCTGGGGGCCCATAACGGATTCAACGAATGCGGGGTGGTTATACCGCTGTGGATCAATCGATTCGTTGGAGAGGTTGCAGCGGCCGTTGCCGGTCGCAAGGAGTTTAAGGCCGCAGGCGACATCGCGCTCAACGATGCAGACGCTTTTGCCAGCGCGTGCGGCCGTAATGGCGGCGGCGAGGCCTGAAGCCCCGCCGCCGATTACCAGGACGTCATAGAAGGCGCTCGTGTTCACTTAGGCCTCGTCGGTCTCGTGCGGGGTAATAATCTCGACGGCAGAGACGGCCTTGGGCAGCATGCCATCGGGCAGCGCGGTCTCGACCTCGCCCTTATCGCAGGCCTCGGCGAGTGACGGATTGATGGGAAGCTGGCCCAAGATTTCGAGGTTGTAGCGCTCGGCGACTTCGGGGAGCTTGCTCTTACCAAAGACCTCGATCTTCTTGCCGCAGTCGGGGCACTCGATATAGCTCATGTTCTCGACGATGCCCAGAATGGGGACGTTCATCTTCTCGGCCATGTTGACCGCCTTGGCGACGATCATCGAGACCAGATCCTGCGGGCTCGTGACGATGACGATGCCGTCGACGGGCAGCGACTGGAAGACGGTGAGCGCGACGTCGCCTGTTCCCGGAGGCATGTCGACCAGCAGGTAGTCGATGGGGCCCCACGAGGTCTCGCTCCAGAACTGCCTAATGGCGCCTGCGATGACCGGACCGCGCCAAAGGACGGGGTCGGTCTCGTTTTGGAGCAGAAGGTTGGAGCTCATGACCTTGACGCCGTGCTCGGAGATTTCGGGCAGCATAAGGTTGCCAAGGGCATGGACGTGGCGTCCGCTCATACCGAACATCTTGGGGATAGAGGGACCGGTGATGTCGGCATCGAGGACGCCGACCTTGTGGCCGTGACGGGCAAGCTCGGTGGCGATGGCGCCGGTGACAAACGACTTGCCGACACCGCCCTTGCCGGAAAGCACGGCGATGACGCGTTTGACCTCGGACAGCGTGTTCTCCTCAAATTGCGACGGCGACGTTTGTCCGCCGGCGGCCTGTGCGTGCTCGCAACCCATGTATGACTCCTTTGTATATGTTGGGGCCGGGGCCCCGTGATGTGACATGAGCGTCATTGTACCCTCGTTTGCGAGCGGGAGTCATTTGCGATGCATTTGGGCCGAGCGTGCTTGCAATACGATGGGTCCAAGCGAATGGGCGGGCTTACTGAACTTTGCTGGCGAACTCGAGATATTGTATGCGCTGCAGCTTGTCGATCGTCGAGGCGTATGGGCTGTCTTCAGATTCCAAGTCGTAGCGCAGCCCGTCGGCACCAAGGTAGCCGGCGACATTGATGGTGGGCACATCTGACCTTGTTGCAAGCAGGGCCTTTTGATAGTCGGTGAGCGGGGCGCCGATCTTATTAAGGGTAATGGCTGCAACCTCGTTTGCCCCGACGGTGTCGTAGACGTTGAGCTCGGTATTGCCGGCGATTTCATAGTTAGCCCAGACAAAATATGTCGACTGATAGATACGGAAAGCGTGGCTTGCCGTATCTTCCTGAGGGTACAGCTCGTCGTTGAGAGTCGTTGCGGCGCTCGGCTGATGGTCGCCAAAAAAGACAAGGACAACCGGTCTGCCGATATTGCGGAGCTCGTTGATAAAGTACTCGAGGTCCCGGTCGGATGCGTTGATGCAGGTGAGATAGGTGTTGAGCGCGCTATTGGCGCCCTCGCTGGCTCCCTCGACCCAATAGTTTGTCAGCTCCTCGGCGGGAACGGTGCCATAGTCGTAGCCGCCGTGATTTTGCATCGTGACGTCAAAGATGAACTGCGGGGCTTCGTCGGTTCTAAGCAGGTCGAGTATCTTGTCGTAGGTGGCGTAGTCGCATACGCCGGCATGGTAACAGGGCGCACCTTCGAAATCGCCGATTGAAAGAAAGTCTCCAAAGCCCAGCTGCTGATAGATTTTATCTCGATGGTAGTTGACGGGGTTTTGCGGGTGCATAGCGGTAGCGGTATACCCAAGCTCCTTAAGGTCCTTTGCCAGGCTGTTGACGCCATTCATCTGATATAGCTGATAGGGGATTTTGCCTAATCCGACAAAGGCCGTTGTCGCTCCGGTCAAAAATTCGAATTCGGAGTTCGCCGTTCCGCCACCGGCGACCGAAGCGAGCATGGTGCCGCGAACAAGTGTGTCGGGAAGCGAGTTGTAGAATGCGGGGCCGGTGTACCCGGCCGCCTGGAGCTGCTCAAAGCACGAAAGGTCGCTAAAACTCTCGTTCATGACGGCAACAATCGTCGGCTTGATTTCATTGAACTGGGCAACGGCCGCCGCGCGCTGCTCGCTCGCGCCATACGTGCTGTCGTAGGTGGCGGCGAGCTCCTGCTCGATGCTCTGCGCCTCATCGGGCGTATAGTCTTCGGGCTTCTCAATGGGCAACTCGTTGACCATTTCGGTGAACGAAGTGATAAAACCCTGAGACGCATACGTGGTGATGGGCTGCCAACGGTCAAATCCAAAATTCAGCGCCTTCTCCAAGTCGATGCTGGAAAAGCCCGAGAGCCCCACAACGGTCACTAGCAGAAAAGCGCAGAGGTTGGCGGCGATTGCGGGGAAGACATGGGTGGGCGTACGGAGCTTTCGCGGTCGGATAAGCGAAAGAAGCCCCAGGGAAATCTCCAGCAGGGCGAGAGAGGTTACGATTCCGGCGGTAAAGGTAAACTCGTATCCCTCGCTCACTTCCATTGCAGTGCCAAGGGCCAAGATATCGCTTGGCAGGATGGCTTCGCCTTTAAACGTTATGACGAAGTGCTCGGCAATGCCAAGGATACAACAGACGACGGGCACGAGGGCCATGACGCCTCCATGACGCTGTCCCAGCAGATAAAGGGAGAGCAGAACCGTCGCGAGCAGCCCGACGGAAAACCCGAATGAGTTGGCGGGAATGTGATAGAACGTTTCGTTGCAGGCAATTTCAAGTGAAACGAACGAGAGCGCTGAAACAGCGGCGATGACAAGGATGTCACGGCAAATACAGGCAACCGTTCCCGTCTCAAGATCGGTTTGGTCGATAAGTCCCGAAACCAAGGGCTCGACAAGCAGTACGACGGCGGCAGCACCGAGCGCCGAATAAGAAAGGACCCATAGGGAACTGTCCTCATTTACGAGCAATTGATTCGTAATCCATGCAGCTACCACGCCGAGCGGGATGAGGAGCGTCGCGCACCAAAAGACGCGGGCAATTGGCGGCTTTTCATTGTGTTTGATTGAAAAATACACGCGCACGACGACGGTGGCCACGATAAGGACGGCGATGAATATGGGCAGATTGGCCATGTCGCTCGAAGTGATTTCAAGGGGGATATCTTCGGTCATGGACGTTCCTCTGTTACAGCAAATTAAGTTCAGTAGTAGATTACTGTAACCTTTCCACGGCATTTCGAGAAACAAAGCGCCCGATACGCAAAGCTAAAGGTCTGCGAATCTTGTATTACGAACATCTGTGCGCGTCGAGTGCGCTAAACTCATCGACAGTATGATTCGATGCAATAGGAGGCAAGGAGCTTCCATGTCTGATTCTTCTATCGTTATTCGCGGCGCTCGTGAGCACAACCTCCGTGATATCGATGTTTCCATTCCGCGTGACCAACTCGTGGTCATTACCGGTCTTTCTGGCTCGGGCAAGAGTTCGCTGGCATTTGACACTATCTATGCCGAGGGCCAGCGTCGATACGTCGAGAGCCTTTCGAGCTATGCGCGCCAGTTCTTGGGCCAGATGGACAAACCCGACTTGGATTCAATCGACGGCCTTTCGCCGGCGGTGTCGATCGACCAAAAGACGACGTCTAAAAACCCTCGCTCGACGGTTGGCACTGTAACCGAGATTTATGACTATCTGCGCCTGCTGTTCGCCCGTGTGGGCACCCCGCACTGTCCCGAATGCGGCCGCGTCATTGAGCGTCAGACGACCGACCAGGTTGCCGACAAGGTCTTGGCGGCGGGGGAGGGCCGCCGCGCGTTTGTGCTGGCACCGGTGGTGCGCGGGCGAAAAGGCGAGTACACCAAACTGTTTGAGGACCTTCGCGCCGAGGGCTTTAGCCGCGTGCGTGTCGACGGTGAAGTGCGCTCGCTCGACGATCCGATCGATCTGGATAAGAAATTCAAGCACGATATCGAGGTCGTGGTCGATCGCATCGTGATCCGTGAGAATTCTCTGGGCCGTATCGCCGAGTCTGTTGAGCAGGCGACCGCGCTGGCTCACGGCAATGTAAACGTGTACATGCTGCCCGATCGTGATGCTCCCGAGGGGACCGAGGGCGAGCTTCTGGAGTATTCGTTGGCCTTGGCGTGCCCGGAGCATGGACACTCCATTGACGATCTTCAGCCGCGTGATTTTTCGTTTAACGCTCCCTATGGCGCATGTCCTGAGTGCGACGGCCTGGGCTTTAAGAAAACCGTTGATGCCGAGGCGCTGATTGAGGATCCCTCGAAGTCCATTGCCGATGGAGTCTTTGGTAGCCTGTTTGGCAATTCGAACTACTATCCGCAGATTTTTGCTGCGGTCTGCAAACACTTTAAGGTGAGCGCCGATACGCCGTGGGAGGACTTGCCCCCTCGCGTGCGTCGTGCATTCTTGGATGGCCTGGGCGATACGAAGATCTCGGTCGACTACCAAAAGCTCGACGGACGTCGCAGCCAGTGGGATACCAAGTTTTCGGGCGTTCGCAACATCCTGTACGAACGCTATACCGAGACGACGAACGAGAACACCAAGGCGCGCCTGGAGAAGTACATTCGCGAGGAGCCGTGCTCGAGCTGCCACGGCGCTCGTTTGCGCTCCGAGATGCTCGCCGTCACCGTGGGCGGCAAGTCCATTTACGAGGTTTGTTGCCTGTCGTGCCGTGAATCGCTCGAGTTTTTTGAGGGCCTGGAGCTCACCGAGCGCCAACAGTTTATCGGCGGCCGTATCGTCAAGGAAATCCTGGAGCGCTTGCGTTTTCTGGTCGATGTTGGACTCGACTATCTGACGCTCGATCGTGCCTCGGCGACGCTTTCCGGTGGCGAGGCGCAGCGTATTCGTCTGGCAACGCAGATCGGCGCGGGTCTCATGGGCGTGCTCTATATTCTGGACGAGCCCTCGATCGGTCTTCATCAGCGTGACAACGAGCGCTTGATCAAGACGCTCGAGCGCCTGCGCGATATCGGCAATACCGTTATCGTCGTCGAACACGACGAGGATACAATTCGTGCCGCCGATTACGTGATCGACATGGGGCCCGGCGCCGGCGTCAACGGCGGACACGTAGTCGCGGCGGGAACGCCTGCCGATATCATGGCGTGTCCTGAGTCGATGACGGGCGCTTATCTGACCGGCAAACGAATGATCCGGGTGCCTGATGAACGGCGCAAGCCCGGTCGCGGCTGCCTTAAAATTACGGGCGCTCGAGCCAACAACCTCAAAAACGTTACCGCCAAAATCGAGTTTGGTACGCTTACGGTTGTTACCGGCGTGTCGGGATCGGGCAAGAGCTCCCTGGTTACCGACACCATTGCGCCTGCCCTTACGAATGTCATTCACCGTTCGACGCGCCCTGTGGGTCCGTATAAGAAAATCGAGGGCATCGAGTGTATCGATAAGGTTATCGATATCGACCAGTCGCCGATTGGCCGCACGCCGCGTTCCAACCCTGCTACCTATATCGGCCTGTGGGATGATCTTCGCGCGCTGTTTGCGAGTGCGCCGGAGTCGAAGGCGCGCGGCTACTCGCCGGGTCGTTTCTCCTTTAATGTGAGTGGCGGGCGCTGTGAGGCGTGCAAGGGCGACGGACAGATCAAGATCGAGATGCACTTCCTTCCCGATATCTACGTTCCCTGCGAAGTTTGCGGCGGTAAACGCTACAACCGCGAGACACTCGAGGTCACCTACCGTGGCAAGACCATCTCGGACGTGCTCGACATGAGCGTTACCGAGGCGCTGGCCTTCTTTGGGAATATCCCGCAGATTAAGCGCAAGCTCCAGACGCTGTACGATGTAGGCTTGGGCTACGTGAGCCTGGGCCAGCCCGCCACGACGCTCTCGGGCGGCGAGGCGCAGCGTGTAAAGCTCGCCAAGGAGCTTCATCGACGCCAGACGGGCAAGACGTTCTATATTTTGGACGAGCCGACGACCGGTCTTCATTTTGAGGACGTCCGCCAGCTGCTCGATGTGCTGCAGCGCTTGGTCGATGCGGGCAACACGGTGCTGGTAATTGAACACAACCTTGATGTCATCAAGGTTGCCGACCGCCTGATCGATATGGGTCCCGAGGGCGGTAACGGCGGCGGAACCGTCGTGGTTTCGGGTACACCGGAGCAGGTTGCGGACTGTCCGCAGAGTTATACGGGCAAGTTTTTGGCGCCGTTGCTCAGGCGTGACCGGGAGCGCCAGGCTCAACTTGATGCTCAATAAATTGGCGATTCAGTTTATGGGCGCCATCGACTCCTTGTGATTCGATGGCGCTTGCTGTGCCGAAGTGACGTATGCAGCCGAATTGGACATATACTTAATCCTTGCGTTCGAATGCGAGGGAAAGGATATGTCATGGCAAAGGCTGTAAAGACGCCAAAAACCAATGCGATGCGCGAGCTGGAAAGCGCCGGCATTTCCTATGTTCTACATACGTACGAAGACGATGGCGATGAGTCGGTGGGCCTGGGGGTCGCGATTTCGGAGCAGCTTGGCGAGGAGCCCGGTCAAGGATTTAAGACTTTGGTCTGTGTGACACCGTCCAACGACTATGTCGTGTGCTGCATCCCTGTTGCCGACGAGCTCGATCTAAAGTCCGCCGCGCGTGCCGCGGGGGAGAAGTCCTTGGCCATGATGCATGTGAAGGATTTGCTTGCGGCGACTGGCTACGTTCGCGGCGGCTGCAGCCCGGTCGGTATGAAAAAACGCTACCGGACGCTCATTGATGAGACATGTGTCCTTTGGGATACCATTTTTATTTCGGGAGGCAAGCGTGGTTATCAGCTCGAGCTTGCACCCGATGATTTAATTGCATTTTGCGGGGCGACGGTTGCCGCGATTACGAGAGAGGACTGAGCGATGCCGCAGGAAGAATTGAAGCGCGGAGCTCATTTTGCAAAAGAATCTGCGCCTCAGACACCCTCATCCGAAGCTTCTTCGTCGCGAGATGACACTGACGACATGGGCTCGTCGGACTACTCCACGGTTGGTCGTTCCGCCGGGCTTATGACCATCCTGACTATCGTGTCTCGCGTCACCGGTTTTATCCGCACGTGGGCAATGGCGGCCGCTATCGGCATGTCGCTACTCTCGTCCTCCTATCAGGTCGCCAACAACCTGCCCAATATGCTCTACGAACTCGTGATGGGCGGCATGCTCGTGACGGCGTTTTTGCCCGTGTACATGGGCGTGAGGCGTGAGCAGGGTCGCGAGGCCTCAAACGAGTACGTGGGCAACCTGCTCGGCATTCTGCTTTTGGTGCTGGGTGGCATTTCGCTGCTGGGGACCGTGTTCGCCCCGGGCTTTATCTGGACGCAATCGTTCCTTTCGGGTGACGGCGGCAGCATGGATACCGCTGCGTTCATGTTCCGTTTCTTTGCCATCCAGATTCTGTTTTATGGTTTGGGCTCGGTGTTTTCGGGCGTTCTCAACGCACACCGCGACTACTTCTGGTCGACGTTTGCCCCGGTCCTCAACAATGTGATCGTCATTGCGAGCTTTATGGGTTTTGCGCCCGTGTCCGCACAGTTTGGCGAACGTGCCGGCATCATCTTGATTGCGGCCGGTACGACCCTCGGTGTCTTTGTTCAGATGGCATGTCAGATCCCCGCGCTTGGCAAGCATGGCGTGCATCCTCATATCCATATCAACTTTAAGGATCCCGCGCTGCGACAGACGATCGCGCTTGGTATCCCGACGCTGCTCGCCACGGTGTGCATGTTTGTCTCGACCTCCATTACCAATGCCGCCGCGCTGGTGGTGCAGCCCGAGACCGGCCCTTCCGTCATCGCATATGCGCGCCTGTGGTACACATTGCCCTATGCGCTGATCGCCGCCTCGCTTTCGACGGCACTCTATACCGAACTCTCTCACGATGCGCAGGAGAAGGATTACGACAGCGTCCGCACGGGCATTTCGCGCGGTGTCGCCCAGATGCTCTTTTTCCTGATTCCGTTTGCGATGTATCTGATCGTCTTCGCCCGTCCGCTCAACATGATCTACTGCGCCGGCAAGTTCGATGAATCCGGTGTGGCGCTGGTGTCGGAGTTCCTTATCTATCTGGCACTTTCCCTGCCGCTCTACGGCGTGGTCGTGCTGATGCAGAAGAGCTTTTCGGCCCTGCTCGATATGAAACCTTATAGCCGCTATTGCCTGTACTCCGCTATCGGTCAGGCCGGTTCGGTGCTGCTGTTTGGCGTGGTGCTGGGCTACGGTATGCCGGCAATTGCGCTTTCGTACGTCGTTGACTACGTGGTCTTGGTCGGATGCTCACTGTGGTGGCTGCGCCGTCGTCTGCATGGCCTTCAGGTCAAGTCTATCCTGCATGGCGGTTTCTTCGGCCTACTGTTCGGTGGCTTGGGCGCTGCCGCGGGCGCCGGCGTCATGTGGGCACTTGAGCACTTTGTCGGAGCGCTTGGCAGCTCGATCCTCATTACCCTGGGCTACGTTTGTGTTGCAGGCGTCATCTCGCTCGCTGTAACTTTTGGCCTCGCCTTCGTCTTTAAGATGCCCGAGGTCTCGGCGCTGCTTCGTCGCAAGTAGGTGCGCGTGGCAGGTCACGACAACATTCCAACACTTGCCGAGCAGGTTTCGCGCGTTCCCACGCAACCCGGCTGCTACCTTTGGAAAGATGCCAAGGGCGATGTCATCTATGTGGGCAAGGCAAAAAACTTGCGTGCCCGTATGCGTCAATACGTGACGCTGCAGGACGAGCGTCAAAAGATCCCGCTCATGATGCAGCTGGTGGCGAGCTTCGACTATATCGTGGTGGAGACCGAGCACGAGGCATTGGTGCTCGAGCGCAATCTGATTGGCCAGTACCATCCGTACTTTAACGTCGATCTCAAAGACGATAAAAGCTATCCCTTTATCGCCATTACAAAGGGCGACCTGTATCCCGCTATCAAATACACTCGTGAGCGTCATAAACCGGGAACGCGCTATTTTGGCCCCTATACCGATAGCCGTGCGGCGCGTGAGACCATCGATACGCTACGCAAGGTTATTCCAATTTGCTCGGCATCCTGTGCGGAGTGGCGCCGCTGCCGCCGCATCGTCGAATCTCATAAGGGCGAAGAAGACATCGTCAATATGATTTGCGCGCAAAACGGGCGTCCCTGCTTTGACTACCATGTCGGGCGCGGGCCGGGCGCATGTGTCGGCGCAATTTCCCCTGCCGACTATGCCAAGAACGTCAAGCGTGTCGAACGTTTCTTGTCGGGCCATCGCAAGGATGTCGTCGACGAGCTTACGTCCGAGATGACGGAGGCAGCCGAGACGCTCGATTTTGAACGTGCGGCGCGCGTCAAGCGTCGTCTGGAAGTCATTAGGGGCCTGGACGATCGCCAACAGGTCGTTTTTCCATCAAGCGTCGATATCGACGTCATCGGCTTCTATCGCGAAGAGACTATCTCTGCCGCCTGTGTCTTTGTCGTTCGCGAGGGCCGAACGGTTCGAACTTGTGAGTTCATCCTCGATAAAGGCCTGGATGTCGACGAGGAAGAGCTTCAAGCGGGTTTTCTTAAGCGCTATTACGACGAGACGGCCGATATTCCAGCCGAGATCAATCTCTCTGTCGAGCTTGAGGATGCTGAAGCGTTGGGGGAGTGGCTTGCGGGCAAGCGCGAACGCTCTTGCCATCTCCATAGGCCGCAGCGCGGCGAAAAGCACCGCCTGCTCGATATGGCTTCCAAAAATGCGCGCCATGCCCTCATGCGCTACATGATGCGCACGGGGTATGCTGACGATCGCACCAATCAGGCGCTCCTGGAGCTCGAAAGTGCGCTGGCGCTGCCTGCGCCGCCGTTGCGCATCGAGTGCTTCGATATCTCGACGTTGCACGGCACCTTTACCGTCGCTTCGATGGTGGTATTTACCAACGGCCGTGCCGACAAGGGCCAGTATCGTCGCTTTAAAATTCAGGCCGAATTGGACGAGGCGAACGACTTCGTATCGATGTCCGAAGTTCTGGGGCGTCGCTATGCTCCCGAGCGCATGGCGGACGAGCGCTTTGGCTCGCGCCCCGATTTGCTCGTTGTCGATGGCGGCAAGCCGCAATTGACCGCTGCAATTAAGCAACTTGAGGCGCTTGGCCTCGATATACCAGTCTGTGGCTTGGCAAAGGCCGATGAGGAAGTTTTCGTGCCGTGGGACGAGACTCCCGTCGTGCTGCCGACCGGCTCCGCTTCGCTTTATCTGATCAAGCAGGTTCGCGATGAATCCCACCGATTTGCGATTACGTTCCATCGCGAGTTGCGCGATAAGGCTATGACGGTTTCGGTGCTTGACGACGTTCCGGGCGTGGGACCCACCAGAAAACGTGCCATTATGCGCCATTTTGGCTCGATGAAGCGTTTGCGCGCAGCAAGCGAGCAGGAGATTGCAGAAGTTCGAGGCGTTCCGGCTGATGTCGCCAAAGCGGTCCACGAGGCACTTGTTGCATGGAATGCCGAACGCGCCCAGGCATCGGCCAACCAATCCGAAAACTAAACGCGCTTCTAAACAACTGATATACATGATTGGTCAATTTTCAATCATTTGTTTCGCGGTGATTACCTGCCGATTTCGGGTTTTATTAACGCTAAAACGTTTGACTAGCCATGGTGAACAACACTGCTATCCTGCGGGTTGACGAAGACTGATATCTCACCTCGTCGATACATACTGTCTGTCGGATCATTTGTCAATGAATTCGGTGAACGGTAGTAAATACCGTTCAAGCGTATGTATGTATCGGTCGCCGAGCGCGGCACCTCAGTTGGGTTCGTCGGTAGGTAAGGTATATATCGTCCGCAAGTTGCGCGGGGGCAAGTCTAGGTGCTCCCGGGTAAGATTCTCTATTGATAGGAGAAGACATGGCCATCATCAACAAGGGTATGTCCAGGCGTTCGTTCCTCGGCCTCACCGGCAGCGTCGCTGCTGTCGCAGGGCTTGGTCTCACCGGCTGCGGTGGCAGCTCTAGCGACGAAGGTTCCGCTTCCGGTTCCACTGATTCCGCCAACCGTGGCGGCGGCGTGATCACCGCTGGTTCCGCTTACGCTCCGTCCAGCTTCGACCCCGCCAGCACCGGCTCCGCTGTGGGCCTGGGTGCTAACTGGCACGTCATCGAGGGCCTCTACGGCATCGATTACCACGACTACAGCACCTTCAACGAGCTCGCTACCGACGATCCCAAGTCCGTGGACGACACTACCTTCGAGGTCACCATCCGCAAGGGCGCCAAGTTCTCCGATGGCACCGAGGTCACCGCTGACGACGTCGTTGCCTCCTACACCGCTTGCGCTGCCTCCGCTACCTATGCTCCGTTCTTCCAGCCCTTCGAGTCTATCGAGGCCAAGGACGCCAGCACTGTAACGGTCAAGACCAAGGTCCCCAACTTCTCCCTGCTCAAGGATCGTCTGGCCATCATCCGCGTTACCCCGGCTACCCAGGCCGAGGAGGATCGCGCCAAGCAGCCGATCGGCTCCGGCCCCTGGATGTATGACTCTATCTCCGATACCGAGATCACCCTGGTTCCCAACCCCGAGTACAACGGTGAGTATGCTGCCGAGGACGAGAAGATCCAGTACAGCATCCTGACCGACCCCACCGCTCGCGTTACCGCCCAGCAGGAGGGCTCCACGCTCGTTATGGAACTCGTCACCGCTGACGCCGTCGACCAGCTCGAGAGCGCTGGCTGCAAGATCGACAACGTCCAGGGCTTCGGCACCCGCTTCATCATGTTTAACGTCGCCAAGGAGCCTTGGAACAACGTCAAGGTCCGTCAGGCCGTCATGTACGCGCTCGACACCGAGAAGATGATCACCAACACCTTCGCCGGCCTTGCCACCGCTGCCAGCTGCTACCTGCCCAAGAGCTTCACCAACTATCATGAGGCTTCCACGGTGTACAAGACTGACGCCAAGAAGGCCAAGAAGCTCATCGAAGAGTCTGGCATCACCCCGGGCGCCATCACCCTGCGCACCACCGACAATGAGCAGATCAAGGGCATGGCCGCTCAGGTCAAGAACGACCTCGACGCCCTCGGCTTCGATGTGACCATCCAGACCGATACCTCGCCGGCCACCTACGCTGCCATCGACGGCGGCGAGGCCTACGATATCCTTCTCGCTCCTGGCGATCCGTCCTGCTTCGGCGCCGATCCCGACCTGCTGCTCAACTGGTGGTATGGCGACAACGTCTGGATGCAGACCCGTTGCCCGTGGAAGGAGTCCGCTGAGTGGGAGAAGCTCCACGGTCTCATGGACGAGGCTCTTGCCGCCGAGGGCGACGAGCAGCAGAAGAAGTGGAACGAGTGCTTCGATATCATCGCCGACAACGCCGTTCTGTACCCCGTTGTCCACGTCAAGACCGTCTCCGCTTCCTGGGACGATCCGTCCACTGCGCCCAACGGCGAGGCCCTCGATGGCTTCAAGGGCATCGGCACGACGAGCATGTCCTTCAGGGGCGTTGCGACCGTCAAGGCGTAAGACTCGCTTGAGTCTGTATGCAGGATGTCGGTCATTGGGGCCGTATCCTCATAGTTGAAACAAAGACCCGGGCGGCAACGATGTCGCTCGGGTCTTGTAATGAGTACCCGTACTCATATACCAGTTGGTCCTACCGACAAAAGAAAGGGGAGAGAACGTGAACAACTTGCTACGTTTGATTGGAAGGCGTCTTGTGGCGCTGCCGATCATGGCATTGGGCGTCACCGTCCTGGTGTTCTTCCTTATGTCGTTCTCCAAGACCGACCCCGCCTACACGGCGTTGGGTGACGGTGCCTCGCCCGAGGCGGTTGCCGAGTACCATGAGAAGTATGGTCTGGACGACCCCTGGCCCGTGCGCTACGTGCGCTATATGGGCGATTTGATCCATGGCGACATGGGCACCTATGGTGCTGCTCGCAACTCAGTTGCCAAGCGCATCTCCACGGCCCTGCCCGTCACGATGCAGCTGACCTTTATCGGTCTTGCCATCGGTGCGGTCGTTTCGTTTTTGCTCGGCGTCATCGCGGCACTGTATCGCGACAAATGGCCGGACCAAGTGATCCGCGTCTTTTCCATCGCCGGCTTGGCAACCCCGTCGTTCTGGCTTGCCGTTCTGTTGATCCTGCTGTTCTCTTCCTACCTTAAGGTGCTCCCGGCATCGGGTGCTCTGCCTCACTTCACCACGAATCCGGTTGGCTATCTGGGACGTATGATCATGCCCGCTATCGCCTTGGCATTTCCGCTGACGGGCCAGATGACTCGTATCGTGCGTACCGCCATGGTCGAGGAGCTCGACAAGGATTATGTCCGTATGGCTCGCGGCGCCGGCGTTCCCGAGAAGGTCGTCGTCGGCATCAACGTTCTTCGCAATGCGCTGATCACCCCGGTCACCACCCTCGGTCTTAAGATCGGTTACCTCATGGGCGGCGCCGTCGTCATCGAGGTTATCTTCAACCTCCCCGGCATGGGCACTGCGATTCTGCAGGGCGTTCAGGGCAACGAGGCGAACCTGGTTCAGGGCGTCGTTATCGTCGTTGCTCTTGCCTTCATCATCATCAACATCGTGGTTGACATGCTCTACCTGCTCATCAACCCGCGCATCAGGACGGTGTAGATTATGGTAAAGATTCGAGAGAAGCAAACCGAGCAGCTCGAGAAGGCTGCCTCCAAGGGGCTCAAGCTCGGTGGCTGGAAGAAGATGACGTTGTCTTCTAAGATTGCCGCCATCGTGCTGGTGCTGGTCGCCCTGACTGCGATTCTGGCGCCCCTTCTTGCCCCCTATAGCCCGGTCGAGATCTTTACGGCTCGCCAGGCTCCCGGCAACGGATTTATCTTCGGTACCGACGATAAGGGTCGCGACATTCTGTCGCGTATGCTCTACGGTGGTCGTTACTCGCTGATTATCGGCTTTGGCGCCACCGCCATGGCTCTGGTCTGCGGCTCGGTCGTGGGCGCCCTTGCAGCGGTTTCGCGCAAGGCCGTCTCCGAGACGATCATGCGTATCCTGGACATCATCATGTCCATCCCGGGCATCGCCCTCGCGGCCGTCTTTGTCTCCATCCTGGGCAACTCCGTGCCGTCGATCATCTTCGCCATCGGCTTTATGTACACTCCGCAGATTGCCCGTATCGTGCGCGCCAACATCGTGTCCGAGTACGGCGAGGACTATGTCCGCGCGGTCATCGTTTCCGGCGCCAAGGCTCCGTGGATTTTGATCAAGCATGTTCTGCGTAACTGCATCGCCCCGATCATGGTCTTCACCGTTACCCTGGTCGCCGACGCCATCATCTTCGAGGCCTCGCTGACCTTCATCGGCGCTGGTATCCAGGAGCCCACCGCTACCTGGGGCAACATCCTCGCCGACGCCCGCGGCGGCGTGCTCGCCGGCCGTTGGTGGCAGGCGCTGTTCCCGGGCCTAGCCATCATGATCACCTGCCTGGCGCTCAACATCCTCTCCGAGGGCATTACCGACGCCATGGCCGCTGCTCCCTCCGCTGCCCTGGATCCTACCGATTCCTCCAAGCGTCGCGAGGCCGACCTGCTGGTCTCCGACCCCGTTCGCGCCTACAAGGAGCAGGCCCAGTCCCTCTCCGCTCGCCTTGGCGCCCTGCGCGATGTCGAGCTCAAGCGTGACGATCGCCATGTGCCCGACGAGTCTGTCGAACCGATTCTCTCGGTCCGTGACTTCTGCATCCAGTTTGAGCATCACGGTGATATCAACGTCGTCGACCATGTCAACTTTGACGTTCGTCCTGGTCAGACCATGGGCCTGGTGGGCGAGTCCGGTTGCGGTAAGTCCATCACCACGCTGGCCATCATGGGCCTGACCGACGATGACGAGCATCTTTCCGGCGAGGTTCTCTGGGAGGGTCGCGACCTGCTCAAGATGAGCAAGAAGGAGTGGTTCGGCCTGCGCGGTACCGATATCGCTATGGTCTATCAGGACGCCCTGTCCTCGCTTAATCCCTCCATGCTCATCTCTGCCCAGATGAAGCAGCTCACCAAGCGCGGCGGAACCCGCAGCGCCGAGGAGCTCCTGGAGCTCGTCGGCCTCGATCCCAAGCGCACGCTCGAGAGCTATCCGCACGAGCTTTCCGGCGGCCAGCGTCAGCGTGTCCTGATCGCTATGGCCCTTACCCGCGACCCCAAGCTGGTCATCTGCGACGAGCCCACGACCGCTCTGGACGTTACCGTCCAGAAGCAGGTCATCAAGCTGCTCAACGATCTTCAGGCCAAGCTCGGCTTTGCCATGATCTTTGTTTCGCATGACCTGGCTCTGGTCGCCGAGGTTGCCCATAACATCACGGTTATGTACGCTGGCCAGGTTATCGAGCAGGCACCCACCAAGGAGCTGCTCACCAACCCGATCCACGAGTACACCCGCGGTCTTCTGGGTTCCGTTCTGTCCATCGAGAGCGGTTCGGGTCGCCTGCACCAGGTGCCCGGCGCCGTTCCGAGCCCGCGCGATTTCCCCAAGGGCGATCGCTTCGCGCCCCGCTCGAGCCATCCGCGTATTGGCCTGGACACCCGTCCGGTCTTCAAGCGCGTGCCCGGCACCGAGCACTTCTATTCCGAGCTCCCCGACGAGGTGCTCAAGGCAAATGGTTTGACCCCTCACGCGGAGGTGATGTAGATGAGCGAGACCGCAGTCAACGGCGTCGAGCCGATCATCTTCCTTGATGACGTCCACGTCACCTTTAGGACCCGTACCGGCTCGATTCTGCACCCCAACCTGGTTCACGCCGTCCAGGGTGTAACGATTAAGCTCATGCCCGGTCAGACGATCGGCATCGTCGGCGAGTCCGGTTGCGGTAAGTCCACCACCGCCAACGTCATGTGCGGCCTGCAGGCCCCCACGAGCGGCAAGGTCTACTTTAAGGGCAAGGACGTTACCAAACGTACCGCCGAGGACCGTCGCCACATGGGTCGCGTCATCTCGGTCGTGTTCCAGAACCCGGCCACGGCGCTCAATCCCCGCATGGTCGTTCGCGAGCAGCTGCTCGACCCCATGCGCGTCCACAACCTGGGTACCGAGGCCGAGCAGGAGAAGCGCGTCAAGGAGCTCCTGGAGCTCACCGGTCTGCCCAGCTCCGCCGCCGAGGTTCTTCCCGGTCAGCTTTCGGGCGGCCAGCGTCAGCGCGTCGCAATTGCCCGTGCCCTGTCGCTGAACCCCGATGCCATCATCGCCGACGAGCCCACCTCGGCTCTGGACGTTTCGGTCCGCGCACAGATTCTGAACCTGTTGACCGACCTTAAGAAGGAGCTCGGCCTGGCCATGGTGTTCATCAGCCATGACATCCAGACGGTCCGCTATATCTCTGACGACATCATCGTTATGAATGGCGGCAGGATCGTCGAGCAGGGCGAGGCCAAGCAGGTCTTCCAGCACCCCCAGGACCCCTACACCAAGATGCTGCTCGGCGCTGCGCCGTCGCTGCTGCATCCCAAGCTCGGCGAGTAGCCTCGCTTTCCCTCCCGTGCGCCCGGTTCCCTTGCCGGGCGCACCTCCGTTGCGATTTCGAAAGGTTGGGTTCACGAGCCATGCCAAGTGCTCAGGAGCTACAACATCAATTTGGTGAATACCGAGGCGCCATGCCCCGTCCATCAGATTTCGATCTCTTTTGGAAGGATCGCATGGCCGAGGCCGACGCCGTCGGGCTTGACTATGCGATCGAGACGGCATCGGTCGCCGATGCCGCGACCTGCCAGCTTTTCGACCTCTGGTATACCGGCATGTGTGGCGCGCGCCTGCATGCCAAGTACCTTAAACCCGTCTCGGACGAGCCCGTGCCATTGGTACTTCAGTTCCATGGGTATCCGGGTGCAAGCCGCAGCTGGTTTGAGCAGGCGTCGTTTGCGGGCATGGGCATGGCACTCATCGCCCTCGACTGCCCCGGCCAAGGAGGTCCCTCCGAGGACATTGGTGGATTTGAGGGCACAACGGTTGCCGGGCATATCGTCGCCGGTATCGACGGCGACCCGGCCAACCTCTACTATGTCCGCTTGCACCAAGATATTCGCATCCTGTGCCGTATCGTTCGCAAGCTCGAGGGCATCGATCTTGCCCGTGTGTTTGTGAACGGCGCGTCGCAGGGCGGCGGTTTGGGCATTGCGACCTGTGCACTTAACAGCGAGCTTATCAATCGCGCCGCCATCCTCTATCCCTTCCTGTCAGATTTCCGCCTGGTCTGGGATTTGGATGCCGACGACATTGCCTACGAGGGCCTGCGCTATTGGTCTCGCTGGTTTGACGAGGACTCGACTCGTATTGACGAAGCCTATGCCAAGCTGGCGTACTTCGATTCCAAGAACTTTGCCCCTATGGTCAAATGCCCCGTGCTGTTTGGCACCGGCACAGCCGATATCGTCTGTCCGCCAGCGACGCAGTTTGCGGTCTATAACAATCTGACCTGCGAAAAGCGTCATGAGTTCTTTGAAGGCTTTGGCCACGAGGAGATTCAGGATTTTGACGATCTGATCATTCCGTTTTTCTGCAAGGGAGGGGAGACTCATGTCTAAGTGCGAGAGCAATGTTGACGAGCTGATTGTCCCCGGACTCGTGGGAATTCCTGGAACGGTTTCGTCAAGGCTCGCAGAATATCGGGACTGGCGCGGTGATGTCCAAGCAGATGTTTCTGATTTAGAGACATGCGCTTCGAATCTTAAGATTCAAGGCCTGGCCATTACGGCGATTGACTTTGTTAACCCCTGCGCCCGTTACTCGGAGGTGTCCTTTGAGCGCGGTGACGATGCGATTCACGCTCGTTTGATCGAGCCTGTCGGTCGTGCCCGAGTATCTGAGCGCGTGCCGTTGTGCCTGATGTTCCACGACATCGATCGGCCTGTGCGCGGCTGGCATCACATGACGAGATTTGCCGCCATGGGGTATGCCGTCCTCGCGCTGGATGACGATGTTGCTGGTGCGGACGACCTGCAGCGGGAGATTTCTTCGCCCGCTTTTGTCGAGCGCGTCCGTTGGGGTTGCGCGCTGGCGAAGGTGGCGCGCAATCTTGATGGCATGGACCCCGACCGCATCTTTGCATGGGGCGAGGGTCTTGGCGGCGGAGTCGCGCTGGCGGTTTCTGCTCTGGACGAGCGGGGCCTCGCCTGCACGGCGGTTGCCAATCCGCTTCCTGGCGGCCTCGAGGCGCTGTCGTCTCGGGTGCGCGGATCGGTGCTCATGGGCACATCGCTTATGGATACCGTGAGCGATCCCAAGGATCAGTTTGCCGTATTCAACGGTCTTGAGTGTGACCGGAGGCATATCATCTATGCAAAATACGCTCACGAGCGCATCAATGCGTTCGAAAACGAAGTCGTCGACTTTTTTAACCAAACGTTCTACTCGTGTTCTTTGGCCTAGACGGCCTGGACACTGCCAACAAGAGTGGGTGGCATAGGGTCGCCCGCCAGACAGCTAAGGAGATTCTTGTGGCAACTCAGAAATTCACCGGCGTTATCCCTCCCGTCGTTGTTCCCGATACCGAAGATCACCAGCTCGACGTTGCCTCCTTTGAGCGCAGCATCAACCGCATGATCGACGCCGGCGTCGATGGCCTGTTCTTCTTGGGATCCTCGGGCGAGGTCGTCTTCTCCACCGACGAGCGCCGTCGCCAGATTATCGCCGAGGCCGTTCGTATCGTCGACCACCGTGTGCCTGTTCTGGTCGGCATCATCGATACCGAGACCGAGCGCATGATCGAGCACGGCAAGGTCGCCCAGGAGCTGGGCGCCGATGCCCTCGTCGCCACCTGCCCGTTCTATGCCCTGCAGGGCATGACCGAGGTCGAGGAGCACTTCCGCATCCTGCACGAGGAGCTCGACCTGCCCATCTTTGCCTATGACATTCCCGTCTGCGTTCACACCAAGCTCCCCTGGAAGCTCCTTGCCAAGCTCGGCGCCGAGGGCGTTCTGGCCGGCGTCAAGGATTCCTCGGGTGATGACATCTCGTTCCGCTACCTCGTTCAGGAGAACGAAAAGAACGGCCATCCGATGAGCATTCTCACCGGCCACGAGGTTGTTGTCGACGGCGCCTACCTCGGTGGCGCCGACGGTTCCGTCCCGGGTCTCGCCAACGTTGAGCCCGAGGGCTACGTGCGTCAGTGGAAGGCCGCTCAGGCTGGTGACTGGGCTACCGTCAAGGCCGAGCAGGATCGCCTCAATGAGATTTCGCACATCTGGGATGTCACCTCGGGCGTCCAGGGCTATGCCGGTGGCGTCGGCGCCTTCAAGACCGCTATGAACCTCATGGGTATCTTCGACAGCCCGACCATGCCGCGCCCGGTGAAGGCCATGACCGGCGAGAACGTCGAGGCGATTAAGAAGGTCCTCCAGGACAACGGTCTCCTGTAAAGCTTCCCCGGGCACCCGACCTCGCCGTTCAACCGTGCGGCCATGACCCATTAGATCAATGGTCACACGGTTTCTTGGCGATCTCGGGCACCTGGAAAACCTTTTCCGCGCTGTGACGGCTAGCCTGACGGCGCATTTCCTGTAGTTGTTTTTTATCTCCTAAGGAGAGCGACATGGAGAACAAGTACGTCTGCTCTGTCGATATCGGCGGAACTAAGATCGCGACTGCCATCATGGAGTACCCGGCTGACGGTAGTGTGCCCCATCCTGTTTTTGAGGCCGAGGTTCCCACCGAGGCCCAAGAGGGCGGCGAGGCCGTCTTCCAACGTATCGAGGCGTCCATCAAGGCTGCTCTCGAGGCGAATCCCGATGTCGAGGTCCTTGGCGTCGGTATCGGTGCCGCCGGCGTCGTCGATCCCAAGACGGGCGCCATCGCGTATGCCAACGAGATCATGCCCGGCTGGTCCGGTGTTCAGTTGGGGCCGCGCCTGCGCGAGGACCTCGGTCTTCCCGTTGCCGTTGTAGGCGACGTGCAGGCTCATGCTCTGGGCGAGGCCCACTGGGGCGTCGGCAAGGGCAAGTTCTCCGTCTTGTGTCTTGGCATCGGTACGGGCATCGGCGGCGCATATGTCGAGAACGGCCGCGTGATGCAGGGCTTCCATGGTGCTGCTGGCCATATGGGCCACATCGAGTGCTCGGCTGCCGCCGGTATTCCCTGCGCCTGCGGGCGTTCCTGCCATCTGGAGTCGGTTGCTTCGGGCACTTCCATTGGTCGTATGTACGATGAGCGCTTTGGTCGCGTCGACCCCAGCCGTCCTTCGGTCGGTCGCGATGTGAACGACCTGTGCCGTGCGGGCGACGCAAAGGCGACCGAGGTCATCCATGACGCCGGCTTTGCGCTGGGTGCCAGCTTGGGCTCGCTCGCTAACATCCTGGACCCTGAGGTCATCGTGCTTTCGGGTGGCGTGATTCACCAAGGTCCCGATTGGCGTTCACAGACGTGGAAGGATTCGGTACACGAGGGCTATGCCAGCCAGGCGCTCGATCCGCTTCAGGACACGCCGATCCTCATCGGTTCTCTGGAGGGCGATGCTCCGCTCATCGGTGCCGCTGAGCATCTTCTTGCCTCGTTGAAGTAAACGTATCTTCTGTAGGAGCCTCCCGAGACAACACGCCTCGGGAGGCTGTTCTGAGAAAGGTTACAGCCTTATGACCGTCGATCCTTTGATTCAATCCCTGAAGGGCAAGCTCGTCGTGAGCGTTCAGGCGTATATGGGCGAGCCGCTTCGTACGCCTGAGACCATGGCTCAAATGTCTCGCGCTTGCGAGCTCGGCGGCGCCGCCGCCATTCGCTGCCAGGGCCTTGCCGACATTGCCGCCATTAAGGGTCGCTGTGAGGTTCCTGTTATCGGCCTGTGGAAGGATGGGCACGAGGGCGTTTACATCACGCCGACGCTGCGCCACGCTCGCGCCTGCGTTGCTGCGGGTGCCGATATCGTGGCGATCGACGCCACCGATCGTCCGCGTCCCGATGGCAAGACCGTCGAAGATACTTTCCGTCCGCTGCACGAGGAGGGCGTGCTCCTGATGGCCGACTGTGCCACCATCGAGGATATTCGTCGTGCTGTCGACATGGGCTTCGACCTGGTGTCCACCACGCTGTCTCATGGTGTTGCCGCCATCGACTGCACCATGGCCGATGGCCCCGATCTGCCGCTCCTGCGTCAGGCGACCGAGGAATTCCCCGGCCTTCCCATCATTTGCGAGGGTCGCGTGCATACGCCCGAGGAGGCTCGCGCCGCGATCGATGCTGGCGCCTGGGCCGTAGTCGTCGGCACCGCCATCACGCACCCCACGAGTATTACGAGTTGGTTCAAGGCTGCGCTTGAGGCGTAAGACAGGCCTCGTATCCGCTCGGGGCGGTATACTCAATATAGGCAATTGACCGCGCGGGATCCGGGTTGCTGGGTCCCGCGCTTGTTTTCGGGAGGCAACACATGCAAAAGGGAGATGCCATGGATGCGGCGGAGCGCTCGGAGCGCATCCCCGATATCGTCATCATCACCGGAATGTCCGGATCAGGCCGCACACAGGCCATGCACGTGTTCGAGGACATGGGCTATTTTTGCATCGATAACCTGCCTCCGCGTCTCATCGCCCAGCTTGCCGAGCTCGTCGGCATCAATACGGGCGTGGGCAGGCATCTCGCCGTCACCTGCGATTTGCGTAGCCAGGGACTGTTTGACGAGTTGCTCGATGCGGTCGCCGCTCTCGAAGAGCGCGAGATGAGCTGCGACATCGTGTTCCTGGAGGCTTCTGACGAGGTGCTGATTCGTCGCTACAGCGAAAATCGCCGCCGTCATCCCATTGCCAAGCCGGGGGAGACTACGGCCGATGCCATTCAGCGCGAGCGCCTTCAGCTGCAGGGCGTGCGCGACCGAGCCGATATGATTATCGACACGAGCCGTCTGCGCACCTCTGCGCTGCGCAACAAGCTGCGTATGGCATTTTCCGAGCTGTCCGACCAGCAGCTTATGGATGTCCACGTGTTCTCGTTTGGCTTTAAGCACGGCATGCCCGTCGAAGCGGATATTATGATCGACGTCCGCTTCCTGCCCAATCCGTTCTACGATCCCGAGATGCGCACGATGACCGGTCTCGATAAAAAGGTCTCCGATTTTGTTCTGGACCATCCCAAGACGCAGGAGTTTTGGAAGGCTTGGACACAGCTGCTCGATACGGTCATGCCCGGTTATATCGCGGAGGGTAAGCCGCAGCTTTCTATCGCCATCGGCTGCACGGGCGGCCAGCACCGCAGCGTTGCCATTGCCGAGGCCACGGCCCGTTACCTGGAAGGCGCTCAGTATCATGTGAGCATCTCCCACCGCGACCTGTCGCGCGCCAACACGAAGGCATAGGCCTGCATGTCGTTTACCGCTGAGGTGCGCGACGAGCTTGCGCGCTGCGAACCCGAATGTGAATACTGCGACTTGTCGACGCTTGCCGCCCTCACGCGCGTGAGCGGTACGCTCTCGCTTACCGGCTCTGGGCGGTATCGTTTGACGGTTGCGACTGAGACGGGAGCCGTCGCGCGCACGATGATCACGCTGACGCATCGTATCCTTAAGCTCAAAACGGAGTTCACCGTCCGTAAATCTGTATTGCATAAGGTTCGAAACTACCTCATCACCTTGCCTGATCAGCCAGATCTGGATAAGGCCTTGGTTCTGCTGGGTATCCTCGAACGTAGGGGAGGACTTGTCGCCGGCGTACCCCGACATATCGTTGCCCGTCCTTGCTGTAGACTTGCCTATATCCGCGGCGCGCTCATCGCGGGCGGCTTCGTGGCCGATCCACGCGGCGATTTTCATTTGGAGATTGCTGTGCAGGGCGAGCAATATGCCAAGGGGCTTTGCGATCTGTTGGAGCAGATTGGGGTCCATGCTCGTGTTAATGCACGGCGGGGGTCATATGCCGTGTACATTAAGAGCGCCGAGGAAATCGAGCATCTATTAAAGCTGATTGGCGCCAAGCGCAGCGTTGCCGAGATTGAGGAGGCGCGCGCGGTCAAGTTGGTTAAGAACGATGTGAACCGTCGCGTGAACGCCGAGCTCGCCAACCAGACCAGAAGCGCCGGTGCCGCCCAACATCAGCTTGCGCTTATCGATGAGCTCGAGCAGCGTGGCCTTCGTGATGCGCTTCCGGACGCCTTGGCAGTCTTTTGCGACCTGCGCGAGCGCTATCCCGATCTGTCGCTGCGCGATCTGGGCGAGATGGCTGACCCTCCCTTGTCGAAGTCTGCCCTGTACCATCGCGTTTTGAGGCTTGAAAAGCTCATTGAAGCAAACAAGTAGTTTGAAGTATCGACTTATATACGGATTTAGCTGCTATTTTATTCTTTAAAACGTTTTAACGTAAATTTGATTTTCAATTTCGAGCATTCTCGTGAAATTCAAGTCAAAAAAAAGGTATATTAGGCGAGTGGTTAGTTTGTGGGCCTCAACGGCGGGCGCTGTAGCTCGCGGGGGCCTTACGAAAGGAGACACAATGGCAGTAAAGGTTGCTATTAACGGCTTCGGTCGCATCGGTCGTCTGGCTTTCCGTCAGATGTTCGGTCATGAGGGCTCCGAGATCGTCGCTATCAACGACCTCACCTCTCCCGATATGCTCGCTTACCTGCTGAAGTACGACTCCACGCAGGGCAACTACGCTCGCGATCACGAGGTCGTTGCTGGCGAGGATTCCATCACCGTTGACGGCAAGGAGATCAAGATCTACAAGGAGGCCGACGCCAACAACCTGCCTTGGGGCGACCTCGACGTCGACGTCGTTCTCGAGTGCACCGGCTTCTACACCAGCAAGGCTAAGGCTCAGGCCCACATCAACGCTGGCGCCAAGAAGGTCGTCATCTCCGCTCCGGCCGGCAGCGATCTGCCCACCATCGTGTACAACGTCAACCATGAGACGCTGACCGCTGAGGACAACATCATCTCCGCTGCTTCCTGCACCACCAACTGCCTCGCCCCGATGGCCAAGGGTCTGAACGACTTCGCTCCCATCGTGTCCGGCATCATGACCACCATCCACGCCTTCACCGGCGACCAGATGCCGCTCGACGGCCCGCAGCGCAAGGGCAACTTCCGTCGCTCCCGCGCCTGCTCCGAGAACATCGTCCCGAACACCACGGGCGCTGCCAAGGCCATCGGCCTGGTTCTCCCCGAGCTCAACGGCAAGCTCATCGGTGCCGCCCAGCGCGTCCCGACGCCGACCGGCTCGCTGACCAACCTCTACGCCGTCGTTGACAAGAAGGTCACCGTCGACGAGGTCAACGCTGCCATGAAGGCCTACGCCGAGACCATCCCCGAGACCTTCGCCTACAACGAGGACCAGATCGTCTCCCGCGACATCGTCGGCGAGACCCACGGCTCCATCTTCGACGCCACTCAGACCATGTGCTCTGACCTCGGCAACGGCCAGACCCTCGTTCAGGTCACCTCTTGGTACGACAACGAGAACTCCTACACCTCTCAGATGGTCCGCACCATCAAGTACTTCGAGAAGTTCGTTGCTTAATTTAGCTTTTAGCGAATAGCTCGTTGAGCGTCTAAAGAAGGGCGCGGCCTTATAGGGCTTACACCCTAGGGTCGCGTCCTTTTTATAAGAAATCGTCTGCCGTAATGGAAGGCAGACACGTACGAAAGGTAGAAGCAAACATGGCCTTTACCAAGAAGACCGTCCGCGACATCGATGTCGACGGCAAGCGCGTTCTCGTCCGCGTTGACTTCAACGTGCCTATCAAGGATGGCGTCGTTGGCGACACCACCCGTATCAAGGCTGCCCTGCCCACCATCAACTATCTCGTTGAGCACAACGCTCGCGTCATCCTCATGAGCCACCTCGGCCGTCCCGATGGCACCGGCTTCCAGCCCGAGCTGTCCCTCGAGCCCGTCGCCAAGAAGCTCGCCGAGCTCTCTGGTCTCGACGTTGCCTTTGTCGCCGACACTTACGGCGAGAAGGCTGCCGAGGCTGTCGCTGCCGTCGAGCCGGGCAAGGTTCTCGTTCTCGAGAACGTCCGCTTCGATAAGCGTGAGAAGAAGAACGATCCCGAGATCGCCAAGAAGCTCGCTTCCTATGGTGACGTCTTCGTTCTCGATGCCTTCGGCACCGCTCACCGCGCCCAGGGTTCCGTCGTGGGCCCCGCCGCTTACCTGCCTGCCGTCGCTGGCTTCCTGCTTGAGAAGGAGGTCGACACGCTGACCGGCATCTTCGCCGAGCCCGAGCGCCCCTTCGTCGCTATCGTCGGCGGTTCCAAGGTTTCCTCCAAGATCGGCGTTCTCGATCACCTCATCGACTCCGCTGACACCCTGATTATCGGTGGCGGCATGGCCTACACCTTCTTCCTGGCTCAGGGCCTGTCCGTCGGTCAGTCCCTCAAGGAAGAGGACTGGGTCGAGCGCGCCGGCGAGATGCTCAAGAAGGCCGAGGAGAAGGGCGTCAAGATCCTGCTCCCCATCGACAACCGCGTTGCCGATCACTTTGGCGAGGATGCTGTCCCCGAGGTTGTCGCTTCCGACGCTATCCCCGACGATCGTGAGGGCATGGACATCGGCCCCAAGACCGAGGAGCTCTACGCCGAGGCCGTCAAGGGCGCCAAGACCGTGTTCTGGAATGGCCCCATGGGCGTCTTCGAGTTCGACAACTTCGCTCATGGCACCCAGGCTATCGCCGAGGCTGTCGCCGAGGCCGACTGCACCTCGATCATCGGTGGTGGCGACTCTGTCGCAGCTGTCAACAAGTTCAACCTGGCCGACAAGATGAGCTGGATCTCCACCGGCGGTGGCGCTTCCATGGAGCTCGTCGAGGGTAAGGCCCTGCCCGGAGTGGAGGCGCTTCTCGATGCCTAACCGCACCCTTCTTATCGCTGGTAACTGGAAGATGAACAACGACGTCGCCGAGGCTGCCAAGCTCGCCGACGAGCTGGCCCAGGCTCTGCCCGAGGTTCCGGCTGGCGTCGAGGTGCTCGTCTGCCCTCCGACCATCGACATCACTACGGTCCATGACCGCATTCAGGCTGCCCCCATCGCCCTCGGTGCACAGAACGTGTACTGGGAGGCCAAGGGTGCCTTCACCGGTGAGTCCTCTTGCGACATGCTCAAGTCCGCTGGCTGCACCTACTGCATCATCGGTCACTCCGAGCGTCGCGACTACTTCCACGAGACCGACGAGGACCAGAACAAGAAGGCCAAGGCCCTCGTTGCCGCCGGTCTTGTTCCCGTCTTCTGCTGCGGCGAGTCCCTTGAGGTCCGCGAGGCCGGCACCTATGTCGAGCACGTCGTGAACCAGGTCAAGGCTGGCCTTGCTGGTCTTGAGATCACCTGCCCCAAGCAGGTCGTCGTCGCCTACGAGCCCATCTGGGCCATCGGCACCGGCAAGACCGCTACCGCCGAGGACGCTCAGGAGGTCTGCGGCGCTATCCGTGAGACCCTCAAGGAGATGTTTGGCGAGGAGCTCGCCAACGGCATCCGTGTCCTGTACGGTGGTTCCGCTAAGCCCGGCAACATTGCCGAGCTCGTCGCCAAGCCCGACGTTGACGGCGCCCTCGTGGGCGGCGCTTCGCTCAAGGCTGCCGACTTCGCCTCTATGGTCGTCAAGGCAGGCGAGTAGGACATATGGCACAGCGTCATCTTCCTGCACTCCTGATCATCATGGATGGCTGCGGCCTTGCTCCGGCCGATGGCGAGAACGCCGTCGCCGCTGCCAAGACGCCCTTCCTCGATGGCCTGTACGAGAAGTACCCCCACACCACGCTCGGTGCTTCGGGCGAGGACGTTGGCCTTCCCGACGGCCAGATGGGCAACTCCGAGGTAGGCCACCTCAACATCGGTGCCGGCCGCATCGTGTTCCAGGAGCTTTCGCGCATCAACAATGCCATCAAGGACGGCTCCATCGCCAAGAACGAGGTTTTCGTCAAGGCTATGGACGATGTCAAGGCTGAGGGAAAGACCCTTCACCTCATGGGCCTTATGAGCCCTGGCGGCGTTCACTCCCACATGAACCACGTCGAGGCCCTGGTCAAGATGGCTGCCCAGCATGGCGTCAAGACCGTTCGCGTCCACGCCTTCATGGATGGCCGCGATGTTGACCCGCAGTCCGGTGCCGGCTACATGAGCGAGTTCTGCGCCTTCCTGGCTAAGATTTCCGAGGAGACCGGTTGCGACGCTCGCGTCGCCACCGTTTCTGGCCGCTATTGGGCCATGGACCGCGACAACCGTTGGGAGCGCATCCAGCGTGCCTACGACGTCATGGTCAATGCGTCCGATGCCGATGTCGACCCCGTTGCCGGCATCAAGGCCTACTACGAGAAGGACCCGCGCGGCGACGAGTTCGTCGAGCCCTTCGCTGCCCACAACGAGGGCATCCACGAGGGCGACGCGGCCATCTTCTTCAACTTCCGTCCCGACCGCGCCCGTCAGATGACCCGCGTGTTCACGGACAAGGAGTTCGACGGCTTTGAGCGCAAGCAGATCAAGCTTTCGCACTTTGTGACGATGACCGAGTACGATCCGACGTTTGATGTCGAGGTCGCCTTCCCCAAGACGTTCCCCGAGAACGTCCTGGCCGACGTTATCGCCGCCAATGGCCTGAAGCAGCTGCACACCGCCGAGACCGAGAAGTACGCCCACGTGACGTTCTTCCTCAACGGCGGCATCGAGGAGCCCAAGGAGGGCGAGGAGCGCGTGCTCGTCGCTTCCCCCAAGGTCGCTACCTACGATCTGCAGCCTGAGATGAGCGCTCCCGAGGTTACCGAGAAGCTCGTCGCTGCCATCAACGAGGATCGCGCTGATTTCTACATCGTGAACTTCGCAAACTGCGACATGGTTGGTCACACCGGTGTCTTCGACGCCGCCGTTAAGGCCGTCGAGGCTGTTGACGATGCCCTGTCCAAGGTTGTCCCGGCGATTCTCGCCAAGGGCGGCTTTGCGCTGATTACCGCCGACCACGGCAACGCCGACCACATGTTTGACGTTGCTTCCGACGGTTCCAAGCATCCGTTCACGGCTCACACCACCAACCGTGTGCCGTTCATCATCGTTGATGAGAAGGCCAAGCTCACCGGTATCGAGGACGGCCGTCTTTCCGATATCGCTCCGACCATGCTCACCATGGCTGGTATTGAGCCTTCCGCCGAGATGACGGGTCGCGTGCTCGCCACCGAGGCCTAAGAGAAAACAAATACCGTTTTCTAGTAAGGGGGTTGTCCACAACCGGACAACCCCCTTTTTGGTATTTCTGCCATTTCCACCCCGTCCTTGAGTGGCAGGTAGGGGAGAGCGGGGGATTGTGGTACAGTACTAGAGTTTGAACTGTTCTATTAAGGAGCTTATCTATGGGTCCGTTCCAGATTTTTCTGTTTGTCGTTTGGGCTGTCTCTGCCGTGGCGCTGACGATTCTCGTCCTGATGCATTCCGGTAAGGGCACCGGCGTTTCGGATATGATCGCTAGCTCGCTGTATAACTCCAGCTCTGCCACGGGCGTCATGGAGCAGAACCTCGATCGCCTGACGGTAATTATGGCCGTCGTTTTTGCCGTGTGCGTCGTCCTGTGCATGTTCTTCTTCCCGCAGGGCATCGTCGGCTTCTAAGCACGAGCCGCATAAAATAATTGAAAAGGGTTCCGCAAGTGCGGGACCCTTTTTGTTCAAGACTTTAGTCTGCTGGCCGCGCAGCGGCCAGCTTTAAACCACCCGCTAC
>CALDWI010000015.1 GCA_937923795.1 uncultured Collinsella sp.
CAAGTTGCCCTTGTGGTAGTCGACCACCACGATCTTCGGTTCGCCCACGCGACCCCTCCACTTCTCATCATCCAAAACCACCACAAAGGTGCCTGTCCCCTTCGTGGTGGTTTTACCCTTGTGACGGTTATAGCGAGCCCTTGGTGCTGGGGATGCCCTGCACGCGGGGATCGAGCTCGCAGGCGTGGCGCATCGTGCGGCCCACGGCCTTAAAGGCGGCCTCGATAATGTGATGCGAGTTGCCGCCCGCCAGCTCGCGCACGTGCAGCGTAAGTTTGGCATCGCGCGCAAAGGCATAGAAGAACTCGACAGCCAGCTCGGTATCGAAGCTGCCCACACGCTCGGTCGGCACGGGCAGCTCGCAGTAGGCCTGGCCGCGACCCGAAATGTCCACGGCGGCCATCACGAGCGTCTCGTCCATGGCGATCGCCGCATCGGCAAAGCGCGTAATACCCGCTTTGTCGCCCAGCGCCCGGCAAAACGCCTCGCCCAGCACAATGCCCGTGTCCTCGACGGTATGGTGCGCATCGACTTCTACATCGCCTACCGCATGCACCGTCAAATCGAACAGGCCATGGCGGCCAAAGGCGTTGAGCATGTGGTCGAAAAACGGCACGCCGGTCGAGATATCGCACGTACCGGTTCCATCCAGGTCGAGTTTGACGACAATGTCGGTCTCCCCCGTCTTGCGGGTCACCTCGGCATAACGGCCCATCTAGATCTCCTCCTTCACCAGCACGGCAAACGCAGCCAGTACCTCATCGTTTTCCTGCGGCATGCCCACGGTAATGCGCAGACAGTCCGAAAGCCCCGGCGCATAGCTAAAGTCGCGCACCAAAATCGAATACTCGTCGCGTAGGCGCTCGCGCACGCGCGTGGCATGCGGCGTACGCACGAGCACAAAGTTCGCCGCGCTCGGCCATGCCTCCACGGGCAGGCCCTCGGTAGCCATCGCGCGCAGGGCGCACAGCTCGCGCTCGCGCTCGGATGCGACCTGTGCCACCACGGGCGTGTACGCATCGCGGGCACGCACGCAGGCAAGCGCCGCCGCCTGGCTCAGCACGTTGACCGAATAGATCTGGCGAATCGCCGCGAACACGTCGATGACCTCGGACGCCGCGATCACGTAGCCCAGACGCGTACCGGCAGCGCCAAACGCCTTGGACAACGTATGAAGAATCACCAGGTTGGGATGCTCGGCGATAAGCCCCTGCGCCGTGGTGGCCGCGCCAAACAAATCGTCGGCAAACTCAACGTAGGCCTCGTCGACCATTACCATGCCGGGGCACGCATCGCACAGGGCCGCGACAAAGTCGAGCGGCGTCACATCACCCGTGGGATTGTTGGGCGAGGTCACGATTGCCAGGTTGCACTCGGGCGCCGCCGCAAGCACGGCTGTCTGATCGAGCTCAAAGGTCGCAGGGTCGCGCCACACGTCGCGCACCTCGGTCTGGCAGAGCGACGCAAAGAACGCGTACTCGCTAAAGCACGGTGGGCAGTTGAGCAGGGTCCGTCCCGCGCCGCCAAACGCCAACAGGAAGTTATAGAGCAGCTCGTCACCGCCGTTACCCACGCAGACATTCTCGCGCGCCACACCATGCCAAGCGGCAAGCTCGTCGCGCAGATCGTTGGACATGGGATCGGGATAGCGGTTGAGCGGTGTAGCAGCCAGGGCGGCGTCGACCGCCTCGCGCACACCAGCCGGCACGGGATAGGTGTTCTCGTTGGCCGAAAGGTTGATGCGTGTGGGCGTAAAGTTGGGATCGTAGGGCTCAATGCCGGCCAAGTAGGGCTGGACGAGCTCCTTCATACGGGGCGTCAGCTCGGCCATATTAGGCCTCCTTGCCAGTTGTGCCAACGCCATCCGCGCCCGCAGCCGCCAGGTCAACGCCCTCGGCAACCGTCGCCACGGGGTCGCCCGGCCAGGCGACCTTGGTCAGGTCGGCCGCGGCGAGCGACTCGACGCTCACGGCATCCTCGCCCTGCTCTAGCACACGGCGACGCAGTGCGGCGGAAAGCGCGTGTGCCCACAGGCCCTCGGACTCGGCTAGACGCTGCGTGGCGGGAGCGTCCGAGAGCAGGCCCTCGGGTGTATAGCAGATAACACTCGAGCGCTTGACGAACTCCTCCACCGAAAGCGGGTTGGAGAACATGGCCGTGCCGCCGGTCGGCAGCGTGTGATTGGGGCCGGCAACATAATCGCCGAGCGGCTCGGAGCTCCAAGCACCCACAAAGATGGCGCCGGCGTTGCGAATGCCGCCGAGCAGGCCCATCGCGTCCTTGCAGTGCAGCTCAAGGTGCTCGGGCGCCACGGTGTTCACGGCCTCGACGGCGGCAGCCATGTCGGCGGCCACCACGATGGTGCCCTCATTGTCGAGCGAGGCGCGCGTAATCTCGGCGCGTGGCGACTGCGCGACCAGAATATCGATACCCGCCTCGACCTCACGCGCAAACTGCTCGTCGCAGGTCACCAGATAGCAGGCTGCCAGTGGATCGTGCTCGGCCTGGGCCATCAGGTCGGCCGCGACCACCATGGGCTTGGCCGTGGCGTCGGCCAGCACGCAGACCTCGGAAGGACCGGCGACCATGTCGATACCCACGTCACCCGAGACAATCTGTTTGGCAGCGGCGACAAAGGCGTTGCCCGGGCCGGTGATTTTGTCGACGCGCGGAATGGTCTCGGTACCGTACGCCAGTGCGGCCACGGCCTGGGCGCCGCCCACCATATAGATCTCGTCCACGCCGCCGAGCTTTGCCGCGGCGAGCGTGTAGGGGCTTATCAGGCCGTCCTTTTGCGGCGGGGTCACCATGACCACGCGCTCAACGCCGGCGACCTTGGCGGGAATGGCGTTCATGAGCACCGTGGAGGGATACTGCGCGCGGCCGCCCGGCACATAGATGCCGGCCGCAGCAAGCGGGGTCACCTTAACGCCGAGCATCGTGCCGTCCGGGCGCATGGTAAACCAGCTCTGCTCGACCTCACGCTGGTGGAACTCGCGAATCTGGCGTGCAGCCTTTTCGAGCGCCGCGACAAAGGCCGGATCGAGGCCTTCGAGCGCGGCATCGATCTGCTCCTGCGGCAGGCGAAAACTCTGCAGCTCAACACCGTCAAAACGCTGACAGTAATCGCGCACCGCGGCATCGCCGTTGGCGCGCACGTTTGCCACGATATCGCGGGCGGCGTCGACGATGTTTTGCGGCAGCACGCCCTTGCGATTGAGCTGATTGGTAACGACGCGCTCGCCGGGAGCAAGCTTGATGGTCTTCATATCGGTATCCCCTATCGGTCGAGGTTATGTTCGAAAAACGAGAGGCCGGGCGGCGGCGCCAGTCGACCCGCAGCCCAGACGTTGGGGCGCCCGTGCGTGCTCGCGCTATTGTGCCGAGCCCGCAACGGGCTCAAAATGCCTGTCCTTCACGGCTACCGCCAAGCGATCGGCCAGATTGCGTACGCGCGGATCCAAGCGCGCGGCACCTGGGTTGACGAAGAAGCGGGCCGTACAGTCCATGATGCGACCGGTGATGACCAGGTCGTTGTCACGCAGCGTGGCGCCCGTGGCGGTAATGTCCACGATGCGGTCGGTCATGCCGACAATGGGACCCAGCTCGATGTTGCCGTGCAGCGAAACGATGTCGGCGTTCACGCCGCGCTCGGCATACCAGGCACTCGCGATGCGCGGGTACTTGGTTGCCACGCGAAGCGACCCACGGCGGGCATAGTTGCGCTCGGCCTGGCCGGCGCGCCACGCGGGCTCCGCCTCGATAAACGTGCACAGGCCGTAGCCCAGGTCGACCAGCTGCAGCAGGTTGAGGTCCGCCTCGATAAGCGAGTCCCAGCCGCAGATGCCGCAGTCGGCACCGCCGCAGCCCACAAAGGCGGGCGCGTCGCTGGGACGCACGATGACAAACTCGATATCGCCGACCGTGCCCTCACCGGCACGCGTGTCGCGGCCGCGCACGATGAGGTGACGGCCGGGGTCACGCAGCTCAGAGACGTCCAGGCCCGCGGCCTCGAGTACGTCGAGCGTGTCGGCCTTGAGCGAGCCCTTGGGCACGGCAATGCGAAGCGGACCCTCGGCGCCACGGCCCACGGCGTGGTCGCCATCGGAAGCGGCGTCCTCGACCGAAGTTCGCGCGGCTTCCAGACGCTCGAGCGAAAAGGCAAAGCCCGCCGCCGGCACCTCGATGCCGTCGCCAAATGCACCGGTAAAGATGGAGTCGTAGCGTCCGCCCGAACCCACCGGATCGGGCAGGCCGCCGGCATAGGCCTTAAAGACCAGACCCGTGTAGTAATCAAACGAGTTCATGATGGAGAAGTCGAAGGACAGCACCTGGGCGTCCTCGGGAGCCAGGCCCTCGACCAGGGCACGCAGCTCGCGCGTGAGCGGCGCGACAATGCCCACCGCCGCCAGAAGCGCGTCGACGCGGTCGAGTACCTCAGCGCCGCCGTGCAAGCGCGGCAGCTCGCTGATGGCAGCCTTGACGGCCTCGGGCTCGGCGCTTGCCGCCACACGGGCATCGAGGCCCACAAAGTCGTTGGCGTGTACGCAACGCAATGCCTCGGCAGCCAGTTCGCGATCCTCACAGGCCGCGAGCAGTTCCTTAAACGGACGAACGCTGCCCGCAATAATGCGCGCATCGGGCAGTGCCAGCTTGCGCACGGCCTCGGCCACCAGCGAGACGATCTCGACATCGCCCGCGGTGTCGCCCGCACCGATGAGCTCAAAGCCCAGTTGCGTAAACTGACGCGAGCCACCGGCATTGCGCTGGCACTCGCGAACCACCGGCGCCTCGTAGCGCAGGCGCAGCGGCAGATCGGCCGCGTGCATGCGGGTCGAAACCAAGCGCACAATCGGCAGCGTGTTGTCGGGACGGACCACCAGCAGGCGACCGTCGTCATCAAAGAGCTTAAACGGCGTATCCGCAATGCGGCCGCCCTCCTCGAGAGAGCCCTTGTCCTCGAGCAGCGGCGTCTCGACCGGCAGGTAATGATGCTCCCTAAAGCAGCCCTTCACCGTCAGCGCAATCTCCTCGCGCGCCTGAGCCTCCTCGGGCAATATGTCCCGGAATCCCCACGGTGTGGCCGTCATCTGGTGAGCCTCCTCATGCTGTGTTTCATATAGAACAGAAGACCGGCAGAGCTCCGCCGGTCTTCTGGGTACTTTAGCATACTAGAGTGCTTGCGGGGAAAATCCGTCGCAGCCGCTCACACCGTATTCATTTGGAAACATAGGGTAGGTTGCCGCAGCCCAACCCCACCTAGGCGCCAATCGCACGACGATACTCTGCCATTACCTGCGCATCGGCAGCTGCGGGGTCGGCAAAATAGCGCCAGTCATAGGTCTCGGCCGAAACAACTCCGCAATAGCCGCGCGCCACCAGCCTATCCAGGTCGGCGCGCATATCGCGGTCGCCGTCACCCCAGGCAAGATGCGTCGTGCCATCTGCCGCAACATCGACAAAATGCACGTGGGCGACATCATCGCCAAGCAGATCGAAATAATCGTCGATGGTATCCCCCGCCACCGCCATAGCGCCTATATCCAGACACGCCTTAAGTGCCGGATGATCAACTGCCTCGATCATGCGCTTCGTGTCGGCCGCCGAGTTTACGATCATCGACTCAACCGGCTGTAGGGCCTCGAGCACCAGTCGCACGCCGCGCTCTCCCGCATGCTCGGCAATCGCACGCAGCATCGAGGCACTTCGACCCCACGCGTCCTCGATTGGCTCGTTCAAAAATGCCCAGCCGCTCGAGACCATGACCTGCTCGGCTCCAAGTTCCGCCGCGATATCCACAACGTTCTTAAAGTACGCGAGCGTGCGGGCACGTGCCTCATTCCCGCGCGCCGCGATATTCCACGGCTTGGGGTTGTTCTGTTCGGGACAAAGCCCCACAATCCGAACCCCATACCGCTGCGACAGCTCCCGCACCTGCTCGAGCGAATCGTATCCATGGCAATCGACATACAGATGCATCGCCCCGGTCCAAAGCTCGCAACACGTGTAGCCCGAGGCCGCTGCCGAAGAAAAGAATTCCTCAAGGTCAAAATAACGATGGCTGATATTCATGACGGCAAGCTGCGGATACTCCATCTTGTCCACCTTTCGGCAAAAGGGCGCCGCAGCACAGTGTGCGCGACGCCCCCTCTTACATTATTCTCATTATGACGGATGCCCTACTGAACACCAAGCACTCCAAAGAACGCGCCGGCGATACTCACGAGCAGGATCACGAGCATGATGACCAGCGGATTCATCTTCTTCTTGAGCATGAGATAGACGATTCCAAACAGCCCCATCGTGACAAAGCCCGGGAAGATTCCGTTGAGCAGCTCGGCCAGCGTCTGAGCACCATCGCCCGCGCCGACCATGAGCGGAATGTCCACGGTGACCATCTCCATGGTCATAGCACCGATCACCATGGCGCCCATGATGGAGGCCATCTTGACGATCGTGTCCATAATGCCCGATTCCTGGACCTTGCTGATCATGTCCGAGCCAAAGCGATACCCCACAAACGTCAGCAGGTAACGGATGATGTAGTGAGGGACGTTGAACACGAGCAGGAACAAAATCGGGCCAAGAATAGAGCCCTGTAGCGCCAGCGACGTGCCGACACCCGTTGCCAAAATTCGCAGCGTGCCCCAGTAGAAGGCATCGCCCACACCGGACAGCGGTCCCATCAAAGCAAGCTTGACATTTGAGATCGCGCTCGTGTCAAAGCTATCGTCAGTAGCGTTGACCTCTTCCATTGCAGCGGCGATGGACATGGGGAGCGTCGAGATGTACGGCGTGACGTTATAGAGCTCCATATGGCGCTTAAGGGCGGCCTTAAAGTCCGCATCCTGCGGATACAGCTTGCGAAGAATCGGCATAAGGGCCCACATAAAGCCGATATGGCCCATACGCTCGTAGTTCCAGGAATGCTCATAGGGAATCGAGCGCCAGAACAGCTTCTTAAGGTCTGCGCGGGAAATCAGCCCGTCGTAAGAAGACTCAAACTTAAAACTCATCGAACCCACTCCCAATCGCAGGATCCTCGGTTGCCACTGCGGGCTGCTCCGCTTTTTTCTTATCACCCAAAACCGTCATCGCGACGACGATGATCGCGGCAAAGATCGCCACGCCCGTCGTGCTAATGCCAAAGTAGGCGACGAGGAAGAAGCCAGCGAAGAAGAACGGAGCCACCGTTTTGTTCATAATCATCTGCGCCAGCATCGCAAAGCCGAGTGCGGGCAAGAAGGCGGCGGCGACATCCATGCCGGTCTGAACGAAATCGGGGATGATGTTGAGCAGGCTGGCAACAGCATCGGCGCCAAAGAAGAATGCCAGGGGAATAATCAGCAGGCCGCACCAGCTCTGCGCGTAACCGGCGATGAGCATGTTGCGCGTGATGGCCTTGGTGTCCCCGTCCTCGACGTTTTTGTCGATACGGTGCACCAGCAGCAGCATCACCGGCTGGCCCAGGGCGGTATCGAGCGCCAGGACGATCGTTGCGATAGGAATGCCCAGGGTCAGGGCCGCCGAAGCGTCCGCGCCGGCCTGCATGGCAAGAGATACGCCCAGGATAGTGCCGGAAATCGTATCGGGCGGGTTATAGGCGCCGACCGAGATGGCGCCGACCATGGCAAGCTCCATCGTGGCGCCCATGATCGTGCCGGTCACCATGTCGCCCATGACAAGGCCAACCAGAGGTCCGAGCACGATCGGGCGCTGGAGGTAGCTCGTGCCCGTCAGCCACTCGGAATAACCCAAAAGGGCAATAAGGAAAATCAGGATTGTCTTGATAACCATGATGGCCCCTAACCGATGACCTTCGCGGCGTCAGTCTTCGCATCTGCCGGAATCATCTGAATGAACAGCTCATAGCCCTCGCCGAGCAGCTCTTTGACGTATGCCTCGTTTTCGGGCGTGAGAAATACGCTGGTCGAGACCTGGCGGGCGTCCTCGCTAAAGGCAACATTGCCGAGGTTGATCTTCTTGATCCCCATCGCCTTGGCGACGGCACCGGCCTGCTGGATCGTCTCGCAAACCACGAAGAGCTTGTACTTGTCGGTCACACCGCTCTGGAGCGCCTTGACGGCGTCCTCGGTGTTTTTGACAACGACCTTGCAGCCCTCCGGCTTTGCAAGGGACAGGGCCTGCAGACGAAGCTTGTCATTGAGGACCGTGTCGCTCACCAGCAGGATGCAGTCGGCACCCAGAGCCGAGGTCCAGCTAACGGCAACCTGGCCGTGAAGCAGTCGATAATCTACACGAATCATCTGAATCATGATGTGCTCCCTAGTGGTTAAAACTCATCGAGTTCGGCCTGCCCCAGCAGGTCGTTGACGTACTTGACCTTGGTGTCGTCCGCCTCGACGATCTGGCGAATGGCCTCATCGATCGGGGTGGATTCGGGCACGAACAGCAGCTGAATAAGGAGCGGCAGGTTCATATTGGTCACGAGGTGCGTGTTGGGACGCGTCTGGACGATCTTGGTGAACTCGTTGTTGACACTGCCGCCAAAGAGGTCGGTGCAAACAACGACCTCATCGTCCGCGGCAAAGCCGTCCAGAATCGCTGCGGCCTCCTTGGTCAGGTCCTCGTTTCCGTCGACATACATAGAGAGCGCATGGACGTTTTCGCGCTCGCCGGAAAGCAGCCCAATGCTCTCGACGATTCCAGACGCAAAATGGGCATGGGATGCAACGATAAACTGCCTCATTCGATTCCCCTTTCTTGCGAATTTCGGCATAAAAATGCCCGGACGCATGCGCCCGGGCAGGGTGCTTCTTGATCAGTAGCTTATTTGTCACCGATTAGTAGTCGAACTGGTGATAGTAACGACGGTAGTTGAGGTTGTGCTTGGTGACCGTCTCGTAGTAAGCGGCAAGGCGATCGGTGATCAGCGAGGAGAGGATCCACGGGGAGACGATGACGCGGAACTCGTCGTCAAGGCCGGGGATCGCGAACTCGGCGGTGTCGATGATGTTGATGTCGGTGTCGCCGGTCACGCCGCGGGTCAGGAAGGCGCGGACGCGCTCGTCGAGCTTGCGGTTCTCGTCCTCGCCCATGAACAGGAACACGGGGACGCCGGGCTCCACGAGCTCGAGCGTGCCGTGGAAGAAGTCGGCCGAGGTGATGTAGCGGGTGCGCTTCCACTGCATCTCCTCCAGGATGCACATCGAGAACAGGATGGTCTCGCCCCACAGGGCGCCGGAGCCGATGAACATGGTGTAGGGGGCCAGGGCGTACTTCTTGGCGAGCTCCTCGGCGCGCGGCTCGAAGCTCTTGCGGATGTCGACCAGGTGGGTCCAAACATCCTTGGTCTGCTCGATGAACTTATCGAACTGCGGGAAGCAGCCACGGCGATTGAGCAGGCGCAGGCCGAAGCAGTCGGCGAGGTAGTAGCCCATCTCGCAGCCGCCGTTACCATGATCGGAAGCCATCTTGACGCAATTCTCGGCGCCCACAGCCTGGCCGATGGGGCCCTCGGGCTTGGTCATGGCGTAGACACGAATGCCCTTTTCCTTCATCTTCTTGACGGCCTCGAGGACCTCGGGGGTGGTGCCGGACTCGGAGGCGGTGAGCACGACGGACTTCTCGGTCATGCGCTTGTGGCCCATGGCGTTCCACTCGGCGGCGTGGATCAGGTAGACCTCGAGGTCGCGGTCGCCGAACTTGTTCATGAGGTACTCGAGCTGCATGAGCTCGTCCCAGGTGCCGCCGACGCCCATCAGGAACACGGCGTCGTAGCCCTCGTCGGCGACCTTGTCGGCGAGCGCGGTCATCTTCTTGCCGGTCTCATAGACGTTCTTGCCGTCCTCGAGATAGCCCTCCTGGCTAAAGTGCATGATCTCGATCTTCTCGGTTTCCTTCATGGCTTTTCCTTTCTGTCCAGCACGCGAATCTATACATCGCGTTTCTTTTCGATACCAATTATAGACATACACCCAACGTGTTTTTAATACCACTTTTCAATCTGTTCCAATCCTCGGTGAACGGTCGAAATTCTCTGGTGAGTGGTATCAAATTAGAATTTGATGTATAGCTAACGCCCCCGGCGTCTCCCTTGTGTGACAAAGAACAGCGTTCCTACCAGCGCAATAATGGTCGATGCTCCAAACAGTACCGTCTGGACGCCCAAAGCCTCCGCCAAAAACGGAGCCGCCAGCAGCGGCACCACGCCGGCGCTCATCAGGCCAAAACGCACAAAGCCGGTAATGCGCCCCAGGTATTTGATGTCGGCACGCTCCTGAATCAAGATCATCTGCAGCGGCTCCAGGAACCCCCAGGCCAGACCGTTAATCGCCTGACCGATAATCGCGACCCCCAGCATATCGGTGCCCACGTACACCATGGACCCAATGCCCACGGCCATGAGCGCGCCGAGCAGCAATCGCAGGTTGACATGGCGAGCAGAAAGCTTGGTCAGGATGAACGCACCCACCGAGGAAGTGAGGCCCACGACCGAGGACAACCAGCCCAGCCAGACGATATCCACGTTGAGTACATCACGGTAGAACAACGACTCCAGCGAATCGAACGCGCCAAACGCAAAGAAACCCAAAAAGCCCGAGATAAAGATGAGGCGCAAGTCGTGGTCGCGAAACGTAAGTCGCGCACCCTCGGCCATGCCGCCCAGAATACCGCCCTTCGGCTTCTCCCCTTTTGCGGGAGCAACACACTCGTGACAGCCCAAGGAGAGCACGGCCGCCACACCCATCATGCCCGCCATGAGCAGGTAGACCGATTGCGTGGCAAAACAGCTCACGATGGCACCGCCGAGCAGCGGGCCAGCGGTATAGGCGATATTGCTGTAGAACACCATGAGGCCGTTCACGCGGGTACGACCCTCGGTGGTCGACTCCAGGTATCCCGGAAACGCATGCGTGCAGGTGTTGATAAAGCCGCCCGCAAGTCCCAAGACGCACGCGGCAAACACAAGCCCGGGGACAGACAACGGCGCTAACCCCACGCCAAGCGATAGCACTGCCGTAATCACGCACGTCACAAACGACGTCCGGCGCGGTCCAAAGCGATCGATGACCGAGCCCGACACCATATTGCCCACCGACGTCATAAGATTGCGCACGAGCGTAATGGCGGCAACCAAAAAGGCCGTGCCGGCCAGATCATACGTGGCCGCACCGATAAGCCCCAAAAAGTAGACCGCGTTGTTGGCGCACCACTGCAGGGACTCAATAAGAATCAGCCTGACCTCTGCCGGCGTCAGGCGCATTGCTTCGCGATCCTTCGCGAACATACGAACTCCTTCTATACAAAAAGGGGATGGAGGGCATAGGCCTGCTCCATCCCCTTTCCAGGTTGCAACGAAAATCTATGCAGCCGGGCCCTTACGCCAGCACGCCGAAGAACGCGCCGATGATGCCCACGACCATGGTGGCCACGA
>CALDWI010000016.1 GCA_937923795.1 uncultured Collinsella sp.
CTGCCAGTCAGCCTCAAAAGAGGCGAGGCCCTGGTCGGTCAGCGGATGATGCAGGCACTTCTTGAGAGCGGCCATGGGCACGGTCGCAATATCGGCACCGAGCAGCGCGGCCTGGGTCACGTGGTTGGGCGTACGAACCGAGGCGGTGATGATCTCGACGGTGTCGTCGACGTTCTTGCCCGTCCAGTCGTAGTTCTTAATGCAGGTCACGACGTTGCCGAGCTGCGAGATACCGTCCTCGGCGATGTCATCGAAACGACCGACAAACGGGCTGATGTAGCGAGCACCGGCATTGGCGGCCATAAGGGCCTGCGTCGGCGAGAAGACGAGCGTCATGTTGACGCGCACGCCAGCATCGGCCAGCGCACGGCAGGCGGCAAGGCCGGCCTCGCACACGGGAAGCTTGACCACGATGTTGGGGGCGAGGGCGGCAAGGCGCTTGCCCTCCTCGATCATACCCTCGGCAGTGGTAGCGGTAGACTCGGCGGAAACGGGCAGGCCCTCGCAGAGCTCGGCAATCTTGAGCATATGCGGCTCAAAGTCGGCAAGCTTGCCGCCGGTCTTGGCGTACAGGGACGGGTTGGTGGTAACACCGGCCAGGCAGCCCCAGCTCTTGGCCTCAGCAATCTCGTCAAGGTTGGCGGTATCGATAAAGAACTTCATGGTGCAAACTCCTTCGAAGGAATCCAAAACTCAAAAAATAGGACAAAGGGGATGTCCCTTTGTCCTATGTGCCGGGCCTGCGGCTGGGACATGCCCCAGGCCCGGCGTCGTGTAGGAAAAGCTACTTAGTCCTCGAGAGCCTTCTCGATGCGGCTCGTGACGCCCTTGAGGTTAAGACCGACGACGTACTGCTTGATCGGGCGCTTGATGTGCTCGATCACAAAGCGCTTGCCGTCGATGTCCTGGGCAGCGAGGTTGCGATAGAGCTTCTCGACCTGCTCCTTGACCTCGGGATCGTTGAACGCATAGTGGCCGGAGACATCCAGGATCTTCAGGCTGAGCTCATCGTCGGCAAGGATGTCATCGACCTGCAGGTTGACGTCGTCGCCAGTCATCCACTTGCGCCAGCGCTCGGTCTTGATGGCCTTGACCAGCAGGGTGTGATACAGGTCGGAGGGGTCATCGCACAGACCGTTGTCGACC
>CALDWI010000017.1 GCA_937923795.1 uncultured Collinsella sp.
GGACTTGCAGCGACGGACCTCAGGACACTCTTACACCACGTCTGCGCGCGCGACCCGGGACATTGATTGATTGCATTGAGACAGGGTGACAAATTAATGGGAACAGCGAGCCTGCCGCTCAGCAACTCACGAACGGTCATAGCACCCACAGATTGATGACCCGCTGGGCATGAAAGAACCTTGAGCTCCTTTTCACCCAAGTATTTCGAAGAATGGACACCGTCCCTTGGTTCCTCAAATGAGATGGCCGCATCCGAAATGCCAAGCACAAGCGATTCAAAGCATGTTGCCGTTGGCTGATGCCACACATCAAGATGAATCTGAGGGTGCGAGCGTTCAAACGAGTCATACCAGTTTTCGGCAAAAAGGCGCCCCCGCCCATGAAGGCAGGGGGCGTAAAGACGAAAGTGGCCGTCGGGCGAGACGCCGTCGTCCCTCGATTGAGCGTACTTTTTGAGATCGTCGACTTGTGCCAGGATCACGCGTGCACGACGCGCAAATTCTCTGCCCGCCGGAGACAAAACAGCCTCCCCCGCCGATCGGTTGAGCAAAACGATCTGATACTCAGATTCCAACTTTTTGATTGCCGACGAAACGGCCTGCGGACTCACATGAACAGCGCGAGCTGCTTTGCGCACGCCGCCATAGTTCGCTACCGCTTGAAGGTATTCGAGTTGAGAAAGCTGCATAGATTACACCAAAGGCAGCCAAGTCGACGGCCTACGCGCCCTCAGATGAGGTTCTCGCCCAAGTTCTTGCCGCCAAGGACGTGCATGTGGAAGTGCATGACGGTCTGACCGGCGTTAACGCCCTTGTTGGAGATGACGCGGAAACCGTCCTCCAGGCCCTTGGCCTTAGCGACCTCTTGGATGGCGTGGGCCATGGCGCCCATGGTCTCGGCAGGCACGTTGTCGGCGATGTCGCTGTAGTGCTTCTTGGGGATCACGAGCGTGTGGACCGGCGCCTGGGGGTTGAGGTCGTCGAAGGCGATGACCTGGTCGTCCTCATAGACAACGGTCGAAGGGATCTCGTGGTTGGCAATTTTGCAGAAGATGCAATCACACATGGTAGGTTCCTTTCTCACAGACCAAGGTAATTATATTTGGTCGAGATGGTTAGAACGAGAGACTGTCGTCGGTGTTGGCGGCCTCGCCGTCAGCGAGCACGTCGTTGCCGTCGACGTCCTTCAGAAGCACCGAGACCTTCTGCTCGGCATCGGACAGACGGGTGCGCAGGCTCTTGAGGAGCTCGACGCCGCGGGTATAGCTCTCGAGCGACTCCTCAAGCTCCATATCGCCCGACTCCAAGCTGCGGATGATGAGCTCCAGCTCCTGCGAAGCCTGCTTGTACGTAAGCTGCTCGACCGGGGTCTTCTCTGCCATATCTGTTTCCTTTCCTAAAGGTTTATCGCTGTGAAACGCGGCCTATTCGACCGTATTGACCGTTGCCGCAACGTTGCCGTCTGCCATGCGCACGCGGATGGCGTCGCCGGGCTTAAAGGTCTTGGCGCTCGTAGCCACACCGTCATCGCTGTATACGATGGAATAGCCGCGAGCAAGCACCTTAAGCGGCGACAGGGCATCGAGCGACGCAGCAGCTCGGCCCAGGTCGGACGCGGGTTTGCTGAGCATCGTACGTCCCTGATGCTCCAGACGGGAACTCGCAAGCGTGAGCGCATGGCGCTTGCCATCGAGTCCCGAGGTGCTTGCAGCCAGACGCTCGGGCAGGCGTTCAAAGCTGGATCGGAAAGCCCCGACCGAGCGCGTTATGGCACCGGACAAACGATCGGCCGTCAAGGCAAGCTCTGACTCACGACGCTCGACCATAAACGTCGGATCGTTGAGACACGGGCGGCATGCGGCCGCATCGAGCGCGTCGCCCAAGCGAGCCGTATAGGTATCCCAGGAACGACGGCCACGCTGATCGAGCATCTCCAGGTCGACCTGGGCCGACCCAATCATCGATGCCATCGCGGCACCCAGACGCTGATGGCGCGCCTCGAGCACATCGGCCAACTCCGTCATGGCCGGCGCCACCGATTCGGCCGCCGCCGTGGGCGTGGAGGCGCGGCGGTCGCTCACCATGTCGCAAATCGAGGTATCGGGCTCATGGCCAATGCCGGTCACCACGGGCACAGGGCAAGCCGCCACCGCGCGGGCAAGCTCCTCGTCGTTAAAGGTCATGAGGTCCTCGAAGGAACCGCCACCACGCACGAGCAAAATACAGTCGGGCGCCGGCGTAATGGCAGCGGCGCGGCGCAAGCCTTCAATAAGCTCTGCCGGCGCACCCTCGCCCTGGACCTTTGCGCCCACGCAGACGAGCTCGACGAGCGGGTTGCGTCGGCGCAGCGTACGCTTGACGTCGTCGATTACCGCACCGGAAAGCGAGGTGACAACCGCCACGCGTGAGCAGAACACCGGGATGCGGCGTTTGCGCGCTTCGTCCATCAGGCCCTCGCGGCGTAGCTTTTCGGCCAGTTGCGCCACTTGTTGACGCAGCAGACCCTCCCCCGCCAGCGAAAACGAGCGAGCGACAAAGCTCATACGACCCGTGGGCTTATAGAGGTTGAAGCTGCCCTTAAAGCTCACCTGCATGCCGTCACGCAGATCGAAGGTACGCTTGAGATAGGCGCCCTTCCAAATGATGCAGTCGACGGCGGCCGAGTCGTCCTTAATCTGGAAGTAGCAGTGGCCGCTTCGGGCGTTGGGACCACGGAAACCCGTGACCTCGCCCAGAACGCTCAGCTGCGGAATGGCATCGAGCGCACCGGCAGCGATTTCTACCGCCTGGCTCACGCTGAGCTCCTTGCGCTCCTGCTCATCCGAACCGTCAAACTCGGCGGAAACGGCATTGCCGGTTAGATTCCAGCCCGCCACGCAGCCTCCTTTCGTCATCGTGCACATGGACTCCGGCCCTGCGCAAATTTAAGTCCAACACATAGTACAGCGCCGCGGGGACACGAATCCCCGCGGCGCCCAGCGATCCAATTTGTTATCGGTTGGAGTTTCTGTTGTAGCGAGCCATAAGATAGAGCAGCTGAATAATCGAGGTGAGCGCAGCGGCAACATAGGTAAGCGCGGCGGCCGTCAGTACATTCTTGGCACCGTTGACCTGCTTGGAACTCATACCCGACTGCTCGATGTACGCCACGGCGCGTCGGCTGGCGTCAATCTCGACAGGCAGCGTAACGAGTTGGAACAGTACACTAAACGAGAAGAAGATCAACGCGAGGGATGTGAGCCCGGCAATGTTCATAAACAGGCCCAAGAGCAACACGATGGTCCAGGTGTTCTGGGTAAAGTTGACGACCGGCACGAGGGCGGTACGTACTTTCATCATGGCATAGCCGCTTTGACGCTGGGCGGCATGGCCCGCCTCGTGGCAGGCGACGGCAACGCTTGCGACCGAACCGCCCGAACGGTTGGCATCCGACAGATACAGGTTGTTATCCTGCGGGTTGTAATGGTCGGTGAGCTCACCGGCGACACCCTTGATACCCACGGCATTGCAACCGTTGGCGTCAAGCATGCGGCGAGCAACCGTGGCGCCCGTGTCGCCGTCCGAGCGAACCTTGGACCAGGTCTTGTACGTCGAATTGATATAGCTCTGCGCAGCAAGGCCAAGCACTGTACAAACAAGAACAACCAGCAGGTACAGCGGGTCGATACCAAAGCCGTAACCATAGTAATAGGGCATGCGAATTCCTCCGAATCGAGTTACACGTTGGAGGCATTTTACCCACTCAGCCGGCTAGGCTTCCCTATAACAGTTCAATCTTTCCGTCCTTCACGGTGAGTCCCATATTGCCGGAGAGCAGATCGTCCAGGCGCGAGCCCACAAGCTCAAAGCGCCAGCCTTCGCGCAGGGGGCTCTGCTCGGGGTGGTCAATATAGTCGGCCAGGTCATCGCGCGAGGCAATGACCGAGGTCGCCACGCCCGAGCGCTCGGCAACCAGGCGGATGAGCGCGTACATGAGATCCGTCACGCTCTCCAGCTCCGGAGAGATCTGGCGATGCCCGCGCACCATGAGCGGCAGGCGATCGTGCGGGCAGCTTGCGCCGCGCTTGATGGCCATGAGCGCGCCGTCCACATCGCGCTCACCCAACTGATCGGTACCGCGAATGCTACGGAACTCCTCAACGCGCACGGGATTGCGCTTAACGAGCGCAAGCAGCGTGTCGTCGGACATGACCCACTTGCGCGGGATGTTACGGCGCTCGGCGCGGTCCTCGCGCCAGGCGGCGAGCTCGCGCGCGATGCCCAACTGGTGACGGCTGCACGAATTGATGCGTTTGACCTTGCGGAACGCCTCGTGGCGATCGGCGCGATAGTGCGACTCGTCAGCCAGCGGGCGCAGCTCGTCGAGCACCCAGTCCACACGGCCCAGCTCGCGCAGGCGGCTCATCATCTCGGTATAGGCGACGATCAGGTACTTGACGTCATCGATCGCATACTCGATCTGTTTATCGGTCAGCGGGCGGCGCGACCAGTCGGTCAGCGACTCGGTCTTGGGCAGCGATACACCGCAGAACGTCTGAACAAGCGCGCCATACGAAATCTGCTGGCGCTCGCCCAAAAAGGCGGCGGCCACCTGCGTGTCAAAAATCGGACGCGGCAGCACGCCTACGGTATGGAGCATGACCTCCATATCCTGCGAGCACGCGTGAAAGACCTTGGTCACGCTCTCGTCGGCCATAAGCTCGGCCAGCGGCGATAGGTCGTCGATTACCAGGGGATCGACCGCTACGCTCTCGGCAGGGGTGGCAATCTGAACCAAACACAGACGCGGATGGAACGTGCGCTCGCGCAAAAACTCGGTATCGACGGCAATCGCGTCGAACTCACGGGCGCGCTGGCAAAAGTCGAGTAGAGCCTGATGTGTGGAAATGTACATATCAACCCATCGAATAAGGTTAGGCCCGAAAAACACGGGTAGGATATCGGCATTGCCTTACAACTATACTCGGTTAGTCACAGAACGGGAACGTAAGTATGCGCTGCCTTATCATCCACAACCCGGCATCGGGCCCCAGCTCAGATGAAATCTTCGCATTCACGCACGCCCTTGCACAGGGCGGCGACGAGGTCGTGATGCGCTTTATCGGCGATGGCATGGAACCCGAGGACGCCGTGGCAGACGTGCGCGAGTTTGACCGCGTGGTCGTTTCGGGCGGCGACGGCACTGTCTCCAACGTGCTCGACCAGATGCGCGGATGCGGTGTCCCCACGCTCGTCTTCCCCTCCGGTACGGCCTGCCTGTTCTTCAACAACATCGGTAATGCCCCCGAGGCAGCGGCGCTTGCCAAGGCTTGCCGTGCCGGTCGCACGGTCAAAGTCGACATGGGCGAGCTCTTTTGGCTCGACGAGAACGGCAACGAGAAGCGCCACGGCTTCATCATCATCGCCGGCTCGGGTTTCGACGCCGAAATCATGATGAAGGCCGCCCCCACCAAAAACGACATCGGCGAGATCGCCTACTTCCTCTCTGCGGTCGCCACGCCCAACCCTACGGTAGCGCACTTTACGATTGAGCATGACGGCATTGTCGAGGAGCTCGACGGCATCTGCTGCATGGCCGGCAACACCTCGGTCATCCAAAACGACATCAACCTGTTCCCCGACTGCCGCATGAACGATGGCATGGTCGACATTGCGGTCATCGAACCCGTGCGCACCGTGCAGCTGCTGCCTACTGTGATCACCGCTGCGCTTGACCCCGCCGGCAAGGTACTCGGGCGCCCGCAGTTCAAGATCATCCAGACCAAGGAAGCCAAGATCACCTGCACCCCGTCGCTGGGCATGCAGTTCGATGGCGAGATTATCTCCAGCAATTCGGGCGTCTTTGGAGCCCGCGCGCTTCCGCAATGCCTCGACCTCATCGTCGACGAATTCTCCCCGCTCGGAAAATAGGAGGACCCTATGAACGACAATCCCCTGCTCGGCTTTATCATCATCGTTTTGGCCATGCTCGTCGGCTATGCGATCAACGTGATCCACCGCCGGAAGAAGTAATTCCACATTGGTATGATATTCATCCAATTATCGTCTCCCCTGCTGTTTATGCATTTGCCAAACAGCAGGGGATTTTCATTTCAGGCATTCCCAGCTACTTTATTCGGCTACAGTAATTACAGGGCGTCTTTATTAAAGTAAAGCTACAAACTGAGTACAATTAACCGCTCGTCGCATATTTCAACACGCTTATCGAGTAAGTGTCTTTCATAGATGAATATTGTTTCCAGTTCGTTACGCTAATGGGGTGTCTTTATTGGCTGAAGCCCTCTGGCGACAGAGGGCTTTCGCACGCTGGGAGGGAAAATGAGGAAAACTCACCCCGTCAACGCGCTCAAGAAGCTAGGCATAGGCCTCGCCTTTGGAGCTGCAACCATCATGTCCATGCCGACATCCGCGCTCGCCTGCACGCAGATATACATGGGCAAAAACTATACGGCCGACGGCAATACGTACTACGGCCGCGCCGAGGACTTTGGCAAGCGCTATCTTAAGCACTACGGCATCGAACCTGCCCACGAACCTGGCTTTAAGTACAGCTCGATTGAATCTGCTTTTGAATACACTTCGAACAAGCCTACCTATCGTTACAGCTATGTACGCGACCACCCCTCCAACTGGATGGGTCGCACCGACGCCTATTCCGAGGCCGGAATCAACGAGAAGGGCGTCTCCTGCTCTGCCACGCTAAGCACTTCCTATAACGTATAACGAGGAGGCCGATGCAGCAGACCGCATCGATGAGAAAGTGGGTCTGGGCGAGTACAGTTACGGCAGCATCATCCTGGGCGAGAGCGCCACGGCCCGCGAGGGCGTCGAGCTTCTCGGCAGACTGATCGATGATCAAGGCGTCTGCACCAACGACCAGATCATCATCGCCGACAACAACGAGACCTGGCTGTTCGCCACACTTTCCGCCCATCAGTGGATCGCCATGAAGCTCGCTGACGACGTCGCGTCGCTCAACCCTAATATCGGGAGCCTCAACTACGATGTCGACCTTGATGACCCCGAGAACTGCCTACACTCCGAGGGCATCGAGTCCATGCCCGTGGAGAAGGGCTTCGCCAAATACTCCGCTGACGGCAAATTCGATGTCGCCCAAACGTATGGCGAAAGCCTCGCCGATTCCGGCGTAAACCAGTGGTCCCGCTATGTGCAAGGCCGCGATTATTTTGGTAGTCAGCTGACCGAAGGCACAGATTACGACATTATCACAGTAAAGAAGGATGGAAAACCTGACCAAAAGGGAGCCATGGTCAGCGAAATCCAGCCCCTGTTCTTCAGGCCTGGCAAGTCTGGCTGGAGCACCTTTGAGCTGATTCGTGCCTTTGGCAACCGCGGCGAGAACGTCCCTGGCCTCAACGCGAACACTGATGGTGTTTATTGCATCGGCAGCGAGCGCAACACCGAGATCAACCTCTTCCAGATTCGTCGCGGGTATGACCCCGAAGTCGCTACCATCCAGTGGGAAATGCTCTCCCGCGCCGCGTACTCCGTCGCCATCCCGTTGTACTCCGCTCTGATAACTGAGGTCAGCCCGTACTTCAGCGATCAGACCGTCTCCTTCGATCACTGCAACCAGACTGACGTCGTGTACAACGAGGAGCCCGAGAACTCAATCAACTACGTCCTCATGGACATCAGCTCGCTCTGCTTCGAGAACCCTGACACCCTTGGTGTCAGCGTCCGTGCCTACCTCGATGCGCTCCAGAACGAGCTTATCGAGCAGAACAAGGAAGTTGACGCCGCCATGCTGGCCGAGACGACCACCGAGGGCCGCACCGCCCTGGCCAACAAGGCCGGCAAGGCTGCTACCGAGAACACCTACAAGAAGTGCAAGGCACTGCTCCAGGAGATGCGCGCCTATCAGAAGGCCGAAAACTTCGACCAGCCCTTTACCCCAAGCGACCTGAACACCGAGACCAACGGCCTCAAGGTGTCCATCACCTACGCCAAGGACGCTCTTGCCACCGACCCGGTAACCCCGGATCAGCCTGGCACTCCCGAGCAGCCTGGTACTCCTGAGCAGCCCGGTACCCCCGAGCAGCCCGCTAAGCCCGAGCAGCCCACCACCAAGCCCGAGAAGCCTGGCAAGTCGGACACCACGACCACGGTAACCACCAACAAGGCGAACACCAAGGGCGGCCTGCCCACCACCGGTGATCGTTTTGATGGCCGCGTGGTGGCTGCATTCGCCATCGCTGGCGTTGCCGTCATCTCCGCGGGCGGTTACTTCCTCTACCGTCGCAATAAGGAGTAACGTCCTAGCTGAGCGGGCAAGGCAGCAATGGCAGCCTCGCCCGCTCAGCCCGCTCTTTTGACCGGCGGGAAACCCGCCTGAAATCTTTTTAAAAAGATTTCCCCGCACACACTTCGCTGTGCTATAGTGCAGCGCAACAGCAACTAGGTGCGACCGCGCCACGGCATCACGAAAGGAGCCACCGACATGAAGAACACGATGAAGTCTCTCAACAACTGGTGGTGGCGTGATGCGAATACGATCGGTCGACAGTGAGTCCCTCACGCCTGTTTTTGCGCTCTAGGTGATTGGAAGGCCTCCGGTTTCGACCGGGGGCCTTTTTCTATCTCGAGCCCGATCGCATTCGCATCACGCGCCTCCGCTTTTCTCTTGCACCCCCATTCCGAAAGGATTTTCACCATGTCTCAGAACACCACCGCCGCCCAGCCCCGCACCGTCCAGACCGCCGACCGCGGCAAACTCGACGTCCGCGCTCTCGTCCTGCTCGCCATCCTGCTCGCTGCAGGCTTCATCCTCAACTTCACCGTCGGCAAGGCCATCTCGGGCATCTCGGGCGGCATGATCAGCCCCGAGTTCATCATCTCGGCCTTCTGCCTCACCATCCTGGTCGTTCGCCCTAACATCGGCCAAGCGCTCGTCATCGGCCTCATCTCGGCTGCCGTGATCCAGATCACCACCACTTCGCCGTTCGTCGATTTTGCCGCCGAGGGCATCGCCGCCATGCTCATGGCCGGCATCGTCAACGCCGCCGGCAAGAACGGTCAGGTCAAGCCTGCCGTCGCCATTGTTGCAACCTTCCTGACCACCTTTGTCTCCGGCGTCATCTTCATGGTCATCAAGATGGCCATGCTCGGCGTGGTAGGCGAGCTCGCCGCCGCCATGTTGCCCGTCGTCGCCATGACCGCCGTCTTTAACGCCATTCTGGTCGGCGCCCTCTACCTGCCCATCCAGAAGGCCCTTAGGCTCAACTAACCCGCTCGGCTTTACGAGCCACCCCATCTTGGCGTTCATTCGTCGCTCGCGTACCCAAGTACGCTTCGCTCCTCTTTCGCGCCAACCTGGGCCCCCTCGTAAAGCCGTCTCCGTGCTTCACCACCAAAGACCGTCCCAAACAACGAACTTTTTTGGGACGGTCTTAAACAACTGGTCATTTAAGACTGTCCCCAATGACTATGAAAGGTATCCATGGAAACGATCATCAACGTCGACGATGTCTCGTTCTCCTATGGCACGCAGACCGAGCAGGCGCTCAGCCACATCTCGCTCAGCGTGAACAAGGGAGATTTCATCGGCATCATCGGGCCCTCGGGCGCCGGCAAGTCCACGCTTGCCGCCTGCCTGTCGGGTGCCGTGCCCCACCACTACACCGGCACGTTCTTTGGGTCCGTCATGGTCGACGGCCACGACACCTGCGAAGTCTCGCTCACCGACGTCTCGCAAATCGTCGGCAGTGTGCTGCAGGATATCGACACGCAGATGGTCGCTTCGGTCGTCGAGGACGAGATGCTCTTTGGCCTCGAGAACTTTGGCGTTCCCCACGACCAGATCGAGCAGCGCGTGAGCGAAACGCTCGAGACCGTCGGCATCAGCGACCTGCGCGACCGCGAGATCGCCACCCTCTCGGGCGGACAGAAGCAAAAAGTGGCCATCGCCGCCATCCTCGCCATGCGTCCGCGCGTCTTGGTTCTCGACGAGCCCACCGCGGCACTCGACCCCGCCAGCTCCACGCTGGTTTTCGAGACCCTGCGTGAGGCCAACCGTGCACTCGGCATCACCATCGTCGTCGTTGAGCAAAAGGTCGCCCTGCTTTCGGAGTACTGCAACCGCGTGCTCGTGCTCAATCATGGCGAAATCGCGCTGCAGGGCGAGCCACACGAGGTCTTCGCGCATACCGACGAGCTCCGTGCCATCGGCGTCGACCGCCCTCGCGTCACGCGTATCTTCAATAGCCTCGAAACCGATGGCCTGGTAAGCGGCACCCCCTGCTTGGATGTCGATGAGGCCGAGCGCCTGATTTCGGGCATCGTCGACCCCGCACACGCGGCTATCGAAGCCCAGGCGCCCGCCGGTTCCCCGCATGCACCGTCGTTGCGTCCTCATGCCAAGGACGCCGAACCCGTACTCACCTTCGACCATGTTGAGTTTGCCTATCCCAATGGCGGAGCCGCCGTACACGACCTTAGCCTGACGCTCTATCCTGGCGAGCTCGTGGGCATCGTCGGCCAAAACGGCGCCGGCAAGACCACGCTCACCAAACTGCTCACAGGCCTGCTTAAGCCCGCCTCGGGCAGCGTGCGCGTCACGGGACTGGATACCGCAGCCGTTCCCACGAGCCGCATCGCTCGCGAGGTCGCGACCCTCTTCCAAAACCCCGACCGCCAGATCTGCAAGGACACCGTGCTCGACGAGGTCGCCTTTGGCTTGGAGCTTGGCGGCATGGACCGTGCCGAGGCTCTGCGTCGTGCCCAACTCGTCATCGACCGCTTTGGCTTGCCGGCCGACGAGGCGCCCTTCTCGCTCTCGCGCGGTCAGCGACAAATGGTGGCGCTTGCCTCCGTCGTAGTGGTTGAGCCCAAGATCGTCGTGCTCGACGAGCCCACGAGCGGCCTTGATTACCGCGAGTGCATGACCGTCATGGAAACGGTGCGCACCATGGCCGAGCGCGGTTGCGCCGTTATCATGGTTTGCCACGATATGGAAGTCGTCTCGGATTTTGCCGAGCGCATTGTGGTAATGGCCGACGGTCGCATCCTCGACCGCGGCCGCACGCACGAGCTATTCTCGAACATCGATCTCATGCGGCGTGCCTACGTGGAGCCTCCCCAGGTTATTGAACTCTCGCGCCGTCTGGCATCTTCCGTCTCGCCCGCTTTTGCGCAGGTGAGCGAGGTCACCGATGTCGTTCGAATTACCAAGGAGATGGTCCACCGTGGTTAACGTCATCGACTACATGCCGGGCGATACGCTACTGCATCGCCTGAACCCCGTCGTCAAACTGGGCCTCGCCGCCGCCATCATCGTCGGCATCTTCTTGTCCGACACCTACGTGGCGCTGTTGGGCTTTTTGGCACTCACCCTTGCGCTGGGTGCCTATGCCGGTGTCATCGACCGTCTGCTCTCGCTGCTCAAGTTGCTGATTCCGCTCGCGCTTATCATGCTGGTGCTCCAGCTGGCCTTTATGCGCGATGGCAACGTGGTGTGGAACTTTATCACCGACACGGGTCTCATCACAGGATCGAAGGCCTGCCTGCGCCTGCTGGGCGTGGCGTTACCACTCATCCTCATGCTCATGGTGACCAAGCTCAACGACCTTGCCAACGCCTGCGTCGAGGTGCTGCACGTGCCGTATCGCTATGCCTTCACCTTTACCACGGCGCTGCGCTTTGTGCCGGTGTTTGGTCAGGAGATGAACGCCATCATGGAGGCGCAGACCGCACGCGGCGTCGAGTACGACACCAAGAACCCCATCAAGAAGCTTAAGCTCATGCTGCCACTGTGTGTGCCACTGCTCATCTCGAGCGTGGGCAAGACCGATGCCACAGCCTTGGCGGCAGAACAGCGCGGCTTCTATCTGCGTACGCGCGCCAGCTCGTACAAGCGCTACCCCATCAAGGGCCTGGACATCGCCGTACTCATCGTCAGCATCGCCCTCATCGCCATCGGCTTCCTGTTCTAGTTCACCACCGACAGCAACCGCCCAACGCAAAAGGCCTCGGCTCGCACCAAACGAGCCGAGGCCTTTACTGTTTCACCAGATAAAACCTACCAAAATTAACCTGTCCCTTTTTGACAGGTCGGAAGCTAGAGGCGGTAGGGAGCGCCGCTGCGGATGATGGATTCGCGCACCAGGACATCCATGGCGTCGAGGGTGATCTCGGGCATCTCTCGGTACTTTTGCAGCACCGAAAGCTCGGTGCAGGCCAGAATGACGCGGTCGCAGCCGCTACGGGCAAACTCCCACATCACACGGTCGAACTTATCCATATCGGGCTCACGCCCGGCCTTCACATCATCGTAGATAAGCGACATCACATCGTTCTGACGTTTCTCACTGGGATAGACAACCTCAACACCCGCAGCCTTACATTCGCGGCCGTAGACGCCCGCGCCCACGGTGCCATCGGTTCCCATAATGCCAATCTTGTGCACCGGCTCGGCCGGCATACTCAGGTTGGGATCGAACTCGCACTCCCCCATCACCGCACCGGCCAGAGCATAGCGCACCGACTCACGCGGCATGTGGATAATCGGCACCTTCGTAAACGACTGGATCTGGTCGTAGAAGTAGTGCGACGTGTTGCAGGGAATGGCAATGTGCGCACAGCCCAGCGACTCGAGTGCCTGGGCGCACTCTTTCATGGTCGCCAGCAGCTTGGCATGCTCGCCGGTCTTAATGGCCAACGTGCGGTCGGGCATGGTCGACTTGGAGAGCACCACCATGTCGATATGTTCCTGATCGCAGGCAGCAGCCGTATGACGCACCACCTGGTCGTAGTAATACGACGTGGCCTCGGCGCCCATACCGCCGATAACTCCCAGCTTTTCCATCGCCGCCTCCTTGGTGACGCTTGCGCAATTGCGCGTATCATACCCGCGCCCGCCCGAAGCAAACCGGACGGGCGCCGCGCTCATCTACTTGTAATACGTCTTGAACAGCTTAAAGTGGCGCAGCTTGGTGTGCCACATGCGCAGCCAGCGATTAAAGACAAAGTCGCCCTTCATAAACGAAGGGTCGGCGCCCTTGCCTTCCTTGTCCAGGCGATGCACCTTAGCGCGCAGCTCGGGATCCTTGACGTACTTGTCGACGACGCCCATGGGAACGACCATCCACAGCGCCTCGTCCTGTGCCGTCACAAACTCCGGCTCAAACGGGCGGTCGAACACATACTCGTCCACCACATACTTGGCAACGTTAAAGCCGCTGTTGGTAACGTAGTAGTTGCTGCGGCCCTGGCGCGTGTTGAAATCGAAGAACTTAAACGAGCCGTCGCGCTCGTCGTACTTAACGTCAAAGTTGGAATAACCTACAAAGTTCAGGTCCTCGAGCAGCTTGCGCACGCCGCCCATGAGCTCGTCATTGGGCTCGGTAATGATGCAGGCATGGTTGCCGACACCGTGAGGCTGATGCTCCTCGAGCAGCACGTGACCCAGGCACATCATGCGGACCTTGCCGTTGCGGTCGGAATAGCTGGTGAGCACGCGCATGTACTCGTCGTTGCCGGGCACGCGATCCTGCAAGATCAGGTCGTCGGTGTAGCCGCTGGCATACGAATCGCGAATGACCTGTTCCAGCTCGGCGCGGTCGGCAATCTCATAGGCCTTCTTCTGGCCCTCGAACTCATGCTGCCACCACATGATGCCGTCAGAAGGCTTCAGAATCATCGGGTAAGGAAAATCGATCTGGTCGAGCACTTCGGCAGGCGCCTCACCCTGGGCGTTCAGCATCGCCATGGTGAAGGTAAAGGTGTGCGGATAGGGGACGCCATGCTTCTCGCACAGCTCGTAGAAGATCTCCTTCTTCTGGCACTGCTCAAGCATGCTATAGGGAGCGTAAGGCGCGACGATGTTATCCGCCAACTCATGGGCATCCTTGGCTTGAGCCACGAGAGCGACATAGTTGTCACCACAGCCCACAAGGACAATCGTCTTATCGGCATGCGCTTGGGCAATGCCGTTGACGGTTTTGAGCATCACGGGCATGGTATCGATATCCACGTTGGGCGTGTAGTCGATAATCTGGCTGCGGTACGCGGGACCCGTCTGATACTTGCCAAAGACCAGACTCTTGACCTGGTACTCCTCGTAGAAGGCACGCGCCACCGAATAGGCGTTGATGTCGCCACCAAGCAGCACGGGAATGAACTCGCGCTCTGTAAATTGCAATGCCATGGAAACTTCCTATCATGAACTGCCCACACAACGGGCGGTCTTTGCGCAACTGATTTATTCTAGCGTGCCAAGCCGCCGGCGCCCAAAGCTCCACCGTATCTATGGCAATCAACGTAATTGTCCAGCACGAAGGCCAGCACGAAGACGGCGCTCACCGTTGTATGACAATGGGCAATGAACCTACCATTGTTGTAGGATTCAACATGTTGCCCGCCCCGTCGAAAGGTGCACCGTGCCCCAGGTTCATCCGATCAACAACCCCATCATTGACGCCGCCAAGCGCGAACTTGCGGATCGTGCCCAGACGGCAGTTCCCCTACGCACCGCAAACGATGCTTACAACGGGCCTGCCCGTATCGTCTCAATCAACACGTCGGAGCACAAAGGCACTCGCAAGTCGCCCGTCGCCGATGGACGCGACACCGTCATCGAGCAATTTGGCCTCGCTACCGATGCGCACGCCGGACATTGGCACCGCCAGGTCTCTTTTTTAGCCGCGGAGTCCATCCAGACGGCGCAGGCACGCGGGCTCGACGTACACGAGGGTGACTTTGGAGAGAACTTCACCACGCAAGGCATCAATCTACTCTCGCTCCCCCTGGGAACGCAGCTCAAGATTGGCAACGATGTCCTGGTCGAAATCAGTCAGATCGGTAAGGTCTGCCACACCCGTTGCGCCATCTACTATCTCGCCGGCGACTGTATCTTTCCCCACGAGGGCATTTTTGGCGTGGTCCTAAAGGGCGGAGAGGTCCATACCGGCGACGATATCCAGGTAGTCAAACTCGGCGACGGCTCCTGTTCGTTCACCCCCGCCGAGGCCCTCGAGGAGATTGAGCAGGCTCACCAGAAGGGCACGCTGTAGTTATAAAACCCCACGTTGAGATGGCTTTTACAGCCCAAAACTCCTCTCAAACAGGGCTCTGTAACGTTAAAGTTGAACTCTATGGTTTCTCAACAATTCATCATAACTGCAGGTCAAAGCCAAAGCCTCAAGTTCAACTTGACCCTTTGGGACCTTTAAGGTTCAAGTTGAGGTCGAAAGCAGTAGTAGAATACCGTTCGAACCATAACCTACGATTGATTGCAGAGGGACTGGATGCAGCATTCGAATCATCGCACCGCAGCGCTCATTGCGTCGAAGCCGGCTCGTATCATCACGAGCGCCGCGCTCGCCGTTGCGCTGACGGCCACGCCGATGCTCTCCCCCGTTGCGGCGTATGCCGCCTCGCAGGCAACGCAGGACCAGCTTTCCGCAGCCCAGCAGAAGATCGAAGCCGCCACGAGCGCCTACAACGACGCCCGCACCAAACTCGATGACCTGCAAAAGCAGATTGACTCCAATGAGGCAAGCATCGAGGAAATCGAGGCCAAGCTTCCCGAGCAGCAGGCCAAGGCAAGCTCCGCCATGCGCGATCTGTACAAGTATCAGAAGGGCACCAATCCCATCGTGAGCTTCCTGGTCAACGCACAGAGCCTGGGTGAGTTCATCACGACCTGCAAATACACCAACCAGATCACGAGCTCGAGCGTCGACGAGATCGAACAGCTCAATAACATGCAAACCGAACTCGAGCAGAACAAGGCTGAGCTCCAGCAGGCCAAGTCTCAGCTTGAGGCAGAGCAGAAAAACGCCGAGGATGCGCTGGCGCAGGCCCAGCAGCTCCGCAGCGAGGCACAGGCAAAAGCCGAGCAGGAAAATGCCGCCGAGCTTGCCAAGCTTGAGGCCGATAAGGCCGCTGCCGCCGAGAAGCTCTCGGGCGAGGGCGTAAGCGGCAGCAATTCCAGCAGCCAGGCCACCAACACCAACACCACCATCGACACCACGGTGAACAACGCCAATACCGGTAGCTCCGATTACGATTCGTTCATTAATGAGTGGACGAGCCGCATCGACAATTATCTCGCCGGCTCCCCCATGGCAGGCCAGGGCTATAACTTTGCCGTCGCCGCTTGGAATACCGGTGTCGACCCCCGTTGGTCCCCCGCCATCGCCTGCATCGAGAGCACCAAGGGCGCTTATTGCGCCAATTCTTACAACGCCTGGGGCTGGAGTGCCCGTGGCGGCGGTTGGCGCAGCTTTGGCAGCTGGAGCGAGGGCATCTCCGCTCACGTTGCCTATCTGGGCGCCAACTACGGCTCCACCCTTACCCCGGCAGCAGCCAAAAAGTACTGCCCGCCCACGTGGCAGGACTGGTACAACAAAGTCGCCGCTCAGATGAACCGCATCTAAGTGCAACTGCAAAGGGCCCCAATGGGGCCCTTTTCTTTTAGGTAGCGGAGGTATCGACGACGCCGGTCGCATTGGCAACCGCAACTATGACGATCATGCATAGGAGCAGCACACCCAATGCCTTGAGCCAGAGTTTCGCGAGCTTCTTGCCGCGATAGCTGTCGAGCAATGCGAATCGCCGACGAAGACGGCGCTTATCGAGCAGCGCAAAATGCATAAGCACCATAAGGCCATCGACAAAGAAAAAATACTCGATTATGAGAAGCCACGTCGGGTAGCTTTGGGTTGCTCCGGTGGGATGAAAGACGGCAAAGTGACTACCGGCAAAGAACACGAGCAGCGAGAAGCAGACGAGCGTATTCCAAATGCGCCCCAAAGACTCCGGAACGCGAGAGAGCAGACCGCATGCAGCGGAGGCGGCAGGCCTAGGAAGCCCCGCGGGGTTCTGGAGCCCTTGGGGCGTCAACACCGTCTCCGAGGCCGGAGTACGGACAGCCACAGGCGCAAGAGGCCGCACGGGGCGACTTAGATCGTATGCCGCGCGCGTCGCCCGTCCCAATGCTTCCGCACTCGCAAAACGCTTGGCCGGGTCGAGCGCCATCGACATGCAGACGGCATCGGCAAGTGGAGCGGGAATGCCACGCGCCTCGCATTGCTCGCGCAGGTCGAGCCCTGGCTTAGGGTCGACTCCCGTCAAGCAGAAGAACAACAGGGCGCCAAGTGCGTAGACGTCGCTTCGCACGCTCGTCTGCCCAAACCCATACTGCTCGGGCGGCGCATAGGGCCGTGTCCCAAACTTGACGGTGTCGGCATCGGCGCCGTCGCGCCATACGCGAGCGATCCCCAAGTCGATAATCACCAGCGATGAAAATGTAAGGCCGTCATCAGGCGTATAGTTGGCACCTGTCACGATGATATTCGACGGCTTGAGGTCACGATGGATCACCGGCGCCGACGTCTCCCCCGCTATTGCAAAACCGGCGTGGAGCTCGCCCACGGCATCGCATAGGGCAGGATACAATTCACGCGCATAATCGGGGGTGGCTCCCAGACGGTCCACCAGCGCCCCGAGCGTCTCCCCTTCGATGTATTCCATAACCACGTTGAGCTCGTCGCCCACACGACGACAATCGACGATTCTGGGCAGGTGCTCAAAACGCCTGCCTGCCCGCTGAGCGGCAAACAGACGCTCGTATGCCCCGCCGATTTGAGCCGAAGCATCGATGCGTTTACGGACAAAGGGGCCGAGCGAACCACCGCCGGTTCCTTCAAAGTACACGAGCTCGGTTGCTTCAACGGACGAGCGCTTAAGTACACGCTCCACGCGATAGCTGTCGTCGCGATCGAGCGACGCCAGGTGCTCGGCAAGCGCTGCGGTCAGCTCGTCATCGGAATATGTTGGGCTCTGAGTATCCATAGCCTCCATCATAGCGCAGGGCGCAGACACCCCATGGCATCCGCGCCCCGTTCGTTTGCATCGTTGTTCGGCAGCTCCGCCGGCTCAGATATCAGCCGCTAACTCACCGTCTCCTCGCCAAAGCGATACAGCTCCTCGTTGACCTTTTGGAGGCTGCACCCGCGATCGATGCAAAAGATGATAATCGCATCGCGGCGGTCCTTGCAGTTAAGGACGCTTACCCCGGCAGCCGTCAGCGCACGGTTAGTCTCTTTGAGCGTCAGCGCCATCGCAAAGGCAATCTGCAGCACCTTATTGCGGCTCGGATGCCGCGCACCGGTAAAAATCTGATAGCCAAAGGTCTCATTGAGATCGGCCATACGAACCACGCGCGAGCGCTCCAAGCCCTTTTCCTGCAGTAGCTGCTTCAGGTAGTTCGAAAGCGACGGGGCGGCAAAGTCGTGTTCTTTGATATAGCCATCGATGTTTGGCGCGTCGAGAAGCTCATTGAGTAACTCGTCAGTCAGCTTTTTATCGGGCATACGACTTCACCTCCCCCAGTGCATGCAACATGCTAGAAACCGCTTACGTCCGAACGCTCCCAGCTAGCAACCTGGTCGGGAGACACCGTACCCAGCGCCTCGAACTTCCAGGAGCCGCCCGCCTTCAGATGATTGGTGTTTGCAAGAGCCGTTCCAACCTGGTTGCCATCGGCATCGTACAGAACATATTCAATCTGAATGTAGCTCTTTTCCTTGTCCGTGTTATTGGTCAGCGTGCCCGTGATCTTATAGGTAAACTGATTGGAAGTGTCTTCAGCCTCGTCAGCAATGGTATACGGTTCTTGCGGTTCTTTTCGCTCCTCAGCCTGCTGTGTCGTCTCGGCAGGTTTTGCCGAATCGCTCGCAGACGAATCGGTTGAGTTGTCGCCCATAGAGCCCACGGCACCGACAATAACCAGCACCACGATGATGCCTAGGACAATCTTGCCGATCGGCTTCTTTCCCTCTTTTGCCATTATTCATCCTTCCTACGATCCGGCTACCGTGCCGGCACACAGCACATCGTAGGAAGGATTGAACTTGAATTCATTAGCTGAGAGCTAAGGCTGCGGTAAACGGCCAATGCAGTTATCCAAACGTTGAGCAAACGCACTTTGCGCAACCGTCTGCTGGCAGCGCATCAACCCACCGTGACGGATTCCCCGGTAAAGGCACTGATCATCAACAGGACAAAGAACACCAGGTAGCTGACACTCAGCAAGTACGCAATAATCAGGAAGACGACCCAGCCGACATTGGTTTTACCGTCGGCACGGCGTTGCTCGCGATTACGGCAAAGCCAAATCGTCACGCCAATGGCCACAATCAGCAACACGAGTGCCGCTGCTGCCAACCCGGCAAGCGCAAACATCACGCCAATGCTCACAGCAATAACCGGAAGCAGCAGCAAGCCGCAGCCACACCCACCGGGACTATAAACGGCAGACTGTCGGCATCGCCTCATCGCCGCGCCACCCCCATCATCTTTGAGCACTACAGTGCGATGGCCTGCTGAACAGGAACGATCTTGCCGAGTTCCGGTTCGATCCGCCTTTTCTCGGCCTCAAGGTCAAACGCCACCTGAGCGCGCAGCCAATAACCATCCGTCAGGCCAAAGTAGCGGCAAAGACGGAGGTCGGTGTCGGCCGTCACGCGACGTTTTCCCAAGACAATCTGCCCGATACGCTGAGCCGGAATCCCAGTCTCTTTCGCAAGACGATATTGAGAAATGCCCATGGGAACAAGAAACTCCTCTTTGAGAAGCTCACCAGGAGTCACCGGCGACAGCAAATCGGCCGAAGCCTCATCACTTGTGATAATCGACGATTTCGACATTCCAAGCCATCTCCTGTCTCCACTCAAAACAGACCCGATAGCGCTCGTTAACACGGATGCTATATTGACCGGCACGATCGCCCTTCAAAGCTTCCAGGCGGTTGCCCGGTGGAACGCGAAGATCATCAAGTGAAGCACAAACCTGCAGTTGGCGAATCTTCCTCAACGCAACACGCTCAAAGGGCACGAACCTCCTGACCCGCACACCCATGGCAAAGCGTTCGGTATCCTCATCTTTATACGATGCAATCATAGTATCGCCTTACGTTAGTAACGTCAAACGTTTCTATAGACTTACATCTCTATTATATCGTACGTTTGTTCGTGTTTTCTAGAACAAATAGTCCTTCACGCCTTAGTCAAGCGAAAGTAATCGTTTGTAGACATCGAGGCCTTTGAGCAGAATTTTCTCGTCAAAGAGCATGGTATCGGCATGCAGAGCGCTCGTGGCATAGGCGGGACAGCCATCCGAATCGCTCGGGTTTTCTTGTCCCTCTGGCGCACCCGTGCCCAGCAAGAAGAACACGCCCGGAAGATGGCGCTGATAGAAGGCGAAGTCCTCGGCGATTAGCAGCGGCTCGTCCACAAGTTGCAGCTCGGACAAGGCAGGCGCAATGCAGGCAAACAGCTCGGGGTCGTTATCGACTGGCGGATAGCCCTCGGCAAAATTGAGATCGTACGTGCAGCCCGTTGCAGCGCACGCCTCGTCGAGTACACGGCGCACGCCTTCGCGCGCGCGGTCGAACATATCATCCGTAAACACGCGCAGGCTGCCAGCCACATGGGCCTCCCCTGCCACCGCATTGCAGACGGTGCCGGCCTGAAGCAGGCCGAACTTACCAATGCAGGGCTCGTCGGCACCCAACTCATCCATGAGCTCGCGCTCGGCAACCAAGAACTTGGCAGCCGCCAGTGCCGCATCGTGCGACTCCTCGACTGGAACGCCGTAGGTCTTGGCGATATGGATGCTCGCGCCATGGATATGAATGTGCGTCTCGCTTGAGCGCGCCAGCAGCGGACCGGAACAGCTTGCCAACGTGCCGGCGGGCAAATCGGGCCATACGTGGAAGCCAAAAATGCGGTCGACACCATAGCGCTCGAATACGCCGCTCTCACACACCGTCTTGGCGCCACCGGTCGTTTCCTCGGCCGGCTGGAACACAAAGAGCACGTTGCGCTTGATGACGCCCGGTTGCTCGCGAATCGTGCGGTCGACATGCGTCGCGGCGGCAAGCGCCATGGCCATGTGTCCATCGTGTCCGCACGCATGCATCTTGCCGGGATGGGTCGAGGCGAAGGCCGCACCCGTCGCCTCCGCGATGGGCAGCGCGTCCATATCGGCGCGAATCGCCGTGGCATGCGCGGCGCCCGTGCCAGCGTCGAAGAAAGCGCAAACACAGCTGGGGCAGGGATGGACCACTTCACAGGCAAGCGAGGCGAGCACGCCCTCTATATAGGCTATGGTTTGAGGAAGCTCGAAATCGAGCTCCGGAATGCGATGCAGGTCGCGACGATAGCAACGAAGTTCTTGGAGCTCGGTCATAATGGATCCTTTCATGGGGCATATCCATTCCCACAATATTGTGATGCAGAATTGTGACGCCCTTGTTTCTAGCATATCCCTGCATTTTTTAAACGTTATATACGAATACTCTTGTTTGGTAAAGTGCAACGTGGTAGGGTCGTTACCACTTGATAGAGGCGCGGGCACGAAGAGCCGCGGGCGAGCCGGCAGGCTTTGACCCCGCGGGGAGGCGAAACCCGCCGAACTGGGTTTTTCGGGCACGAACAACCTGGTGGGCCTGCGGGAAACACCCGCAGGACTGTCTGCAGCAATGCGGGAGCGCTATCCGGACATGGGGTCCACGCTATGCGGATTCGATGCGCAGATGGCGCCGTCTGGATAGCGAGGTTTACGGGACATGGCATTGACCCCCAACGAAGCGTATGCGGCCAAGCAGCCGTTTGTGGACAAGGAGACGCTCGAGCATATCGTCGAGCAGTTCCCCACGCCGTTTCATCTATACGACGAGGCGGGCATCCGCCGCAACATGCAAGAGGTGCGCGACGCCTTTGCGTGGAACCCGGGCTTTAAGGAATACTTTGCCGTCAAGGCTAATCCCAACCCGGCGCTCATCTCCATTCTCAACGAATACGGCTGCGGCTGCGATTGCTCGAGTTATACCGAGCTCATGATTGCCCGCTCACTGGGTATCACCGGCCACGACATCATGTTCTCGTCCAACGACACGCCGGCGGCGGATTTTGAGCTCGCCGACAAGCTGGGCGCCATCGTCAACTTTGACGACATCAGCCATATCGAGTTCTTTGAGCGCGTCGCGGGACCCATCCCCAAGACGGTCAGCTGCCGCTTTAATCCGGGCGGCCTGTTCCAGCTCTCCAACGGCATCATGGACAACCCCGGCGACTCCAAGTACGGCATGACCACCGAGCAGCTCTTCGAGGCTTTCCGCATGCTCAAGGCCAAGGGCGCCGAGAATTTTGGCATCCATGCCTTCCTTGCCAGCAATACCGTCACCAACGACTATTATCCCAAGCTCGCACGTATCCTCTTTGAACTTGCCGTGCGCCTGGAGCGTGAAACGGGCGCACATGTCGCCTTTATCAATCTGTCCGGCGGCGTCGGCATCCCCTATCTGCCCGAGCAGCAGGCCAACGACATTCACGCCATCGGCGAGGGAGTGCACGCGGCCTACGACGAAATCCTGGTTCCTTCCGGCATGAGCGATGTGGCCATCTGCACCGAGATGGGCCGCTTTATGATGGGCCCCTATGGCTGCCTGGTCACCAAGGCCATCCACGAGAAGCAGATTTACAAGGACTATATCGGCGTGGACGCAAGCGCCGTCGACCTCATTCGTCCCGCTATGTATGGTGCCTACCACCACATTACGGTAATGGGACAGCCGGGTGGCCCTGACAAGACCGCAGCACCGGTCACGAACACGTATGACATCACGGGCAACTTGTGCGAGAACAACGATAAGTTCGCCATCGACCGTGAGCTACCGCAGATCGACATGGGTGATGTGCTCGTGATCCACGATACCGGCGCGCATGGCTACTCCATGGGCTACAACTACAACGGCCGCCTGCGCTCCGCCGAGGTGCTGCTGCGCCCCGACGGCTCGGCCGACCTTATCCGCCGCGCCGAGCGCCCGGGCGATTATTTTGCCACGCTCGACGTGCTGCCGTGCGGCCGTGAGCTGCTGGCCAAATCGCGTGCCGAAAGCGCTCGTCGTCGCGCCCAGGACGAGAGCCTGGCCGTCGCCGCCCAATGGAACAAACGCATCCAGATCGCGGAAGCGAAGGAGAAGAACATGGATATCCGCAACCTCGAGGGCTCGATCGTCGCCCTCGTCACGCCGTTTAAAAAGGACGGCAGCGTCGACTTTGACGCGCTCGAGTGCCTTATCGATTTCCACCTGCAAAATGGCACCGACGCCATCCTCACCCTGGGCACCACCGGTGAGAGTGCCACGATGACCGATGACGAGGACAACTCCGTCGTCGCCGCCGTGGTCAAGCAGGTTGCAGGACGCGTCCCCGTCATCGCCGGCTCGGGCTCCAACTCCACGCAAACCATGCTCACCAAGTCGCTCACCTACCAGGGTTTGGGAGCCGACGGCCTGCTGCTCATTACCCCCTACTACAACAAGTCCAATGAAGAGGGTATATATCAGCACTTTAAGACCGTCGCCGATGCCGTGGACATCCCCTGCATCCTGTACAACATCCCCGGCCGCTGCGGCTGCGGCATCAGCGAGCGCAACGTAGAACGCCTGGCCGCACATCCCAACATCATGGGTATTAAGGAAGCCTCGGGCAACGTCGCCCACGCGGCCAAGATTGCCCACCTGCTGTCCGACGACTTCCGCATGTACTCGGGTGAGGACGCCCTCACCGTGCCGCTCATGAGCCTGGGCGCCTCGGGCACCATCAGCGTGTGGGCCGACGTTCAGCCGCAGCTCGTGCACGATATGTGCCGCGCCTATCTGGACGGCGACGTGGAGCGCGCCCGCGATATCCAGATTGCCGGTCAGCCGCTCATCAATGCCCTCTTTAGCGAGGTCAACCCCATCCCCGTCAAGGAAGCGCTTGCTCAGATGGGTATGATCGAGGCAAACTACCGCATGCCTCTATGCCCCATGGCAGACGACACGCGCGCTGCACTTACCGATGCTCTGAAGGGAGCTGGTCTGCTTGATTAAGACTGTCATTATGGGAACGGGCCGCATGGGCTCGCTCATCCGCACCACCGCCGAAAGCATTGTCGATGCCGCCGGGCAGCCCGTTTTTGATATCGTGGCCCAGATTGGCTTCGATTTGAGCGAGCTCGAGAACGCACCGGCTGCCGATGTGATTATCGACTTCTCGAACGCCGCGACCTTCGACGCTGTCGTCGCCTATGTCGAGCGCACGGGCGCGGCGTTGGTCTCAGGCACCACAGGCTACACCCCCGAGCAGATGGACCGCCTGCGTGAGCTGGGCCAGAACACCCGCGTTATGCACTCGGGCAATTACTCCATCGGTATCGCAGCCCTGCGCCATCTGGTAGCGCAGGCTACACGCGAGCTGCCCGGCTTTGACTGCGAAATCGTCGAGACGCACCATAACCAAAAGGTCGATGCCCCCAGCGGCACAGCCAAGTTGCTGCTCGATGCCGTCGCCGAAGCCGAGCCCGAGGCAGGCTACCACCCCGTCTATGGCCGCGAGGGCATGTGCGGCGCGCGTGACCCCAAGGAAATCGGCATGCACTCGCTGCGCGGTGGCACTGTCGCCGGCGTGCACGAAGTGAGTTTCTTTGGCCAGGACGAGGAAGTCACGCTCACGCATCGCGCCACGAGCCGTCAGATCTTCGTCAACGGCGCCCTGGCAGCCGCGCAGAAGCTCGTCACCCGTGAGCACGGCTTCTATACGTTTGACCAGGTCATGTTTGCCTAACCAGGTATCAACCGAATCCACCCAAAGGAGAGATAGCAAATGAGCAGCGCAGCCAAGATGGATGCACAGGAGATTATCAACTACATCGCCACCGCGCCCAAAAAGACGCCCGTCAAGCTGTACGTGCGTGAAAAGCCCGGCATGAAGGTCCAGTGGGGCAATGCGCACGTCTACGGCGGTCGTCGCGGCAAGACCGTCTTTGGCGACTGGGATGAGCTCAAAGCCATCCTCGATGCCAATGCCGACTCCATCGACTACTACGACGTCGAAAATGACTGCCGCAATTCCGCCGTCCCCATGCTAGACCTTAAGGGCATCAACGCCCGCATTGAGCCGGGTGCGATCATCCGCGACCGCGTCGAGATCGGCGACCGCGCCGTCATTATGATGGGCGCTATCATCAACATCGGCTCCGTTATCGGCGAGGGCTCTATGATTGATATGGGCGCCGTCCTGGGCGGCCGCGCCACCGTGGGCAGGAACTGCCACATCGGCGCCGGCACCGTACTGGCAGGCGTCGTTGAGCCCGCGAGTGCCACGCCCGTCATCATCGAGGATGATGTCATGATTGGCGCCAACGCCGTGGTCCTGGAGGGCGTGCGCGTGGGCAAGGGCGCCGTCGTGGCTGCCGGTGCCGTGTGCGTCGAGGACGTCCCCGCCGGTGCCGTCGTGGCCGGTGTCCCCGCCCGCGTCATCAAGATGCGCGATGAGAAGACCGACAGCAAGACCGGTCTCGAGGAAGGCCTGCGCCAGCTGTAGGGTTACGCGGTTTTACCAAACCGCGTAACTAGTCGACGCTACAAACGACCCAGAGCGGCAATCTGACGTTCAATCGTCGGTCGCGTACCGAAGTACGCTTCCCTCCTCTTTCACGTCACCTTGCTCGCTTAGGGGCGTTTTCGCTGGCGTATGCTCAACCTACGACGCAATGTCGGCAACCAAGCCGAAAACAAAAAAGGCCGAAGTCCCGAAGGGTTTCGGCCTTTTTGTTTTCCGCAGCGTCCAAGCGCAGTTTATCGATTCTCGATGCTGCCGATATTCTTGAGCTCGATGGAGATGAGGCCGTTGGGTTCGTTGACAAACTCGATGTACTCGGAGTTCGAGCCCATCTCGGCCGGGAAGCTGATTTCGATACCCGTGTCGGTACGGATCTTATGATTGCGCACCGCCGCGCGTTCGACCTGCTTGCGCTCCACGGGCACACGCTCAGGCACTTTCTCCTCGGTCAGTGCCGCGCGCACACTCTCCTTGATAACCGGTTCGTCCTCAAAGACCTCGTCGACGATATCCCAAGGCGGCAGCTCCTCGTCATCCTCGACCTTCTCGGCAACGGCAGCCTTAACCTTGGCGAGCGCTACAGCCGTGTTGGCACCGTGCTCCTCGGCGACTTCCTCGACCACACGCGTCACGGTGTCGATGACCTCCTTGCCCGATACGCCCGTGTCGCACTGCAGCAGGCCATCGGGGATAAGCATACGGTCCTCGCCGGCAATCTTGCGCTTCTTGTCCACGTAGCCGATCTCCATGGTACTCGCACGCACGATGGCATAGCTCGGCACCTTTTGCGAGGGGTTTGGCAGAATGGCGTAGTGGCGCGCGATGTCGTTGCGCACCTCCCCCCCCTCGCGGCCCACTTCGTGCATAAAAGCCTGCTTGGAGCCCAGCAGCATCACGGCAAACCAGCGGGCATCCTCATCGTCGTCAAAATCGGCCACGAGCACGTCGGTGGACTCGGCTTTCTCGGCTTTGGTGAGCTCGGAGGAGATAAACTCCGCAATCTGCTGCGACAGGTCCACGAACTCGCGCTCGCCAAAGAAATAGCCCTTGAGCTCGCCGCCAAACGCAGAGTTCTCGGCAAACGTGGCGCGTTTATTGTCGGCCGAGGTGCGCACGCGGCGCAGATGCGTGGTCACGAAGTTGCGCACGGTGCGGCTCTCGATGTCCAACTCGCGCTGGCTCATAACGTTGACGGCAGAGTCAAAGTCCAGGATATGCAGAATCGCGTGATTGATTTTCATATACGGCATTCCGTTCTAGATCGATTTCGGCACGAACCAGTATAGCGGTCGAGCCCGCCCCAGACGCATCGAAGATTGGTGCATCGGGGACAGGTGCTTTGCACCAATGGCTAGCGCAGGAGCTCGGACTGCCAAGCCTCGAGCTGTTCTGCCAAACTCTTGCCGGCAGCGGGCATGTCGATCTGGGGTCGTTTGGGCAGCAGTGCGCATTTAAGGATTGCCACGATGGTCTGCGAGACAAAACGTCGCGTATCCTTGTCAAAGCCTTGCGCAGCCTGGAGCATCACGGGCAGGCTCTCGCGCAGATTCCCAGCGATATCCGCAAACCGCTCAGCACCCGTAGCCTCAAACACAGAGAACAACGCATCTACAAAACGCTCGCGCTCGCTGGGCGACACTGCAAGCAGCATCTCGCGAATGGAGCCATCAACGTATCGAGCACCGGCAGACAGGCGCTCACAGTACACGAAGTCGTGGCCATCAACCACCCAGCTAAAGGGATTGTGCTGCAGCAGGCTGAACTCGGTGCTCTCAACGATGGCATAGTCCTCCTGTGTCTCGAACATCATGCCAAAGATCGACGACCGAGGTAGCGTCTTGTCGATTCGACCAGAAAGATCGGCAAAGGCGTTTCCGTTCAGAAACTCCTCGACGAAGCCCGGACCATCATGGGAATACGCCCGTTCGATTCGCTCACGGGCGACATCGGAGCACATCGCCGCACCGTACACCGCAAGGTTTCCACCCTTGGAATGACCTCCGCACAAAAGCGGCCCGCCAATCGCATCCGCCGCCTCGTCCACATAACGCGTCGCGGATTCCTGGGCCGGCACAGGACACCGGAACGCCATGTTAAAGTCCTCTTTCCAGCCCACAATCGTGCTGTCGGTCCCCCGGAAGGAAAGATAACTAAACCCCGCCGGAAACCGGAACGCCATGGCTGCAAACTGCTCTGTCGCCACCACATCGCTCACGGCACGATAGCCGCAAACGCGCACGCCACGGTAGCGAGGGCTTGCTGCCACGGCCTCCAACAAGGCCCTGCTCCCCTCTGGGTCCCACAAGTCGTCAATCATGTCCCGGTAGCACTCGGCACGCAGCAGCTCGCGTACGTCTAGGCCCTGCCAGTCCGTCAGCTCCGCCATATCACCCGGCAAACGCAAATAGGACAACCACGCAAAGACCAGGCTATCCACCGCGCAGAACGGCCGCTCCTCAAACGGATCAAACGCCGTCTGGGCATAGGTCAAAAAATTAGGCGAATCCGACATGGCCCTCCCATCAACTATGGTGCATAGGGGTCAGGTTACTTTGCACCAAAAAGGCGCCCGGGCCGTGTGGACCCGGACGCCTTCATTGTAGCTTTTCGCTCTAGCGAGCTTGATTTAGCAGGAGAAATCAACGCTGTCGATGATGTCCTTGAGGGCCTTGGCGGAGGCGGTGAGCTCATGCTTCTCGTCATCGTTCAGCGGAACGGGGACGCGGCAGACAACGCCATCGCGGCCAACGACGGTCGGCATGGAGATGGCCAGATCGGACAGGCCATACTCGCCCACCATGAGCGAGGAGACGGGCAGAACGGTCTGCTCATCGCGCATGACGGCGGTGCAGATGCGCTTGACGGCCATGGCGACGCCATAGTAGGTGGCGTGCTTCTTCTCGATGATGGTGTAGGCGGAGTTCTTGACGTCCTCGGCGATGCGCTTCTCGGCTGCCTCATGCTCCAGGTGGCCGTGAAGCTCACAGAAGGTGTTCAGCGGCACGCCGGCAACCTGGGCGCTGGACCAAGCGACAAACTCGGAGTCGCCGTGCTCGCCCATGACGTAAGCCTGAACGTCGCGCGGGTCGACCTCGACGTGGGCGCCGAGCATCTGCTGCAGACGGCCAGTGTCGAGCACGGTGCCGGAGCCGATGACGTGGCCCTCGGGCAGGCCGGACATCTTGATGGCGGCGTAGGTCAGAACGTCGACCGGGTTGGAGACGATGAGCAGAATGCCGTCGAAGCCAGACTTCTTAATCTCGGGAATAATGGACTTAAAGATGTTGACGTTCTTGTTGACCAGGTCCAGGCGGGTCTCACCGGGCTTCTGGGCAGCGCCAGCGGTGACGACGATCATGGCGGCGTCGGCGACATCGGAATAATCGCCGGCGTAGATCTTCATCGGCTCGGCAAACGTCATGCCGTGCGCGATATCCAAGGCCTCACCCTCGGCGCGGTTCTTGTCCACGTCGATGAGGACCATCTCGGAGAACAGGCCACTCTGCATCAGCGCGAACGCCGAAGACGAACCAACGAAACCGCAGCCGACAATAGCGACCTTCTTCTCGTTAACCATTAGAAACTCCCATCTCTCTCCACAAACAAACCGCCCGAGAACGACCCCGAGCGGTTTGCCGTAACCCCAATATATCCAATCGGGACTTTGATTATGCTCCTATTCGCAGCCAAATATCGACCGTTTACCGAAATTGTTTGCAGGATTCGTAAAATAACTGCACGAAATCGGTTTCGAGCTATTGACGAGTCGAAATAGGTTTCTAATACAGGCCCGCCTCGCGAATGGCCTCGACAGCCAAAGCGATCTGATCGGGCGGCAGGACCAGCGCCATGCGCACGTGCCCCTCGCCCGAAGGGCCAAAGCTCGCGCCCGGCGTCACCACAACGCCGGCCTTCTCCATAAGCTCCTCGCAAAACGCCATGGAATCGGTGCGATCACCGGGAAGCTTGGCCCACACAAACATGGAGCCATGCGCGTTGGGTCGCTCCCAGCCCAGGCCCTCAAGTCCGTCGCACAGGGCATCGCGGCGCTCCTGGTACTTCAGACGCTGTGCCTCGACCTCATCGCGTGGACCGTTCAGGCAGGCGATGGCGGCCTTCTGGATCGGGAAGAACATGCCAAAGTCGATCTGGCTGCGCAGCTTGGCAAAGGCAGAGACCACGTCCTCTCGGCCGACCAAAAAGCCGATGCGGGCACCGGTGACGTTAAACGACTTGGAGAGCGAGAAGAACTCAACGCCCACCTCGAGCGCGCCGGGATACTGCAAGAAGCTGCCGCCCGGCTCGCCGTCGAACACGATGTCGGAGTATGCGTTGTCGTGAACGATCAGCAGGTCGTGCTCGCGGGCAAAAGCGATGATCTCCTCGTAGATCTCGGGCGTGCCCACCGAGCCCACCGGGTTGGCGGGCAGCGACACGATCATGTACTTGGCACGATCGGCCACCTCGGGATCGATGCCCGCCACATAGGGCAGGTAATTGTGCTCCGCCACCAGCGGATAATACTCGAGTTTGGCGTCGGCGATCTTGGCCCCCGCCTCAAAAACCGGGTAGCACGGATCGGGAACCAAAATGGTGTCACCCGGATCGAGCAGGGCCAGGCCCAAATGGCCCACGCCCTCCTGCGTGCCGTTGCACGACTGCACCATGGACGGCGTAATGCCCGAAACGCCAAAGCGACGCTCATAGTAATCGCACACAGCTTGCTTGAGTTCGGGCAGGTCGCGCAGGGCATACTTCCACATCTCGGGATCTTGGGCTGCCTGCGTGAGCGCCTCGACCACGTGGTCGTACGGCTTAAAGTCGGGCGTGCCCACGCTCATGTTGTAAATGGTCTTGCCCTGAGCCTTCAGCGCAAGCAGTTTGTTGTTGAGCGAGGCGAAGACCTCCGCGCCAAAGCGGTCGAGACGCTGCGATGCCTGCATGGTGCCACCTTTCGATATGAAAAACGCGGCGCTCCGACAAGAGCGCCGCGCGATACGGGCCATCAGATTGCAAAAGTGTAACGCTTGCAACCCCCGTATTGGTTCAATTTAGCCAACCTTAGTCAACTGGATTGAGCGCGTCGATCTGCGCAAGCCACAGACGCGAGCTAGCGTCACTCGGCATACGCCAATCGCCGCGCGGGCTGAGCGTCACCGAGCCCACCTTGGGACCATCGGGCAGGCAGCTGCGCTTAAACTGCTGGGCAAAGAAGCGACGGTAGAACGTACGTAGCCACGTGTGGACGGTCTTGGCGTCGTAGACGCCCTCGAAGCTCTTGAGCGCCATGCGGTAGATCTTGCCCGGCTCAAAGCCAAAACGCAGCAGGTAGTAGAGGAAGTAGTCGTGCAACTCGTACGGGCCCACCAAATCCTCGGTCTTCTGCGCAATCTCGCCGTCGCCCGTGGGCGGCAGAAGCTCGGGGGACACCGGCGTATCGAGGATATCGAGCAAGACCTCGGCAATGCGCCCGCCAAAGACATCGGCGGCATAGCGTACCAGATGGCGCACAAGCGTCTTGGGCACGCTCGCGTTGACGGCGTACATGCTCATGTGGTCGCCGTTATAGGTAGCCCAGCCGAGCGCCAGCTCCGACAGGTCGCCCGTGCCAATGACAAAACCGCCAGCCTGGTTGGCCAGATCCATCAGAATCTGCGTACGCTCGCGCGCCTGGCTGTTCTCGTAGGTCACGTCCTGCACAGCTGGATCATGCTCAATGTCCTTGAAGTGCTGCTCCACAGCCGCGTGGATCGAAACCTCGCGGAAGCTCACACCCAGGTCGCGAGCGAGCGACTCGGCATTCGACTTGGTGCGATGCGTCGTGCCGAAGCCGGGCATGGACACGGCTGTGATACCAGTGCGCGGCAGCCCCAGTGCATCGAAGGCACGCACGGTCACAAGCAGCGCTAGCGTGGAGTCCAAGCCGCCCGAAAGGCCGATGACCGCAGCCTTGGTACCCGTATGGGCGAGGCGGGTCTTGAGGCCCGCAGTCTGCAGGTCGAGGATGGTCTCGCAGCGCTCGGCCAAGTCGCCGTGGTCGGCCGGCACAAAGGGCGCGCGCGGGAAAACGCGGTCGATATCGCAGGCATCGCGCAGGACGGGCTCTTTGGCCAGCACGCCCTCAAATGAAAACTCAACAGTCGTGGCCTCAGGCGCATCGTCCGCGCGCGTCCACGTCGTCGAGCGACGGCGCTCGGCAACCAGACGGTCGAGGTCAACATCGGCAACCGCCATATCGCAAGTGAGGAGCTTCGTGGCGGCGAGCTTAGATCCGTTTTCGTAGACGAGGTTCTCGCCCGCAAAGACCATGTCGGTCGTGGACTCGCCCTCGCTCGCATCTGCATAGGCATAGGCACAGTACAGGCGCGCGCTCTGGTTGGATATGAGGCTGCGTCGGTAATCTGCCTTGCCGATAATCTCGTCCGAGGCCGACGGGTTGAGGATCACCGTCGCACCGGCAAGCGCCATCTCGGTCGAAGGGGGCGCCGGCACCCACAGGTCCTCGCAGACCTCAACGCCCAGCACCATATCCTCGGCACCCTCGTCACAGCAGCGGTAGACAAGCTCCGAACCCAGCGGAACCGGACCCTGACCGGCAAACTCGACCCACACGGGATCTGCGGGCGCCGGAGCAAACCAGCGGCGCTCGTAGAACTCGCCATAGTTGGGCAGATACTTCTTGGCCGTGAGGCCCAAAAGCTCGCCCGCGCAGCACACGGCGGCGCAGTTGTAGATATTCTCGGCAACTGCAACGGGAAGACCGATAGTAAAGACAATCGGCAGCTCACGAGTCTCATCGAGGATATGCACCAAAGCAGCCTCGCAGGCATGCAGTAATGTGCGGTTATGGAACAGATCGGCCGCGGTATAGCCGCACAAGTTGAGCTCGGGCAGTACCAGCGCGCGAACGCCGCGCTCAACAGCCGCGCGAACAGCCGCTAACGCAACCTCGGCATTGCCCTCGACATCGGCCACGCGAATCTGCGGCGACGCCGCCGCCACACGCAAAAAGCCATCGTTCTTATTAGCCGAAACGCAGCATTGCCTTGTTGATCTGGACACTGGAGGCCCCTTCTACCCTGAGATTCAGTCTAACGGACGTTCACATATCTCTAACTAGCCAAAGCAACCTCCCAGTTTACTGAGAGGCCAACCTGTGCTAAAAGCATGTATTTCAAAAATATCTTTAATTAAAAAAGGAGAAATCGATAATCGACTTCTCCTTTAAGCGAGGCGAGTAAATTCCGAAACTAATGGCAGAATTTATCCATGTAGTCCTCAAAGTCGAACACTTCCACCACGACGCCCTCTTCCTGAAACTCTTTCAGTTGCTCCAAGAGATCTTTGTTAATAACGTCCATGCAGAAACCTCCTCTATCTAATCAATTGTAGTATATCTGCTTTCATGCAATTATCAACCAACTTGTTTAATTGCTCCTCGTTTGCCGATAGTCCCTCTTTTTTCAAAATGTCGCGCACCTCGTTCTTAGTAATCGGCTTTTCAAACAACGAAAGCAAAGCGAACGAAAAATCATTAACCGCACACATTCTATGGGTGGCACAACTCAGCAGTACTCTTAACCCCTCTTTTGAGCGTCCGACTTCTTTCACAAACGAACTTTTAACCAATTGAAAACCATTATCGTGCATTACATAATCGGCATCGATATTTGTATTCAGCAATCCATAATGCAACAGTTCTTCTATCGCCCTTGTCAGCTCGAGGTCGCCCTGATCAAGGATAAGAGAAATGCTACAATCGGCCTCCAATAAACGGGCCAACTTAAGGTATACCAACTGGGAAACAGCATAGACATGATGGTATTCAGAATTATAGAAGTAGGCAAATGGCTCAACGAGCACGACAGAGGTCTTGGAATCCAGCCAGATTCGATCAGCTGGATTTAGACTAGTTAGCCGTCGCTTTACTTTGGTCAAATGTCCCTTATACCTGACAGCGTGAATAGAATCTAGGATCCAGGTCACCTCTGAAATATGAAGCCGCTGGGGCAAGTCAATTGTGTCGCTACCGTTTATGACCTCTTGCATATAAAAATCAATATGATGCTCATCAGATAAGGATTTTGCTTCATTTAAAGTTAAACCAGTGCCTGAAACATAATCCACTTCGAGGCGCAAATCCTCATATTGGGACTTCGGCATTACAGAGACACCATACTTATCGGGATGATTCCAAACATCCGACCCCATAACGAGACCAAAATTCGTAAATCCTCTCGTGGAATATGGAACACCACATACCTGTTTTGAATAATTCAAAACATTCTCTGTATAAGCTAAGGTGTTCAGAGCCTCTTCTTTAGTTTCGGTCGGAAAGCCAATCATAAAGAATAGATGAACAGGAATACCCGCATTGAGACAATCATGGATATTGCGATCAATCCAATCAACTCTCGTGTTCTTCTTCATTAGATCAAGAACTCTTTGGTTGTATGACTCGAGGCCAAACTGAATCTGCCTACATCCACTTTGGTATATCTTGTTGAAAACGTCTGTACTTAGGGTTGGAGAGAACCTCGTTTCTCCATGCCAGAAAAACGTTTTTCCCGATGCGTTTATTTCATCCGCGAGTTGCTCCATTCTTTTGCCTTCGAATGTTTCATCCACAAAAGAGAAAACTCTCGTGCCGTATTTTTCATTTAACCGACACATTATTTCAAATACTCTCGATATAGGCATCTTTCGGTAACAACCACCGGTAGCACCGGGAATGGTGCAGAAGGCGCAATGATTAAAACACTGCCTAGAGGAATAAACCGGCAATATTAACTCAGGCATGAAGTATTTAGAAAGGGCGAAGCCATCGAAATCGGGAACTGTATCGTTGATAAATGTTTGCTCAATCCGATGGTTTTTATATATCTTTCCACCTTTAGCATGGCAAAGGTTTGGAACACAGTCGAGATTGTCATCACCGGAGTCAAGAGCCTCAAGAAGACGTGCAAGCGGCTCTTCGCCGTCATACATCATTATCGAATCAATGTATTCAAAAAAGGGATGCCATTCTTTCATGCAGTCATCTGCTAAACGAGTAATGTAATTGCCGCCCAATGAGACGTGTTTAACAGATGGACATTCTTCTTTAATCAGTTTCGCTAACGTAACTGCAGAAATCAATTGGAAACAGCCGCTCACCGAAATCCCAATAAACTCAATTTTTTCCCTCTGAATACGCTTAAGAAAGGCAGTTTCATAGAAGGAAATAAACGGATTATGCAAGGTATCCGCAAGCGATTTCATTATTTCTGGTGTCGAATAATAATCATAGGGCAGATCTATGGAGTTGAACGTGTATTTAACTCCATACGAGACGTGATTTATGATATAGAGTGCATTTCTAAAAATGTTTTCAGCATATTGTCTTTCTTTTAGATTAAAGTATCTCTTCGATCTGAAAATATCTTTTGCCTCGTCAACATTAAGTGCTGACTTTTGTATCAACTCGATTGTTAATTGAACATTCGAACTAAACGAATCCTTTGATTCCCGATACCTTTTACAGCACTCTTCGACATGTCTAAAAGATAGGAGGTCATCGTAAAATTCCACGTTTAAGTCAACAATGTCAACTTTATATTGTTCAACCTCTTGAAGATATGACTTCAAAACAGGCAAGGCAAGATACGGCCCCCCACTGGACTCCATCCTGGGGGAAATACTAAAAGCGTTTTAGGCATATCAACGTCACATCTTTCGCAAATAATTCAATTGAAACGCAGCTACCATCATAATTGAAAATACACCAAGTCCTGTAACGAGAATTGAGAACATCGCGGTGCTCGTGAACAGCGAAACAAGGAGTGTTGAAATAACAACAGCAACCGATTGCAAAGACTCCCTAATTGAAAACAGGCTTATCGATTCAGATTCGTCTCTCGCCAAATCCTGCAGCGATGTTATGAGAAGCACATCTTGAATGGCGTTTCCGGCACCGACGATAAAAAGGAAAATAAACGATATCCCAGACGCATAACGATAGCCAAACGCCAGATACGCACCGAGCGCAAGATACGTCACAAAACAATATGATTTAACGCAATCGGAACCACTAATTAAACGACCATATATTGTATTTCCGAACAACAGTCCGATTGTAAGACTACTCTGAAGGAATCCATATTGTATCGATGACGAGTCAAATTGCAATTGCGCTATAGCTGGCAAAAGAGAATTCAGAGAGCCGAATGCCACGCCACTAGAAATATCGATTAATAGGAAACCAATTGCCAAGTGCTTCGCGCTAAGATCACTAAATGCAGTCCTGTTTTTTTCATTTTTGCTTATCCCCTCTTTATCATTAACCTCGATAACCGACGGAACATCTCGCAGCAACAAGAACGACGCGGCAAAAGAAAGCGCGTCTAATGCAAGAACAGCCTCCGCCCCAAATTGAGCGACAACAAAACCGCCGGCAACTGGCCCCAGAACCATCATCAAATTCTGCAGAAACCCAAACGAATTATTAATTACGTCGCGATTGATACTATTCGTATTGGCTCTTAACAACGAGTAAAAGCAGGGCATTTCAACCGTTCGGCAAAGCGATACCGCGCACGTAATAGCAAACATACTCCATTTACTATCAACAAAAATATAGCAAACGAATAATCCCGCGCGAATTAAGTCTGCCAATCTCATGGCCTGCAGTGTCCCGATACCCATCTTCTGAGGCAGCTGCGCGAGCGAAACTGAAAACAGAGAGGGGGCAAATCTGCAGCAGACCATCAAAGCAGTTGCAGAAACATCGTGAGTTACCTCGTAAATCAGCATTGGCAAAGCAATATTCGCACACCAATTGCCTATTTCGCTTATCCCTCTAGCAATATATAGGACCCGAACCGGATGGCTAGCTCTCAATACCGTGAACATCACGATTAACCTCGTATTTCAGGCCTCGTTCATCCCTTAATAGGAATCCATAATCAACCAAGTACCGCCTCAACACGGCATAATCAGGATAGAGCTGTGACAGCACACGATTAACCTGAAGCTCCGTATAACTTGTATTTAATTCAAAGAAAGAGACGGCCCATAGCAGCATGATTCTTTTATAGCTTTCCTTTTTTGGAATTGAAACCAGCTCGCCATTCTTGAGAAATCGTTTTTTAAAGTCTATTAGCTCATCCATTCACATCCTCCATTTCATACGCATCTAATACTAAAAATGCATACGCTTTAGGTCATCGCATTCGGCTTCTTTATTCGAACTAAACTCGAACTAATCTAAATGATTTGCTCAAACACTCTTCGAAAGCTCGTTTTTCACTCTGAGTAAAATGCCCTTCCCAGTCAGTCCACGAACAGGAAGGCAACTCACAGCGAGCGGAGTCGAAGCCCTCTGCCGTCGGTCGTTCAAAATGCACGACAACCTTTTCGATATCCTCATCTGCAATCAGGTCAGAATGAACGACCTCGGTACCGTCTTCGAATGTCATATACGGGTACATCACGTAAACCACCTCGCAATCGTAAATCCAGTTTAGCATCAAGCTATTGCACCAAAGACAGCAAGCCCCCCTTGATGAGTTGATGGTATCTGCTAAATGTCACGTACGATTCACATCTGGTGGGTACCCTGATGGCTGAATGAAACGAAGCAGATTTACGCCGGGAGGACCCCGTATGACAACCAAGTACACCGACGCGCCGCGCACGCGCGTCATGACGCCGGCATCGCTCAACAACGGCGTGCACGAGAACCATTCCATCGGACAGACCATGGCCATCGCGCCCAAAAAGGGCCTGTTCGATGACATTTCCATTCCCCAGATCATCGCCGGCGCCGCAGCTGCTGCCACGAGCGTCGCGCTTGCCTCCAAGATCGGTATCGCCGGATCGGTGATCGGCGCCGCCGTGAGCTCGGTCATCACCGTTGTGTCCTCGCAGGTCTACCGCCACTTTATCTCTGCGAGCGCCGAAGCAATCAAGGGCACGCATGCCGCTGTCGACTACCCTGCCGGCGCCTACGAGCCCGTTGAGCCCGATGTCGAGGAGCACCTAGGTGGCGCCGCGACCACGCAGGAAATGCGCCAGGTTGCGGGACGCGCGACCACAGCGCGCGTCGCCCCTAACAGCCTGCGCGCCAAGGCCGCGGCAGAGCGCAGTCAGACGCAAAAGAAGGTCATCGTCTTCTCGATCGCCATCGCCATTGTCGCGGTCATCGCCTGCGCCGGTGCCATCCTTATCACCACCGCCGGTGAGGGTCTGGGTGAGCGCCCCGAGCCAATCCTTTCGTCGCATACGACCGAGCACGACGCGGATAGCTCCGGTCAATCGCAAGGCCAGCAGGACGACCCGCAGGGCACCTCCACATCCACCGACTCGTCCTCGAACACCCCCGATCAGTCGCAGGACACCGATTCCTCTGTGAACAACAGCGGTACGCAATCCGGCACAACCGACTCAAGCCAAACGACTGACGGCTCTCAACCGAGCACGGGCGACCAGACGAGCGGCAATACATCGGGCACGGGATCTACCGACAACAGCAGCACTAACAGCTCGGGCGGAACCGCGTCCGGCACGGCATCTGACAGCTCGAGCCAAGGCACGACGTCGGGCAACTAAGCGCGTTTGCCTCTCATAGATAACCGACCTGCATAACGGGCGCGAACCGGCAACGGTCGCGCCCGTTTGCCTTGGGCGACGAGATGGCAAGCCCCGTGCGATGGTAAGATGCTTTGGTGTGTAAAGAGGAGATTTGCCATGAGCAAGACAATAGTTAGGCCCACGCTTTCGCTGGGCAACCACATCTATCTGTATCGCCTGCTGCGCGATGCAATCGGATGCGGCAAGCAAACGTTTATGACGCAGGTCGAGGAGGCACTCGCCGCTGGTGACATGGCCGCTTATGACCTGGGCTTCGAGTCCACGCGCGAGCTGCTCGAGGAGCTCGACGACTGCATTAAGCTGACCGTCTTTAAGGGCGGTCGCCTGTATGCCACTGTCATCGCCAACGAGGCCTGGGATGCCGCCCTTGCCAAGGGCGAGGACAAGCCCAAGGCGGCCAAGGGAGCCAAGCAGTCCTACAAAAAGAAAAAACGCGGCGAGAAGGACCTCAAGGCCGTGCGTCCCAAGCACGTTAAGCGTCCCGAGCCCGAGCCCGTGGCCGAAGTCGCTCCGGAGCCCGAGCCCGAGCCCGAGATCGAAGCCGCTATTGAGGTAACAGCAGAAGCCGAAACCGAAATCACTGCCACGACCGATCCCAAAGTCATATCCGAGCAGGAAGCCACTACGGAGCTCAACGAGGCTCCCAAGTCGACACCCGAAGAAGCCGCTAGCCAACCTGAGGCGCCTGCGCTCCAAAACAGCGATGTCTTTGGCGACGAGGCCGAGGACGATCAGCCCGAAGAGCCCGCAGAACAGGACGCTACCGAGGCGGCATCGGAGCCCGAGGCACCGCAGCCTGCCATCTCACTCACGGTCGTCTATGACCCCGAGAACGCCAACGCCGGCATCACCACCATGGCGTCCACGCCCATCGAGGCAAAGTCGAGCGTCGAGGACGAGAACGCGACGCAGGTTGAGGTTGAAACTGCAGCTGCAGACGCGCCCGCCACCGTGGAGCCCGCAGATTCCACGATCAAGCCGGAAGCGACGCCAGAGCCCGCACCCGTCATCAAATCCGTGCCCACCTCTGCTTGCGAACAAATTCCCGCACCGGCACCGGCTTCGGCACCCGCAGCGGCCCCAGCCCCCGCACCCGCAGCACCGACCATCCCCGAGGACTTCCCCGTCGATTTCGCAACCGAGGTCTTCTGCCCCGGCCCGCTTCTGCACCAGTTGTCGACCTATCTCCCCTACGGCGCCGACACGCTCGGCATTGTCGGCGAGTACTACTGGATCGCCCGCGAGCGCGGTACCATCGAGGCCGCGCGAAACCGCGCAAGCTTCCCCCTGTGCTACACGCAGGCCGGCGAGCGCCGCGAGGTTACCGTGCGCATCCGCCGCAACACCACCGGCGGTCTCGGAGCCGCCTGGGGCATCGACAAGGTCGAAGCCCCGGTCGAGTAAAAAAGGCCTCGGATAGCCAATTGACCATCCGAGGCCTTTTGAATTCAGGCCTTTTAGTTGTCATCGGTGCATATAGACACCAGAGAAGCAAGCTCATCCTCAAGTTGCGGAGCAAAGTATCTAAAAGAAACCTGCGCTCCAGTCGGTATCGACTCAATCATATTCGCAGCATTATCTGAGACTCGGTACGGTGCAGTTTCACCTGTCTTTAAATCTTCTATTGAGCAGACAGCGTCTTCAGCATCAACCGACCTAAGCACGCCTTTTCCTTGTAACATCACATCGGCATGCCCGCCAGCTATTTCTAATGAACCTGAGTCTGTCGCAGTCACTTCTCCGGAACCTCCGCGCGATATCTCTTCCTTTGTTGAACAGCCCGCCAATGAAGCCATCAGCACCAAAGACAGGGCTAGACGAATCGCCCTACTTCGAAAAAGTCGTTCCATAAGTCCACGCATAATAGCTCTGATCATACTTCAGGAAGGATAAAGATGAATTCCAGCCGTCCGCTATGCCAATCATCTGCCTTGTCTCTCCAGTTTTCTTACCAGTAAGTGTGGCGTAAGCCTCCGCTGTTACAGAATGGGCTGATCCGTTGTACAAACTCGCATGTAAAACATTCGGTCTATTAGAGTTAATCTCATTTTGAATGCTCGCGATAGCCGGAGAGGAGACAGTGCGGGCGATAAGAGTACTTCCTCTGCTTGCGCAGTAATTTGTAAACCCCGTTGCACAGGTTGATATCGGCGTTCCACCCAAAACAACGCCGGGAACAGTCTGTTCTTCATCGGAAAGAGCATGGGTATTGGTGTAACTCCATATCTGCATATATTGCGAAGGGTCGCTATATAAATTGGCAATGCCATACAGTTCCGCAACGTTCGAAAAAGCTGTCACCATACAAGCATAGTGGGCGGTAAGCCTCTTAATCTCGCTTTCATCATATGACATAAACTGAGAAATGGAACGAAATCCAGATACTGTGTAATCCTGCATTTGAGTTGCGTAAATTACAACATCGTTCCAGCTTGAAGGTTTATTCGATAAAACGACAGGCCGTCCTTCTATGGAAACAGCCGGGATTGTTCTTCCGCAATTTGTTGTTATTGAACCGTCCAAAGATTGCACGCCGAATTCGAATGGATTGATCATTACGACTGGGTTATTGAAAGAATAAGACTCGACGCCAAGATCTCCTCCCCGATCCATAGGGCTGACTAAGCCGTCTCCAAAACGATATCCCGTAAGTATTTCATCATCTGAAGCATCTAAAACCAAATAGCCCGCGGCTCTATTGGATGTCACAACCGGAACAATGTAACCAAGCGGGGACCCATCAACATCTACAAAAGGAATAGGGTCAGAAGGCGTATACGAATAGCCGAGGAGTCCCTTTATATATTTATCGGCAAGCTCTTGCGCAATTTCAGAAGTAAATTGTATCTGCTCACCATCAATATTGCCCGTCGAAGCAAAAACCTCTTTCGGACGTGCGGCTAAGGCGACAATTGAAGACGCGACAAGTTGCAGAAAACGACGACGCGAAAGCATATGTTCTTCTTTCTAGAGAAGCGACTTATAAGGTACTCCTATTCTATAATCTTTTTTGTAACGTTACAGCACTGGTTATATTTCAATTCGATTTGCTTATGTCCTTGCAACCCAATGCGTCTTTACGTTTTAAACGGAATTAGAAAATCGCTCATAGCAAAAACGGGCTTTAATCCCAAAGAGATAACTTTGATTATGAATCAAACCAGCAGCCAGGGCATAGCTGCAGTGCAATTGCTACAAGAAAGGCCGCCCTTGGTGGCGGCCTTTCTACTTGCTACTAGTCGCGCGTCAGCTTACGGTGAATACGATGCGGCTGGGCCGCGTCCTCGCCCAGGCGCTCGATGCGGTTGGCCTGATAGGCCTCGAAATTACCCTCGAACCAATACCAGTTGCCCGGATTCTCGTCGGTGCCCTCCCACGCCAGAATGTGCGTGGCGACGCGGTCCAGGAACATACGGTCGTGGCTAATGACCACCGAGCAGCCCGGGAACTCGAGCAGCGCCGCCTCGAGCGAGGACAGCGTCTCGACGTCGAGGTCGTTCGTGGGCTCGTCGAGGAGCAGCAGGTTGCCGCCCTGCTTGAGCGTGAGTGCCAGGTTCAGACGGTTGCGCTCGCCACCGGAGAGTACGCCAGCGCGCTTCTGCTGGTCCTGGCCCTTAAAGCCAAAGCTCGCCACATAGGCGCGGCTCGGGACCTCGGTCTCGCCGACCATCATGTGGTCCAGGCCGTCCGAGACGACCTCCCACAGGTTCTTGTCGGGGTCGATGCCGGAGCGGTTCTGATCAACGTAGCTAATCTTGACGGTCTCGCCCACCTCGAGCTCGCCCGAAGTCAGCGGCTCCAGACCCACAATCGTCTTGAACAGCGTGGTCTTACCGACACCGTTGGGGCCGATCACGCCCACGATGCCGTTGCGCGGCAGGGTGAACGAAAGGTCATCGATGAGCACGCGACCGTCGAACTCCTTGTGCAGGTGATGGGCCTCGAGCACCTTGTTGCCCAGACGCGGGCCCACAGGGATGCGGATATCGGTCCAGTCGAGCTTCTGGCTTGCGCGGGCCTCGGCCTCCATCTCCTCGTAGCGAGCCAGACGAGCCTTGTTCTTGGCCTGGCGAGCCTTGGGTGAACTGCGTACCCACTCGAGCTCGGCCTCCATGCGCTTGGCGAGCTTGGCGTCACGGTTGCCCTGCGCCTCGATACGCGCGGCCTTGGTCTCCAGATACGTGGAGTAGTTGCCCTTGTAGGGATAAAGGTGACCGCGGTCGACCTCGCAGATCCACTCGGCAACGTTATCCAGGAAGTAGCGATCGTGTGTGACGGCAAGCACCGCGCCCTGATAGTTATGCAGGAAGTGCTCGAGCCACAGGATCGACTCGGCGTCCAGGTGGTTCGTGGGCTCGTCGAGCAGCAGCAGGTCGGGAGCCTCGAGCAGCAGCTTGCACAGGGCAACACGACGGCGCTCGCCGCCGGAAAGCACGTTGACCGGCATGTCGGAATCGGGCAGCTGCAGGGCGTCCATGGCCTGGCCGAGCTTGGAATCGATATCCCAGCCGTCGGCGGCATCGATCTCGTCCTGGAGCTTGCCCATCTCGGCCATGAGGGCGTCCATGTCGCAGTCCGGGTCGCACATCTCCTCGCCGATCTTGTTGAAGCGATCGACCTTGGCGATCATGTCGCCAAACGCCATGCGCACGTTCTCGATGACGGTCTTGTCATCGTCGAGCGGCGGCTCCTGCTGCAGGATGCCCACGGTGTAGCCGGGGGTGAGCCTGGCATCGCCGTTGGAGACCTCCTCGATACCGGCCATGATCTTGAGCAGGGTCGACTTGCCCATACCGTTGGGGCCCACGACGCCGATCTTGGCACCGGGGTAGAAGCTCAGGGTCACGTCGTCAAGGATTACCTTGTCGCCATGGGCCTTGCGAGCCTGATACATCTGGTAGATAAACTCCGCCATATGTCTGTTCTATCCTTTCTACCTGCTGTTTCCCTATTCTTGATTCGCTTTAGTGGAAACGAAATGAGGAAACCAGCTCTGAAACTTAACGAAAAAGGGGCATGGTTGCCCACGCCCCTAATACTACCTGGGAAAAGTCCCCCGGAACATACTATGAACTGCGTACGCTAGTTTTCCGCAACCTTAACGAGCGGCTCGCTGCGATTTGCGCCACAACAGATACGAGTAGACGTAGACGGCTCCAACCGAACCAAACGCCAGAACCGCAATCACCGCGGCGACGACTTCACTCGAAAGCACGCTGCCTGCCACGCCCATCACAATCAGGCCAATACCCAGCACCATAAAGCAGGCGCCGCCAAAACGCTGCGTACGGCGCCAGTTCTCGGGATCGGCAAGCGCCCAAGGTGTCTTGATACCGAGCGTATAGTTCTGCTTCACACGCGGCAAGTAGTTGCCTACGCCGATGAACAGCAAACCGACAACACCGGAAATCAGCACGTTAACCGAACCGACCGCCGGCACCACGCCCCAGACCGTAAGCTCTCCCAGCCAGCTTATGGCGCACATGAACAAGGTGAAGGCGATTACGAAGCCCTGGTAGAACTTGCCCGAGGTTCGATATGCCTCACCTTTGGGGTCGATGCGCGGCACCACGCAGAACATTGCGAGAAGCGCCAGAGGCAGCACGCCGAGCGCGGAGGCCATCCAGCTAGGACCCCAACCGTCGACGGCGCCGTTCGCGCCCCAGTGCGTGGGAATCTGCGCAGGCAAGCTCGGCATCACCATGAGGTGCGCTACGACATTGGCGACGCACAGAGCGACCAGCACAATCCACACGCGCGACGATACCCCCGTGGGGTGAATGCCCTTGTTTTCGTTATTCATCCTTATCACCTTCCGTGTTTGTAAAACCCATAAACCAGCCAATCAAATCCTGCATGACGGTGGTGTTTAAGCTGTATACGATGTTTTGGCCATGGCGCTCGTCGGTCACCAACCCGGCGTTTTTGAGCGTCGCCAAGTGATGGCTCAGCGACGGCTTACTGATATCGAAATGCTCGGCAAGCTCCCCCGCCGTGCAATTGCCCTCGCGCAGCAACTCCAAAATGCGCCGTCGCGTTGGATCGGCAAGTGCCTTAAAACCCTCTCCCGGCATAGAACCTCCTCTCACCAGTTCGTTCGACGCGCACACTATACTCGATATTTAGATGTTTGTCTAATTATCTAATTCAGCAATAGCCATAGAACACTCGTTCGCTTTTAGTTACAATACCGTTAGAAGCAGATGGGCCAGCTCCCCTCTACCAGAGAAGGAGATGGACTATGAGTATTGACGATGTCCTGACGTTGTTATTGCTTGTAATCGCGGCTGTGGAGCTCGGCATCCACATTGGAGGTCGAATGAAATAGCCGCCCCCGCGTAATGCGAAGACGGCCACTTCTCACGCCATAAACGTGTTTCGGAGTTGGCCAACCCGCGGCCACGGGTGCCATCTGCTTCAATCTTATGCGAATCCCCGCTTCATTTCAACATGCCCCAAGGCCTCAAATGGAGGCAGAATAATACCTATAATGGCGATAGCCAATTACGTTAATTACTTCCCCATCGGAGGATATCTATGACCGAAACCGCAGTCGCCGCTCCCGTCGAGACGCGCGACACCAAGCTCGAGATCATCATGGGGCGCGAGGCGCTCGACAAGCTCGCCGACGCCACGGTGTTGGTGCTCGGCTGCGGCGGCGTGGGCTCTAACTGCTGCGAAGCGCTCGCCCGCGGCGGCATCGGCCATTTCGTAATTCTGGATAAAGACATCATTGCGCCCAGCAATATCAACCGTCAGGCCATCGCGTTTCACAGCACCATCGGCAAGCGTAAAGTTGATGTCATGGAGGCCATGATCCATGACATCAACCCTGCCGGCACCGTCATCAAGCGCACCGAATACCTGCTGAGCGACAACATCGACGAGTTCTTCGCGAGCGTTTTGGAGCAGACGGGTGGCAAGCTCGACTACGTCGTCGACGCCATCGACACCATCTCGGCCAAGCTTACCATTGCCAAATATGCTCAGGACCACGGCATTCGTTTGGTTAGCTCCATGGGCGGGGCCAACAAGCTCCATCCCGAGTGCCTCCGCTTTGCCGACATTTTCGATACGGTACGTGACCCCATGAGCCGCATCATGCGCAAAGAATGTAAGAAGCGCGGCATCAAGAGCCTACATGTACTGTTTAGCTGCGAGGAATCGGTTAAGACACAGCCCCGCGACCCTTCCAATATCCACGAGCGCACCGAGCTCGGAACCGCCAGCTTTATGCCGCCCATCATGGGCCAGATGATTGCCGGCGAGGTTATTCGCAAGATCAGTGGACGCGGTACCGAGCGCGTTCGCGCCGACGGCCAGCGCCTGGACTAGCAAGGCACACCGCGATGAAGCTGCAGTCCTTTGATGCTCACTGTCACCTCGACCTGATGGCCAGCCCGAACACCGTTGCCCACGAAGCCGCAGCGATGGGACTGGAGCTCTTTGATTGCGGCGTCGATCCACGCGATTTCGCGTCAGCATCCGAACGCGCCAGCAGTAGTCCCAACGTTATTGCAGGGGTGGGCCTCCACCCCTGGTGGATTGCCGACGGCCGATGCGGAACCGCCGAGGTCGGCCTGCTTTGTGAACTCGCCATCCGGGAACGGTTTATCGGCGAGGTCGGGCTCGATTTCTCGCCACGCTTTGCAGGCACCGAGGGAAACCAGACGCAGGCATTTGAACGGCTATGCCGAACGTTATCGCAGTCCCCGCTACCTGGACGCGTTCTATCCATTCACGCCGTTCGCGCGGCGGGAGCAACTTTGGACACTTTGGAGTCGAACGACCTTCTAAAGGACGTCCGCAACTCCCCCACCATTATCTTCCACTGGTTTAGCGGCACCTCAGATGAGTTTGTCCGCGCACGCATTGCGGGCTGCTACTTTTCCGTGAATGAACGCATGCTTGCGACCAAACGTGGGCGCGAATACGCGCGACAGATTCCACTTGATCGCTTGCTACTCGAAACCGACGCGCCGGCCGAACCAGACGCGGAAACATCCGCGCGACAGTTCGTCGATTCACTCATAAGAGTATCCGAGGTCATTGCTGCGCTTAAAAACTGCCCCGAGGAGAGCATCAAGTCGGTCGTCCTGGAAAATTCCCACTCCATTTTCGACTTCCGCTGACCTCGGTGGGCAAAAAATGCCAAATATGAGTACTGTTGTAAAACTGGTCACATTATTTTGCACCAAAACAACGACCTGATAATGTACAACTGTTCATTATCAGGTCGTTTTAGCATACCCAGGGACATATTAGACGGCTTTAAGTTGTCCGCAGACACTCAACTTGGACCTCAAGAGCCAAATTTTGCTGCTACTAAATTTGTGACAGTACTCATATTTGGCATTTTTTGCCCACGACCCTCAAGGGACATGCGAATCGCACAACGCAGCCCCCATAAGAGCGTGGGGCAATTCGGCGGCGCTATACTAGCTCGTGCATAAGGTCGCAATTTCGCGCATATAGCTCATCAAAGATACGGCGGCGCGATGCGTACAGCTCATGAGCGTCCATATCAGGCTCGATCGTTTGCGCGACCCCAAGAACCCGGGCAAGCTCACCCCATGATGAATAGGCGCCGCCAGCAAGTGCCGCCATAAGAGCATCGCCAAAACATGCGCCCACCGTAACCTTCGCAACCGAGACCTCACGACCGCAGACATCGGCAATCGCCTGCATCCATACCGGATTCTTAGTTCCGCCGCCCACGAGCATGATGCGCTCGATGGGAAGCCCGTGCTCGCGCTCGATGATGTCGACATGAGCCGCAACAGTGTAGGCGATCCCTTCCAAAGCCGCGCGGACCATATGGCCTCGGGTATGCCTTTCGGTCAGACCGAAGAACACGCCACGCGCCTCGGGATCGTTGAGCGGGGTGCGCTCGCCCGCAAAGTATGGAAGACACAGCAGGCCATCTGCTCCAGGACCTACCTGCCCGGCATCGTGCGCCATGACCTCATAGGCATCGGGGCCGCCGGAGTGTTCGGCATCCATGACATCGCGGTACAACTCGCGTCGCAACCACGCCGTCAACGCACCTGCCGTATTGGTCCCGGCGCAGATGCCGTAGGTTCCGGGGATGATGAATGTCCCTGGCCATAGACGAGCGTCATCGACCATATGGTCCGCCAAATAGATAAAGTAGGCCGTGCTCCCGAGTTGCACCATCATGTCCCCGGGGCAGAACACTCCAGTAGAAATCGCCTCGGCGCCCGAATCGCCTGTTCCGACAAGCACCGGCGTATCCCTCGCAAGACCGGTTTCAACCGCCGCCCGATCCGTGATTACGCCGGCGATATCGGTCGCCGCCATGACTTCGGCCATCTGGTCGGGACGGCAGAACCGCGCGCACCCGCGCTCATTAACCTGCCACGTCTCACGATCGTATAAGGGAAGGAAATCCTCGGCAAGGTAACGGTCGATCGTAAACCTGCCGGTAAGCTTGGCGCATAGATAGGACGAAGCCGTAAGAAACTTCGCCGCCCGCTCATGGACCTCGGGCATATTCTCCTTAAACCAAAGGACCTTAGGGGCGATATCCGACGAACACGGATCGTGTCCAAAGAGCTGGCGAGCGCGATCGGGACCATATTCGGAAAGAAGCTCGTCAATCTGCGGCTTCGAGCGAGCATCGACCCCGTAGAGAATTGCCGGAGCCAAGGCGTGGCAATCTTCATCGACTGGCACGCAATCACAGCCCAAAGCCGACAACCCTACGCAGCGGATCTGGCTCGCCTCGATGCCCGCGCACTCGATAAGCTCGCGAGACAGCCGGCAAAAATCACCCCACCAAATCGCTTCTGTATCGTGCTGATACCAACCATCCTGAGGGTTCTCGGTTTCATGTTGGCAAGATGCCTGCGCCACAATTCGACACTCCGCATCAATTAACACGCCCTTGGACGCACTCGTTCCAATGTCGATGCCAAGATAGTACGGCATGCCGCTCACTCCCCTCTCGCGGCACGGGCGGCAGCCATGAACCGCGCGACCCGTTCGGCTTCGACAGGGGCGTCGAGCTTGCCGTCTCGCTTGAGGCAGGTACCGACAAACGCGCCATCATAATGCGAAAACACGTCTGCAACGGTAATCTCGCGACATCCCGTTCCACATACCACCGGCACATCGCCAACACGGACGCGCACCTCGTCGGCAAGCTCGCCCGAAGCGCCGCGCCCGGCAGCAGACCCGCCAATAACAAGGGCGTCGGGTAGGCAGTTGAATACCAGCGAATCGGCAATATCGGGAGTCGATCGGTCGTTAAGGTACACCTCGCCCTCGCTTGTGATGAAATGGAACATCTTTAGGTCATCCAGACGCAGGGCGGCACGGCGGCGCATGGTGTGCGCAAAGTCACGATTGATCAGGCCAAGATCGCCAGCCCAGGCACCGCAGAAATTGCAGCGTGTAAACTGCGCCTCAACGGCGGCGCACAGCTCGATCGTGGCATCGCCGTCATAAATAGCCTCTGCACCCCAAGGGGTCGAGAAATCTGCGGCAAGAGCTCCGATGACATGCCCCATAGCGGCAAGGGTCACTGCCGACACATGCTGCTCGTAGGGCATCGATAGCTCATTGGTGATCAGAATGCCGTCCACGCCACCCGACTGCAGCGCTTCGAGATCGCGCTTGGCGGCATCGATCACGCGCGAAACGCTGCCGCCCGGATAATACAGAGGATCGCCAGGCAGCGGCTGCAGATGCAGCATGCCAATTACCGGTTTCTCGGTCCCAAACATCGAAGCCATAAACGACATGGTCAATCTCCTTTAGCTCGCCGACTCACAGACATCAACTGCTACTCGCCCAGCACCTCAACGAACACTTTTCGCTTCTGAGGTCCATCGAACTCCGCAAGGTAGATGTTCTGGGCCCCGCCACATACAATGTGGCCGTCTTGAACGGGGAAGAAGCAGCTATTGCCGCAAATCATGCTCTTGATATGACCACAGGAGTTATTGCCCGTGGCACCATAGCTCGGCAAGAAATGAGCATGCGCATAGGGGGCATCGGGCGGGGCAATGCGATCGAGCGTCTCCATGAGATCGGTCTCCACGCACGGAAGCCCCTCGTTCACCACGATGCCGCAAGTCGTATGCGACAAAATAATCGCTGCCAGTCCATCGGTCACCGCACTACGCTCGATGGCGGCATGCACATCTTCTGTGATATCGATGAGCTGGTCGGGCGCCGTCGATAGATAGCTCAATGTCTCGAGTGTCACCATGTCACTCATCACCTTTCAGAAAACGCAGCGCCGTACCGGAATACAGATTCTCCCGCGCCTCATCGCGCATGGGCACAGTATCAAGCGCCCGCTTGAGCTTGAAGGCGCGGAAGCGTGGCGTATTGCTGGCAAACATCACCTGATGAGACAGGGCACGCTCATACCACAGCGGTCCCATATCGACGGTGAAGAGCCGCTGCATCATTTCTTCGGGCGAATCGATATAGGTAATAGAGGCATCCGTATAGCAATTGGGATACTTGAGCAGCATCGCCACGGTCTCGCGCACCCAGGGCCAGCCAAAGTGCGTCAGGTTAAAGCGCACATCCGGATGCGTTGCGATGGTGTGCTCAAACGCAAGCGGGTGGCTTCGCGAAAGCTCCGCACCCGGCTCCCAGGACATACCGGCATGGAAAACCACCGGCTTGTTGTAGCGCTCACAGAGCTTGTAGAGCGGCTCGGCCACGGCATCATCGGGCGCAAAACCTTGCTTTGCCGGATGCAGGCAGAGCCCCTTGGCCCCCAGCTCGGTAAAGGCACGCTCCAGCTCATCGGCGGCGCCACTCACTTGCGGGTCCACGCTCGCGAATCCCCATAGGCGATCGGGGTGCGCGGCAACAAGCGCGGCAACCTGGTCGTTGGTGCCAAAGTGCCCGCCGCACGCCGTGGTCACATCGAGCGGCATGAGCACGCTTTTCCGCACATCGCAGACATCCATTTCGGCCACGAGCTCATCCCAGTCCATGGGGCCCATGTGCCCCATGCCAAACTCACGCTCCCAAAAACCAAAGCCGTCTGGCTCGTCGCCTGGCGTATAGATCTCGCCGTAGAGCATGGGCTGGACCAGCATATCGATTACCATCTTGCACTCCTTTCCAGGCTTTTATTCCTAGTACGGTTCGAACGACCCAATGACTCGGGACGAAAGCTCGGCACCGGCATGCATGCACGCCGGCACGTCAAGCCCATCCAGTACACCCTTGGTGAATCCGGCGATATACGAATCGCCGGCGCCCACGGTATTGACAACCTTCTCGGCCGGCACGATCCCACATTCATAGAAGCGCTCACCGTCATAGGCGATGCTTCCCTTCTCGCCAAGTGTGGCGACTGCCACGCGCGGGCCCAGCTCCTGCACATGGCGCACCCAGTCGCGCAGCTCCGCGCTATCCTCCTCAAACGACATAAAGGCATAGTCAACGTAAGGAAAATGGTTCTCACAGGCGTATTCGGGATCTTGACTGAACACCGAAAAGTCCATGACGACGGTCTTGCCTGCCTCGTGCCATTCGGGCAGCAGGTCTAAGCAGTTTCCAAACAGGTCGGTATGGATGACATCGTGCTCCAGGATAAATGCCCGGTCATCATCGTTTGGTCGGTACGTTTCCATGACACCGTCAATCGCTTCGAGATGCACGCGGTCGACGCCGTCCTTCAACGCCATGAGCATCACCGAGGTATCGCCGTCCTCCACGCGAAGATGCGAGATGTCGAACCCCTCGGCAGCCAGCGCCTCGCGCATTTTGTCTCCGTACTCGTCCTTTCCGACGACCGACACCGCAGATACCGATATGCCCATTCGCGCCAGGTGGATACCCCAGTCGATGCCATTGCCAGTCGGATAGAACACGCCGATGTTTTGGTACACGTCCGCACAGCAAAAGCCAGCTGCACATGCTTTGATATCCATAGTCTTCTCCAGCAATCAAAAAGGGGCCCACCCAAGGCGAGCCCCTATCCGAATTCCGATGTAATCTAGCGTCAGTCAGCCAAGGCTTCAGCCCCAAGCCTCCCAGCGCTTTCTCAGGCTACTCGGTGATCGGAGCTCCGTGGCCCCAAGAGCCCTCCATGCCGCACACGGTCGAGGCAAAACCTGCCGCAAAATCGAGCGCACGCTCAATGGCCTCAGGTCCGTCCTCGCCGCGCTTGGCGGAATCGAGATAGCACATCAGGAATGAGGTCAGGAACGAGTCACCGGCTCCCATGGTGTCCTTCATGTCCGTTACGGGCTTTGCCAGCTGGCGATAGTAGCGCTCGCCGTCATAGGCGATGCAGCCCTCGGCGCCCGCCGTTGCGGACACAAAGCGCGGGCCCAAATTCTTAACCCAAGCGAGGCGCTCGCGAATCTCATCCTCACTTGCAGCATCGGCAGCGCTAAAGAAGGCGAAGTCGACAAACGGGGCAATCTGCTCATAGTATTCATCGGTGGAATCGTCCGAGAAGTCAAACGATACGGTGATGCCTGCAGCCTTCAGCTTGGGGAGCTCGCGCTCGGTAAAGCAGTAGTTGCCCGAGTGGACTACGTCGAACTGCTTCATGTATGCCAGATCGAAGCGATCGAGCACATAGCGCGCATCGCCACGGATGCCGCCCTCGTTGGAGCCGAGGAATACGCGGTCGCCATCGACCACGGTCACACGCGCCGCGCCGTTCTCGCCAATAAGCTGCTCGCACTTAGCGAGCTCGATGCCCTCATCCTCGAGACTTGCAATCACATGCTCGGCAGCGGCGTCGTTACCAAAGATGCCCATGTACGCGGAGCGCGCGGCGCCGCACTTCTTGGCGTAAACGGCAAAATTCACCGCATTGCCGCCGGGATACATGGTATGGATATGCTCATAGCGATCGACGACGTTGTCACCGAACCCGAGCGCGTTCACGTTAAAAGCCATGGTATCCATCCTTCCTAGTACTCAACAACGCCCATGTAGCGGCGGAAGTCGGGGTCGTGATCGAACGCCTTGCCGCGCGCTGCACGCAGCTCGCAGTTCATAGCGTAGAACAGCACCGGATCCAGATAGGCACGAACGCTCGCCGGCACGGCCTCCATACCGTACTCCTTGGCATCAAGCACCATCAGCGTGTCGGTATGGGTCTCGAGGAACGCCAGGGCGCGCTCGTCCATAGGACGGCACTCGCTCGAGCCCATCTGCAAGAAGTAGAAGACGCCATCCTGGGTAGCCTCAAAGGGGCCATGGAAGTACTCGGCGGAGTGGATATAGCTGCAGTGCTGCCACTGCATCTCCATCAGCGAGCAGATAGCGAAGCCGTACGTCTGGCTAAAGTTGGGACCGCTGCCCAGGATATAGAAGAACTCATGCTCCTGGCAAAGCTTGGCGAAGCGATCGCCCAGCTCGGCATTTACCTTTTCGCGTGCGGGAGGCAGAATCTTATCCATTTCGGCAATACCGGCATACATGTCGGCGAGATCGGCGTAGCCCTCCTGCTGGTCGAGCAGCTCGGCCGCGAGCGACAGCGAGATACCGGCAGGAACTTCGGCCTGCGGAACGCCCTCGCCCCACGGGTACACCCAGGTGACCCACTTGCCATTATCGATCTTGGAACCGGCGTTATCGGTCTGCGCGATCACCGTCGCGCCCGCGGCAAGGGCAATCTCGCAGCCCTCGACGACCTCGGGGGTATTGCCGCTGTGACTGCAGGCAATGACCAGAGACTTCTCGCCCAGGCGACGGGGACGCATAATGTCGAACTCACGGGCCGTATAGATATACGAGGTGAACGTCGTCGCCTCGCGCTGCAAGAGCTCATGGGCCGGGATCAGATCGATCATGGAGCCACCGCAGGCGATCCAGTAGACGCTGTCGAACTTGCCCTTCTCGGCAATTGCTTCCTTAATCAGATCATGTGCGTTCATGTTTAGTTCCTTTCCAGCTTGGCCGGCCATGCAGGACGTGTCTTGCATGGCCGAGCAAAATCTTATCTAGTCAATCAGATACTTCTCGAAGGCGGCCATGTTCTTGGCATCTGCCGCCGCCGGATCATCGAAGTAGCGACCGTCCGTGATTTCCTGGCCCAACATGCCATCGAAACCATGGGCGTTGAGCGTGGCGACGAAGGCATCCATATCGTGCTTGCCGTCACCCCAGACCAGATGGCCATAGGGATCGCCGTCGATAAAGTGCATCTCGTGGATCGCACCGTCGCCAAATGCGGCAAACCAGTCCTCGAGCGACTCACCCGCAACGCCCATTGCGGTCGTATCGACCATAGGCTGCAGGTACGGACTCGCGACCTCATCAATCATGCGCTTAGCATCGGCGACGGTCGTCACAAGGCTGCTCTCCTCGGGACGCAGGCTCTCCATCGTTAGCACCAGACCGTGCTCGCCGGCATACTCCGCCAAGATGGATAGGTGCTCGCGACTGCGCTTCCACGCCTCTTCGCGATCCTCGTCCCAGTCACCCCAACCCGAGTTTACGGACATGCGGTCGCATCCCAGCACCTCGGCAAGCTCGATGCCATGCTTGAAGTACGCCAGGCTCCGCTGCTCATGGAGCGGCTTACGAGCGCAATACTGCCATGGGTAGACCACGTTCTCGGGACAGAGCGTCCGATAGCGCAGACCACGGTCGACGGCCTTTTTCGCCAGAACCTCGGCCTCAAAATACCCAGTGTGATCGAGCGTCACATGGGGCTCGGCGCACCACAGCTCGATGGACTCAAAGCCCAGGCGCTGTTGCGTATCCAAAAAATAGTCGAGCGACCACATGATGTAGTGGATGTTCATGCCCGCGATCTGCTCGCGACGCAGCGTCGGTTTGGTTTCAGGCATGCTAAACCTCCTTATTTCGGTCGAACACGATACGTCCGTCCGACATGGTCATATCAACAGCAAGGTCACAAGCATCATGGTAGTCAAGGCCAAACACATCGCGATCGAGCACACAGATGTCGGCAAGCTTACCGGCCTCGAGCGTCCCCAGCTCATCCTCGCGCATGAGGTCATATGCGCCCCCTGCCGTCCACGCACGAAGGAGCTCGGCAATCGTCAGCGTATTGCCCTCATTCACGGACAAACCGTCGGCAAAGAAACCGCCGCATGCGCTAAATACTGATTCGCCCAAGCTCGGAATCAAGAGCGGGAGGTCGGTGCCACAGCACACCGTGCACCCCGCGTCTTCCATACCGCGACGGTTCCAGCTGTGCAGCAGTCGGACCTCGCCGATCTGCCGACGCATCATCGACAGGCAGTCCTCGCGTTTATCGAGCGTGAGGATCTGGGGGTAGACCTCGCAGATTCCGCCCAGCTTGCCAAACAGGGCAAGGTCTTCCGGATCAGAGTTCTCGAGGTCGGTAATCGCATGGCGTCGAAGCATGACTCCGTGTTCATCTCGCGGCAGCGAAGCATACAGCGCAACGGTGTGGCGAACGGCGCCGTCACCCTGACAATGAAGCGAGTAACGGAAGCCCTCGGCATCAATCGCGCGCAGCTCGTCCTCAATCAAACCCCACTCGGGCTCCTCGACAACCGTCTTGCCGGCAGCCCCTGCATCGGCCGTCTCCTCATAAGGATCGATCATCTCGGCAAGTCCTGCCCACACGCCACGATCGGTCATACGGTTGAAGCCCGAGAAACGAACAAACGGTCCCTGGAAGCGATCGCGCGCCGCACGAGCATAGGACAGATTCGCCCCGGCGCCCACCGGCTGCGACATCATGGAGACGCGAACCGTCAGCTCGCCAGATTCCTCACGACGCGCCATCTCGTCGGCAAATCCGTAATAGTCGTCGAAGGCCATCTCTTTGATAGCCGTGACACCGCGAGCGTTCAGCATCGCCATGTAATCAGAATACCCGGCGCGTACCTCGGGAAGCGCCAGGAAGTCCCGCATCATACGCCAGGTCTTCTCGGCGTAGCAGGCCTCGGGCGTAAAACCATAGCGCTCGCTGGCGGCGGCGTTGAGAACGCACGTCTCGGCACCCGGAGTAAAGCAAACAACAGGAACGTCTCCGAAGGCGTCGTCGAGCGCTGCCGCCGTTTTTTCATTCTCGGCGCCTTCGGCGAGCGATGCGGGAAGGTCGTGCCCAAAGGCGGCGGCACAATCGAGATGGGCATCCTTCCACAAACGCAGAAGCACTACCACTTCGTCGACGTCAGAGGCTTCGGATAAGTCGGCTCCCAAGCTCCGCAACGCCCAGCCCGTATAGAACGTATGCACATCGACCAAGCCAGGCATGACCGTTCTGTCGCCACAATCGATCACCTCATCTGCCTGGGCGAGAAACGAGTCTGCCTCGCCAGCGCTACCGACGGCTTCAATCCGATTGCCGCGTACCGCGACAAAACCTTCAAACGGCTGGTCTTCCGTACCGGTGAAGACGCTCTTGGACGTCAGCACCGTCAAACGATCGGACATCGCGACCTCCTTACGCCGGAAGCATGCCGGAGATGGCGGTAATGACCAAGCCAAACACGACCATGAAGATGAAGAACTTCCAGATGGTCTTCCACCATTGGCCAAACGAGATCTTTGCCACGGCAAGGCCCGCCACCGTCATACCTGCCACGGGGCTAATGGTGTTAATGGTCTGGTTGGCAAACTGCAGCGCCGTTACGGCGGCTTCGGGGTTGAGGCCCATAAGCTCGGTCAAAGGACCCATGACAGGCATGGTAAGCGCGGCCAGGCCGGAGCTCGAAGGAACCAGGAAGGACAGGAGGCCAAGGACAACGTACATGAACGTGGTGTACACGGCGGCAGGGGCTCCAGCAAGCAGAGTGGCAAGTGCCTGAAGGATGGTGTCGATAATCATGCCGCCCTCGGCGATGACCAGAATGCCGCGAGCGATACCGATAACGACGGCTGCGTAGGCAAAGTCGGCAAGACCCTTAACGAACTCATCGGCGATGGTCTGCTGGTCAAGACCGCCCAGGATACCGGCGAGCAGCCCCATGCCAAGGAACACGGCAGAGATCTCGTTCATATACCAGCCCTGCGTAACAAGACCCCACACGATAAGCGCCATACCACCGGCAAAATCAATCAGCACGAGCTTCTGGCGAGTGGTGAACTCTTCCTCGATGGAAGCATCGGTCACGGAGAACTCAATGCGCTTGAGTTTGTCGTCCTCGAACGTAACGGACGACTTGGGGTTCTTCTTGACGCGCATGGCATAGCGCATGGCCCATGCGATGCCGGCGGCGGTGAAAATAACCCATGCAACGGCACGCAACCACAGCTGCGGGTTGCCCTCGATGCCAATGATGCCCTGCGCGATCAAAACGTTGAACGGGTCAATCGTCGAGGCGCAGTAGCCCAAGTTGGGACCGAGGAAGCAGATGATGAATGCCGTCATGGAGTCATATCCGATGCCCATCATGATGGGGATGAAGATGGCATAGAACGGCAGGGCTTCCTCAGACATGCCAAACGTGGTGCCGCAAATGGACAACAGCGTCATCGTGATGGGAATAATCAGAATATCTTTGTTTTTGAGCTTCTTGATTACTCGGCTCATGCCAGCGTTGAGCGCATTGGTCTTCGTGATGATTGCAAACGAACCACCAATCAGCAAGACAAAGGCAACGACATCGGCAGCCTCCTGAATGCCCTTAGTGGGTGCTTGCAAAACCGCAAAGATGTCCTGCCCCAAGTTGGTGGTCTCGCCGGTCTCGGAATCGGTGTAGTTCTTGTCGACCTGTTCATAGGTTCCGGCAACGGCGACCTCACGCTCGCCTGCCGCAGTCGAGATCGTCTTGCGCTGGTATTGGCCAGAAGGAACGACCCAGGTTAAAACTGCAAAAACCACGATCAGCAAGAACATGATCGTATAGACGTGCGGTAATTTGAATTTGAAACGTCTGTTTGTCTTCTTCGCCTTCGTATCTGACATAGATACCTCCAAAGAACCCGAGACCTTATCGTGTCTCGCTTTAACGTTCGCGCAATGCAAACGTCCTATGACGTTCTATAGATTATCAGCGTGTTTTTAGCACTTCAAGGATATTTCGGACAGGTTGCGAAGACTCGGGTGAACGGTCGTTCAACGGCGGCGAACGGCAAAAACGCCCGGCAGGCAATTTAGCCTGCCGGGCGTTCTCTTGATCAACGTCCTAAATATCAAAAACGTAGCGCGATCCTACAATCCGCTGTCGGCCGATGATAAACGGCCGCTGCTGCTCGTCATAGAAATATGCCTCCATATAAAACAGAGGCTCTCCCGTGGGAACGGACAGCAGCCGGGCGACTTCGGGTGACGCACACGCGATCTCAAGCGTGCACGGCTCGGTGCGAGCAGGCCCGCGACCCGTCTGTTCGCGCACGACCTCGAAAATTGATTGATCGGTAAGGTCCGCCTTCGCCAAAAAGGCGTTGTCTTCATAAACGTACGTGTTGTTCTCGAGCATCACGGGGATGCCATCGGCGGTGCGCACGCGTTCGATGCAGATCAGCTCCGACCCAGCGGGAACGCCAAAAAACTGCGCTTCGGTAGCATCGGCCGGCAACACTTTTCTTGAGACAATACGCGCCCCGGGCTCCATCTCGTTGACGCGGCAGGCGTCCGAAAAACTCTGAACGTCATCCTTCTGGCGGATTTTACGCTTGAGCTTGGGGGCGTTTACAAACGTGCCCCTCCCCTGCTGCTTGGTTAGGTAGCCCTGCTGCACGAGCTCCTCAATGGCCCGCCGAACGGTAACGCGACCAACTTTGTAGCTTTCGGCCAATTCGAATTCATTCGGTATCCGAGCGCCCGCCTTATAGGTACCAGAATTGATGTCATTTTTGATGATATCGATAACCTGTTGATATAGCGGGATTGCCGCTTTTCCGTCGGTCAACCCTTCAGTCGATGGCATTTGCCCTCCCCTGGCAAATATGGAATCAATAATCGGTGCGGATTACGCATCGCCAGTCCTACGCAAGCTCCAGCAGCTCCAGCAGCTGGTCGATGATCTTGTCAGCGGCATCCTGGCTAAAGCCGAAGCGCTCCTCGCGTTTGGCAATCACCGTCAGACCCGCTCGCTTACCTGCCGTAATGCCAGGGACAGAGTCCTCGACGCAGCAGCAACGGTCCGCGGGCAACCCCAGCAGATCCAGCGCATGCAGGTAAATATCGGGCTCGGGCTTGCTCTCCTTAAACTGCTCGCCGCTCACCACGTACTCAAAGGCATCCGACAGACCGCACGCATCGAGCACTTCCTCGATGCTGTCCATGGGAGACGAGCTGGCCAGCGCCACGCGAACGCCGCGGCGCGGGAGCTCGCGAATCGTCTCCACGGCGCCCGGATTGATCAGGGTCTGATAATCGCGCGGTCGTTTATGTGCCCACTCATCCCAGCGGGCCAATGCCTCCTCGCCGGTAAAGTGCCCCTTTCCGGCGCGCTCAAACCAATCGACCAGCATATGCAAAAAGAACTGATGCGAGGTGCCAACCTGCCCGTTCAACTCCTCTTGGGTCAGGCTCAGCCCAAGCTCTTTGGCAAACGCAGCGGTCTCCCCCAGGTAGTAATACTCGGTATCGACGATGACGCCGTCCATGTCAAAGATAACGGCGTCGAACGGAAATGCGGACACGGCACCCTCCCTAACAAAAAGGCGCCCGCAAGCGGACGCCCGAACCATGCACTATCGGCGATTCTAACCCAGCAGCTTGTCGAGTGCCACCGCGATGCCGTCTTCGTTGTTATTGGCGGTCACCATCTGGGCCACGGCCTTGACCTCATCGACGGCGTTACCCATGGCAACGCCCGTACCCGCCCACTCGATCATGGACTTGTCATTCTGGCCGTCGCCAAACGAAACGACCTCGCTGGCATCGATGCCAAGCTTGGGCAGAGCGCCCTGAAGCGCACGTGCCTTATCGATACCAGGCGCCGTAAACTCAAAGTACCAATCTGCCGTGAACATGCCCGAAAGCGTCTCGGTAAAGGGCGCGTACATCTCCTCGTGATGTGCCTGCAGATAGGCCGGATCGCCCGCGGTAAGCAGCTTGTCTACGGGGTAAGTATCCGCGACCTCATGAAGGCTCTCGACCTCGCGAATCTTAAGATCGCACGCATCGCGCTCGTACTTGACGATGTTCTTCTGCGAACCGTCCGGCAACGTGATCATGCAGCGATACGAGTCCACGACATGCAGGTCGCGACCGAGCGAGATCATGGGGATCACGTCAAAGTTGCGCAGGTGGTCGAGCAGGCGGTGCAGCTCGTCAACCGGCATAGCCTGGTCAAACAGCACCTCGTCGGTCTGGGCATCGACAACGTGCGCGCCGTTAAAGGCCACGAGCAGGCCATCGTGATTCTGAAGGTCGAGCTCCTGCGCCAGGGCATGAAGGCCCCATGCAGGACGGCCCGAAGCCAAGATGAGCTTGATGCCCGACTCCTGTGCCGCGAGCAGTTTCTCGCGCGTGCGCGGGCTAATCACCTTCTGGTCGTTGGTGAGCGTACCGTCGATATCCATTGCGATGGCTTTGATTGCCATATATGCCTCCCTGCATTGAGTTTGCCGCGCACCATCATATCCGAGCCGAGCATCCCCCGAAGAACATTTTTGAAAAAGATACTTGCCAAATCGCTGGAGCCTGATTAAGTTAAAGATGACCGCAACGTTGGTCACCATTTGATCGAGCATATTCAGTTTCAGTTTTCAGCGTGTAAGAGAAAGAAGATCGGCATATGAACACCAAGCATCTTTTATCGACAACTAAATAACGGAGCAAGACCGCCCGAGGCGCTCGCTAACGTCAGCTGTCCCGTCTAAGCACGGAGCACGCCCATCACCCGGCAAACGTCCTTCGAGCATATTGGCCCCATAGCACCCAATCCAGCACATCAAGAACCGCAAGCACATCACCAACGACACCCAGCACATCACTCGCAAGCAAGCACATCACAGATTGGAAACGCCATGAACACCCATCCCCAAACCGCCGGCACCGTCCTCCAGGCCCGCATCGACCGCGCCCTACACGGTGGCTACGACGCCAGCTTCGCCGCTGCCACGATTGCAAACTTCGCCTTGCTGTCCATCGACGAGGCTCTAAGTAACCACGAGTTTTCGGCGAATCGCTGTGCCGAGATCATGGACGACTCGGCCGTCCGTGAGCTGACCGACCCTTATCTCGGACCCCACGGCAAGACCGACGGCCCGTATACCATGGGCCATCTAGCGCATATGATCACGGCACTCGATACCAAGTTGCGACTCGACATGGACGACGAGACGCGGATGACATTGATGGATCATCGATACGATCTGCAAAACGCTCTGACGCTTCCCATTCACGACCTCGCCATGGGTCTCAACGCCTTGGAGGCGCGGCACCAGCAGGCAAACTGCGGGCAGGACGATACGGCAGACCCATCGGGACCACCCAGCATCATGGTGCTCGACCGCGAACGTTACAACCGCGCAACCGCCCGATTCCAGGCCGGCCCGACGACGGTTCGCACCCTTATCGACATGCTCCGCATACTCAGCCTCAATCGTCTCTTCGACGGTTATCGAGCATTGGCGCCTGTTGGCCTTCGCACCCAGACAGTCCGGATTATCGATATCCAGCAGCGGCAGTTCGAGCGCTACCGCGATGAATGGGAGATGAGCCAAAGCATCGTTCACTTCTACCTGAAGCGCTACGGCCCCAACGAATTTCCCGATGATCTCGAGCGCCAGCTGCACCTTGCCTACACCGCGCCCATCGCCACGCTGCTGCGCTTTGGCGCGTTCGACAAAGCGCTGGCTAATGCCGGGAGCCATAAGGCCGCTACCGAGCTTGAACGCAGGCTCGAGCGTGCCTTCGAAGCTTAAAGACGGGCACGCATAGCCCCACTCAGATCCACTACATTCAGAAAGGAGTCCCCATGGACACCACCCAGAACCCCATCATCAGCCCGCTCACGATGCGCGAGTCGGCTCGTGGCATAACGCTCACTTCCGTCTACGACGAGATGCTCGCCCGACGTGAGCTTTCCGTCGTGGGCGACATCAACAGTGCGATGGCACACGATCTGTGCCAGCAGATTCGTCTGCTCGAGGCCGCAGACCCCACGGCCCCCATCACGGTCTTTGTTGCCAGCCCCGGCGGCAGCGTGCGCGCCGGCCTCGCCATCTACGACACCATGCGCCTCTCGCCGCGCCCCATCCACACCGTCTGCCTGGAGTTTGCGGCCTCTATGGGCGCCATCATCTTCATGGGTGGCAACGAGCGCCGTATGACGCCCCATGCAGAACTCATGATTCACGACCCGCTCATCCCGCAAGGAGCTGGGGGCTCGGCCCTAGCACTCCAGGAAACAAGCCGGCGTCTCATGCAGACCCGCAAGACCCTGACGCAAATCCTGTCTGATCGAAGCGGCCTTTCGGCCAAGCGTATCCAAACACTCACGGCAAAGGATACGTACCTTTCGGCCGAGCGCGCCGTCGAGCTCGGCTTTGCCCACGGCATTCTCACCTCGACCAAGGAGACCGCCCATGTCTAACCTCAACACAGCCCTGCATGCCCCGGCCCCCACCATCCTTGCGCAAGCCCACGCACTCTCGTGTGATACGCGTCAAACGGGCCTCAACAACAATATGCTCGTAATCGGGCCTTCGGGCGCCGGCAAGACCCGCAACGTTCTTAAGCCCAACCTGCTGCAGATGAATGCGAGCTATATCGTGCTCGACACCAAAGGGACGCTTTGCCGCGAAGTCGGACCCGTGCTTGCCGCGCACGGCTATCGTGTGCAGCGCCTCAACTTTGCCGATCTTGACGATACGGCCACCATGCCCAAGGACGTCGAGCAATGCGGCTACAACCCGCTCAACCACATCCGCCGCACCAAAGACGGCAAGCCCAACCAACAGGACATCATCTCGGTCGCCAAGGCCATCTGTCCCGTCGAGGACCAAACCCAGCCGTTTTGGGACCATGCGGCCGCCAACCTGCTTTCCTGCCTGATCGCCTATGTGTGTGAGCAGTTGCCCGTGGAGGAGCAGACGTTTTCATCGGTGATCGACCTTTGCGAACATCTCCAAGACCGCGCCACGGCACGCCTCTTCAACGACCTGCAGACCACCGACTCCACAAGCTATGCGCTCTCGCTCTGGCGGCGCTACTCCCCCACCATCACGGCCGAAAAGATGCATGCGAGCATCATGGGCATCCTTGCCGAAAAGGTCATGTGCCTGGGCTTTGATGGTGCACGCCGTCTGTACACCGATGCGAATCAGATCGATTTCGCGGCTCTGGGATGCGAGCGTCGAGCGCTCTTCGTCACCGTCAGCGATCTCGACCGTAGCCTCGATCCACTCACCAACCTGTTTGTAACGCAGGCCTTCGCGGGACTCATCCGCTACGCCGACGCGCAGCCCGACGGTCGCCTTGCGATACCGGTTCGATTTATGCTCGACGACTTTGCCAACCTGCAGATGCCGCAAATCGATAACGTTCTGTCCATCATCCGCAGCCGCGAGATCTGGGCAACCCTATTGCTGCAGTCAACAAACCAGCTCGATGCGCTCTATGGCGAGGCGCGCGCTCGCTCCATCATGGGCAACTGCGACACGCAGCTCGTACTAGCCTTTCAGGACCCCGAGAGCGCCCGCGTCTTTTCCGAGCGTGCCGACGTGCTGCCCAGTACGCTCATGGCAACGCCCGTCGACCGCTCTTGGCTGTTCGTCCGCGGCCGCGCTCCCCAGCAGGTCGAGCGCTTTAGGCTCGAGGACCACCCGCTCTACACAGAGCTCCCCGAAGCCCAAAGCGTCCAGGTCGAATTCACCAGTAGCAGCGCTCGTCTTCCGGCGCGCCCTCGACGATTGCGATGCCCGCCGAGGCGCCCAACGCGCTGGCGCCCGCCTCGATAAACGCAAGGGCCTCCTCGTAGTTATGGATGCCGCCCGCCGCCTTGATTGCCACAGCGTCGCCAAGCACCTCGCGCATCAGCTGCACGTCTTGAAGCTTGGCGCCGCCAAAGCTTCTGCCGGTCGACGTCTTAAGAAAGCCCGGCTTAGCCTCAAGGGCAATTTCGCACACGCGACGCTTGGCGGCATCGTCGCCGTCCAGTTTGCACATCTCGACGATTACCTTATCGGTGATACCGCGCTCGCGGCAAAAATCGGCGATTGCGGTCATCTCGTGCTCGATGGCGTCAAAGTCACGGTTCTCGACCGATTCCTGGTTCAACACGTAATCGATCTCGGTGAAGCCACATGCGGCATATTCTTCGAACCTCGCGAGCTTTTCCTCGAGCGTCATCGTACCCTGAGGAAAGTCGATAGCGCCGGCAAGGATGATGTCAGAACCCTCGAGCATGGCGCGACCTGTCGCATACTCCTGCAGATTCGCAAACACGCAACGGAAATCGTACTTCAGCGCCTTCTCGACATACTGTTCAAACGTGTCCTCAGGCGCGTCGATATAGTCAATGTACTTATTGATGGGCTTGGCAAGGGTCATCCTGAACCTCCCTATTTAGGACCGGCAATCGATTCGTGGTTTCGCGCGAAAAACCACGTTCAATGTACGCCCATAAAGCATGGCGCTCACCTACCTTCCGGTAAGTGGTATGAAATCAGCCGTAGAAGTATATCACCAACGCCGCACAGTATCCTGAGGCATGGCAGCCCCACATGCCCTCTCGATGCGACTTGCCCCATCCAAACAGCAAAGGGGCCCGCATCCCAACGGATGCGGGCCCCTTTCAGCCATAAGCTAACTCAGCGGCAAAACTACTTGCGGTGAGCGCGATAGAACTCGATGAGCGCCTGGGTCGAAGCGTCCTGCTCGGCCTTGGCGGCGTCGTCGTGGAAGGCAGGGGTGATCTGCTTGGCAAGCTGCTTGCCCAGCTCAACGCCCCACTGGTCGTAGGAGTCGATGCCCCAGACCGTGCCCTCGACAAACGTGATGTGCTCGTACAGGGCGATGAGCTCGCCGAGCGCGAACGGGGTCAGCGTGTCGCCGAAGATCGAGGTCGTCGGACGGTTGCCCTCAAAGCAGCGGGCCGGAACGATCTGCTCGGGCGTGCCCTCGGCGCGCACCTCATCGGCTGTCTTACCAAAGGCGAGCGCCTTGGTCTGGGCCAGGAAGTTGCCCAGGAACAGCTCGTGCACGTCCTGACCGCTGTCGGTTGCGGGGTTGGCAGTGTTGGCGAAAGCGATAAAGTCGGCCGGGACCACCACGGTGCCCTGGTGCAGCAGCTGGTAGAAGGCATGCTGGCCGTTGGTGCCGGGCTCGCCCCAGAAGATCTCACCGGTGTCGGAGGTCACGGCGCTGCCGTCCCAGCGGACGTGCTTGCCGTTGGACTCCATGGTGAGCTGCTGCAGGTAGGCCGGGAAACGGTGCAGGTACTGGCAGTACGGCAGCACGGCGTGGCTCTTGGAACCGAAGAAGTTGACGTACCAGACGTTGAACAAGCCCATCAGCGCGACGGCGTTGTTCTCGAGCGGCGTGTTGCAGAAGTACTCGTCGATAGCATGGAAGCCCTCGAGGAACTGCTGGAAGCGCTCGGGGCCGAGCACGACGATCAGCGACAGGCCTACGGCGGAGTCAACAGAATAGCGGCCGCCAACCCAGTTCCAGAAACCGAAGGCGTTGGCAGGGTCGATGCCGAAGGCCTCGACCTTCTCGAGTGCGGTGGAAACGGCGACGAAGTGCTTTGCCACGGCCTCGGCGTTCTGCTCATCGGAGCCGTCGATGGCGCCCTGAGCCTTGAGCTGCTCGAGCATCCAGGTCTTGACCTCGCGAGCGTTGGTGAGGGTCTCAAGTGTGGTGAAGGTCTTGGAGACGATGATCACGAGCGTGGTCTCGGGATCCAAGCCCTTGAGCTTCTCGGCCTGGTCGTTGGGGTCGATGTTGGAGATGTAGCGGCAGTCGATACCGGCGTCGGCATAGGGACGCAGAGCCTCGTAAGCCATGACCGGGCCCAGATCGGAGCCGCCGATGCCGATGGACACCAGGTGCTCGATCTTTTTGCCGGTAACGCCCTTCCACTCACCGGAGCGCACGCGCTCGGCGAAGGCATACATGCGGTCGAGAACCTCGTGCACGTCGGCGACGACGTCCTGGCCGTCGACGATGAGCTGGCCCTTCTCGGTTGCCGGGCGGCGAAGCGCGGTGTGCAGGACGGCGCGGTCCTCGGTGGTGTTAATGTGCTCGCCGGAGAACATGGCGTCGCGGCGCTCCTCGAGTTTCACCTCGCGGGCAAGATCGCACAGCAGCTTGACGGTCTCATCGGTCACCAGGTTCTTCGACAGATCGAAGTGCAGGTCACCGGCGTCAAAGCTCAGCTTGTTCACGCGCTCGGTATCGGCGGCGAACCAGGCCTTGAGGTCGATACCATCGGCCTCAAGCTTCTCCTGATGAGCCTCGAGTGCCTTCCAAGCGGCAGTCGACGTAGCATCGATAGGTGCGGCAACAGTTGCCATAGAGTCCTCCTCAGCATACGGGCGCACGCCTCCATGCGCCCGGACATTCAGATGCCACTATTCTAGCGCAGGTCAAGACTACAATCAGCGAGCGTTGCCAATCGGCCCCCAAACGGCAACCGACCAAAAAGGGACAGGTTTATTTTGGCAGGTCAAACGCTTTACCAACCATAAATTACCCGTCCCTTTATGGCAAATATTAGGCCGCAGCGCAGACGCTACCGAGCAACTCACGCAGAGGAGACCCGATGCCCTCCAGCAGTTCGGGCGCGATAATGGCAAAAACGGGAACCTCGCCGGTGCCCACGACGGTAGGCACCTTGCCCTCCGAGACAATGCATCCATAAGGCACAAAGCCGTCTTCGCCGGCATCGAGCGCCGCCATGCGACGCGCGAGCTCGCGCGCAAAGCCAGCAGTATCGGCATCGCCAATCGCCAGGACAAAGTCCACGCCTTCGTCGGTCGCCAGGGCCACGGCTTCGTCGATCAGCTCGTCTCCCCCGTCGCCCTCAAACGAGCCGCAGCGGAAAAGCACACGCTCGAGTAGGGCTCGATCAAGCGAGCCAAGTGCCGCCGAGACAAGCTCATCGCGCGTATGCTTGTCACCGCCCAGCACAACCAGCGCCTTGGTGCCTCCGTAGTGAGCGACCAATCGTCCGCACCAGCGAGCCACGTCTCCATCCGCAACAAGGCGCGTCGGCATACCGAACCCATAATTGACCATCTTTTCCACAACCTTTCCATGCGTATAGGCGGTATCAATCGTTAGGCCCATGCTACGAAGCGAGGTTTTCCGAGCTGTTTCGCACTCTTTAGAGCTGCGTTAAAACCCAATCCAACCGCACGACCATACCTACCAAAACAAACCAGTCCCTTTTTGACAGGTTTTGACGGTGTCCGGTCGAGCGGATATTATCGAACAGGTATTCGATAAGAACATGTGTTTGATGGGAGGACGCGTGGCGCACGAGCAGCACACCTACATCTGCATCGACCTCAAGACGTTTTATGCCAGCGTCGAGTGCGTGGACCGCGGGCTCGATCCACTCACCACCAACCTGGTCGTTGCCGACGAATCACGCGGACGCACGACCATCTGCCTCGCCATCACACAGGCCATGAAGGACCTCGGGATACGCAATCGCTGCCGTCTGTTCGAAATTCCCGATGGCATCGACTACATCACGGCCGTACCGCGCATGCAGCATTACATGGAGGTGTCGGCGAAAATCTACGGTATCTATCTGGAATACGTCAGCCCCCAGGACGTGCACGTCTACTCCATCGATGAGTGCTTTATCGACGTGACGCCCTATCTGGACCTCTATCACACCGATGCGGAAGGGTTCGCCTGCACGCTGCGCGACGAGGTCCTCGCGCGCACCGGCATCACGGCGACGGTCGGCATCGGCCCCAACCTATTCCAGGCCAAGGTAGCGCTCGACATTACCGCCAAGCACGTACCCAGCCGCATCGGCATACTCGACGACGAGACCTTTCGCAAGGAGATCTGGCCCCATCGTCCCATCACCGATATCTGGGGCATCGGTCCCGGCGTGGCAGCCCGCCTCGAGAAATACGGCGTCTACGATCTGATGGGCGTCGCGGCGCTCGACGAAAACCTGCTTTACGACGAGCTCGGCGTCAATGCCGAATATCTCATCGACCATGCCTTCGGGCGCGAGCCGACAACCATCGCCGATATCCAAGCCTATCGCCCGCAAGCAACTTCGACCACCACAGGACAGGTACTCTCGAAGGGTTATGCCTACGAACAGGCCTATACCGTCTTGCGCGAGATGGTCGACAACGCCGTTTTAGACTTGGTCGATAAGCACGTGGTCTGCGACAGCATCTCGCTCTTTGTGGGCTACGCGAGCGAACGCGCCGACATACGCCGCCTCGACGCCAGCGGTACAGCGCAGTATGTGGACGGATGCGGGCACCTGCGCTCGAGCACATCGAGTATCGAACCCACCGCAACCGCCGGCCCCGGGCTCGCGCCCCGTGCGCCCAAGCCCGTCCAGCGCGATGACGAACGGCGTCGTCTGGTACGTGAGGCGCAGGCAATCGATGGCATCTTTGTGGGAGAGCATGGCGGCAAACCGCGCGGTGGCTATGCCGCACTCTTTGCGCACTCCAACGCCTCGCGAAAGCTGCCCGAGCGTACCAATTCGTTCAAGAAGATCATGGGCTATTTCGATGAGCTCTGGGCGCAGACTGTCGATCCCAAACGACCGGTCAAGCGCATCAATCTGGGATTTGGCAACCTCATGCCCGAGGAATTTGCCACCATCGATCTGTTCAGCGATATCGAGGCCGATGAGCGCGAGCGCGACCTGGCGCGCGCCGTCCTGGCTGTGAAAGGCAAGTACGGCAAGAACGCGCTCGTCAAGGGATTAAGCTTTACCTCCGGCGCCACCGCACGCGAACGCAACGATCAGGTAGGAGGACACCGTGCCTAAGCCCCAACAACAGCCGATGCGGCCACCGACACCTTTTGAACGCCTAGCGGACCCCGAGGGAAGACGTCGCTCCGCCGACCCCAAACTCACCGCGAACGGCGCCGTCCGCGCCGGCCGTGCCGCGCAGTTTATGCCCTTTGCCGCCCTCACGGGATACTACGAGCTCGTGCGCAAACAAGAGATCACTGTTGAGCCCAAATGCGAACTCACAGAAGAAAAAGCCCTCGAGCTTTCGAAAAAGCTCGAGGGCCTCAAACGCGGCGACTTGGTGCGCGTCACCTATTACGATACATACGGCTATCGTAGCCGCACGGGCATTCTCGACGAAGTGTTACCCGCATTCAAGCTGCTCAAACTCAGGGATATCGCCATCGACTTCGACGACATCCAGGACATTGAGCTACGCGGACGAGCCTAGACAAGGACGCGCATCCAAGGCAAGGCCTACAGCTTCATGACGTAGTAGCCTGCATCTCTCACGGCCGTCTCAAGGACACCGCGATCGATCGGCCGCTTGGAGCGCACGCGCGCTGTGTGGTCCGCGTACGTTACCGTTGCCCACACGCCGTCCAGCGCATTGAGGGCATTCTCAACGTTTTGAGCACAGCCATCGCAGCTCATGCCGCCGATGAGCAACTCATCGCTATAGGGGTAGTGGGACGGATCGGTATCCGTCACAACAACCTTTTTGGCCTTCTTGCCGCTCGCGCCATCGCTGCAACAACTCTTCCCGTGTGTCGAAGCGGCAATGCGACGCAGTCCAAAAAACATGCCGACGGCGATGACGGCCAGCACGATGAGATTTGCAGGGTTGAGCAAGTCACTCATGCGTTCCCCTTTCAAGTAGCCCTATCTAGATACCCCCATGGGGTGTCCCCATCTTAACCCAAAATCATGTCCGTTCGGTCAATTAGTTTCCCTGTTCAAACTTTTTAGTTGACCATGGCTTACTTTCGTGTATAAGTTTTCCTAGGCTAACAGTTTAGATCAGTAAGGAGCGTCGTGACTCGAACCATAGACATCCCAACGTTTCAGTCAGCAGTCGTGCGCAACTGCTCCCCCACGCTCGCGGGCATCAAGCCGGCATCGCTCTTTACCTATCCCGGCGTTTACGCCAACCAAAACGGAAAACCCGGCGCCGCCCATATCGAAGGGCGACGCTCTCGCCTGCTCGCCGTCATAGCCCAATGCAACCGCGAGCTCCAGCCACTCGGGATCCATATGAGCGTTTTGGTCTGGCGCCCCTGCGGAGCGCTCATCTATGTGTACCGCTCTGCGGACCTCATGCGATACCTCTCCGACCCCCGCGCCACGACGGCGCTTGCCGCCGAAGGTTACGATGTCCACAACCTGCCCGCATCGCTGGTACATCTCGCCGCGCGCATCACACTGGCAAGCAGCAATGCCGCAGAAAGCGCCTATAACGGCAGCGTCTGCGCACTCGCGCGAAAAAGGCACTGCGATACGGGGTGCATGTGCGAGTTCCCCCACGAAATTGGCTATTTTTTGGGCTATCCCTACGAAGATGTCCATCAGTTTATCGTCCAGCACGGCGAAAACTATAAGGTCTTTGGCGCATGGAAGGTATACACAAACGTTGAGCAGGCGCTCACGACTTTCGATTCCTATCGCGCATGCACGCAATACCTTACCTACATCTATCAACAGGGCTGCACCCTGGGACAACTTGTCCAGGCAACCCGATAGAGCATACAAAACGCGGCCGCACACCGCACAACCGAAAGGAAAACATATGAGCAAGATCGCAGTCGTCTTCTGGAGTGGCACAGGCAACACCGAGGCCATGGCAAACTTTGTTGCCGAGGGCGCAACCGGTGCCGGCGCCGAGGCAGAGGTCATCTCCTGCGCCGACTTCTCCGCAGACAAGGCCGCCAGCTATGACGCCATTGCCTTCGGCTGCCCCGCCATGGGTTCCGAGGAGCTTGAGTATGACGAGTTCCAGCCTATGTGGGACGAGGTCAAGGAGACCCTCGGCGATAAGAAGGTTGTCCTCTTTGGCTCCTACTCGTGGGCCGAGGGCGAGTGGATGGACAACTGGAAGGCCGATGCCGACGAGGCGGGCGTCAACGTCGTCGATTCCGTCATTTGCTACGATGCGCCCGACGATGAGGGCGAGACCGCTTGCAAGGCCCTCGGAGCCGAGCTCGCGTAACGAACCCAGGACCTCCAAAAGAGTCTGCATCAAAGCACATCCTTATCCCTACAAAAGAGCGGGGGCTGGATTCAAGTCCAGCCCCCGCTCTTTTATAACGGCAGTTACATCAACCGGCTACGAGATATTGCCCAAGAACGCCTTGGTGCGCTCGCTCTTGGGGTGGTCGAAGACCTCGCTCGGCGTACCCTCTTCCACAATGACGCCGCCGTCCATAAAGACGACGCGGTCGGCGACATCGCGAGCAAAGCCCATCTCGTGCGTCACGACGATCATGGTCATACCGTCGCGCGCCAGGTCGCGCATGACGCCCAAGACGTCGCGCACGAGCTCAGGGTCGAGCGCCGAGGTAGCCTCGTCAAAGAGCATGACGTGCGGGTTCATCGACAGGGCGCGGGCGATGGCAACGCGCTGCTGCTGGCCGCCCGAAAGCTGACTCGGCATAAAGTCGATACGCTCGGCAAGACCGACCTTGGTCAGCTCCTCGACGGCGATCTTCTCGGCCTCTTCCTTGCTGCGCTTGAGCACCTTCTGCTGCGCGAGCATGACGTTCTTTTTGACTGAGAGGTGCGGGAACAAATTGAACTGCTGGAACACCATACCCAGATGCGTGCGCACTTTGTTGAGGTCGACACCCTTGGCGCACACATCCACGCCCTCAACGATAATCGAGCCGCTCGTGGGATGCTCCAGACGATTGATGCAGCGAAGCATCGTCGACTTGCCCGAGCCCGAGGGGCCCAAGACCACAACGACCTCACCCTTGTGCACATCCAGATCGATATCGCGCAGGACCACGTTGTCGCCAAAGGCCTTCTGGAGGTTCTTGATGCTGACGACGACCTCGTTCGAGTTATTGGTTTCGCTCATGATAGGACCTCCTTACAGACCGGCGATGTGATCGGCAGGCGTCGCGACAACCTGTCCGGCGCTCTTGGCGGGACGCTTCTTCTTGGTCTCGGTCGTGCCCAAAAGCCTTGCCTCAAGACCGCTCACCAAGCGAGCGAGCGGCAGGGTGATGACCAGATAGAACAGGGCGGCAACCACGTACGGTGTAATGGAGCCCGTCGTGGCCACGATGGTACGGGCGTTCATGACGATCTCGACCACACCCACGGCGGCAAGCAGCGACGTATCCTTGTAAAGCAAGATAAACTCGCTGGTCAGCGTAGGCAAAACATTGCGGAACGTCTGCGGAATCATAACGTAGAGCAGCGTCTGGAAGGCATTCATGCCCAGAGAGCGAGCAGCCTCGTTTTGGCCCTTGGGGATCGATTGAATACCGGCACGAAAGATCTCGCACAGGTACGCAGACGAGTTCATGGCCATGACGATGACGCCCAAGACATAGTCGTCCACCTTGACGCCGGCCAACGGCAGACCGAAGAACGCGATATAGATCTGCAGGAACGCCGGCGTACCGCGAATGATATTCACATAGATGCCGGCAAGGCAACGCAGGATGCGCGACTTGGAGATGCGCATGAGCGACAAGGCAAAGCCAAAGGGGATTGCCAGCGGAAACGCCACGAGCACGATCGAGAGCGACATGAGGAAGCCCTTAAAGACGATCGGCAGGCTTTGGACCAAAATGACCGGGTTTAAGAACAGGCGCAGAAACATATTGGAGTTCCAGGCCTCGACCCACGGCTGCTCCTTAAGGTCGGCCAGGAAGTTATCGAATGCCGTCACGCCCTTGATCTCCACCGACGGAATCTTGGAGATCTTCTTGGTCGAGCCATCGGCCAAAGTGCAGGTGCCGCTAAAGGCCTCATCGCCGCCCTCGACGGGGAAGGTCACGCCGTAAACCTCGACACGGAAAAAGCCGCCGGCAGGCGCCGTCTCGCCAAAGTCGATCTTGAGCGTCTGGCCGTCAGCCTTGCACGTGGGCTTCATGGGCGTACGATCCATGAGGTCCTCGCCCGAGAGCATCGTCAATCGCGTGTCATCGGTACCAAACGTCGTGCCGTCGACAAACGTCAGCGAAAGACCGCTCAGCTCCTCGTCGGCATCGGCCTGGACCTCCCAGGTAATGCGCGTCTCGGTGCCGCCGACCACAGCGCTGCCCGAACCGGTGTTGGGTCGGGCGGTAATCTTTGCGGTCTCAAGCGCCTGGGCGGTCGTGGGCGCATATGCCCCCGCGCACACCAGCGCGAGCGCCACGGCCATGACGCAGGCTAGCTTTTGGAGCAAGGCGGGCAGTAAAAAACGCTGCTCCGCGGCCCCTTCGTTCAATCGAGACAAGGTGGCTCCTATCGTAGAAGTTGCCGGCAAAACAAGACGGAAACACTCTCCGTCGAGAGAAGCGCAAAGGCCCTCTCCGCAAAACGGAAAGGGCCTACACGCAATCAAGCATCTATTTACTTGATGTTGTACTTAGCCATGAGGGCGTCAATGGTACCGTCGTCGGTCAGGTCCTTGATGGCCTGGTTGATGTCTTCCTTGAGCTTGGTGTTACCCTGGTTGATGGCGATGGCGTACTCCTCGCCGGTGCTGATCTGCTTAATGGTCTGGCAGGTGTTGAACTGCTCGGCGGTCAGCTGGCTGGCAACGGAGCGGTTGGTGACTACGGCGTCGCCCTTATCGGACTGCAGGGCGCTGAAGCACTCGGTAGCGTCCTTGTAGGGGACGATCTTGGCCTTGGGGAAGTTCTCCTGGGCAAAAGACTCGGCGGTCGAGCCAGACTGAACGATGATGGTAGCGTCGGCGTTGTTGAGCTTCTCGCTGTAGTTGTCGGCCGTGATGTCGGTGTTATCGACCTTGGTCACGATAGCCTGATCGTCCATGTAGTAGGAATCGGAGAAAGTGACTTCCTTCTCACGCTCGGGCGTGTCGGTGATAGCCGCGATGGAGACGTCGTACTTGGCGCCCGAAGCGACACCCGGAACCAGCGTGTCAAAGTCATTGTTGACGTACTCGACATCCAGGCCCAGCTTGTCACCGATAGCCTTGATGAGCTCAAGGTCAAAGCCCTGGTAGTCGCCGTTGTCATCCTTGTACTCAAACGGCGCGTACTCGGCAGAGGTGCCGACGGTCAGCGTGCCGTCCTTGACGAGCGCGTACTCCTTGGAGCCGTCGACCTTCTCGACCTTAGCGTCGTCAGAGCTGCTGGAACCGGCATCAGAACCAGAGGTGGCGTTGGACGAACCGCAGCCCGTCAGAGCAAGGGCGAGCGCCATAGCACCCGTGGCGGCAAATGCGCCAAGCTTCTTCAGCTTCATAATCAGTCTCCTTCCGGTGACCTCGTTTGATTCAGAGGTCTGCAAAAACTGTTGGCTATTATGCACCCGGAATTACGAATCTGCAATGAGAAAACTGATTGAAACAAACCCATAACGTGAATGGAATACTCTACTTTGTGACAGTCATTACTGCTGCAATGACCTTAATAGTCTAATTTCAGCTGCATAACCTGCAAGTTCGTTCGGAGTCTCCAAAATAAACGGCAGCGAACGCAAGTGGCCATTCGATACAATATTCTGCATAACCTGCATACCTCCACCAAATTCCTCACTGCCAAGGTATCCCTTGCCGATGCACTCGTGACGATCTTTATGGGCGCCACAAGAGTTCTTCGAATCGTTGATGTGTACGGCATGCAAGCGATCGATACCCACCACGCGGTCGAACTCGTCGAGTACGCCGTCCAGATCATGGATGATGTCGTAGCCGGCATCGCTCACATGGCAGGTGTCTAGGCAAACGCCCAGCTTGGCCGACAGCTCGGGGCGTTTGCCGGCAACACCCTCAATGATGAGCGCCAGTTCCTCAAAGCTGCGGCCCACCTCGGTGCCCTTGCCCGACATGGTCTCGAGCAGCACCGTCGTCTGCTGGCCCTCAAACATCACCTGACACAGGGCGTCGACAATCATCTGAATGCCGGCGTCGGAGCCCTGCCCCACATGCGCACCGGGATGGAAGTTGTAGTAGTTGCCGGGCAGCGCCTCCATGCGCCGCAGGTCCTCTGCCATAGCCTCCAAGGCGAACTCGCGCGCCCGCTCTTTGGCAGAACAGGGGTTGTAGGTATACGGGGCATGCGCCACCAGCGGTCCAAAGTCGTTTTGCGACATAAGCTCGCGCAGAGCCGCCACGTCATCCATGTCAAGTTCTTTTGCCTTGCCACCGCGCGGGTTGCGCGTAAAGAACGCAAAGGTATTGGCGCCAATGGACAACGCCGTCTCCCCCATTGCCCGATAGCCCTTCGTCGTCGAAAGATGACACCCGATCGTCAGCATCTCCAGCTCCCTCCTCATCAGTTGCGGTGAAATACGGTCTATTGGTGCCCTATTTTGGCGCAAACAGACCGTATTCCACCGCAAGTTATAAAAGGGGCATCAGGGGCAAAGGCCTCCAAGGCATTCCGGGCGCTGGCGCCATGCCCCCACGCACTAAAGTTTCAAGCGAATCGCATCGATAATGCGCGCGCAGCGCTGCGTGGCGGCAAGGGGCATGACGGGACTCTCGAGTTTCCCCGCCCGGATGAGCTGGGTCGCATGCTGGATTTCGCCGTAGAAATCATCGATCTCAAACGGGGCATTTATTTCGAGCGTTCGACCGTCGGAATACTTCACATGGGCGAGCTCGGGGCGATGGAGACGCTCGATTTCCAACGAGCCTCGCTCACAGACAATCGTTAAGCGGCTTTCATATGTTGCTTTGCCGTCGCACACCATATGAATGGGTATACCGCCGACGCTCATACGGATCTCGTCGGCCCAATCAACGCGGCCGCCCGATACGTCACGCCAGCGAACTTCACGAGACGAAACATCGCACGCACCCGCAAGTAGATCCTCAAACCACCCGACCGCATAGCAGCCCATGTCATATAGACAGCCACCCTGCAACGGGTCGAGCAGATAACTCGAAGGGGGCTCACCATAATCGAGATTTTGCACGCTTTCAATCGAGACGATACGGCCAAGCTCACCCGACGCAAGCAAGTCCTTCACGCGAGTGCGCATCGGGCAAAACCGATTTTTCATCGCCTCCATAAACAGCACACCGCGCTCGCGAGAGGTGGAGGCAATCGAGAGAGCCTCTTCTTCATTCAAAACGGCCGGCTTTTCGCACAGCACGGCCTTTCCCGCGCGCAGTGCCCGACAGACCCAATGCGCATGCATGCCATGTGGAAGAGCCAAGTAGATTGCGTCGACATCGGGGTCGGCAATCAACGCATCATAAGCTGCATCGCCGTTATCGTCAGCCGTGGCATAACTGTGCGCGGCATCAATCGAAAACGCCCTGCAAAACTCCTCAACATGCGAAGGAGTGCGACCGGCGGCAGCCACAAGCCGTGCCCCGTCCACCTCCTTGAGCGACGATGCAAATCGATGCGAAATGCGCCCAGCGCCCAAAACGCCCCAACGAACCTCACGCAAATCATCACATGAATCCCGATGGCCCACGACAGCCCCCTTCAGTTGCGGTGGAATAGTTCCTGTTTAAGCCCTATTTTGCCGCAAACAGGAACTATTCCACCGCAACTTATAAAAGGGGCATCAGGAGCGCGTTTTGCAAAAAGCTTTAAGCGCGGCCGTTACGGGGCCAGGCTGGAAACGTCGGCGCACATCGTCGAGACGCTCGGGGATATCGATGTGTTGCGGGCAGTGACGTGCGCATTTACCGCACTTGACGCAATTGCTCACTAGCTTGGGCTCGTTCGTCCGCACCGCGCTCGCCGTAAAGTATTGAGACAGCCCCGTAAACCAACTATGCGCGTAGCTCGCGTTGTAGGCGCCAAAGCAACCGGGAATATTGATGCCCTTGGGGCACGGCATGCAGTAGCCGCACCCCGTACAGGGCACGCGATTCGATTTCTCAAACTCTCCCAGCACACGTGCGATGGTATCGAGCTGCTCTGTCGTCATCGAATCCGGCAGTGCGCGATCCGCCAATGCCGCGTTCTCGTCCACCTGCGCGGTATCGGTCATACCCGATAGCAGCATCGTGACCTGAGGATGATTCCACACCCACGAAAGGCCCCAAGCAGCCGGTGTCTTCAGGTACGGATCGCGTACGCCATCGAGCACGGCACGGGCCCGCGGAGGCAGCTTGCCCGCCAGGCGTCCACCCAAAAGCGGTTCCATCACAAACACCGCGAGCCCGCGCTCGGCGGCTGCCATGAGTCCCGCCGTTCCCGCTTGGTAGCGCTCTCCAGCGTAGTTGTACTGGATCTGGCAAAAGTCCCAGTCGTACGCGTCAAGCATCGTAAGGAAGTCCGCCGCACTGCCGTGGTACGAAAAACCTATCTGGCGAATACGCCCCGCAGCCTTTTGGTGCGCAATCCAGTCCTCGATACCCAACGCTGCCACGCACTCCCACTGCACGGGCGAGGTGATGTTGTGCATGAGGTAGTAGTCGATATGGTCAGTCCGCAAACGGTGCAGCTGCTCGTCAAAAAAGCGGTCGAAATCCTCCGCACATTTGCACGAAGCGTGCGGCAACTTGGTCGCGAGCAAAATCTGGTCGCGTAGACCCAGGCGCTCAAGCGAAGCTCCCACACAAGCTTCGTTACCGGGGTAGAGATAGGCCGTGTCCAGATAGGTTATTCCTTGCTCCACCGCACGGGAAATGATGGCATCGGCCGTCTTCGCATCGGGGTGTCCCGGCGCACCGGGAAACCTCATGCAACCCAGCCCCAGCGCCGAGATACGGTTGCCGCTTTTGGGGTCAACGCGATATTGCACTGCCCCTCCTCTCCCCTCGAAGCCCTAATGAGGCGAAACACAATGGTCACGTCGTCGAAACACATTGGAATCGTAATCGAGAACGTATCGTAACGTAGCAGAAATCGAGCCGTCACGGCACCGCTTTAACACCAGCAAAAAGCCCGATGAAAGGAGGCGAGCGTGACCACGCGCGAGGACGCCTACCCCTATCCCGGAGAACAATACATCCTCTCGGTCGACCGTTGCCAGATCGAGGTCATAGACCATCTGGACGAGCTTCCCGCCACAGGCGCTGTCATCTTCTGCACCTTCCCCAAGGTGCGCGATGGCGTCGTACACCCTGCGCGCGTTTTTGTGATCTGTCCCGCGGCATAAGCGCACAGTGCAATAGTTTCTTTTTCATAACAGCAGCCCCGCGCGCTTACCAAACGCCCCGGCGACATACAATCCATCAGGCGCCCCTTACGCGGGCGCCTTTTATATGGGGAGATGATTCACATGCAGATCAACAAGGTCGCCTTTATCGGCAAGGGCGGCGTCGGCCTGCTCTACGGCAGCATGATTGCCAAGGCCCTCGGCAATGACGCCGTCGAATACGTTATGGATGACGCCCGTTTTGAGCGTCACGCAGGCGATGCGCTCACCGTCAACGGCAAGCCCTGTGCGCTCAAGTCCGTCCGCGCCAGCGAGGCAACGCCCGCCGACCTGGTCATTCTCACGGTCAAGACGACCGGCCTCGACCAAGCACTCAAGACTATGGAGCGCGTCGTGGGGCCCAATACGTTCATCGCCTCGCTGTGTAACGGCATTACGAGCGAGCAGAAGATTGCCGAGCGCTTTGGCTGGGAGCATACCGTTCTTGGTATTTGCCAGGGCATGGACGCCGTGTTCCTCAACGGAGAGCTCACCTTTACCAATGCGGGCGAAATCCGCTTTGGCGCGGCGGCCGGCACCGAGCCCGCAACCGTCACCGCCATCGACGAGCTCTACACGCGCTGCGGCATCGCCCATACCGTCGAGAGCGACATTGCGCACCGCATGTGGGCCAAACTCATGCTCAACGACGGCATCAACCAGACGTGCATGGCCTACGGCGGGACCTACGGAAGCGCCACGGAGCCGGGCTCCGAGCAGCGTCGCTGCTTTGTTTCTGCCATGCGCGAAACGCTTGCGGTCGCCAACGCCGAGGGCATTGAGCTGACCGAGGCAGACCTGACGCAGATGGTGCACCTCATCGAGGGAATCGACCCCACCGGTATGCCCTCGATGGCGCAGGACCGCATCGCGCAACGAAAAACCGAAGTCGAGGAGTTCGCGGGCACCATTTGCCGCCTGGCCGTCAAACACGATATCCAAGTGCCGCAAAACGATTGGCTCTACCAGAGGATTCGCGAAATAGAAAGCAGCTGGTAGCCTCGGCCGCATCGCGACGCGCGCAATACAAGCAGGCAGGCCTTCGCGAGGATTCCGTCTTCGCGAAGGCCTGTTGCATTTGGCTCGAGGCTAAAACTGAGGCCTATTTTGCGATTCCGGAACCTCGTCCTCGTCATCGCGGCAAAGTAGCACGCCGGCGCTTCCCAGCAGCGCCGCTGCAATCAAGGCGCCCACAACCACAGGAGCGGCGCCCGTAGCGGACTGCAAGCCGGCAGCTAACGCCACCGCCGGACCAAGACATCCGATCAAAAGGGCAACGACGGCAATAGCGACATCTCGAGCGTTCATGGGACCACTTCCTCCACGAGAAAGACTTTGCTTCTCGTGACTTAGTGTGCCCCGCGCCCATATGCGCGGCGTACTGCCACGGTAAGGGCTCTGTTAGCTCAAACGCATACATAGAACGGGCGTCCTTACGTTGCCCTAAAGCTCGGTAAAGACGCCCATCCGCCAAATATCCGTGATGCAGAAAAATTACCAGCCAGTGTAGTAGTCGGTGGTTCCGGCTGCGCAGCCGGAGTCATAGACCTTGCACTCGCCCTTGGAACCGGTAAACGTGGAGCCCTGAGCTTTATCACCCGCGGCCACGACGTAGTAGCCATCGGAATCGCGCCAAAAGCCCTCGGAATCCTGCGTCCATTCGCCCGTGCGGTGGTGATACAACACGTTGCTGCTGTAATAAGTCTCGCGGCGGCCGTTATAGTTATTGACGCCGCTCGAGCGCGTCAGGCCCGAGCCGTTCGCGTAATACGCAGCGGACGTGTAAGACGAGCCGGAGCCGGCGTTGTAATACGAAGCCTGAACGGCCTCAGCGGCCTCGGCTTCGGCTGCGGCAGCCTCGAGCGCCTCGCGCTTGGCATCCTCAAGCGTGGAGCGAAGCTCGTCGAGCTCGGTCGACTTGGCGTCGACCTCCCCCATCGTCAACAGGCTACCCGCACCGTCGATGCAGTTCTGCAACACAGCACGCTCGTCATCGGTAGCATAGTCGCCATACATATTCATAATGATCTGAGCGCGCATCTCCAGGGAATCGCGCTTTGCCCCCATCGAGGCGTTCCACTCCTGCATAGAGCCATAACCGTCGCCGCGGTAGTCGACGGGCTGCACCAGCGTCGCCTCGGACGGCGTAGATCCAACCGTATCGGATAGTGTTGCCGCGTGGGCATCAGTTGCGCCGGCGCCCGCCAAAAGTGCCACGGTCAGAGCGGCGGAAAGGGCGGCGGCTTTCGGTTTTCGTGAATCGATCCTCATGTAGCTGGAAACCTCCGTAGTGCGTTTTTGCTGCGTTTGGGCTGCGTGTGATTCGATCGCGCTGCATAGTACCCCGAGCAAATCGCGACCTGCGGTTTTACTCAAAAGGCGCACGTCAATTGCGTAAAACTCACATCCTCTCAACAGGAGTTTTCCACAACTCAAATGCATAAATCGTGTCAAAAACCCTGTTTTTGCACCCTCTCTATGCAAAAAAGGCGCCTGTGCAACCATTGTGCGCACAGGCGCCTTGAGCAGGCGTTTTATGCAGTTATACCTATCGAGTCGCAAGGGGTCCTTGCACAAGTCGCCTTACTCGTCCAGCGCGGCGAAGGCCTGCTTCAAATCCCAAATGATATCCTCGGCGTTCTCGGTACCGATGGAAAGACGGATCGTGGAGGGCGTGATGTTCTGCTCGGCGAGCTCCTCGGCAGAGAGCTGGGAGTGCGTGGTGGTAGCCGGGTGTACGACGAGTGACTTGACGTCGGCCACGTTGGCGAGCAGCGAGAACACCTGCAGATGATCGATGAACTTCCAAGCTGCCTCCTGGCCACCCTTAATCTCAAAGGTAAAGATCGAAGCACCGCCACGGGGGAAGTACTTCTGATAGAGCTCGTGATCGGGGTGCTCAGGCAGGCTCGGGTGGTTCACCTTGGCGACGTGGCTGTCACCAGCCAGGAACTCAACGACCTTCTTGGTGTTCTCGACATGACGGTCAACGCGCAGCGACAGGGTCTCGGTGCCCTGGAGCAGGACCCAGGCGTTGAACGGGCTGATGCAGGCGCCCTCGTCACGCAGCAGGATAGCGCGGACATAGGTTGCGAAGGCGGCGGGACCGGCAGCCTCGGCAAACGAAACACCGTGGTAGGAGGAGTTGGGCTCAGCGATCTGGGCGTACTTTCCGCTCGCCTTCCAATCGAAGTTACCGCCGTCGACGATCACACCGCCCAGCGAGGTGCCGTGGCCGCCGATGAACTTGGTTGCGGAGTGGACGACGATGTTGGCACCATGCTCCAGCGGACGGAACAGATACGGGGTGCCGAAGGTGTTGTCGACGACAACCGGCAGACCGTGCTTCTTGGCGACCTCGGAGATGGCGTCGATGTTGGGGATGTCGGAGTTGGGGTTGCCGAGCGTCTCGAGATAGATGACCGTGGTGTTGTCCTTGATGGCACCCTCGACCTCTTCCACGTTATGGGCATCGACAAACGTGGTCTCGACGCCAAACTGGGAGAGCGTATGCTCCAGCAGGTTGTAGGAGCCACCGTAGATGGTCTTCTGAGCCACCACGTGGTCACCGGCCTGGGCAAGAGCCTGCAGGGTATAGGTGATGGCAGCAGCACCGGAGGCGACGGCAAGACCTGCCACGCCACCCTCGAGGGCGGCGATACGGTCCTCGAAGACGCCCTGGGTGGAGTTGGTCAGACGGCCGTAGATGTTACCGGCGTCGGCAAGACCAAAGCGGTCGGCGGCGTGCTGGGAGTTGCGGAACACATAGCTCGTGGTCTGGTAGATAGGCACGGCACGGGAGTCGGATGCAGGATCGGCGCTCTCCTGGCCAACGTGCAGCTGCAGGGTATCGAAACCAAAGGTGTGCTCGGGGTTGTTAATGAACTGGCTCATGATGGTCTCCTTGATCGAACAAAAGTAAATAAAAAGAGAGAAGTAAGTCGCTGTCTCCTGATCACGCCGACGGGCGCAAACAGGAGCCCGGCATTCGTCTTGGCAAGCAATTCATATGCGGGCCTCCTTTCGCATCCCGGTTCCGTGGTTGGCTTAATTACCTACCGCCTTTGTGTGTTTTGAATAGTACGAGCATTGTTTCCCTCGGTCAATCACTTAAAAGCGCTAACCTGTTATCGGTTTTATAGATAGCTATCGAAGGGACGGGCGCCGATGACCCTCCAGCAGCTTCGCTTTATGATCGCCGTGGCAGAGTCCGGTTCGATCAACGCCGCAGCCCAGCGCCTCTATACGGCGCAGTCCAATATCTCCAATGCCGTCAAAAGCCTGGAGCAGGAACTTCATATCGAAATCTTTACGCGCTCCAGCCGCGGTGTTGCACTCACCAACGACGGCACCGAGCTTTTGGGTTATGCACGCCAGGTCGTAGAGCAGGCCGACATGCTCGAGGCCCGCTACGAGGACGGCGGCACCCCGCAAGCCCGCCTCGCCATTTCCGCCCAACACTACGCCTTTTCGGTCGAGGCCTTTGTCAACGTAGTCGAGCGCTGCCGCGACAGCAAGTTCGAGTTCATCATGCGCGAGACCACCACAGCGCAGATTATCGACGACGTGCGCGCGTTTCGCAGCGATATCGGCATCCTCTATCTGGATGACTTTAATACCCGTGTCTTGCAGAAGGCCTTTACCGATGCCCGAGCGAGCTTTCATCCCCTCTTTGATGCGAAAGTCCACGTGTTCGTCAGCGAACGCCACCCGCTCGCCCGCCGCCCGCAACTGTCCCTTGCCGACCTCACACCCTATACGCGCTATAGTTTTGAACAGGGCACCTCGAACTCCTTCTATTACGCCGAGGAACCGTTTAGCTATATTCCCTGCAACCGCAATATCCGCGTATCCGACCGCGGGACGCTCACCAACCTGCTTATCACCTCGAACGGCTATGCGCTGTCGACCGGCGTACTCTCCAGCGAAATGCAGTGGGGCATGGCCTCGATCCCCCTGGCAGACGCCCCGACGATGCATGTGGGCTACATCATGCATGACGACCGCAAGCCCTCTCCCCTCTTGCAGCAATACCTCGACGAGCTCAACCGCATCATCCATGCCAACCAACTGTCGGAAGACGGGGTAGAAATCGTAGATTGCTAGCCCCCGGCGGGCATGGCGCTACAATGGTCACTCACACGAAACGTACCCAACGAAAGGAACCATGTGAAGGTCATCATCTATACCGACGGCTCGGCCCGATCAAATCCGGGACGCGGCGGCTACGGCGCCGTGCTCAAATACACCAACCCCGCCGGCAAGACCTTCACCTCCGAGCTTTCGCGCGGCTACGCCAAGACCACCAACAACCGCATGGAGCTCATGGCGGTCATCGTGGCACTCGAGGCGCTCAACCGCCCCTGCGACGTCGAAGTCCATTCCGATTCGCAGTACGTCGTCAACGCCTTCAACAAGCACTGGATTGACGGATGGAAAAAACGCGGCTGGAAGACCGCCAACAAGCAGCCTGTCAAGAACCGCGATCTGTGGGAGCGTCTGCTCACCGCAAAGAGCAAGCACAAAGTGGAGTTCATCTGGGTTAAGGGTCACGCCGGCCATGAGCTCAATGAGCGCTGCGACGAGCTCGCCACCACCGCGGCCGACGGAGCCAACCTCGATATCGACACCGGCTTTAACGAGAACGACCTGTAATAGCATTTTCGCGCAGCTTTATATCCCCACGCGCTACACTCATCCTGTAGACCAAACAACGCAAGGGGGACGTATGCTGCGCATCGCGACCATCGGCACATCCATGATCACCGACGACTTTATCCAGGTCGTCAACGCCAACGACCAAGCCGCGTTTGTGGGCACGCTCTCGCGCGACGCAGATCGCGGCACCGCCTTCACCGCTAAGCACGGCGGCGAGCGTAACTTCACCGCACTTGACGAGCTTGCGTCCGCTGCCGACGTCGACGCCGTCTATATCGGCAGCCCCAACGCACTTCACTACGAGCAGGCCCTTGCCTGCATCGCCGGTGGCAAGCACGTCATCGTCGAGAAGCCCTTCTGCGCCACCGAGGCGCAGGCGCTGGAAGTCTTCCGCGCTGCCGAGGCAGCAGGTGTCGTGGCCCTCGAGGCCATGCGCCCGCTCCATGACCCCGCTTTCCACGCCATCGAGGACGCCCTGGGCGAGATTGCGCCCATTCGTCGTGCCTCATTGCGCTTTGGCAAGTATTCCTCGCGCTACAACGAGATTCTCGCGGGACGCTCCACCAATATCTTCGACTGCAATATGGCATCGGGTTCCCTCATGGACATTGGCGTCTACACCGTCGAGCCCATGGTCGAGATTTTCGGCATGCCCTCCGGCCTTACGAGCATGGCTACTCTGCTCGACCCCACCACGCGACAGCTCACGCACGGCCCCATCGACGGCTGCGGTTCTATCCTCGCCAGTTACGGCGGTGGCCGCATCTCCGTCGAGCTCGCGCACTCCAAAATTACGAATGACCTGCTGCCCTCGCAGATCGAAGGCGAGCGTGGCACTATCCAGATCGACCATCTGTCCACGCCCCGCAACGTCCGCATCGACTATCGCGGCGATGTCGTACGCGGCTCAGCGACCGAGGCACCGCGCGAACAGGGCGACAACGGCCGCGTGCTCGACCTGCCCAAATCGAGCAACACCATGGAATACGAACTCACAGACTTTATCACCGCCATCGGCGGCATCGATAACGTCAAGGAAGAGATTTGGGAGACCCCGGCGGGACGCCACGAGCTTGGCCACTACCGCGATGTCACGCTCGTCTCACTGCGCATCATGGATGCCGTGCGCCAGCAGGCCGGCATAACCTTCCCGGCCGACGCAGGCAAGCAGGCATAGCGATGGGCTTCTTCGATACGTTCTTCTCCAGCGTCACCAGCGGCAGTCGAGAGCCTCAAAAGCCGTCAAACGTCGAGCTCGAGCTGCGCCGCAGGCTTACTGTGCTCGCAAGCGACGGGGTCACTCAAGACACTCCCCTGCGCTATTTCCTGCGCTGGGCGGGGCAAGTCCAAGGCGTTGGTTTTCGCTTTACCAACACCAACCTCGCGCAGGCACGCGCGCTCACCGGCTGGGTGCGTAACATGGAAGACGGCTCAGTCGAGATGGAGATACAGGGAGCTCCGGCAAACATCCTATCTCATCTCGAGGCGCTTCATGCCTCCTACGAGCGCATGGGGACGCGTTTTCGCCTCGTAGACGCCCAGGTCCGAGCCCCACTTGCCAATGAAGACGGTTTCACTCCTCATTATTAGTATTGTGTGCTAAATACGGTATCATTTACCTACGACCGTTAGTAGAAAAGAGGCGAGGCGCATGGCGGTGCAAAGAAGGAATACCAGGCAGCGAAAGCTGGTTCTTGACGCCGTGCGCCAAAGCTATAACCATCCCACCGCCGACGAAATCTACAACGTCGTGCGCGCGCAGGATGACAAAATCAGCCGCGGTACGGTCTACCGCAATCTTAATCTCTTGGCAGATGCCGGAGAAATCCTCTCGATCAAGACGCCGGGCGGGAGTCGCTTCGATCGCACCATCGAGCCGCACGCACATATCATCTGCACCTCGTGCAGCCGCGTCATCGACGTACCGCTCCCCTTCGATGCCCAGCTCGACGCCAAGGCGTCCGAGCAAATCGGCTGGCACGTCACGTCGCACTACACCATCTTCGAGGGTCTCTGCCCTGACTGTCGGTAGATGTTTGGAACATGCTTTAAAATCCACCTTTCCGCACTTTGCAGCAAAAAGTAGATTTCTAGACATGTCCCAAATGTCTACTCAGCAAGTAGACGACGCAGCTCTTCTTCGACCGTGCGCACGTAGCGGACGCGGTCGTTAATGCCACGCATAGAGGGGTTGCAGCTCTCCATCAGATAGGGATGGCCCACGACGTTGAGCATGTCGCGGTCGTTTTCGTTATCGCCAAACGCCATCATCTCATCGGGCGAAATCCCCAGGGCACGACCGTAATCGGCAAGCGCGGAGCCCTTGCCCGAACCGAAACCGATAAAGTCCGTCCATTCGGTTCCCGACGTCATCACGTCGACACGGTCGCTAAAGAGGCGCTCAAAATGCTCCAGCGCCGCCGGCTGATCCACCTCGGGCGTCTGGAAGGCAATCTTAATGACGTCCTCGTCGATGTCCTCGGGACGGTCGACCACCGCCACGTCGCAGTGGACCTCATAGCGCAAATGGTCGACGAACGCATCGTTGCCGCTCATGGTGTAGAGGTGTCCCTCACACGAAAGGGTCACGTCGGCATGGGGATACGCAACCACAGCATTCGCGATATCCATAGCAAGGCTACGCTCCATAGAGCGCTTGACCACGGCACGCCCCTCGCTCATCACCAGGGCTCCGTTTTCGCATACATAGGCGAGCTCATCGGCCACCGGGGCAAACAGGTAGCGCAAGCTCGCATATTGACGACCACTCGCCGGCATAAACACGATACCGCGACGATGTAGCTCATCGATAAGCTCAAAGGCCTCGGAACGCGGCTCGCGCTCCCCCGGATGCAGCAACGTGCCGTCCAAATCGCATGCAATCAGCTTGATTCCCTCAAGACCCATATGCTTTCCCCCAAAGCACCTCATCAACAGTAAGACGGACTTTGAATAGCTGCCTCTCAAAGTCCGTCTTACTCATACGCACGTTAACCGCGCGCCTTCTTTACGATGGTAAAGTCCGGAGCCATGCTAACGACGACCTCCGCCGCACTCGACGCAAAGCGCCGGTCCGTATCGAGTTCACGGGTAACCACCGAGAGGCGAACGCCCTCGATACCCCGGAGCATGCGGCCCAAAACAGGCTGCACCGGCGTATACATGCGCACGGTATGCTCGTCCGAGTCGCCCCGGAAGAGCGGCGCATGCATGTTGCCGATCTCCCAGCACGCATGCGCGAGCGCAATCGGATCCATGCGGTCGACTTCGACCAAATAAACCTCGGCGCTGCGCAGGCGCACGACAACCGCCACGGGCACCACGCCCGAACGGTCAATGGCGAGCACGTCGCCGTCGGCAAGACGACCACCGTCGGTAGCATCCAGCCGAACATCGATCGTGCGCCCCAGCTCCGTCACGCCCACAAACACGCATACATCAGCCTGGTCCCAATCGAGCAGTAGCTCATCGACCTCAAAGACACCGCCCAGCTCCCGGCGAAGCAGGAGTTCATAGGACGGATCGTTGAGATTTCCCAAACATGTCGTCGAAACCAAGCGTTCAGGCATGCTCTAGCCCTCGACCTCGACGAGCTCAATATCAAAGTTGAGGTCCTTGCCGGCCAACTCGTGGTTGGCGTCGAGCGTCACGGCCTCGGGCGTCACGTCAATGACGACGGCGGGGACAGGCATGCCGCTCGGCGTGGACAGGAAGAGCTTCATGCCCTTCTCGATCTGCTCGATGTTGGGAACCTGCTCGGCCGGGAAGGTAATAACCATCTCGGGATTGTGCTCGCCGTAGGCATCGGCAGCCGGGATGTGCACGGTCTTCTTCTCGCCCACCTGCATGTCGACAACAGCGGCGTCGAAGCCCTTGATCATCTGACCGGCGCCGCAGGTGAACTCCAGCGGCTCGCCGCGATCGTAGGAGCTATCGAACTGCGTGCCGTCATCGAGCGTGCCGCGATAATGGGTCTTGACCTTCTTGCCCTGGTTGGACATGGTAACCTCCGTAATAAGGGCGGCGCACAACGCGGGCCGCCATGAACATATGGCGCTAACTATACCCTAGTCATACAATTCAATGACAGTTTGCAAAGAAACGCTGCAACCGGAGGAACCATGGCATATCCCGTATTTGACCTACACTGCGACACCGCTGACCGCATCGGCTGGGCCACGCTCGATCTCGACCTGCGCTTTACCGCCGGCACCGACGGTTATTTCCCCGGCGACGAAACGCATCCGCAAGATTTCGATCTCATCGAGGGCAACGCCTGCGCCATCTCGCTCGCAAAGATCGGCAACACGCCGTGGGCACAGTGCTTCGCCACGTTTGTCCCCGACGAGATTCCCGCCGCCCACGCCGCGCGCTTCCAGGCGCAAATCATGGCGCATATGAGCGGCCAGGCAATGCTCAACCACGACCGCATGGTCAACGTACGCAGCGCCGCAGACATTCGCCCCGCGCTCAAGGACGGCAAGGTCGCTTGCATCCACACCATCGAAAACGCCACGTTCTTTGCCGAGGACCCCGCGCTGATCGAGGTGCTCAAGAGCTTGGGCGTGCTTATGTCGTCACTCAGCTGGAACGCGCAGGGACCGCTCGCGAGCGGGCACGATACCCACGCCGGCCTCACCGCCGCCGGCATCGAGGCACTTACGCAGATGGAGCACGCCGGTATGGTACTCGACGTCTCCCACCTCAACGATGAGTGCTTTGACGAGGTTGTCGCCCACGCCACGCGCCCCTTCGTCGCCAGCCACTCCAACTCCCGCACCGTCTGCGGCGTCAAGCGCAATCTCACCGACGACCAGTTCCGCACCATTCGCGACATGGGCGGTATCGTCGGCCTCAACTACTGCAGCGAGTTCCTTTCCAACGACGCAACCGACGAGACCGCTGCAGACGTCACCTTCGACCAGCTGGCGGCACATATCGAGCACTGGCTCGACCTGGGCGGCGAGGACGCCATCGCGCTCGGCGGCGACTGGGACGGTGCCACGGTGCCCGCTTTCCTCTCCGATGCCAGCAAGATGCCCGAGTTCCAGAACATGCTTTCCAAGCATTTTGGCAAGACCGTGATGCAAAAGCTCTGCAGCGACAACGCGCTTGCCTTCTTTGAGCGCTATTAATTTCACATCCCTTGAGCGGGCCGGTATGCCGAACGGTCGACATGCCGGCCCGTCCCCAATCTGAAGGACCGCTTTTGACGCAGCAATTTACGATTACCGTATCCCGACCGGATGGCACATCCATCCCCGTCGTCGTTACCAAAAAGCGCGTCAAGAACTTCAACCTACGCGTCACATCGAGCGGTGAGGCCCACGCCAGCGCACCGCTCGGCGCCAGCCGCGAGCGTATCGAAGCGTTTGTGAAGCGCAACAGCGCCTGGATTATCAGCCGACTTGACCAGCGTGAGCAACATCAGGCGACGGCGCGAGAGCCGCTCAGTCCCTCGTCCATCATTGCGCTTTGGGGCAAGCCCATCACGGTACAAGATGCGCTCGATCACAACTTTGCATCGCCCGCACCGCGGCCCAAGCAGGCCACCTTCGCAAGTTTTATGGGCGCCGACAAATCGAACGAACGCCTACAGGCCGAGCGGCGCGCAATCCTCGACGGCCTGACGCCCGATGAGCTCCAGACCCGCATCGACCAGCTCTATGCATCCGAGGTCACCACAGCGCTGCGCGATATGGTGCATGCATACGAAATCGCAATGGGTATCGCCGTTTCCCGCGTTTCCGTACGCAGTATGAAGACGCGCTGGGGCTCATGCACACCCAAAACCGGCGCCATTCGCATCGCGCGCGAGCTCGCCGCCTACCCTGTCGAATGCCTCGACATGGTTGTCGCCCACGAGCTCGTCCACTTGCTCGAGCCAAGCCACAATCAGCGGTTTCACGCCCTGCTCGACACGTACTGCCCCAACAATAGGGCTCTGTCGCAGCGGCTCAAGCGGCCACCCCTCAACAAGCTCTAGCGTCGACTAGCGCACTCGCTCGATCTCGACGCCGCAGCTTGCCAGGGGAAGACCGACGGGAGCCCAAGGCTTATCGAGCTTAACACGCACGCCAAGCAGCAGGGGGTAACGACGCAGCAGCATCTGGGCCACACCCTCGGCTGCAGCCTCGATGAGCTTAAACGTATGCTCGCGCAGATATCCGTCGACATCGTGACACACCGAGCCATAATCAATCGAGGCATCCAGGTTGTCGTGCTCCCCTGCTGCACGCAGGTCGGCATAGAGCACCAAGGACACGATGAACTTCTGGCCCAGCGCGTTCTCTTCGGGATACACACCGTGGTTGGCAAAGACCTCGAGACCGTCGATAGTAATGCGGTCAGCATGGCGCAGGTCGTCATAGCTCACGTGGGGCACCGCCGCTGCGGTGGATATTTCGCCCCTTCCACGGCGGGCGAGCTCGGCGCCTTCAGTCTTGGTTGCATTCTCGGGCAGTTTCTTGTTACTCATCGCGATCGTCTCCTTCGTTTAGAACCCCGACCGCGCAAACTAACTACACGCGAATCGACAGGTTCTTTTTATCATCGCTCCAATTGCAAGCATTGCGCGCGGGGCATGCAAAGCAGGCGCGCGACGCTTTGTCGGCTGCATAGAGCAGACGCTCGAGCGGTTGGCTGTTCACGCGCAGCTTTCGATGGCCCAGAATGGCCGTCTTAATGGCCGCAGCATCGGCCGGCTCAAACGCTACGTCATCGGGCATGCCGCCGAGAATCGCATCAGCGACGCGTTCGCTTGCAACATCATGGGATATACCCGATTCATACTGTTCATCTTTGCCGATATCGTGAAGAAGTGCCGTGGCGTAGATGACCTCGCGGTCAAATTCGAGCTGTTCCTCGAGATTCTTGATCCACATAATGCGAGCGACATCGAGCAGATGGTCAATACCGTGGCGGCAGAAGATACGCCCCGATTCCAACTGTGCAATGTTGCCCAGGTGCCGCCGGAACAGGCCGTTGGCACAGATGTAATCGATACGAGGCATGGCACCAAAGGGGGCTAGGCCCGAAGCCATAAAACCGCGACGCGGCGTTCCCTCATCGGTCTTCGATGCAAAGTCGTTAACGGCTCTCATGGTTAGCGGTCCAGCATCCTAAAGAATCGCTCCTCGAGCGACGGATCGGTCTCAAAGATGCCGCGGCGAGCGAGCGTCACGGTCTTGGTGCCGGGCTTTTGCACGCCACGCATCGTCATGCACATATGCTCGGCCTCCATCAACACAATCGCTCCCTGGGGAGCAAGATACTCCATGAGAGCATCGGCAACCTGCGCACACAGCTGCTCCTGCAGCTGCAGACGGCGGGCATAGACCTCAACCGTGCGGGCGAGCTTGGAAAGTCCAGCCACCCGACCGTTAGGGATATAACCAATGGCGGCCTTGCCATAAAACGGCAGCAGATGATGCTCGCACAGCGAGTAGAACGTAATGTCGCGCTCGATAACCAAATCGTTCGAAGCGACGGCAAAAGTTTTGGACAGGTGCTCCTCGGCACTCTGGTCCATACCGCCGGCAATCTCGCCATACATACGGGCGACGCGTGCCGGAGTCTCCAGCAGGCCCTCACGAGTTGGGTCCTCGCCTATACCTTCAAGCAGCAGCTTAATGGCAGTCTCGACTTTTTCCTGATCGACCATCTGGGCCTCACTTTTTTCGATTTCGCGTTCGCGCTATGGTACCACGCCGGCACGCAACCTCTGCCAGCTACATAGTATGGGTCGAATAGACCGGATCGTCCCGCCAAAGCTCCACAGCATCGCAAAGCGCAACGCCCTCACGTGCAGCGCGAGCGCGCGTGGCGTTCATGTCGATCACGCGCTGATTGCTCGAGCCCCTAAAGCGCAACGAGATATCGTACAGATCCTGAACGAACGGGCCGTCCACCAACATGTCGAGGCAGGCCAGGATACGGTCCGTCACCTCGGTATGATGACGGCCACCCGGCATAAGCTCCTCGAGCACGTCACCGGTAAAGCACCAAATGGTCTTGCCCGACCCAGCAGGATAGGCCGCACGCACGCGCTCGATAAAGTCAACAAGCCCCGCCTGATTCTCGGGCTCCATAGGCTCGCCACCCAGAATCGTCAGGCCATCGATAAAGGGATGATCGAGACTCTCGATAATCTTATCCTCGACGGCGCGATCGAACGGCTCGCCCGCAGCAAAGTCCCACGCGACAGAGTTAAAGCAATTCTTGCACCCACGACGGCACCCGCTCACAAACAGAGAAGTACGAACGCCTTCACCATCAGCAATATCGAAATACTTAATGTTCGCGTAGTTCATAAGTAACTCTCCCGGGAGGCCGGGACATATCTTCCCGTCCTCAAACATTCTCGGCCTTCGGCCTGCGAAACTGCGGGCGGGACGATATGTCCCGGCCTCATGCAAAGGGTAACTCAATGAACGAAGCGAACATCGAGCATAGGGTTCGAGGTCCAATAAATACTCAGCTGCAGCTCAACCGCCATCGCAAGTAAATCGCAGCTGCAGCTCAAATTATTTCCGCTAAGAACTTCGAGGAGTGAGCAGACCGCATGCCGCATCTCAGCTACATCAACTTGGCTGCCCCGTAGCGAGGCCCCGGACCTTTGCTCGATATGAGTTCCGCACGAACAGGAGGCGCCAGTGGCGCCTCCGTCGTGAGCCAGGACTGTCCGAAATAGCGAGTAAAGGTCCGGGGCCTCGCTACGGGGCAGCCTGGGATGGTTATTAGAGATGCAGCACGCGGTCGCGGATCTCCTCGGTTCGACCCTGGTTCCAGAACTGGGTACCGATGTAGCCGCACGTACGACGAGCGACATTCATCTTCTCCTGGTCGCGGTTGCCGCAGTTGGGGCACTCCCACACCAGCTTGCCATCGTCCTCGACAATCTTGATCTCACCGTCGTAGCCGCACACCTGGCAGTAGTCGCTCTTGGTGTTGAGCTCGGCGTACATGATGTTGTCGTAGATGTACTGCATCACGCGAATGACAGCCTTGAGGTTGTCCTGCATGTTGGGAACCTCGACGTAGGAGATGGCACCGCCCGGCGAAAGCTGCTGGAACATACCCTCGAACTTGAGCTTGTCGAATGCGTCGATCTCCTCGGACACATGGACGTGATAGCTGTTGGTAATGTAGCCCTTGTCCGTCACGCCCGGGATAATGCCAAAACGGCGCTGCAGGCACTTGGCAAACTTGTAGGTCGTCGACTCAAGCGGGGTGCCGTACAGCGAGAAGTCGATATCGCTTTCGGCCTTCCACTCGGCGCACTTGTCGTTCATGTGCTGCATGACGGCCATGGCAAACGGCGTGCCCTCCTTCTCGGTGTGGCTGTGACCCGTCATGTACTTAACGCACTCATACAGGCCGGCATAGCCCAGGCTGATCGTAGAGTATCCGCCCACGAGCAGCTTGTCGATCGTCTCGCCCTTCTTCAGACGCGCCAGGGCGCCGTATTGCCAAAGAATCGGCGCGGCGTCAGAAAGTGTACCCATCAGGCGCTCATGACGGCACAGCAGGGCACGGTGACACAGCTCAAGGCGCTCATCGAAGATCTTCCAGAACTTGTCCATATCCTGGTGCGAGCTCAGTGCGACATCAGGCAGGTTGATGGTCACAACGCCCTGGTTAAAGCGACCATAGTACTTGGGCTTGTTCGGGTCGTAGTTCAGCGCGTTGGCAACGTTGTTAAAACCGTTGCCCGAACGGTCGGGCGTCAGGAAACTGCGGCAACCCATGCAGGTGTAGCAATCGCCGTTGCCGGCGGTCTCGCCCTTAGACAGCTTGAGCTCGCGCATCTTCTTCTCGGAGATGTAATCGGGCACCATGCGCTTGGCGGTGCACTTGGCAGCCAGCTGGGTCAGGTAGAAGTACGGGGAATCCTCGTGAACGTTATCGTCCTCGAGTACATAGATAAGCTTGGGGAATGCCGGGGTAATCCACACGCCGGCCTCGTTCTTAACGCCCTCGTAGCGCTGGCGAAGCGTCTCCTCCACGATCATGGCAAGGTCGTGCTTCTCCTGAGGCGTACGGGCCTCGTTAAGATACATAAAGACCGTCACGAACGGCGCCTGGCCATTGGTGGTCATAAGGGTCACGACCTGATACTGAATCGTCTGGACGCCGCGACGGATCTCGTCACGCAGGCGATCCTCAACGACCTCGCGAACCTTTTCGGGAGATGCGGAAACGCCGAGCTCCTCGAGCTCGCGGGCGACCTCGCCACGAATCTTTTGACGGCTCACCTCAACAAAGGGGGCAAGATGGGTCAGCGAGATGGACTGGCCGCCGTACTGGGAGGAAGCAACCTGGGCGATAATCTGCGTCGCAATATTGCAGGCGGTCGAGAAGCTGTGCGGCTTCTCAATCAGCGTGCCCGAAATAACAGTGCCGTTCTGGAGCATGTCCTCCAGGTTCACCAGATCGCAGTTGTGCATATGCTGGGCAAAGTAATCCGAATCGTGGAAATGGATCAGACCCTCATTATGGGCATCCACGATCTCCTGAGGCAGCAGCACGCGCTGGGTCAGGTCCTTGGAAATCTCGCCAGCCATATAGTCGCGCTGAACGGAGTTGACGGTCGGGTTCTTGTTGGAGTTCTCCTGCTTGACCTCTTCGTTATTGCACTCGATCAGCGACAGAATCTTGTCATCGGTCGTGTTCTTCTGGCGCTTCAGGCTCTGAACATAGCGATAGATGATGTAGTGGCGGGCAACCTCGTAGCAGTCGAGACGCATGATCTCGTCCTCGACCAAATCCTGGATCTCCTCGACCGAAACGGTGTGGCCCGCGTTCTCGCATGCCTCGGCGACGTTTTGCGCCGCATAAACCACCTGGCGGTCGGTTAGACGAGAGCTCTCCTCGACCTCCAAGTTAGCGGCGCGAATGGCATTGACAATCTTATCGATGTCAAAGACAACCTCGGTGCCGCTGCGCTTGATGATCTTCATCCTCTTGCCTCTTTCGCGTCGTAGCCTCATTGCGCTTCAGAGCCAAACGATGCCCGGCAGGGCTTGCCCCTGTCTTACGGCGCCGTCGCGCAATCTGTGTTCTCGATAAACCATAAGCCTCTATGCGGACATTCCCAGGAGCCGATCAAGCGGCTCAAGGACACGTTCAAAAGAGGCAATTAAGGTCTTCGTTCTCTGTCCGCCATCTATCATACGACAAAGATGCATCTATATCCTGTATTCTTTTTTTAGGTCAAACACAACATATAGTGTTTCAGCAGGTCAAAGCAATTAGTCATTTTGCAGACGCATTATAAATGAGGGGTATTTGACAAGTCGGTAAAACGTTACCAACACGGCTACCTGCATGGCAGCTATAAAACCCCCTTAGTCAAGCCACTGACAAATCCTACTAAAACCAAGCCACTCACGCCAAAAGAATCCAAAAGATTATGCTTGACCAACATGTTGCGGTCACGCTCGGCCAGGACGTATGCAATCTGCCGGCACCCCTACGGGACACGAAGACCATCGCATACAGACCTTGGATCAAAATTTGCTGGCATGTTTGGCGGCATAAAACAAAACAGTCCAGAAGCAAAGCCTCTGGACTGCGAACATTTGGTGGGCGTTAGAAGATTTGAACTTCTGACCTCTTCCGTGTCAGGGAAGCGCTCTCCCCCTGAGCTAAACGCCCAAATGGAGCGGACAACGGGGCTCGAACCCGCGACCCCAACCTTGGCAAGGTTGTGC
>CALDWI010000018.1 GCA_937923795.1 uncultured Collinsella sp.
ATTCGTAATTTCTCAGGTAATTCTGGCAAGCCAGCGCGGTTTTGAGGGTCAGCGCTTTTTCGATGTATTTACCGCTTACCGCGCCCGGATCGTTCCCGCCATGCCCGGCGGCGATGTAGATTGTGGGTTTCGACATGTTGATCGCTCCTTAAATTTAAGATAATAGATAAGGCCACGCCGAAGATCGACGTGACCAATATCGAAATAGTGATGCTCGCCGCAAGGTATAGATGCGCCGCTGCGGCTGCAGCCTGGCTGTAGATCATATCAGCTTATGCAGCCGCACATCCCAGTTGTCCGCCGAGGATGCGGCACTGTCTCGCGATAGGCAAATGAATATTTTTGCTGTCGCGGCCGTGCGTTGAATCTCCGACGCCATCCCCCCAAAGCCGACTACAAACTTCCCGTCTGCAACACCGGACGTACCGGCCATGCTGGAGGACGTCCCGATTTTGATACGGTATACCACTTGCTTTGTCGTGTTGTTGTAGCCGCAGGACAGCAGCAGGATCGCGCTGTAGACAGATCGGTAATATGCCGCTCCGCCGGGGTTGTAGTTACCGCTGGCGAGCAGCAGGTAGACGCCGGTGGTTAGGCCATCAGCCGTGTAATAGATTGTGCTCGTGCTGTCGCCTGTCGCCCCTGCGGAGTAATATGGAAACAGCGGATGATAGGCGTGATCCAGTGCGCTTGCAGTGCTGTCTGCAACCTGGTGTGCCTGCATGATCCCTTCCTCGATCTTATTCATATTCACCGCGCTAACCGGCGTACCGTCCTGCACCTCGGGTATATGATCTTGCCATTTGGTTGGCGTGTAAGCCATTTGATCATCTCCTTATCTGTAATATGCGGTATTGTCGCCGCAGGAAAATGCCCCGCAGCGGCGTATTTTAAGCGTTTCGGCCGTCTGGCTCTCGTAGTGCTGCATCAACTCAAACGGCGCCTCCCAGCGGTTAAGGTCGCGGTAATCAACGACATCCCCTGCCGCCCAGGTTCTGCCGCTGTAATCCAGTCCAAACGCCCGAGCGAGTTCCCCGCAGCGGCCCTCAATCAATTGCAGGTTGGCGGCAGAGTAAATACTCTCAACGGTAAACGGCGTGAAGCCATAGCTCCACGCCGTACCGAATATTTTGTTGTATGTGTCCGCGATGGTCTTGCAGTTTGCGAGGATCCGGTTGAAGGCCAGAGCATCGTTATTGCCTGCCTGGCCACCCTGCACCAGGTCAAACGTCTCGCCGTCGTCCGTTACATACAGGTCAAGATAGTCTCGGGGCGTCCAGCCCGTCTTAATATGCATCAGCCCTCACCTCCCAGATTGATCATCCAATCCGGCTGGCGGACCGTAGTGCGCATCGTGAGCGCCCCATCGTAATCGATCTCCTGCTTGATGATCACGCCGTTCAGAGGGCCGTATTTGCCCTCTACCGTGACCGGGTCACCCACTTGCAGGGACGCATCCCCACGCCAGTTACAGGTGATGTCCGCCTTGCCGTAGGTCCGCCGGAGATACATACCCCAGGTGAGCCGATCGAGTATGCCGACCGGGATTGGGTTGTCGACGGACATGCGGTTCTGCTCCTTGTTGACCACGCTGTCCTTTTCAGACGTGCCGGAGCCTGTCTGATCCTCAATCTTTTTGCCGTACAGTCTGACCGTGACATTGTACTCATCCGGATCCGTAAACACAGCGTCCGTCCTGACAGTAATCCGGATTGCATAGGAGGTCGCTGAGACCAGTGTCACAACAAAGTCGCTTGCGTAAGGATGCTCCACTTCGCAGCGGGTGTATGCGACCGGCTCCTCCGTAATCGCCGTGTAAGTGACAGGCACGCCTTTGGCGGTCTGTATGGCGGCGGTAGCCGCAAGGATTTCTTCGCCCGTATCTTCATACCGGTGCCAGGTGTAATCAATGCCGCCGAGCTCCTCGCGGGCCTCAATGGACGGATGCTCGTAGGACTGATCCAACGGGATTACGGCAACCGGCGTACGGGACATGGCGGTCAGCCGGGCATTGCCGTCCGCGTCGACATACAGCAGCTTGTGCAGGTATTGTGATACATATCGCAGGCACTCCAGGCGGTTTGTGCCTTTATCAAAGGCAGTCGGGGCCGATCCTGTAAAATCCGTCGCCGGGATCCACGGGCTGGCCCCAAGGCCGAGCACGAAATCCGCGAGGCTCTGATTATGGAGGTGGTCAAGGGAGCGGGCGTTGGGCTTTGCTGCGCCCTGCAATTTGCCGAGGATATCCACGGCATGCAGCTCGCCTGTACCGCCCTTGCTGGTGGCTTTGGGGCAATAGTAGGCGCCGACTTTGGCATAGACAGGCTTGTGCTGCCCGTCGGATACGCCAATCCAGACGGTCATGATCTGATCCGACCGGACAGCAGATGCCACGCC
>CALDWI010000019.1 GCA_937923795.1 uncultured Collinsella sp.
AGCGAATCCTCCGCGTCGGCGGTCAGCTCGTGCAGCAGCGCCTCGTATTCCTTGCATGCCTGCTTGATCGCACCGCAATTCTGATGGCCGAGCACTACCAGCAAACGTACGCCGAGTACGGTCACCGCGTATTCTAGGGACGCAATCACGGCTTCGTCGATGATTTGACCGGCCGTGCGAACCGTGAACAGGTCGCCAAGACCGGAATCGAAAATAATATCCGGGCTTACTCGCGCGTCGGAGCAGCTCAGTATGGCCGCTTCCGGTGCGTGTGTGTCCACAAGTGCCTCGCGTGCTTCAGCGCCACGATTCGGATGTTCCGGTTTGCCCTCCGCAAACCTGCGATTACCTGCCAGCATGCGGCTCCAAACGCCGCTTGCCGTGCCTTCGACCTCGTCTTGGTCTACAAACAGTTCGTCTGCCATTGACTCCACCCCTCATTGTTCAGGCTAGCCAACATCATACGTTTTGGTCTGACCGTTCGCTGGGAAATAGAGCGATATCTCGCTTATGTATGGCAGATTTCGTGTTCTGTCCGGTGATATTTCGCTTATGTATGGCAGTCCCAAAGGTGAAAAACCGGAAAAATGTACCCCCGAAGTGGGTTTTTCGCATGATGGTCTGCCATATATAAGCGAGAAGGCTCATGGCAAGGCTCCGATTCTGCCATATATAAGGCAGATATAGGTATGAAAAAGGGTCCCCGATCGGCAGTGCGAACGGGGACCCTGAAAGAAACTGGCTAAAATCAGCCGGTGTTCTGCAAGCCTGCTGCGACACCCGACACGGTGCACAGGATCAGGTAGGTGTTACTGCAGTCTGCAGAAGATGAAAAGAATAAGAGCTAAAACAAGAAAGGCGGCACCGCTTATTCTCATTAAGGATGTGTATAGATTGCTCGGATCTCCTTTTTGAGTCCAGAGGAAATTGCTTATTTTCCAGAGTTGCCTTGGAAAAATAAGCATACATAATCCTAGCAGGGCAAGTGCTGTGAGATATATGTACTGCACTGTTCTCCTTATTTTAGGTAGTCGGAGATGCAAGGGTATGGTCCTTGTTTATTTATTAAGAGTATCCTAATGGAAAATGAGTAGGGGTGCACTTTAGGGTGTGATTTTCTAGTGAAAATAGCAAAGGTTCTCTCTCGTGGAAGTTACAAACGAGGGCTTCGCTATGTGTCTGTGTTTCAGGAGTCATGCAGTTGTTACTGAATCATGAGTGGATTGAGGATAAGTATGCTAGTGCTGCATGTTAGGCGCTGAACAAAAACCTTCGAGTGCGGCGTCTTCCGTCAACAACACAACTCGTTCAGAAATACACCCAATATGGTCAAACAGTAAGACAGCGCTATGATGCGAACAATCTTCTTCCAAGACAGTTTGTCATGAAGGAAAGCCGTAACCAAAAGGGTTGTCATTGGGGTTATAAGCAGGACGAGGAAGAAATAGAGAAATGTGGACTAGGCTCAATCTGCCGAGAATATAAGTCTGACCGAACCAGTTGTATAAGCCCACGATGGCTGTCGGTGTCGCGGCGTGGGTAAACGCGGACAGGCGCCGGGTTACGTCGGATGATCGCGAGTCTGTTGCCCGGTCCAGTGTCCGGCTTGCCGTCTTCGCCATCCGTCCCAGCGCCGTCCGCGGGCGTGTGGTCCCCCTCGTACGCGTCCGTCGTCCCGTCCGTGTCCCTTTCCGCGTCCATATGTCCCCTCCGATCATCCGAGTCTGTCGTTCGGTCCCGCACCCCCTCGCGTGCTCCGCCGCGGGCCAGTCTAAGGCCGGACAACGCGAGCGGGGAGGCTCGCGCCGCTGATCGGCACGGAGCCTCCCCGCTCGTTCATCCAGGCAGTCAGCCGAACGATCAGCCCGTGTTCTGCAGGCCTGCCGCGACGCCCGAGACGGTGCACAGGATGAGGTAGGTGTAGCCCTCCCTCTTGCCGTGGCTGAGCTCCTCCTTGTCCACCTTCTTGCGCAGCGACTTGAGGGCGAGCACCTGGGTGAGCGAGAGCACGTCCACGTACGGGGAGCGGATGCGCACGGCGCGGCCGAGCACGTGGCGGTGCTGCAGCGGCCACTTGTCTCCGACGATGGCGAGCACCCACTTGCGGGTGAGCTTCATCTCGGTGAGCACCTTCTCCGGCAGGTCCTCGCGGTCGTCGAGGGCGAGGTACATGCGGGCGATACGCTCAAATTAGTCCGGTCGAATGGCTTTGGAAAATCATGGGGAGGCCGGCTGCACGGGTTCGCTCCTCGATAAGGTGACTTGTTTGGGATCGCTGTTAACTTTCGTCAGACACATCGTAAACCCCGTCTAGGTATCCGTATCGTCCATTGTGCTTGTCTTTTGAAAATTCGACGATATTGACGTTTTCATCAAGAGGAATACCGGCCATGTGATTCGTGTTTTCGATAATGATGATCTGCTGTGAAACCGCTTGTTTCGCTAGGTAGGAAAACAAGCCAGCTTTCATGGAAGAGTCTTCCGTAGACCGTGTCCCCTCATCGAACCCATGCAGAGGCGTATCAATAAGCAACCAGCCTGGAGCGTGCTTTGACTGTTTATTGAGATAATCATGGAATGCGAGCATAACAACGCTGTTAAGAAACGCGCAGTACCCTTTGCCTTGTTCATCAGCTTTGGAATATCCTGCTATTTCGACATCGAAAGAAGTTTTGCTGAAATCCGCAATATCGGCACCAGGGAAATGACATTGTCGCAGAATGTTGCGTATGGTGTTATTCATGGAATACCAGAAATCGCCTTGGAAGCATTCGCGCGGCTTGTATTTTTCATTGTTCGACGTTGCCTGATCAGCGTTATCAAGTGCCTTGTTGAAACGGGCATGCAACGCCAGGAGTTCCGCATATTCCGCGTGTAACTGCTCTGCATGGGCAATTTGTTCAATATCCTGTTGCATATGCTGCGCTATTGGTTGAATGTCAGATTCGAGCGTATGCATGTTTTGCCGATGCTGCTGTTGCTTCAGCTGCAATTCCCGTTGTACCTTATCGGCTCTGTCTGCGAGGATGGCCAGATCGGTTTCAACATCCGCTTGGATGCCGTGGATATGTTCGATTTCTGTTGAGACGACTAAAATGTCCTGTTCAGTTGGCGCAGACATGTGAATGGAACTATGGCAAAACTGGCATGTGGTGGGATAGGCATGCGTACGGGCATGTTTCATCGCTTGTAGTTGCAGATCAAGGCGTGCAGCGTCTGATTCATATTGACTGATAAGTACCTTGCGCTGGCGAATAAGTACCTCAAGATGCTCATATTGTTGATTAAGCTGCGAGATATGTGAGATGGTACGGGCATCTTGGTCGAGAAGAGTTTGCCTTTGCTGCTCCACATGCAATGCTTTTTTTCGTAGGGCTTCCAAATAAGTGTGAACGGTTTTTCCCTCATTCGTTGCGATATGGCGCATTTCTTCAAGGCGTTTGATGCGGGGTTCTATGTCGTCCAATTGCTGGTGGATGAACTGTTCCACGGCTTTTCTGCGGGTACGATGTTCGCTGGCGCTTTCTGTCTGCATAGAGCTGTCGATTTTGTCGTCTTGGACCAAGACAAGCAGCGAGGACAAACTTTGTGTGAGAGTTGTTAACGTGGTGCTTTTGGGAAAGAGAATGGAAGGCTGCGGACGTCCTACTTGGTCTTCGGGAACAAGCATAAGATGTCTGACGGCATTCCATGTAAAAGCAACTGTATGGTAAGTTTCGTTCGTCGCTATCCTACGGGTTGGCTCAATGCCTAACAAGGCAAGAAGAACCGTATTGATTGATTTGCCGGAACGTGATGAAACAGAATAAGAGCCGGAAGCAACTGCGGGGTTGCTGGATTCCACGTGAATAGTGTTCTGAGTGCGAGTCGAACGACTAAGCGAAACTTCACCGTCATTGGTTATGAACGTGACCTGTGCGACTTCGTAGGCAGTTTTGTCGGTAAAGGGGGTCTCTTTTCCTCCACAGACGAATTCTACGGTTTTTGCAATCCGGGTTTTCCCGGTATTCGAAGCGCCGATAACACAGTTCAACCCGCATGTGAGATTAATGGCGGATTCCACTCCATCTTTTCTGATTGCCGAAATCTGACGTATCCACGTGCTTCTCATAATTGGTTGTTCTCTTTCGTTATTCGGTTCATGATGTCTTCATAATCTTCCTCCGCCAACAGCTGAACAGCCCGGCGATAGGAGGTAGCATAATCGCCATGCAATGCTTCTGAATATTGAAAACATTCCGGAGTGGCGCGGTAGAACAGGCAAGTGGAATCTACGGTTGCTGCTCCAATGATTACAAGTTGCGCCAACCCTGCTTGCACTCGTTTGCGACGGGCGTCATATTCGGCTAAAGCGTGTGGGCCATCACCATGAAGATTATGCTGCCCGAATCCGAATGCCTTCATATAGGTGGCGGTAAGGTCGATGGCTGCGATCTCGTCGATTGTGGAAGGCCTAGAGAGCAATGGGAGGCATAATGTCAATCGCGTTGCTGTTTCCTGTGTCGTATTAAATAGCGAATTATGCATTCCCCTGTACCCACTCCAGCTTATGATCATTGACCAGCATGTGACACAGCCCCTTCTTTTCTGCTGCCTTAATCATTGATGGGAATTGGGCTATAGCCGAGCCAGACAATGGGAAGCCGGCTGCTTGAGATAGCGTTGCTCGCATACGCAGCAGTCCATCGGCATAATCAGATGCGCATATATCGCATATTCCGTCATAAAGATCCACCTTCAGCGCGTCAAATTCCTGCTCTCCATTTTCTATGACATCCCGTAGATTCCTGCGCATTCCTTCCGCATCGTAAAAATATTCCCGCTGCTTGGCATATTCGGGACGGCATGTCTGAGGAAGATCGTCGGAACAGTTGATTGGCTTGTGCAAGTGATCGGCATAGGCAGCTTGCATCTGCGTGAGGTATGTCTTCTCAAGATGATCATCTGGTTTATCCGGTGGAATCGGATAAGTCTTCCAAGGGACTGAAGACCGCCCAAGGTGCAATTTGCCGTTGCTGATGTGGCCGGATGCCAAAGGCAAGTTTTCGAACATATCGAATTCCGGCTGAAAACCTATGCCATCGACGAGAATATCACGTCCATCGGCATTGGCTTTGAGGACTGATAGAAGCCATTTCCCTGTGGCGGAAGGAAGTTCGCTGATATCTGAAACTTTAATATTCGCCTTGATCAGTTCCTTTTGGAAATCAGCGAGGGCGTCAACACTAATATCGCTACAAAGACGTTCTACCTCTGAGACGTCCAGATGCTGATAGAACTCGGTGGCTTTCCATGAAGGGATTTTCTTGCTCCCGTTATAAAAGCGAGTCAGGTCAGTTTCGTTGATTCCAGCCCAGACCCCAGCAGTAATCGTGGTCTTCCCAGGTTTGCGGTTTCGATGATGCCGGGAAGGTGGATTACTTAAAATGTCGCCCTCTAATACAGCGTCAAAGAAGTCCTTCATGAATCCCTTTTTGTGGTGGTCCACGCCAGATACATAAGGGTTTACGAGCTGGCAGAAGACTCCCAGAGCATACGTAACAGCAGTTTCGGCCAAGTGAGTCTCCTTCTCGTCTCCATTTGTCTTCATCCGTCGCCATCTCACGAGGTCACCGTCCCTACGATGGGAGGCAGATTCAGATGAATAAGCCGGCAAAACGCTGGAATATCGCCAGTATACGCCGTTTTGCAGCTGAGTCAGAAAAGTGCAACATTCGTTTATCGAAAGGAATTTTTGAGACCAGATACATCGTAATTTTTCTCAGCTCGATGCCACGCGTTTAACCGGTTATAGAAGTATGGCATCGGCCTGTCCGTCCATTACACCGCAGCGAAGCTGGCTGGGGTTTTAACTGATCACATACATGAGACTTGCCTGTCGATTTATGACGAAGCGTCGGTTTCTCTAAACCGACGCTTCACGCTTATCAGGCAGGTTGGATGCTCATGTGATGACTATATCAAGGCAGGTCTCGAAGGCCCAATAACTGTGAGGAATCGAGACTGTAATGAGAGTTTTATTGAAACATGAGGCGATGTGCGCCGGCAATGTGTCCGTAACCGATGTATATGACTGTTCGGAAGAGGAATTACGGGCCATGGTCGAGCGTGATAGGGTTCTGCGCGCAATCCATACGGGCTGTTCGCCATGCGATATTGGATCACGTAACCCCCAGGCGATACTTCAGGAATTGTGGAATGCTGAGGAACGTTCCGCTCATTCTTTTCATCGGTCAGATCGTGCCAGTGGAGCTACCTACTCCTATGAGGAACTGGCTGATATAGGGCAGGAGCCTCAAGGATATTCTGCCTCTCCTGAGGATATCCTCTTAAGTGCAGAAGAAACGAGAGAAAAAGCCAACTGTTTGCAAACCATCTTTAGGGAGGTGGAGAAGCTGCCGGCAGGTCAGCGCAACATCGTCAAAGGCGTGTTTGTAAAAGGGGCATCTCAATCAGACATGGCACGAGAGCTGGGCGTGTCCCGAGCGGCGGTGTCCAAACAGCTTTCAACGGCTGTGCGCAAAATTCGTGTTGTCATTCGCGGCGAAAGCGAAGTGGTGAAGAACATGACAACATCAGCGGTAGGCGAGGGAAAGGATTGGTAATGGTTCATTTCAGTGTTACCAGAGTCAGAGGAAGCGGACCGTATGACCTTGATGCATGCGGAGACATCTTGGCTATAGCCAGAGCGGTAGGTGTCATGGCGGAAGACACATATGCAGACCGCCGCAACATTACGCAGTGTGATGGGGATGGTTATAGGGGAAAAGATATGTTTCGTCTGGAACTAGATACCGAAAATCATGGCGTTCATCATGGGCGCCATGCCAGATGAAACGTCCGAGGTTAACACCTCGTGGCGAAACGGCAGTGCAGGTGAGGGCAGACATTGGGTCAGCCCCGGCAATAGGTACCCAAGGAGGGCATCATGGTTGATCAAATGGTGCTGCAGACGCAGCAGTGGCTGAACAAGACATACGGGAACGATTCCCGATTCAAGAAAGTCAATCCGGACGGCAGAACTGGTTGGCCGACAATCTATGCGCTTACTCGCGCATTGCAGATTGAATTGGGCATCCAGTCCACCGCCGACAACTTCGGTCCTTCCACCCAGCGGTTATTCAAGCAGCGGTATCCGAATGGGGTGCGGCAGCAGGCCGCTACGGACAAGAGCACTTCCAACGTGTATTCCATCATTCAGGGAGCGCTATGGTGCAAGGGCTACTCCACTGGTAGCAACATCTCACAGCATTTCTACGACGGAACAGGTTCCGCTATCAGGAAGCTTAAGGCTGATATGGGTATAGAAGGAGATTCCAGCGTAGACGTTGAAATCATGGGGGCGTTGCTCTCGATGAAGCAGTTCGTGCTGCTGGCCTCTTATGGTGGGGTCGACTCCGTCCGTAGAGCACAGCAGTTCATCAACAAAGCATATCGTCCATACACGGGCATCATTCCGACTGATGGGCTGTACGGCAGGGAGATGAACACGGCTCTTATCCAGGTGCTTCAGTCGCTCGAAGGTTTTTCGCCCAGTGAGGCAACAGGCAATTTCGGTAACGGAACCAAGGCTCGCTTGAAAACGATAACGTCCAATAACGCATCTTCCAATGAGTCGTGGGTCTGGCTCGCCAGCACGGCTTTGGCGTGCAATGGGATCGGAGGCGAGCCAACCTTCGTGTGGACGAGTACGTTTGCCAATATCGTGAAGGCATTCCAGGGACGTTATGCCATCGCCGTGACAGGTTCCATTGATTCGACCACGTGGATGAGTCTGCTAACATCCAAAGGCGATCCTGACCGTCCGTGCGTAGCATGCGACACCAGATTCGAGATTACCGATGCTAGGTTGGCGACGTTGAAGGCAGACGGGTATGAAATCGTGGGACGTTACCTGACCGAGCCCGGTCAGTCTTCGTTGGATCCCAAGGATTACTTCAAGGCCATCCGTCCGGGTGAGCTCGAGCGCATCACTAAGGGCGGCATGCGGTTCTTCCCGATTTTTCAGGAGTACTCCACGAAGCTGGAACATTTCACCCCGGCAAACGGCGCTGCTCATGCCAAGACCGCTCGTGAGGCGGCGCAGCGTCTTGGCATCCCTCCCACCCATATCTACTTCGCTGTAGACTTCGATGCGACCGATGACCAAGTGACCAGCAATATCCTGCCGTACTTCAAGGCTGTCCGACAATCCCTCGGAGGCCGTTATGGTGTGGGCATCTACGCTTCGCGCAACATCTGCAGCCGTGTCGTCAATGCCGGCTACGCAAGTTCCTCCTTCATCTCCGATATGTCGACGGGGTTCTCGGGTAATCTGGGATTCCCAATTCCCAATAATTGGTCCTACGACCAATTCACTGAAATCAGCAACTACAAGGGCCAGGGCTGGGATCTGGACCGCGTCGCCAGTTCCATCAACTCGCAAGGCTGTTCTTTCCTGCTCCCGGCGACAGCCTCCTCACCTGACCCCGATCCGGAATCGCCCGATTCCGACCCTCTGCTGAAATGGACTGTCACTACGGAAAATGCTTGCGTCAAGACGCTCTCTGATTTGGGGACGCAAGCCTCGGCATATACAAGCCTTATTGGAACATTCATCCTGCAATGGCTCCGCAAACCTACGTACTGGTCGGAAGGTAGTTCCGGCAC
>CALDWI010000020.1 GCA_937923795.1 uncultured Collinsella sp.
CAACGCGCCGCAGCTGCCGGCCGCGCCCCACAGTCCCCAAAGGCGGCAGGCGCAAAGCGCCGAGGCCGCCACCGGGACCAGGGCCCGCAACAGCCGCGCGCCCCCACATCAGGCCAGCGGCCCCAACCAACAACGACCCCATCGCAGACTGCTCGCAGCCGAGTCACCGCAGGCGGGGGCCGGGCTTAGTTTTCAGAACACTCCGCAGACCAGTGTGGCGCCTTGTCCGCGGCTCCGAAGGAGCAGGACAAGGCGCCACACATGGTCGAGGACGTTCTGAAAACTAAGCCCGGCCCCCGCCGGACAGGTCACACTACTCGCAGAGCAGCTTAGCGATCTGGACGGCGTTGGTTGCCGCGCCCTTACGGATTTGGTCGCCGCAGCACCAGAAGGTGATGCCACGCGCGGCCTCGGGGTTCGAGATGTCGCGGCGTACGCGACCGACCCAAATCAGGTCCTGGTCGGAGGTGTCCATCGGCATGGGGAAGCGGTCGTGCGCATCCTCGGCGCCCATGTCGTCAACGAGCTTCACGCCCGGAGCGGCAGCCAGCGCAGCGCGGGCCTCTTCCACCGTGATGTCGCGCTCAAACTCGAGCGTAATGCTCTCGGAGTGCGAACGCAGCACCGGCACGCGCACACAGGTGCAGTTCACGCGCAGCTCGGGCAGGTGCATGATCTTGCGGCCCTCGTTTTGCAACTTCATCTCCTCGGAGGTAAAGCCCTCCTCCTTGACGCCGCCAATCTGCGGAATCAGGTTGCTCGCCAGCTGGGCGGCAAAGGCGCGCGGCTCGGGAATCTCCTCGTCACGGCCCAGAGCGGCCAGCTGAGCCTCGAGCTCGGCCATACCGGGCGCGCCAGCGCCCGAAGCTGCCTGATACGTGGACACGATCATACGCTTCACGCCGGCAAGCTGGTGCAGCGGCCAGGTGGGAACCAGGCCGATGATAGTCGCGCAGTTGGGGTTGGCAATCAGGCCGTGGTGCCACTCAATGTCATCGGCATTGATCTCGGGCACGACCAGCGGCACCTCGGGATCCATGCGGAAGGCGTGGCTGTTATCGACTACGACGGCGCCGCGCTTGACGGCCTCAGGCAGCAGCTCCTTGGCGATATCGTCGCCGGCGGCGCCGAGTACGATGTCGCAGCCCTCAAAGGCCTCGGGGCAAGCCTCCTCAATCACAACCTGCTCGCCGCGGAACTCAACGGTCTTGCCTGCAGAGCGCGCGCTCGCTAGCAGCTTGAGCTTACCGACCGGAAACTCCTGCTCGTTGAGGCACTCGAGCATCTGGGTGCCCACGGCTCCCGTGGCGCCCAAAATAGCAACCGTGTACTGTTTCATGCTTCCCCCTTTAAAGGTTGTGGCTATCGCCCGCACGCCAAGCAGGCCGAATATTGTTGCCAGTGTATACAAGAACGGGGCGGACACGAAACCCGCCCCGTCGAAACGAAACCGAAACGAAACGCCCCGCCTTAGTTTTTTGAGACATGTCCCAAAAATGCACCGGGATGGCAGCTACTTGCGGAGCGCGTCCAGAGCGGGATCGACCGGCGCGGGAGCCTCCAGGTCGGAGACCTTCACGATACCGTTCTCGTCGGAGAAAGCACGGTAGATGGTCTGAATCGCCAGATCAAAGTCCTTCTCCTCCACGCCGATGATGATGTTGATCTCGTCGCAGCTCTGCGAAATCATACGCACACTCACGCCGGCCTGGCCAAGCATGCCAAACAGGTGGCCAGAGATGCCGGCACGACCGCGCAGGTTGCGACCAACGGTCGCGATAAGCGCCAGGCCCTCGACAACCTCGATCTCGAGCGGCTCGACCTCCTGCTGAATGTCGCCCACGAGCGAGTACAGCGAGTCGTGCACGTCCTGCTCCTGCACCACGGCGCCAAAACGGTCGACACCGGTGGGCATGTGCTCGACGGAAACGTCATAGCGCTCGAAGACCGAAAGCGCACGGCGCATAAAGCCGACACGGGGCTTGGTGCGGTCGCGGGCAACGTTGATGGCGACAAAGCCGCGCTTGCCGGTCACGCCGGTAATGATGGGCTCCGCCTCGCCCTCATCAGCTGTCTCGCTAATGATGGTGCCGGGGTCCTGCGGCGCATTGGTGTTCTTGATGACCAGCGGAATGCCTGCCTCGCGCACGGGGAACACGGCCTCCTCGTGCAGGACACTTGCGCCCATGTACGAAAGCTCGCGCAGCTCCTCGTAGGTAACGCGCGCAATGGGTTGAGCCTCGGGAACAATACGCGGATCAGCAGAATAGAAGCCCGAGACGTCGGTCCAGTTCTCGTACAGATCGGCGCCCAGGCACTTGGCCAGAATCGAGCCGGAAATATCGCCGCCACCACGGTCGAGCAGCTTAATCTGGCCCTCACGCGTCGCGCCGTAGAAACCGGGCATAACAAAGCCGCCCTGCTGACCGTACTCCTGCACCAGCTCGGAAGTGCGATTCATGCTGAGCGTACCGTCGTGATGGAACGCCACAACCGTCGCGGCGTCCAGGAACGGTAAGCCCAGGTACTCGGCCATCAGGCGGGCGGTAAAGTACTCGCCACGGCTCACAAGCTCCTCGGTGGAGTAGCCGCCCGAGCGGGCGCGCTCGGCAAAGGCCGCGAACTCCTCGCGGATGGGATAGGTGAGCTCCAGCTCGTCAGCGATATCAAAATAGCGCTGGCCAATGTCCTCGAGTAGCTCCTCGCACGACACGTGATACTTAACGTGCGCGTTAACCAGGTAGAGCAGGTCGGTCACCTTGGTGTCGCCCTTAAAGCGGCGGCCGCAGGCGGAAACCACCACAAAACGGCGGGCAGGGTCGGCGTCGACAATGGCCTTGATCTTTTTGAAGTGTTCGGCGTCGGCGACCGACGAGCCGCCAAACTTGGCAATCTTAATCATGGGCTGGAGGTTACCTTTCTAAAAAGCCTCTGCGAACCTATTTTGCGCGCTCTGATACCATGGTTTCACCGATTGGGACCAAGGCATCCGAGGAGCAGTGTTATATGGGAACTTATCATAGTACACGAGGACGCACTTTATCGTGCTCAAGTAAGGTGGCAATCCGCACCGGCATCGCTCCCGACGGGGGTTTGTTTGTCTCGGACGAGCTCGGCACCCAGCAGGTCGATATCAGCTCGCTTGCAGCTAAATCGTACTTTGAAATCGCTCAAGATGTGTTGGGAATGTTACTGAATGATTACACGGGCGAAGAAATTTCGGCGTGTGTCGACGAGGCATACCGCGGCACGTTCGCGAGTGAAGAGGTTACGCCGCTCGTCAAACTCGACGCTGCGCCGGGTGTTGACGCCCCTCAGACCTATGTGATGGAACTCTTTGGCGGCCCCACGAGCGCCTTTAAGGACGTCGCCCTACAGATGCTCCCCCGCCTGATGGCCCGCACCTCCGCCAAGGACGGTGGCGCCGAGCGCATCATGATCGTCACCGCCACATCGGGCGACACAGGCAAGGCAGCACTCGCCGGCTTTGCCGACGCCCCGGGCACGGGCATCACCGTCTTTTATCCCGAGGGCAAAGTCAGCCGCGTGCAAAATCTGCAGATGTCCACTCAGGAGGGCGATAACGTCGCCGTCTGCGGCATCCGCGGCAACTTCGACGATGCCCAGAGTGCCGTCAAGCGCATCTTTGCCGATAAGGAGCTTGCCGAACGTCTAGAGGCCGCCGGCACGGTGCTTTCGAGCGCCAACTCCATCAACGTCGGCCGCCTGGTGCCGCAGGTCGTCTACTACTTTGCCGCCTATGCGCAGCTGCTGCGCGCCGGCGCCATCGAGGCCGGCGACGCCGTGGAGTTCTGCGTACCGACCGGCAACTTTGGCGATATCCTGGCCGGCTACTATGCCAAGCGCATGGGTCTGCCCGTCGCCAAGCTCATCGTCGCAAGCGACAAGAACAACGTGCTGGCTGACTTCCTGACCACCGGCGTCTACGACCGCAACCGTCCGTTCTTCACGACCATCTCGCCGTCGATGGACATCCTCATCAGCTCCAACCTGGAGCGCATGCTCTACTTCCTGTCCGATGGCGACTGTGAGCTCGTTGCCGGCCTTATGGAGCAGCTGGCACAGACCGGTCGCTACGAGGTTCCCGCCGACCTGCTGGCAAAGATTCAGAGCGTCTTTGGCTGCGGTTGGGCAAGCGAGGACGAGGTCCGCGCTGCCATCAAGAGCTGCTGGGACGCGAACGGCTACGTGATCGACCCGCACACCGCTTGCGGCTATCACGTCTTTGACAAGGTCGCCCCCGCCGAGGGCGCCAAGGCCCGTGTGCTGCTTTCGACCGCCAGCCCCTACAAGTTCCCGCGCGCCTGCTGCGACGCCCTGGGCCTCGACGTTCCCGAGGACGACTTTGAGGCTATGCGCGTACTCGAGCAGGCCACCAATGCGGTCGCCCCGGCGCAGCTCGCCGAACTCGAGTCCAAGCCCGTCCGCTTCGAAGACGTCTGCGACGTAGCCGACATGGCCAACTACGTAGAGTCTGCAGCAAAAAAGATGGCTACCAACTAAAACCCCTTATAAGGCGCCGGCGAAAGCCGGCGCACTTTCTTTTATCAGATACCCACCGGGATGATGACGAACTGACATGCGGGTCTGCCTGTTTAGTTCGTCGCGAGTTCCGCACGAGCCGGAAAGCACTTAATGTGCTTTCCGAGCGAGCCAGGACTGCCCGAGCAGCGAACTAAACAGGCAGACCGCCCAGGAGATTCCCATGATCAAAATCACCGTCCCCGCCACCAGCGCAAACTTAGGCATTGGCTACGATACCCTCGGCATGGCCGTCAGCCTCTACTCGCACTTCACCTTCGAGCGCGCCGATAAGCTCACCATCACGGGCTGCCCCGAAGAGTTCCAAAACGAGGACAACCTGGTCTACGTCAGCTTTGTCGATGCACTGGCCGCATGGGGCGAGACGGCTTTTCCCGTTGCCATCGACATTCAGACTGACGTTCCCGTCGCCCGCGGCCTGGGCTCCAGCTCCACCTGCGTCGTCGCCGGCATTATGGCCGCCGCCGCACTGACAGGCCACACCGTCGACCGCGCCGAGCTGGTTCGCATTGCCACCGAAGTCGAGGGCCATCCCGATAACGTCGCCCCCGCCATCCTGGGCGGCGCCGTCTGCTCCTTTACGCCGACCGATTCGCTCCCCCAGTGCCTGCGCTACGAGGTGAGCGATCGCCTGCGTTTTATTACCGTGATTCCGCCCTACGAGGTACACACGAGCGAGGCGCGCAAGGTCGTGCCGCAGGAGATTCCGCTCTCCACCGCCGTGTGGCAGATGGGCCGCATCGCCGGTATGACGCGCGGCTTGGAGACTGGTGACCTCGACCTGATTGCCGCCGCCAATGACGACCGCATCCAGGAACCCTATCGTCGCCGTCTGATTCCCGACTACAACGCCGTGCGCGACACCTGCCTTAACGGCGGCGCCAAGACCATCTGGATCAGCGGTTCGGGCTCGACCCTCATGGCCGTGACTGACGACACCATCGTGGCAAAGTTCCTGCAGGTCAAGCTGCGCGAGCAGTTCGCTAAGTGTGATACGCATATCCTCACGTGCGACACCGAGGGCGCTCAAATCGAGTACCTGTAGACATCCTCCTCATATACCTGTCCGGGACGGTCGGGATGTTCCCTCAAAATCGTCCTCGCGCATGAAGGCCCCTTGTCCTGCTCCTACGGAGCGACGGACAAGGGGCCTTCGCGCTGCGGAATGATTTTGAGGGAACATCCCGACCGTCCCTGCGCCTACCTTGCTGAGGATGTCTACAGGGACCCACGCTTTGAAGGGGCGCTGGGCCGATAGTTTGGCTTTTTATTGATAGGGGCTCTTGCTAGGCTGGAGCACTTCCTAGAGGCGGGCATCGGCTGCGTGCTTGGTTTACGCTGCGCTGGTTTCTTTGTATTCGAAGACTGGTTCTAGGAGGTCTTCGATATTGCAGTGGAGGGCTTTTGCTATAGCTCTTACGGTTGTTACCGAGGCTTCGTTGATGTTTCGTTGGCGCTGTTCGTACATTTGGATTGAGCGGAGTGATACGCCCGATTCGTATGCCAAGTCTTGTTGGGTTTTCTTAAGCCTCTTTCTTGCTAGTGCTAGCTTGGTTTGACGAGGTGTTTTCTTCGCCATATCGCAAACAAGACTCGCCACACGTTCCTCTGAGGCTTCATGCCAGGGGTAGTACAGGTTGCGCAGCGCGTCAAACGGAACGACATGCAGCAGATCTTCGAAAGACTCTCCTAGGCGCCACTGCAGGTATGCCAGCATCCAGCCCGCCCAATATTCCGGCGTCTTCTCAAATCGATAGGTGCAGTCCGGTATAGGCCCGTTTTGATAGCCCGACCTATCGGCGATAAGCGCGAACAGCTCAACACCCGATTTTCCCGACACTACCCATGCATTGCCGCGCTCAAACTCTCGAGCAACCCCGCTCAGGCAAAAGAGTTCAGCAACTTCCGATCCTTCTGCTCCGTAATCGTTAACGGCATAGTCGAAGCAATCCCCGAGGTTGTTCATTGCGTCCTCAAGGTAATAGACGGGGTATGTCCTACTCGGCCCACAATCCGTTAACTCTTGGATCATTTAAATCAACCCTCCCTGCCATCAAATCCCTAATGTCGACACCATCAGAGTCAAATCCGTTTACCGTATCCAGGTACTTTCGTCGAGCGTTCTGTTCTCGCTCAAATCGTTTGGGATAAAACTCGGCTCCTGAGGCCTGCTTCCAATCGCGGAACCTGATCGCCGAGAACGCGCGCTCACTCATAAGCGCATATTGAATGCCCAAATCCCCCAAAAACATAATGCGCTGCAGTTGCCTGAGCGAAATCATGCCGTTAACGAACTGTCTTGCAAACGAAAAGTAGGAATCGTCAGCGCGATAGCCTCGAATGACGTCATAAGGAGAAATATCAATCAGGCAGTTGTCCAGCAAATACCGAAGTCCTTCGCGTGCCAGCGGCGTCGAGACATTAAACTCCCGGTTGTCGGCCAAAATCGCAAGCCAATTGAGAATTGAAAACTCCCCAGACTCTAAATCCAAGACCGAAAGGCCATCTAAATCAAGCTCATATCGATTGGCAATGCCATCAGACTCGGTTCGACATGCCCACTCCATTGCCATTTCCTCATGCGGTGTGCAATAAAACCCGCGCCCATAGTCATTGAATTGTCTGCATTTATCCAACGATGGATGATCAACAACAACGTCCGACCCGTGCCAAAGCTCCATATCGACCTCCAAAAATATCACTTCAGTGATAGTTTACCAATAACTATCACTGAGGTGATATTGATAAGAGCTTTTGAGGGGCCGCGGCCTGACTAAAGGCAGGCCTCGGCGATGCGGCGCTTGAGTTCGTCGATGCCCACGCCGGTCTGGGAGCTTGTGATGATTACGTTCTCAGCCGGGACGTTGAGCTGCTTTTTGATGGCTGCTGCCTGGCGGGCCTGTTGGGTGCGGCTGAGCTTGTCGGCTTTGGTGAGGCAGACGATAAAGTTGAACTCGTTGCCCTGCAGGTAGTCGATCATGTCATGGTCGAGTTTACTGGGGTCGTGGCGAATGTCCACCAGCGACACAACCAGGTTAAAGCTGCGCTCTGAGTCGAAGAAGTCGCCGATAAGCTCAGCCCAGCGGTCGCGCTCGGCCTTGGAACGACGGGCGAAACCGTAGCCCGGCAGGTCCACAAAATGCACGTCGTCGGCCTCAAAAAAGTTGATGTTGCTCGTCTTGCCCGGCGTGCTCGAAACCTTGACCAGGTTCTTGCGGCCAAAGAGTTTGTTCATGATGGAGGACTTGCCCACGTTGGAGCGGCCGACGAAGCTCACCTCGGGACAGGTTGACTCGGGAATCTGCGAAACCTTGCCGTAGCTGGCGACGAACTTGGCAAGCTGGTAGTTAATTGAATCGGCCATGGACACTCCTTGGTCGTAGGTTCTTACAAAACGGGCGTGCTATTGCGCGGCGGCGATACGACGAACGATGTCAAGCGTGATGCCGCTCGCGGTGCGAGCGTACTCGTCCAGATCGAACTCGCGCTCGCAAAACGCGTCATATGCCTCGTCACAATTATCGCTGATAGCGCGCAGTACCAGGCAATCGACACCATTCTTGGCCGCGATGTGCGCAATTGCCGCGCCCTCCATCTCGACGCAATCGGCATGCGTGGCCTCAATCGCAGCGTTACGCATGGCGTCACCCGTAACAAAGCGATCACCCGTGGCGATAGTGCCACACAGGAACTGCTTGGGGTCCTTCTCCGCAGAAGTCTCATCCGCCGAGGCATCCACAAATCCATGCTCGGCAAGCACGGCGGCGGCAACATCAGCCAACGCCGGTGTCGAGACAAACTCCTCGAGCCCCGGCGCGGACTCGGCGATGAGTGCCGTATCGGTATCCAGATAGCGCAGGCACTTGCCTATAACCACGTCGTTAATATGGAGTTTAGGGTTTAGGCCGCCCGCAATGCCCGAAAACACAACGGCCTGCGGGGCGTATTTGCTGATGAGATGCTGCGTTGCGGCAGCGGCGTTCACGGTCCCCATGCCTGCCGTCGTGGCGACTACTGTCAGACCCGAAAGCCCACCGTTCACAACGGTCAAGCCCGCCTCCTGCGACTCATGCGTGCCACTCAGCTCTTCCTTAATCTGCGCAACCTCTTTTTCGAGTGCGCCTATGATCGCGATGGTTGCCATGCCATCCCCCAAATCCGTGCAAATTGCTTATCCACGGTATGGTACCAGCATTTTGGCTCAACCGTGTCAGCACCAAGCCGTTAGGCCAGTACAGCTCGGGTATCATAAAGGGGCAAAAATGGCTTGTTAGCCGATGGCCGACCTGAGCTCCGCACGGCGCTTTTTCATACCGGCCATAACGGCATTGCGCAGCTCGGGCATGCGCGCGGTATCCATCTGAGGTACGCCCTCAAGCTTATAGGGAATGCCCAGTTGCTCGTACTTGACGACACCCATCGTGTGATACGGCAGCATTTCCAGGCCCACCACGTTGTGCCATGGAGCGATGAGGCGACCGAGCTTCTCGCACTCCTCCACCGTGTCGGTAATGCCCGGCACCACCACGTGGCGGATAACGACCTTGATCTTGCGACGTGCAAGTTCATCGCCGAACGCCAAGATGCGTGCGGGATCGCAACCGGTCAGCTTTTTATGCTCGACCGGGTCGGCATGCTTAATATCGAGCAGTACCATGTCGGTCTCGTTGAGCACGGCATCGAACTTCTCGGGGTGGTTGGGGTCAAATGCATAGCCACAGCTATCTAGGCAGGTATGTACACGGCCATCGGGGTTGTTATGCATAGCACGAAACAGATCGGCCAAAAACTCGGGCTGCAGGAGCGGCTCGCCGCCGGACACCGTAATGCCACCGCTGCGATAGAACTCGTGGTTACTCTGGAACTCATCCATCAGGTGTTCGACGGTCACCATGGTGCCGCCGTTGACCGACCAGGTATCGGGATTGTGGCAATACGCGCAGCGCATGGGACAGCCCTGAACAAACACCACAAAGCGGATGCCGGGTCCGTCGACCGTTCCCATCGTCTCGATCGAATGCACGCGGCCAAGGGCAAACGCAGAGTCCTCGGGACGAGCGTCCACACCCTCAAGCGTCATTTCTGCCATTCGCGCTACCTTGCCTCTCCTTGGATGCAACCAATTAAAATGCCAGAGTCATTCTAGCCCATGCGTTTGCGTTTAAACGTCTCGGACTAGAACGGCACGTTTTAATCTATCCCCCATCACCATGGCTGGGGGCTACGTCGAGATGTCAGGCTGAAGAACGCTCGCCTGCGGCCTTTACGCCTTAAGCGTGAGCACCGCACCGAAGGCGGTCGGGCCGCAATGGCTCGAGATGACGCCGCCGACCTGAGTCCAGGTAACGTCCTTAAAGCCTAGATCATGCGCATAGACCTCCATGTCATCGCGCAGCTCCTGGGAAAGGCCCACCGAATACGCCAGGCCAATGTGCGAGTAGTCAATCTCGCCCTTCGCAACCATGTGGTCAATAAAGGCGCGGGCGCACTTGAGCATAGAGCCGCGGAACTTCTTGGTCGCCACGAACTTGCCGCCCGTCACCTCAATGCAGGGCTTAATCTTGAGCAGATGGGCGCCAAGGAATGCGACGTTGGACAAGCGACCGCCCGCCTTAAGAAAGGCAAGATCGGTAGGAACAAAGCCCAGCAGCACGCGGTCCATGACGGAATTCGTAAATGCAAAGATCTCGTCGACGGTGGCATCGGGGTGAGCCTCGATGTATTTGGCGGTCTCGACGACAACGAGCGACTGGCCTACCGAGACAAAGCGCGTGTCCATAGAGAACACGTAGTCGCGACCCTTGGCGGCGATCTTCGATGATTGATGCGAGCAGGTCGTGGCCTCGGAATACGCGAGATGCAGAATAGTCGCATCGGGCTGCTCAGCGTGAATGCGGTCGTACACGTGAGCAAAATCCGCAGGCGCGCAGCCGCTGGTCTTGGGCATCACGCCAAACTCGTTGCAGCGCGAATAAATCTCGAGCGGATCGATCGAGCCGTCCTCGACGGTCTCGTCACCAATCGTGACATGCATGGGCACGCGCACGATGCCGTAGCGCTCGCAGAGCTCCGGCGTCACATCCGACCCAGACTCAACCACGATTACGTACTTGCCCATTATTATCACGACCCATCTCGACATTGGCTTTTCAATACATGGCACGCGCCGCCGCACTGTTGCACAACGGCGTCCAAGCGCCAAAGAGACGCCGCCCCTTGCACACAACAAAGGACAGCGTCTCCCTGGAAAACTCCGTGCTTATCTAGGATTCCACACGGTTTATTAAGGAGGGTTACTTATTCCGCAAACGGTCGCTATATGCGGTAAGCGGTAGTTGGCCGCGACAACTGCGACACATTCCGTCCAGCAAATCCAATCGTGCTCCATGCACGGTTAATGAGCGAGGCGGTAGAAATCCATCGACGCCGCACCCTCGGCGTGCAGCGCCATCGCCGGAACCGCCGACGAATAGGTACGGCTCGTAAGTGCCGCCTCACCGCCGTTGGCAAAAATCTCGACCATCGTAGTGTCCGAAAGCACGCGCAGGTCGCGAAGCTCGCCGAGCTCAATCGACCTCTGGTCGCGCCCATAGCCTTCGTCACCCATGTCGAGGGTAAGCATCCCGTCCGCATAGCGCACAAAGACACCCTTGCGAATCTCGAGCTCAACCATCTTGGCGCCCTCACAGGAAACCACGAGATCAAACAGGCGGCCCGGCTCCTCAACGGTTTCACCGCCTGTCGTGCGAACGCAGTCGCCGCGCATCCTCTCAATCTCGTGCGCCGGCTGCTGGCAGAGCTTACCATCGCGCATGCTCAGCTCTCGCGGCACCGTCAACGCGCACTGCCACCCGCGCGCCACCGTCGGGTTTTCCGCCGTCGCATCGGGGCAACCCGACCATCCGATCATCAATCGCCGGCCTGCAGCATCCTCAAAGGACTGCGGAGCATAGAAATCAAAACCGGCATCGACCATCGGGGGCATGCCCTTCCCGACGATTTTAAAGCTCGGCGCCTCCCAATCGGCCTCGATGGGGAACCACACGCACTGATGCGGATTGCGGTAACGCCAACCATCGGCAGGCACACCCTGCGGACAGCAAACGAGAATAAGCTCGCCATCGAGCTCAAACAGATCGGGGCACTCCCACATAAAGCCAAACTTCTCGCCTAACTCAATGCGCGTCGCATAGCTCCAGTTCTCAAGATTGCGCGAGGTATAGACAAGCACGCAGCCACGGTCGTCTTTCGTACGAGCGCCCAGAACCATGTAGTAGATACCATCGTGTTCAAGGATTTTGGGATCACGCACGTGCGTACCGATATCGTCGGGGTAATCGACCGGCCCAACAGCTATGCGCTTCTCGCCCAATTCGTCGGGGTTCTCGGCAACCACATGAATCTGGTTTTGCTCACGGCCCGTCAACACGTAGTCGTAATCATCGCGGTCAAAATGCTTGACGTTGCCGGTATAGAAGTAGTGAATCTTGCCGTCGTGTACAAAGGCAGAACCAGAATACGCTCCGCTCGAATCCAAATCGGAATCGGGGAACAGCACAGGGCCGCGATTCTCGTACGTCACAAAATCCTTTGTTGTCAGATGATTCCAAAGCACTGGACCGCCATGCGCAGCATCGAATGGATCGTATTGGTGATAGATGTGATACGTATCACCGATCTGCACCAAACCGTTGGGGTCGTTGAGCCAGCCAAGCTCAGGCTCCACATGGAACAGGAGCCTATCGGGGTCGGACGCGATGCGACCCGCCGTCTCATCCTGTCCGGCACGCCACTGCTCATAGTCCGCGCGTGTCACCTTATTTTTTTGATTAAACATCGCCGTTGACTTTCTCGTCTATGGGGAAGGACGCTCGACTCACACGAGTCGAACGCCCTTCCCCAAATGGACTTATCCTCAGATTACGCTGAACGGCTCAACTAGAAGCTGACATCAAAGCCAGCACCAGCGCCCTCTTCATCAGTGGTCGGCACGCCCTTTGCCTTGTTGTAGGCAAAGATCAAGACGATCGGCACGATAAAGGCGATGAGATTGCCAGCCACATACCACACGAGCGTCTCGGGCGTGACGATGAGCAGGCCAAGCACGCCGGTCAGACCCTGACCGATGGCGCGCACCTCAAAGAGCTTCACGAAGGCACCGCCGCAGCCTGCACCGATGCAAGCGCAGATGAACGGGATGATCGAGTAGCGCATGTTTGCAGCAAAGATTGCGGGCTCGGAGATACCGACCAGCGTCGGGATAAAGGACGACATGCAGATGTTGCGCTCTTTGGAATGCTTCTTGTGAATGAGGTACATGCCGATGGCGCCGCCGCCCTGGGCGATGATGGAAACCGACCAGATGGCCTGGATGTAGTTGAAGCCAGTCGTGGCGACGAGGTTTGCCTCGATACCCTGGATGAACTGATGCGTACCGGTAACGACGAGCGGCTGCAGGAATGCGGCAAAGACAAAGGCACCGAAGACGCCCATCCTGTTGTACAGGATATCGATTACACCGGCGAGGACGTCGCCGATCAGGTTGCCGAGCGGGCCGAACACGGTGAACAGGGCGACGTTAGCAAGAATCAGGGTAACGGTCGGGACAAAGACGAACGAGACGACCTCGGGGATGTACTTCTGGGCAATCTTTTCGACCTTGGCCATAAACCAGGCAGTCAGGATTGCAGGGAACACGCCGCCCTGGAAAGCAACCATGGGAATGGAGAGCGGACCAAAGTTCCAGTACTCAGCACCCGTCGGATCCATAACGAACGTGTTGCGGTTCATAAGGCTCGGGTGAACCATGACGATACCGACGAGGATACCCAGGATCGGGTTGCCGCCAAAACGCTTGACCGCGCTATACATAACCAGGACAGGCAGGTAGTCAAAGGTGGTGGCAATAATGGCAAAGAAGCTTGCGAGGTTCTTGAGGAACTCGCTGTGGTCGGCGAGGCTGCCCTCCATGCCAAAGAGGCCGTTGGCAACGATCAGCGACTTAAGGCCGATGATGATAGCGGCACCGACGAAGGCGGGAATGATGGGGATAAAGATGTCCGAGAACACCTTGAGGACAGAGAAGAACTTGCCTTTCTTGTCCGCCTCGGCGCCCTTGACCTCGGAAGCGCTGATCTCCTTAACGCCCGTCAGAGCCATAAACTCATCGTAGACCTTGTTGACGGTACCGGTACCGAAGATGATCATGAGCTGGCCGCTGTTGTACAGCACGCCCTTGACGCCATCGATGTTTTCGAGCTCGGCCTTGTTGTACTTGCTCGTATCCTTGAGCACCAAACGCAGACGCGTAACGCAATGCGTGGCACCCTCGATGTTCTCCAGACCGCCGACGTTATCGACGACTTGCTGAGACACTACTTTGTAGTCCATGTTCCTCTCCATTCCCTTACGAAATCATAGGACGTTTTGCCACCATTACAGAGACGCAATCGTTGCGTTTGCGCACTTGAGCGTACCGTCGGTGACCGTCAGCGCCACACCCTGGCCCTGCTTATTGCAGAAGCGAGCGTTGAGCGCAACATCATCGACAAAGATGGTCGCGATATCGTCGTCAACGACCAGGCGCACATGGTGAGTGCCCTCGCCCTTAAAGAACAACGGACGCTCGAGGCCCATGTTGTTGACCTGGAACCATGGATACTGGGGGGCAGCCGTAAACTCGAGCTTGCCCTCACGCAGGTTGGCGCGGAACTCATAGGCAAGACCGGACTCGGCGTCCTCGGCAAGCTTCACCGAGAAGCCGGCAGCGTCACCGGTGAGCTCGATGTCAGCGTCGAGCATATAGGTGGAACCGGCATCCGCGGCGAGCACCTGCTCGACCTTGCCCGACTCGCAGGAAAGCTCAAAGGCCTCGACTGTTTTGGCCTCGCCAAAGGCGCCAAGCATGCTGTCGGGGAGTTTGGTGCCAAGCGTTCCGTCGGCACGTTGAACGATCTCGAGGGGCATAAAGGTGCCGCCCCACAGGTAAGAGCTGGGGTCACCGCCCTCGTCACGCGTAGGAACCCAACCAAAGAGAACGCGGCGCTCGCCATCAAATGCGGTACGCGCGGCATAGTACGCACGGCCATCGAAGGAATCGTCCGCAGGAGTGATCCAGGGACCGTTGATAGAGCGAGACATGCGGTAACGGGTCTTGTTGCCATCACTGTACTCAGAGAACACCAGATACCACCAGTCGCCCATCTTAAAAAGATCAGGCATCTCAAACATGGTGTACAGGCCCGGATTCCACCAGTCGCCCTGGAACTCCCAGGTATCCAGGTCCTTGGAGGTGAACTTGACCAGACGACCGGTCATCAGACGCTTGTCCTCGCCCACACGCGTGCCGAGGATGAGCATGTACTCTTCGTTCTCCTCATCCCAAAGCACAAAGGGATCGCGCCAGTTGCGGTCATCGTAACCCTCCTGGGGCGGAAGCAGCGTCTCGGCGATGTTCTTCTCCCACTTGACGGCGTCGTCACTCGTTGCGTGAAGAAGAACCTGCTTCATCAAGCGTGCCTTGACCTTATCGCGATTGCAACCAGTGTAGAGCGCATGGTACTTGTCGCCCACCTTAAACACCGTGCCGGCATAAACATACTGGTCGACTTCCTCGTCGCCGCCACGCTCAAGGCTCTCGCCAAAGTCTTTGTAATTGACGAAGTCCTTGGTTGTCGCGAGTGCCCAGCCAAACGGCTCTCCGAAAGGTCCGGGGTTTCGCGTGTCACGCTGATGATAGAGATAGAACGTGCCGTCCTCGCCGTACGGCATGATGTCGCCTACCCAAATTCCCTCAGGCTGGTAATACACCTTGTGCATCCGAGACTTCCTTTCTCACGAGATACTAACTCGGTACAACTGCAAGATATGTCAATCGTTTTCATATGTCAAACGTTTTCACACCAATACGTCTTTTCGCAGTTCCAGTCGTCGGCAAACGGTTGACATATGCCGGCGAACGGTCATCAGGGGTGTTTGAGGAATTCTTTTGGCACGGGATGAACTACGCGGTTTTACCCTCAATGAGTTCAACGGGGAGCTTGACATTCGATTCGGGCTTTTCGCCGTTAATAAGAGCAATGATGGATTGCGCCGCGAGCTCTCCGATGCGATCGATATCTTGGCGTACGGTTGTTAAGTCAGGCATAAACGTCATAGTGCGGCGGGCACCATCCGCGCCCACGACCTTAATATCGCCCGGAGCGCTCAAGCCGCGCTGCTTCATCACGTTAAGACAGATAGCCGCCATCGTGTCGTCTCCCGCAAAGATGCCGTCAATATCGGGGTTCTCATCGAGGATCTTCGCAACGACCGCGCTCTTTTCGTCGTCGGGCTTAATGAACTCGACCTCACGGACAAGCGCGGGCAAACCGGCCTGCTCAACAACATCGAGGTAGGCATCGGTACGCTTATTGGCAGGCATGCGCATGCGGCTATTGCTGCGCAGGCACAGGATGCGCGAACACCCGTCATCGATCAGGCGACGCGTGGCAAGTTCGCCGATACTATAGCTGTCGCTCGCAATCTGAACAGAGGCCTCGCCAAGGTCGCAGTCGATACCAACCAGACTCAAGCCCATCTCGGCATACGCCTCGGCACCGATATTAAGCGAGTTGACGATGACGCCATCAACCATATTGCGTCGAAGCATGTCGATATAAGAGCGCTCAAGCTCGGGTCGATTGGCGCTATTGCACAGCAGCATCTTAAAACCGTTTTCGGCCAGGGTATGCTCAATGACTTGAACCACTTGGGCATGAAACGGACTGCTGACATAGGGGACGATCATACCGATAAGATTCAGGCGACCGTTGAGCATGGCACGAGCGATATCGTTGGGCGTATAGTTGATGCGCTTCATCGCGGCATGGACCTTATCGCGGGTCTCTTGGCTAATATAGCCACGATTATTAAGCACACGAGATACCGTAGTAGGCGAAACCCCCGCCACCGCCGCAACTTCCTTGATGCCAGGCTTAGCCGAATCCTTAGAACGAACGCCCTCGCGAGCCATAGCACCCTCCCCCATCAACATGTCATACGTTTACATACGAACAAAGCATACCCCAACAACAGCGGGATGACGGTAACAGTACAAGTAAGTAAACGACTCATCCAAATAATTAGGAGAGTTCCGCCTAAAGGGTGACTCCAAAGGACCCCACATGGCCGGTTTTGGGTTATTTTCCAAAACATCCCGCAGGACGCGCGAAGCCCCCGCCGCACGTAGTGCGCAGCGGGGGCTTCTCGCATGTCCGAGGACGTTTTGGAAAATAACCCAAAACCGGCCCCAGTAACCCTGCAGGAGTTAAATCCCTTTAGAACTTGTCGTGGAAGGTACGCGCAATGACCTCGTCCTGCTGCTCCTTGGTGAGCGTGTGGAAGTTCACGGCATAGCCGGAAACGCGGATGGTCAGCTGCGGATACTTCTCGGGGTGAGCCTGAGCGTCGAGCAGCGTCTCACGGTTGAAGACGTTGATGTTCAGGTGGTGGCCACCCTTCTCGGCGTAAGCGTCGAGCATGTGGACCAGGTTATCGGCCTGGGTCTCGGAAACTTCAGAAACCTTCATAATGTGTCTCCTTCGATTAATAGGCGCCGGCCGAAACCGGCGCGCTAATCAGTAATCGTTATTGTTAGTATAGCACTAACAATAGTTACTCGCCCAGCTGATCAAGGTCGATATCGCCAAAGAACACCTGATCCTCCTTGCCGAGCGCACTCGGGATAATGGAGAAGGTGTTGGAGATGCCGTCCTGAGCATCACGGAACGGGAGCTTAGAAACCGAAGACAGCGAAGCGATGGCGCCGTGGCTATCGCGCTTGTGCATGGGGTTAGCACCCGGGGCGAACGGCTGGCCAGCCTTGCGGCCATCGGGCGTGGAGCCGGTCTTCTTACCGTACACGACGTTGGAGGTGATGGTCAGAACCGAGGTCGTGGGCACGGAGTTGCGGTAGGTGTCGTTCATGCGGATGTACTCCATGAACTGATGCACAACGTCGTGAGCGATCTGGTCGACGCGGTCATCGTCGTTACCGTACTTGGGGAACTCGCCCTCGGTCTCGAAGTCGACGATGATGCCGTTCTCGTCACGGACGGGGTGGACCTTGGCGTACTTGATGGCGGACAGGGAGTCAGCCACGACGGAAAGGCCAGCGATGCCCGTAGCGAACCAGCGGTGCACGTGCTTGTCGTGCAGAGCCATCTGGATGCGCTCGTAGCAGTACTTGTCGTGCATGTAGTGAATGATGTTCAGCGAGTTGACGTACACGCCAGCGAGCCACTTCATCATGTCGTTGTACTTGGCCACAACGTCGTCGTAATCGAGCGTATCGCCCTCGACGGCGCGATACTTGGGACCGACCTGCTTCTTGGAGACCTCGTCAACACCGCCGTTGAGTGCGTACAGCAGGCACTTGGCCAGGTTGGCGCGGGCGCCGAAGAACTGCATCTCCTTGCCGATGCGCATGGAGGACACGCAGCAGGCAATACCGTAGTCGTCGCCATGATAGACACGCATGAGGTCGTCGTTCTCGTACTGAATCGAGGAGCTGGCGACAGAAGTCTTGGCGCAGAACTTCTTGAAGTTCTCGGGCAGACGGGTCGACCACAGAACGGTCATGTTGGGCTCGGGGCTGGTGCCCATGTTCTCGAGCGTGTGCAGGTAGCGGTAGCTCATCTTGGTAACGAGCGTACGGCCGTCAACACCCATGCCGCCGATGGACTCGGTGACCCACTGCGGATCGCCGGTGAACAGGGCCTGGTACTCGGGGGTACGGGCAAACTTGACCATGCGGAGCTTCATGATGAAGTGATCCACGAACTCCTGGATCTGCTCCTCGGTGAAGGTACCGTTGGCAAGGTCGCGCTCAGCGTAGATGTCGATGAACGTAGAGGTACGGCCGATGGACATAGCGGCGCCGTTCTGCTCCTTGACGGCAGCAAGGTAGGCGAAGTACATCCACTGGATGGCCTCCTGCGTGTTGGTGGCAGGGTTGGAAATATCGAAACCATAGGTCTCGGCCATCATCTTGAGCTCGCCGAGGGCGCGGATCTGCTCCTGCAGCTCCTCGCGGTCGCGGATGTTGTCGGCGGTCATGACCGTCGGGGTGGAAGCCTTCTGGGCCTCCTTGTCCTTGATCAGGTAGTCGACGCCGTACAGGGCAACACGACGGTAGTCGCCGATGATGCGGCCGCGGCCATAGCCATCGGGCAGACCGGTGATGATGTGAGCCGAGCGGCAAGCACGCATCTCGGGAGTGTAAACATCGAAGACGCCAGCGTTGTGGGTCTTACGCTCGAAGGTGTAGCGCTCGACAACGTTCTCGTCGACCTTGTAGCCGTGCTGGCTGGCAGCCTGGCAAGCGATGCGGATACCACCGTTGACGTGCAGCGCGCGCTTGAGCGGCTTGTCGGTCTGGAGGCCGACGATAGTCTCCTTCTCGCGGTGGGCGTTATCGATGTAGCCAGCGGGGTGGCTCACGATACCCGTGACGATCTTGGTGTCCATATCGAGGACACCGCCCTGTTCGCGCTCCTTAAGCAGCAGGTCGAGAACCTCGCCCCACAGCTCCTTGGTACGCTCGGTCGGACCGACGAGGAACGACTCGTCGCCCTCGTAGGGGGTGTAGTTCTTCTGGATGAAGTCTCGGACGTCAACCTCTCCCGTCCAAATGCCTTCCTTGAAGCCTTCCCATGCCTCCTGCATTGTGTAACCACGCTCCTAGTTACGTGTAATGCGGCGCTCTCTCACACCGCTGCTTATTGAATTCTTGAATGTTCGGCTTGCACTACCGGCTTCTTCCGTTCTTCACCACACGCTGGTGCAGAGAAAACGTTTGTCCACCTTGGAACTACAACCCAAAACCCAAGATTTCACCCGTCTGAGAAGGATAACATAGCGACCCTCTCCATCTGGGCTGTTATATGTTTCTTTTTTTATATCATAAGGGCGTTTTTTACAAACCCGCAGGAAATGCGAGCGCGAACAACTACCGTTCACCGATTTGTATGTTATTTTTCCTTGCCTTTGTACGACGTTCGCTCTAGCTGTTATGCCAGCTTTAGCAGGGTAAAGTACCTCTGAGTAGGCTTTAGGACATGCCCAACGATCTGCCCCTAACTTTGTTGGTACCGACGGTGTACGGAGATCGCCTAAAGGTAGTTTTCTGGGCATGACCCAAAAATCTACCGTATAGGGCGCGCGTGCAAGGGTATCATCTTTCACCGAAAATAGTTTCTAGTGTTAGGGGTTTTCGGTGGAAGATACCGATTTCCGTGAACTTGGACGTCAGCTCTTAACTGAGTTTGGCAGCATGCATCAGCGCATTTCGCGTTTTGCGGACAAAGCCCTCGGCGGCGAGATGGCCGTCATGCGCGCCCTCATACTCGCCGGCGGTTCGCTCACGCCGAGCGAACTCGCTGATCGCGCCTGGGTCTCGAGCGCCCGCATCGCCAATATTCTGCGCGCCCTCGAGGCCAAGGGCTGGGTCGAGCGCGAGCACTCAAAGACTGACCGTCGTCGCGTACACGTCATAGTGACCGACAAGGGATTCCAGGATCTCGAAATCAAACGTCGGGAATTCGAGGCCCGCACCGCGGCTTTCCTCGAGCAGCTCGGCGAAACAGATACCCAAGAGATGGTGCGCCTGCTTAGGCGTGCCAACGAAATTATCGACCGCAATCAAGAAAGGAGAGATGCCGAGTGAGGATTCTCAAGCTCTTTAAAAAGCATATCCTGGCACTGTTCGCAGCTATCGTGCTTATCGTAATCAGCTGCAACGCCGATCTGGCGCTGCCTACCTATATGAGCGACATCGTCGACGTGGGTGTGCAGCAAGGCGGCATCGCCTCGCCCGTACCCGACACCATCCGCGCCGAATCGCTCGACGACCTTGAACTCTTTATGAGCACCAAGGACGCCAAAGCTGTGGAGGCCGTGTTTAGCAAGGCTGACAAAAATGGCATTCGAACGTATAAGGGTACCGAGGAAGAGCGTGCCGATGGAGGCAAGATTGCCGACATTATGAGCCTGCCCGAGACTGTCGTCCTTTCGCTCGACCAGGGCATTGACGCCGACTCCATGGGCGACATGATGGGCTCGTCCAGCGAGAAAGACAACAACGCTGCCCAGGCCATGCCCACCCCCGAGCAAATGGCAGCGATGACGCCCGAGCAGCTCGCCGAGATGCAGCAGAAGGCCGCAGCGGCGCAGAACATGCAAAAGCAGATTGATGCCGACGGCGGTAAGATCACCATGAAGAGCCTGCGCCTGGGTGTCGAGGGCGGTCTGGTAGACCAAAGCAAGCTCGTCGAGGGCGCCAACCAAATGGCGGACAAAATGGGCTCCATGTCGGGCTCCATCGTCACCCAGCGCGCCGTGAGCTATGTACAGGACGAGTACAAGGCACAGGGCATCGACCCCGCCGACGTGCAGAACGCCTACCTGAGCCACATGGCGACCACGATGTTTGGGCTGTGCCTGGTGTCGCTCGTCGCCACCATTCTGACCGGTGCCGTGGCGTCGCGCACCGCCTGCTCCATCGCCCGCGACCTGCGCCGCGAGACCTTCAACAAGGTTATGCACTTCTCGCCGGCCGAGGTGGGCAAGTTTAGCCAGGCCTCGCTCATCACCCGCTGCACCAACGACATTCAGCAGATCCAGATGGCCGCAACCCTGTTTATCCGCATGTGCCTGATGGCCCCCGTCATGGGCATCGTCGCCGTCATGCGCGTCCTGGCCAACCACACCGGCCTGGAGTGGACCATCGCCGTGGCCATCATCGCGGTCTCGGCCGTCGTCGGCGTGCTCATGGGCCTCACCATGCCAAAGTTCAAAAAGATGCAGAGCTTTGTGGACCGCGTGAACCTTACCGCCCGCGAGCTGCTCGACGGCCTTATGCCCATCCGCTCGTTCAACCGCGAGGAACATGAGCTCGAGCGTTTTGACAAGGCTTCGCTCGACCTGATGACCACGCAGCTCTACACCAACCGCGCCATGAGCTTTATGATGCCGCTCATGATGCTCGTCATGAACTGCATCACCGTGCTTATCGTCTGGTTTGGCGCGCAGGGCGTGTCCGACGGCGTGATGCAGGTCGGCAACATGATGGCGTTTATCTCCTACACCATGCAGATCGTCATGGCGTTTATGATCCTCACCATGGTTTCGGTTATCCTGCCCCGTGCCGAGGTCGCAGCCGAGCGCGTGGAAGAGGTCATCACTTGCCCCACCAGCATCAACGACCCCGTCTCGCCCAAACTGCCCGCGGCCAGCGCGCCGCGCGGCGAGCTCACCTTCCGCGACGTGAGCTTCCAGTATCCCGATGCCCGCGCCGACGTCATCAGCGGCGTGAACTTCACCACGCATGCCGGTCAGATGCTCGGCATTATTGGCTCCACGGGCTCGGGCAAGTCCACGCTCGTGCAGCTGATTCCGCGCCTGTACGACGTCACGGGCGGCAGCATTTCGCTCGACGGCATCGATGTGCGCGACATGACACTTTCCGAGCTGCGCCGCCGCATCGGTTATATTCCGCAGCAGGGTCGTCTATTCTCGGGTACCGTCGAGAGCAACCTCAAGTTTGCCGGCGACATGGTGAGTGACGAGGATATGCGCCAGGCAGCACGCGTCGCCCAGGCGGAGGACTTTATCGCCGAGCGCGAGGACGGGTACGACTCCCCTATCAGCCAGGGCGGCTCCAATGTTTCGGGTGGTCAGCGCCAGCGTCTGGCCATCGCCCGCGCGTTGGCCAAAAAGCCCGAGGTCGTGGTGTTCGATGACTCGTTTAGTGCCCTCGACTACAAGACCGACGCGCGCCTACGCGAGGAGCTGGCCAAAAACGTTACCGACGCCGCGCTCGTGGTCGTGGCCCAGCGCATCGCGACCATCATGCACGCCGACCAGATCATCGTGCTCGACGACGGCCACGTAGTGGGCACCGGCACGCACGAGGAGCTGCTGCGCAGCTGCCCGGCGTACCTGGAGATCGCACAGTCGCAGCTTTCCGCCGAGGAGCTGGGGCTTACCCAAGAAGAAATTGCAGCCGTCATGGAAGGAGGCGAGCGCTAATGGCAGACGAGACCAAGGCTCAGATTCCCAAGCCCACCCGCCAGCGTGGTCCCATGGGCCGCATGGGCGGCATGCGTCGCGGCGAAAAGGCCAAGGACTTTAAGGGCACCATGAGGCAGCTGCTCGGCTATATCGGCCAGCACAAGATTGCCGTGTTTGCCGCCGTCGCCTTTGCCGTGTGCTCGGTCATCTTTAATATTGTGGGACCCAAGATGCTCGGTCAGGTTACCACCAAGCTGTTCGAGGGCCTGGTTGCCAAGGTCAACGGCACCGGCGATGTCGACTTTGCCTGGATTGCCAAGACGCTCGGCTTTTTGCTCTGCCTGTATCTGGCGAGCTCTGTCTGCAGCCTCATCCAGGGCTGGCTCATGACCGGCGTCACGCAAAAGATCTGCTATCGCATGCGCAAGGAGATCGCCGCCAAGATCGCCGTCGTTCCGATGAGCTACTTTAACGGACACAGCAAGGGCGACGTGCTCAGCCGCATCACCAACGACGTCGATACGCTGGGCCAGTCGCTCAACCAGAGCGTGACGCAGCTCATCACGTCGGTGACGCAGATTATCGGCGTGCTTGTCATGATGCTTTCGATCAGTCTGCCGCTTACCGGCGTCACCGTGCTCACGCTGCCGGCCGCCGCGATTATCTTGATGGTGATGATCCACTTCTCGCAGCCGTACTTCCGCGAGCAGCAGCAGGTCCTGGGCACCGTCAACGGCATTATCGAGGAGGATTTTGCCGGCCAGAACGTCATTCAGGTGTTCGACCGCGCCGAAGCTTCGATCGAGGAGTTCGACCGTCAAAACGACCGCCTGTTTATTAGTGGCTGGCGCTCGCAGTTCCTGTCGGGCCTGATGATGCCGCTTATGAGTCTGGTGGGCAACATGGGTTACGTGGGCGTTGTCGTAGTGGGCGCGCAGCTCGCGCTGACCGGCAATGCCACGCCCGGCGACATCCAGAGCTTTATCCAGTACGTGCGCAACTTTACGCAGCCAGTGCAGCAGCTGGGCAACGTGAGCAACACGATGCAGTCGATGGCCGCTGCCACCGAGCGCGTCTTTGAGTTCCTGGCTGCGCCCGAAGAGGAGCAGAAGGCCGACGCGCAGATCCCCGAGAAGCGCCCCGGCCACGTGGAGTTTGACCATGTCAAGTTTGGCTACACGCCCGACAAGACCATCATCCACGACTTTAGCTGCGAGGCGCAGCCCGGCCAGACCATCGCCATCGTCGGCCCCACCGGCGCTGGCAAGACCACGCTCATTAAGCTGCTGCAGCGCTTCTACGATGTGGACGGCGGCTCACTGCGCGTCGAGGGCATCGACGTGCGCGACTGGGACCGCGCGGCACTTCGCGGCGAGTTTGCCATGGTGCTGCAGGATACCTGGCTGTTCAACGGCACCATCCGCGAGAACATCCGTTACGGACGCCCCGATGCGAGCGATGCCGAGGTCGAAGCCGCTGCACGTGCCGCACGCTGCGACCACTTTATCCATACGCTCGCCGGCGGCTACGACTTTATGATCAACGAGGAGGGCACTAACCTATCGCAGGGTCAGCGCCAGCTCGTGACCATCGCCCGTGCCATTTTGGCCGACCGCCCGGCGCTGATTCTGGACGAGGCGACCTCCAACGTTGACACTCGTACCGAGGAGCTTATTCAGCGTGCCATGGATGCGCTAATGCAAGGCCGCACGAGCTTTGTCATCGCGCACCGCCTGTCCACGATCCGCAACGCCGACGTGATCTTGGTAATTCGCGACGGTGACATCGTCGAGAAGGGCACGCACGACGAGCTGCTCGCCCAAGGCGGCTTCTACGCCGACCTGTACAACTCGCAGTTCGACGAAGCGGCGTAAATTCTGCCGCAGGGAACGAATAACGCCCGAGAACGGGGGCGCAGGACAACCTGCGCCCCCGTTTTTGTTCTGCGGCCCTCGAACCGCCTCCCCTGGGACCTGATTGACAGCCCCTTCCAAACCCTGTGGGCAAAAAATAGCAAATATGAGTACTGTCACCTTTTTAGTAACAGCCAAAACCACCTCAAACGACCTCTTTGCGGCCCCTATACGCCTTTGAATTAATCAAAACGCCCGTTAGCAGACTTCTGTCTGCTAACGTTAATGAACATATTTATCACTTTGTCTATTATCTCGCTAGACGGATATGTTACTAGGTTGGCAACAGTACTCATATTTGGCATTTTTTGCCCACTGGGTACTCCCCGGGGAATCGGCGGCAGGCTTAGGGTCCCTCACGGCGTCATCCCATCCTGGTGAGCGCCAACGTTTACCCAGATAAAACCTGCCAAAATAAACCTGTCTCTTTTTGGTAGGTTTCGGGGTGACAAGGGCTTGCACTTTAGCGTGCGACAGCGGATAATGCCGAACACTCGACAATACGCTTATTGCTCTTTCTATAGATTGAGGAGGCCCCTATGGCCATGGAATTCAAACGCAGGCTGCCGATCCCCATGGAGATCCGCGAGGAAATGCCGCTTTCTGCCGAGCTTACCGCCAAAAAGCAGGCATTTGACGCCGAGGTCGCCAAAGTCTTTACCGGCGAGGACGCACGCAAGGTGCTCATCATCGGCCCGTGCTCTGCCGACCGCGAGGATTCGGTCCTCGAGTACATGAACCGACTGGCCAAGACCGCCGAGGAGGTCAAGGACAAGCTCATCATCATTCCGCGCGTCTACACCAATAAGCCGCGCACCAAGGGCACCGGCTACAAGGGCCTGCTGCACAACCCCAACCCCGAGGCTCCCGACGACCTGCTCGAGGGCGTCAAGGCCATCCGCCATATGCACCTGCGCGTTATTAAGGAAACAGGCTTCTTCACCGCCGACGAGATGCTCTATCCGTCCAACTACCAGTACCTCGTTGACCTGCTGAGCTATGTGGCCGTGGGCGCACGCTCGGTCGAAAACCAGGAGCATCGCCTGGTGTCGAGCGGCATTTCGGTACCCGTCGGCATGAAGAATCCCACTGCCGGTTCCACCACCGTTATGCTCAACTCCATTTACGCCGCGCAGGCGCACCAGAGCTTCATCTTCCGCAACTGGGAGGTCGAGTGCGACGGCAATCCGCTCGCGCACGCCGTTATGCGTGGCTACATCGGTCTCGACGGTCGCACCTACCCCAACTACCACTACGAGCACCTGGAGCGCCTGGCCGAACGCTACACCGAGCACGCCGGCTATGCCAATCCGGCAGCGGTCATCGACTGCAACCACGACAACTCGGGTAAGCGCCCGCTGGAGCAGTATCGCATTTGCAAGGAAGTGCTCGACAGCTGCCGCCGCAACGAGTCCATCTCCAAGCTGGTCAAGGGCTTTATGATCGAGTCTTACCTGGAGGACGGCAACCAGCCGGTCGACGGCGGCGTCTTTGGTAAATCGATCACCGACCCGTGCCTGGGCTGGGAAAAGACCGACTACCTCATCCACGAGATCGCGGAGCGGGTGTAGGTTACGGCGTTTTACCAAACGCCGTAACCGGCCGACGCTGCGCGGGCCGCATTTGGACAATCTGACGTTCAACTTCAAGGGCGCGACCAGAAGGTCAGCGCCCTTTCGTTTCACGTCACCTTGTCTCAAATGCGGCCCGCTCGCTGTCCGTCCTCTACCTGCGGCGTTGTCTTACTCCGGATGCGGCAGTTAGGGACGTTCCTTTTCTGCCGGCAGTTTGGGATGTTCCTTGGGGTAGTCATTGGGGACGTTCTTTAATGACTGGTCGTTTAAGAACGTCCCCAACGACTACCCAGAATGAGAGTGGATAATCTCCCGTTTTTGGCCTATACCAGCGCTAAAAGGTGGGAGATTATCCACTCTCATCGAGCAAGTGTCCGAAAATCCGCCCTCATTCCTTCTTAGGACCCTCCGTCCCCGAGGATTCGAGGCTCGCCTGCCGAATGGTCGATGCGGCCGTCCTGCGTCCATGTCACACTCAGGGGTGGCCTGACCCAACTTGGAAGGAGCCCCCATGAGCCTTGACAACGTAACTCTGCGTGCCGCCACGCTCGATGACCTGGCCGGCATCGCCGCCATCTACAACCAGCTGTGGTGCAACACGCTGCGCAACCGAGGCGACGTCGAAGCCGCCGATTTCTGTGCGCGCTTTAACATCGCCATGCAGCTGCAGCGCTCCCCCATCGCGCTCGTTGCCGAAGCTGAAGGCCGCATCATCGCCGCTTGCTGCATCGGTATCTTCGAAGACGGCAAACCACGCACCAATCCCACGTGGGAGCCCTGCTACAACGAGATGTTCGTCCAGGCAACCGAGATGGCAAAGACCGCCGATGCCAAGCTCGAAGGCTCGCTCTTTGGCGATAGCCGCGAGAAGGCAACAGCCGACCGCTTTGCCGCCACGGGCAACGAATATGCCCAAGGCCAGCTCAACCTGATCATCATCGTGCCCGAATGGCAGGGCAAGGGGCTCGGCCGTGCGCTCATCGACCTTGCGCGCGCCGAACTCGCCAAAGCCGGGTGCACCAAATTCTTCCTGATGAGCGACTGCAACTCCGACTGGCAGTTCTACGAGCACCTCAACATGAAGCGCATCTTGGAGGATCACAGCCAGGACACCGGCGACGGATTTATCGTCTATATGTACGGAGGCGACACGCAGGATTAACTTGCATGTCGCCTCACGGGCTTTCTACAAGACGGCCCAAACCATCAACCAAGACGAGTCAACAAGGCGCGCTCTCCTCGGCAGCAAGGGCATTCGTGCTGTAACGAGTGGTGGAGATGGCCACGCTTGCACACAACTGTCTCGGATAGATAGCGGTCGAGCAGGCGCGCCCATGTGCGTGCGTCAAGACGCTCCTCCGCCCTGCCATACAGCGATCGACGGAGTGCCTCGCCCATAGTGCCGCTAAAATCATCGAGCTCAAGAGCGTACTTTGGGACAACGTATCCGACCAACGTCCCCACAAACGGGCTGTGCCCATTACACACGCAGCTGTTTATCAATGGTGCAGGCGGAATGTCATCGTCGTCCAGGTCAAATATGTCCAAGTCCAGCTCACCAGAAGCGTATGGGTGTATTCCGCGGTTAAGCATCTTAAAGATATGGACCGCGAGTCCAAAGTCATCCGTCTGTGGCGTAAACACGGGGGCATTCGTGGACGCTGCCAAGCTCTCGAAATCGCTGATGCCGGCTATCTCCATGAGTTGAAGCACCTCGGGGGCAATATAGCCGGGAGCGGCGCACGCAGTCCTATGTGTCACATCCGAAAGCGTAAAGCTATACGAGCGCCTTGATGGTATCCATGCCCGCATGCGCCGAAGCCTCGCAACCCTTCTGCCCGTTGAGCACGCACTCGAGCAGCGTATCGTATGCGCGCTGGGCTTCGGGGGCCAGGTACGCCCTGTTAAACATGCCCTCGGGTCGCACGTTTCCCTTCGAGTCGATCATATAAGGCCCCAATCTGTTTGGTTTCCCCAGATTGTGTGCCCGCACACCCAAGCCGCACGGCCCGCCGTTCAGCTGAAACCACCACACAAAAAGTCCGCCGACCATTGAAGTCGGCGGACTTTCGCGTGCGGACAATCAAGCACTGTTCACCATGGAACTGCTATTTACAGCGCGCCTTGGGCTGCTGCTGGGTGATGCAGTGGATGTTGCCGCCGCCGTAGATAACCTCGCGAGTCATGATACCGATGACTTCACGGTCCGGATAAGCAGCCTGGATATCCTTGAGCGCCTGGGCGTCATTGGGATCGCCGAACTGCGGTACAAGCACTGCGCCGTTGATGGGCAGGAAGTTGAGGTAGCTCGGCTCGAAAGCATCCTCGGGGGTACGCGGCAGCACGCCCTCGACGGGGTCAATCGTGCTGGCCTCCTCCTCGGTCATATATACCGAGGTCGCAGGCATAATCACCTTGTGGATCTTGAGCTTGCGGCCACGGGCATCCGTCGTCTCGGAAAGCGTCTTATACGCCTCTTGGCACTCCTTGTAGAACTTATGGTTGGGATCATCGGTCCACATGCAGCAGACCTCGCCGGGCGCACTAAAGCATGCGACGTCGTCCACGTGCCCGTTGGTCTCAAACGGGTCGATGCCATCCTTGATCCAAATGACCTTCTCGATGCCCAGGTACTCGGCAAGCTTCTCCTCGATCTGCTCCTTGGTGTACTGGGGGTTGCGGTCCTCATTGAGCAGGCACATCTCGGTGGTCACCACGGTGCCCTGGCCGTCGCAGTTAAACGAGCCACCCTCGAGGATATAATCCTCAGGACGATAGCGGTTAACCTGCTCGAGCTGTGCCACCTGCAGGCCAATGGAAGCGTCCTTGTCCCACGGGAAATACAGGCCGTCAATGAAACCGCCGTAAGCATTAAAGTGGAAGTGCGAGAGTGCCACGTCCCCCTTGTCGTTGACAAGAAACGCCGGGCCGGGGTCGCGAATCCAGCTGTCGTTGTACTCCATGTGGATAACGCGCACGTTCTCAACGCCGTCGAAGATCTCACACACCGCGGGGAAGTCTTCAGTGTTGACGCCCACAGTGATGGGCTGAAAACGTGCAACGGTCTTAATAATCTCGGTAAAGACCTTTTGCGCCGGCTTGGCACCACAGCGCCACACATCCGAGCGATGCGGCCACAAAATCCAGGTGCGCTCCTGCTCTTCGTACTCGCCGGGCATGTAGAATCCGTCCTTCTTTGGCGTAGACTCGCTCTCGTAAATGGTCTTCATTTCAAGCTCCTAAATCTAGGTGCTTTTGCTTGACGAGACCATGATGCGGCCGCACCGAGATGTTCTCAATGGTCCCTCGAGCCCCTTTCAGCGACCGACGGTATACCATTCGCTGACCTAAAGTTCTATTCAGGCCGAGAACATGACATACTGGGTTCCACAATGGAAAGGATGCCCTATGCCCCCATGCAATAATCAGCAGACTATTGAGTTGGACAGTACGACCTGGACTGCTCTCAACGAGCTCGCGCTTGCAATCCACGCATCACACGGTGTCGATAAGCTGCAAAAGGAGACCCTCGAGGGAACGACAGGGCTCGTGCCCCATCGGATCGCCATGTTCGACCTGATCGAGGCAGCGGGCAGTGATGCCCCACGCTACGTCCACCCCGCAAGCAGCGGAATGGACGACCGCGCACTGAGCGACTACTACAACCGCTACGCCGCGATGGACTATACAACATGGAGCTTTGACTTACATAAGGTCGGCGTCTACCGCGACCTCGACCTCGTCGACGTCGAGCGACGCGATGCCACGCCCATCTATCGCAAATGGATGGAACCGCAGGGCGTCTACTTTGGCTGTACGGCCACGCTCGCGCACAACGACAGCCCGCTAGGAAGCATCACCCTGTTTCGTGAACGCACGGCCGGAGACTTCACCGACACCGAGCTCGCAATCCTGCTCGAAGTCGCTCGGCACGCGAGCCTCGCGCTCGCCAACCTCTATCCTCGGGGCATTAAACTCACCCAGACAGAAGACACAAACCAGCTAAATGCTTTCATTACAGAACACAATATCCAACCGCGCGAAGCCGAAGTCATGCGGCTCATGCTCGACGGCAAAACGAACAAACAGATGGCAAACGAGCTATTCATAAGCGAGTCAACCGTCAAGAAGCATGTCAACGCCATCTATCGCAAGCTCGGCGTCAGCAACCGCCTGGGCCTCATGACTGCCACGCAAAACATCCCGCGATAAAAAAGGGCGCCCTCCATGCAGAGAACGCCCTTTGATTTCGCCATTTGAATTAGTGTCGGCTCTGGCTCAAAGAGTAGACAGGTTTATTTTGGCAGGTTTTATCTGGGCAAATGTCAGCCGCCGCGAGGGAGCTGCCTTCCCTCGCGGCGGTCTTCTAGCAGAAAAACCAAGTGAGTAGGCTTTTTGCAGGAGGTCAAGCACGCCCCAAAACGCCACAGCTCTGACCTGCGGTTTTATTGAGTATTTGTTGCGATGTGCTCGGCATATCCAAATAAGTCTACTCACTTGCATCTAAGACGCACCAGATAGGCAAAAACCGCCGCAAAAAGGGGGCCGGTTCCCTTCGCGGCAGCCGTTAATACGCCGAGCTTGTTATCGTAAAAGCCAATCACGCGCCGAAACCACACTACAGTCTTTCGACTCATACGTTGAGTCCACGCGGGCCACAACATAGCGCGCATCTTTTGCAATGTCGATCTCATCGCATACAGTCTGTAGATGGCGGGCGTACTTATCGTGATACGTTCTGGATGATTTTATTTCGATAGCCTTGGGACTCCCTGAGTTTGTACAGTCGAGCAAATCGATTTCACGCTTGCTGTCGTCCCTATAGAAATACAGCTCGGGATTCTCGCCCACGTTGAGATGGCTCTTCGCCGTTTCGGAAACGATGAGGTTTTCGAAAACGGCCCCCAGATAAGGGCTCTCCAATAGTTGCTCCAGTGATCCAATTTTGAGCAAGTAGCAGAGCAGCCCCGTGTCGTAAAAATAGAGCTTGGGCGTTTTAGTTAGACGCTTCTTGGCATTTGCATAATAGGGCTGCAGCGAAAACGTCAGGTAGCTCTGCTCCAGAATGGACAACCAGCTTTTAATGGTCGATACGCTCACGCCCGTATCTCGAGAAAGCGATGATATATTGATGAGGGCACCGACGCTCTGAGCAATTATGGACAGAAACTTATGAAACTCCGCCTTATTGCGCACATCAAGCAAGCCCACAACATCGCGCTCAACATAGGTATCGATATAGCTGGGAAAATAAACCGAGGACGGCATTCCGGCGGAACGCAGGCGAGGGTATCCCCCTTCGAGCGCGAACAAATCCACTTCCAGCTGCCCCTGCTGGCCCCTCTCCGCTTCTCGAAACGATAATGGCAGCAATTTTAAGATCCCGACTCGCCCGGCAAGAGACTGCCCGATGCTTTTCATCATCAAAAAGTTTTGCGAGCCTGTAAGGATGTATTGACCGGCGTCTCCCCGCTCATCCGAAACAACCTGGATCATTGAAAACAAATCCGGGGCGTATTGCGCCTCATCGATGATGAGTCCGCCCTTTCGGTTGCGGATAAAACTCACCGGATCCTCCAAGGCCGCGCGCCTCGTTTGAGGGTCCTCAAGCGTGACGTAGGAATAGTCGGGAAAGGCATGCCGAACCAGCGTAGACTTACCACTCTGCCTAGGCCCTGTCAACGACACAACAGGAAACCAGCCTGCCATGCGAATGAGCAACTCATGCAAATCCCTGTTAATGAACTCAGCCATATCAACGCCCCTTATTACGCTGTTACCATAATCGAATAGTTTCATTCTCCATAATCTTATAGTAGCGTTTACCATAATCTTATAGTAACCCAGTTCAAAAGCATTATTTATAGAGCCGAAATCTCAGACCCTAAATAACAAAAGCCACCACAATGGGGGCTGTCCCCATTGTGGTGGCTTGCAGGCGAGTTAACTTGTTCGACTATCGTACGCCAGCCATGTCCGAGCCTAGAGCGTGGCAAGGCGCTTGGACTCGTGCGCGGCGAGCGCAATGGAGATGATGCCAGTAATGGCATCGGCCACCACCAGGGCGATCCACACGCCCTCGACACCCATCATGTTGCCGAGGAGGTACATAAGCGGCACCGAGCAGATCACATAGCGAAGCAGGCCCGTAAACGTGGCGACACCCACCTTCTCGACCGCCTGGAAATACATCGACATGGTCATGGCAAGATAGCCCAGGGCAACAGCCAGGATGACAGTACGCGTGGCGTTGGCGGCAACCTCAACGAGCGCAGGATCGCTGCCGGCAAAGAAGGCGCACACCGGGGTGGCGGCAAGCCAGAGCGCGACGGTGACCAGCGCCAGCGTCACAACCTGGTACTTAAGCGTGCAGGAGAGCGTCTCCTTAAGGCGTGCCCAAGCCTTTGCGCCGGCGTTGAAGGCAGCGATGGGCTGCAGACCGTAGGAGAAGCACTGGGCAACCATCATGGTAATGTAGAGGATGTAGCCGTTGATCACGCCAAAGGCTGCGATGTAGAGCGAGCCCATGTCGCCGCCGAGCGAACCCAAAAGCGAGTTGGCAACGGTATTAAAGATAAAGGTCGCACCCTGGACCAGGAAGAACGGGAAGCCGATCTTGAAGATCTGGCCGCAGATGGCGAGGTCGAGCTTAAGGTCGGCCAGGCTAATCTGGAGCTGGGACTTTTTGCCCCCGATGAACCAGAAGATACCGATGGCCCAGATACCGATGGAAAGCCCGTAGTACACGCCGGCGCCCATAACGCCAAACTTGAGCACAAACGTGGAAAGCGCGAGCCAACAGATGGCGACGATGGCCGAAACGGTCATGAGGTTGGCCTGGATCTGAACCTTCTCGTCCACACGCATCACAGCGGTGATCATCTGGCCAATGACCGTGAGCGGCAGCAGCACGGCGAAGGTGCGCACGCCGGCAACGGTATCGGCCATGATGTCGGGCGTGGCGCCAAAGAATGTGCAGATGGGCTCGGTAAACACTGCCATCACCACAGCAAGCAGCACACTCACGATCGTGGTGAGCCAAAAGCCCTGGCTAAAAGCCTTGCTTGCGCCCTTGATGTCGCCGGCACCCAAAAGGTTGCCCACCACGGCGGGCACGCCGGTGCCAAACAGGTTGCCAAAGGCCAGGTTGATGTACTCGACCGACATAATGATCGAGACACATGCCAGGCCGTGGGCACCTAGGCCCCAACCCATCACGAGGCCCTCAAGGACCACCATGATGATCTGGGCGAGCATGCCCTGGCCGGTGACGATGGTGTACTTACGCACCAGACCGGGAATCGGTTGGGAGGCGAGCTCGCGCTCCTCCTCCACGGCAGCGGTTACTTCTTCTGCCATTGTTCTCCCCTTTCCTTGAGAGAGTAGTGCTGAATGGATGTCAGGCGGCTGACAACTGGCACCAAGCCGCCCAATCAAACGATGGCGCTATGCCTCAAAGACCACCTTGCCGGTGATCATCGTGAGGGCTGCGGTAGCCTCGAGCACCTCGGCCGGCTCGCAATCAAAGAGATTGCGGTCGAGCACGCAGATATCTGCCTGTTTGCCGCACGCGAGCGTGCCGATGCGGTCCTCGGCATGCATGGCGTAGGCGCTGCCATAGGTGTAGGCGCGCAGAGCCTCGGCCATGGTAATGCGCTCCTGGGGGAACCAGCCCTCAGGGTTGGAACCGTCCTCGAGCATGCGGAAGACCGCGCCGTACACCTCCTCCATGGGCTCCAAGCCCACAACGGGGAAGTCACTGCCCAGGTGCACCACGGCTCCGCTGGCAAGCAGGCTATGCAGGGGCCACGAAAGCGCGGCACGCTCGGGACCCACGGCTTCGTCCTTGGCAAGGTCAGCCATATCGAGCAGCATGTGCCACGGCTGCATGCCGGGGCAGACGCCGAGCTCGGCATAACGCGGCATATCCTCGGGTTGAACCGTCTCGTTGTGCTCCATGGAGTGGCGACAATCCCGCTTGCCATGCAAGCGCTCGCCCTCCTCAAAGCAATCGAGCACAAAACGCACCGAGCGATCGCCGATTGCATGGATGCGCGTGTCAACGCCCCATTCCTGCGCCCTCAGGATGGCAGCACGGATGCGCTCCGGCTCCTCCGCGGGCTCACCACAGGTGTCGGGTGCGTTGCTATAGGGTTCAAGCATCCAGGCGGTATGGTCGGAGCACACACCATCAAGGAACTGCTTAAAGCCGTGCCACTCCACCTGCGTACCCGGGAAGGCGTATTTCTCCTTGATCTGCTCGAGCGTCAAGGACTCGTTTTCGAACAGGTCGGTGTACAGGAACACGCGCAGCGGCAAGTCGCCCTTGGCATTAAGACCTGCCAACACCGCATACGGGTTTTCCATGCTCACAAACGTAGGATTGACCATGCCGACCGTAGTGATTCCCAGGGCATTGGCGCGCCGGGCGGTTTTTGCAAACGACGCGTCAACAACCTCGGGCGCTGGGTCGTAGACCTCGTCCATAAAGAAGGCGCCGGCGTTGTTGGAAAACACGCCCGTCAGATTGCCGTCGGCATCCTTAAGGATCTTGCCGCCTGCGGGATCGGGCGTCTGCGAAGTTACTCCCACCTTGTTGATGGCGCAGGTATTGGCACTAAAGGTATGCAAGTCAACCTGCTGCAGAAATACCGGGCGGTCGGAGATGTACTCATCGATCATCGCGGCCGTGGGCATCTCGGGGACATCCCACTGGAACTGGATAATCTGGCAGCCCAGAATCCACTCGTTATCGGGATGGTCGGCCGCAAACGCCACGACACGTTCCATCGCCATCTCAAAACTGGTGCAGTCGATGAGGTTGACGGCAAAATCGGGGTCGGTCATAAACGCGCCCTGGGCAAAATGCGTGTGCGAGTCGATCAGGCCGGGCATGACGAGCTGGTCGCCAAAGTCGCGCACCTCGGTATCGGGACCGATAAACGGTGCCAGGTGAGCATCGTCACCGCAGGCAACGATTTTATCGCCCCGCACGGCAACGCCGCCCTTAAACGGCTCGAGCCCATCGCCGGTAAAGACGGCGTCGCTCTTGATAACTACATCAGCCTTGTCCATGCGAGCCTCCTCAGGCATCTTTGGTTGTAACGCGGACGCACCGCCCGCGTGGGCACTCGGTTGGGAGCGTAGCGCTCCCGCATCGGCGCGTGCCTACAAGCCGTGCTCGGACGTCTGTCCCACGTCCGCGGCTTCGCGCTACACCCATTGATACACAGGGGCAAATCCGTGCCAAGGCCAGGGACCGCAAACGGTCAGTTTAAGCAGGTTTACACGCTTTACCTGCAGGTTTATTGTCTGAGATTATTACCGCTTCATTACGCCCAACGGTGTGGCCGCCCACACAGCAAGACCCGCATGCGAGGAAGAATGAGGCTAGGAACGCCAAAAGGTATCTATAAGGTCATCTCGGTTGGAGACGCCGCTTTTAACGTAGATGCGATGCAAGTGTGCCTTGACCGTGCCAGGGCTGATGACCAACTCGCTGGCGATGTTTTGGGCGTCGTTGCCCTTCAGCACCAGCGTGAGCACCTCCTGCTCGCGCCGTGACAGCTTATGGGCGTCGGCATAAATCACCACACGCGATGCGAGATCGTCCTCAGAGCTTGCGCTCTCGGCTGCCACGTCCTCATCGGCACGCGGATGACGGGCATACACACGCAGGATATGGCTAAACTGGCAAAAAAGCTGAGCCGCGCATACCACGAGCAGTACGTTTTCGGAGATATTGCGCTCGGACAGATACCACAAAAAGAGGCCGATGACGGGGTTTTGGGAGTCGGGGCGGCAGAACAAGATCATGTAGGTGTCCTCGGCGATCACGCAAAACACAAGAACGAAGGCCACCTTCCAAAAGAGCTTTGAGCGGTCGAGGTCGAGTTTCTCAACACGCGTTGCTCTGTACCGGTAATGCCAGGCGGCATAGGCAAGACATCCTACATTACCCAGGTCACGCGTGAGCCAAAAGAGATACTGCTGCACCTCTCCGGCAGCGCCGCTGCGAGGCACCAGCAGCAATTGCAAGATTGAAAACGGCACGATAGCGAGTCCGAGCATGCGCGACGTCGGTCTTTTGCGCAAGCGCGCAAACATCCATAGCACCACGCAGGCATAGATGGCAATACCAAGCACGCAGCGCAGCAAGGGGTGCTGCAGCGGCTCGCTAAAGGTAACGGCGTAGTCGTATTTGAGCCGATTGTACTCGTCAAAAAAGATGACCGACATATCGAGCATATAGAGCAAAAACCCGCCGCGGCCACGAGGCTGTCGCGACGGCGCGTCATGAGCCAAACCACCAATGCCACGGCACTGGTCACCAGAGCCACACCCATGATAATCGTGGTGTAGATATAGAACGCGAAACTCATGCCCGCCTCCCCTGTCTAGATGCTGTGAGGATGTTGACAGATTCTTTGCCGCAAGATTAGACTCACCGATTAAACGTACTGTATCGTTTAGATAAACAAGCTGTGTCTCACCGATGAAAGGAGATGCCATGACACCGATCGCTCCGCTCAAGATGCTCGTCGCGCCCGCCGCCAAGGCCATCACCCGACTCGGTTCTTCCATGACCTACGACAATGTCCCCTGCGCCGTTGAGGCGCGTTCGGACAGCTGCCCCTACCTGGGCCACGTCCCCTACTTTGCACCCAAGCTCGCATCTGATCCCGAGCAGCGTGAGCAGTAATCCAAGATGCATCTAGCACCGCACAACTCGCGGCGCTACTGTTTTGGTGCAAAGCGACCTGTCCCCCTTGCGCCAACGCCGGGATTGTCGATGCTGCGGCCGCGGCGCGATATGAGGCGCGAAACCTCGCCCAGCAACACGCCGATCACCACACCCATGAGGATCGGCAACTTTGACATCTCGGCGGGCGAGCTGTTAAGCGGCACGATTGTCGCAACAATCGAAAGCACGAGTTCTACCACCGGCACCGCAAGCGCTACCGCAAGCACCTTGCCCTCGAAGGGCGCGCGAAACACACGCGGGCGGTCGTCGTATTTACGCAGGCGCCAAAACGCCGGGAACATCGGGATATAGCTCATGAGCAGAAAGACGACGTTCATCGAGAAGAAGACCCAAAAGACGTCGGAACCTTCACCCAGCGGAATCTGAAGTAGCAGCACCAAGCTGGCAAAACAACCGTTAATGAGTGCCGAGCCGTTGGGCATGCCGGTCTTCTTGGACACCAGCGCAAAGGGACGCGGCATGTTGCCATGGCGCGCGGCATAGCTCGCCACGTTGTTGACGCCAAAGCTCCAACAGATCATGTTGGCAAACAGCGTTACCAGAAAGGCCACGCCCACGACCATCGTCAGCGGGTGAGCGCGCCCCACCATGGCGGCAACCGCGTCCACAATGCCCGAATCGAGTGAAAGCTGCTCGGTGGGAACCGCGGCTCCAATACCGATGCCACAGATAATGTAGATCGCCGCGATGGCAACGCCACCGGCGATAACCGCCTTGGGGATATCGCGCGATGGGTTCTTCATCGTGCTGGCAAAGGTCGCGACCACCTCAAAGCCCATAAAGTTGAATAGGATGATTGAAAGATACGTCAGTGAGTTAGTGTCTCCCAGATCGGGGACAAATGTCTTAAACGACATATCGTTGGCAAAGCCGTTGTTGCAGGCAAACCAGATGCCGATGATTCCCACCACGGCGGTAATGAGCACCTTGATGACGGCGCCGCCATCCATGACCCAATCGGCCTCGGCCACCGGCTGCATTGCCATGACCGTGACGCCCCACACAAAGGCAAGCTCGATGGCAATTCGGACCCCAAACGAAAATTCGATGCCCCATACCGCATTGATGACACTGGGGAACATGCAGGCGATACTTGCCACCCACAGTGGAAAGTTGACCCAATAGCACCAGGAGCAGCGTGCACCCCAACGGTCTCCCAAGCCCAGGCGAACCCAGTCGTACAGGCCGCCCTCGGAATCGAACGCCGTACCGAGCTCGGCCACCACCAGGCCATAGGGAAGCAAAAACGTAATGATAAGGAAGATCCACCAGAAGAACTGCACGTTACCCATGGCAGATGCCGGAGCAGCCGCCTCAATGGTAAAGACAACGCAGATAACCGAGAGGATGACCTCGAACAGGGAGAACTGTTTACCTGCCATGGCACGCTTCCCCTACAGCAAAAAGGATGGCATCTGTACCGAAGGCGCAGCCCAAGGTAGGGTTGCAGGCCGCGTCACCGGTGCAGGTGCCATCCCAAAGAGAAGAGAGGATGCAATTGTTGGACCAACGCTCGCGGAACAGGCGCGTGTAGATAACGATACACTGGTACATAGATACTCCGATCAAAACGGCCGCGATTGCGACCGGAATCTTTTGGCAATTGAAGACGCGTCTGACCTGGGATATTCAAGCGAACAATTGGCCTAACCCGCAATAAATCCCAGATCAGACGCGTACTCAATCAAAGAGGCGGGCACTCCGAAGTGGAGGCAACGGAGTGCCCAAAGAAAAACCCAGCCGACCAAGACATCGAATAAACCGACCATCAATGCCCCGAGATGGTCACGGTGCGATTCACCGACTGTCCGATTGATCGGCTGGGTTTCTGAGGTGCGGCAGATTGCCCTGAAAGAGGAGGGCATAGACCTTAAGGGTCATGCCCGACGATTGAAGGGCAAGGTGCCGTGCCTCGGGAAGACAGACAATTACGCGGACGGCTCCTGCTGAGTAATGCAGTGGATGTTGCCGCCACCGAAGACGACCTGCTCGGACTGAACGCCGACGCACTTGTAGACGCCCTCGCCCCAGACCTCGTCGTAGATCTTCTGGAGCGTGTCGACGGCCAGCTGGTCGTTCTCGTCGCCGTACTGCGGGACGATAACGCCGTGGTTGGTCACGAGGTAGTTCATGTAGGAGGCGATCAGCGGCTCGTCGGGGACGCGCGGCTCGGCGTTCTCGTCGGCGTCGATGGTGTCGCAGGAAGCCTGGTCCATGAACAGCGGGTTCACGGGCATGCAGAGCTTGTAGACCTTCATCTTGCGGCCCTTGGCGTCGACGGCGTTGGAGAGGGTCTCGTAGGCAGCGTGGCACTGCTCGTAGAACGGATACTCGGGATCGTCGGTCCAAATGCAGGCCATGACGCCCGGCGCGATGAACGTGGCGACGTCGTCGATGTGGCCGTTGGTCTCCTCGGGGTCGATGCCCTCCTTGACCCAGATGACCTTCTCGACACCCAGGTAATCCTTGAGGTGCTCGTCCATGTAGGCGCGAAGCTCCTCGCTCCAGGGCTCAAACTTCTTGCGGTACTTGGGCCAGATGGACTCGGGATCCTCTTCCTCCTCCAGAACCGCAGAGCAGGTGCGGCCCGGGGAAAGCAGGCACTGGTCGGTCACGACAAGGGTGCCCTCGCCGTCGACGGTGATGGAGCCGCCCTCGAGGATCATGTCGTCGGGACGATAGCGGCGGCAGCCGGAGAGCTCAGCCATCTTGAGGGCGATCTGCTCGTCCTTGTCCCACGGGAAGTACAGGCCGTCGACGAGGCCGCCGTAGGCGTTGAAGTGCCAGTGGTTGGCGCGCTTCTCGCCCTTGCCGTTGATGACGTAGGTGGCGGCAGTGTCGCGGAACCAGGCGTCGTCGGTGGTCATCTCGATGACGGTGACGTTCTCGTCGTTCTCGAAGACGGCCTTGCAGTTGGCGTAGTCGACCTGGTTGGCGCACATATAGACCGGGGTGAACTCGGAGATGGCGCGGGCGATGGCGGCATACTGCTTCTGGGCCGGCTTGGCGCCGTGGGCCCAGGTGTCGGTGCGGTGGGGCCAGCCCATCCACACGCGATCCTGCGGGGCGAACTCGGCGGGCATGAAGAAGCCGTCGGCCTTGGGGGTGGACTCGGACTCGGTGATCGTACGCATAAGATTTCCTCCAAATCGAACGATCGCTTGCTGCGGGCGGGTTACCCGCAGCCTAAAACCAAGAGATGGTAGGCGCCCGTTCCCCGGCAAAGGTCGGGGCGCCCGGTGCCGGTTTTCACGGAATCGCACCGGCAAGCGACGACGTAACCAAGTGCGCGGAGACAAAACGCACGAAGGATACGGAAGAGAGATTGGGGTGGGCGGTGGTTACCGGAGCTATCGCTCACACCCACCCCGGGGGAATGGTTAGCAAACCTGTCGCTTGGACACGCCTCCGAAGAGGCTAGAGTGCCCGGAGTCGGGAGCGACAAGCCCGACGAAGCGCGCGTTGGTACACGAGGAGGGTTGGAGCCCCAGAACCGGGTGCTCTAGTTCTCCTCGGCCTCGGCGGCCTCCTCAGCGAGACGCTGGGCTGCGAGCTCAGGGGTCAGACCCTTGTACTCGGTCTCGCGGCCCTTAGCGCTGACGACGCGGACGACCTCGCCGATGAGCACGAGCACGATGAAGATAACGATCATCGGGACCTTGTCGCCAATTTCAGCAGCGGAGAACGGGATCAGCGTGGCAACGATGGCAAGAACCAGCTCGATGCAGGGGATGGCCAGCATGACCTTCATCATGGCGCCCTTAAACGGGAACGTGAAGATGCGCTCACGGTTGGGGTCGTTCTTACGAAGGTTGAGGAACGCCGGGAACATCGGGATGTAGGTCAACAGCAGGAAGACGACAGAGGTGCCAAAGAGCATCCAGAAGACACCGTTGGAGATGGCGTCGATGGGAACGAGCTGCAGGCACAGCACCAGGGAGGCAACGACAGCGTTGACCAGGTTGGCGCCGTTGGGCATGTCGTCATCCGAGATCATCGAGGCGAAGACCTTGGGCATGTTGCCGTGCTCGGCAGCGTAGCGAGCAACGGAGTTAACGCCGAAGGACCAAGCGGCCATGTTGGCGAACAGGGTGATCAGGAAGGCGATGCAGATGACCTTAAAGATCATGGAGTCGCCCACCATGGTCTGGACTGCGACGATCATGCCGTAGTCGGGATCGATGGAGTCGGCCGGCACGGCGGCGCCGATGCCAAAGCCAGCGAACAGGTAGATCACGGCGATGGACAGGCCACCGACGATGATAGCCTTGGGGATATCGCGAGCGGGATCGGCCATGTCGTCGGTCATGGTGCAGATGACCTCGAAGCCCATGAAGTTAAAGATGATGATCGACAGGTAGCCGAGAGCGTTGGTGTTGGTGAGCTCGGGCAGGAAGGTGGCAGCGGACATGTCGTTCGCAAAACCGTTCTCCATGGCATACCAAATGCCCAAAGCGCCAACGATAACGGCAACGGCGACCTTGATGATGGCGCCACCGTTAAGGACCCACTCGGAGTCGGCCGCCTTGGAGCGGCCCATGAGGTAGACGATCCACACAAAGGCAAGATCGATACCCATCTTGGCGATCAAGTTGAACTCGACGCCAAAGACCATGCCCAAAATGTCGGGGAACATGGTAGCCAGCGAGGCGATCCACAGCGGGTAGTTGACCCAGTAGTAGTACGAGATGCGGGCGCCCCATTTGTCGCCCAGGCCATCGCGTACCCAGTCGTAAATGCCGCCCTCGCCGTCATAGGTGGTACCGAGCTCGGCGACAACCATGCCGTAGGGAAGCAGGAAGGTCAGGATCAGGAAGATCCACCAGAAGAACTGCTGGTTGCCAATGGCAGCAGCAGGAGCGGCGGCCTCGCAAACGAAGACGACGCAGATGATGGTCGAAATGACCGTCAAGAAGGAAAGCTTTTTCTTTCCGTCGCTCATGATGAGCTCCTTCGCTCAGTCTTGGACAGATCCGAGGCCCTAAGGTATTAAGGCAATTGCTTGGGCCTCGGTGAGCGGGCGACAGGAGACGAGCATCCGCCGCCCGCAAACGTGCTTTTAGAAGCCTTGAGGCTTAGAGCTGCTCGAGAGCCTCGAGAGCGGCGTGGAGCTCAGCCTTGGCGGAGTACTCGACACCCTCGTCGTTGAGCGGGGTGCGCTTGCCCAGGGCGGCAAGGAGAGCACGGATGGAGTGCTTGCGGTTCTCGGCCTCGACCCAGCACAGGGAGCGCTCGGGATCGTCCATGACTTCGTCGACGACCTCCTCGTTGCGGGTGGCCGGCAGGCAGTGCATGAACTTGGAGCTGGGGCCGGCAAAGTTCATCATGTCCATGGTGACCTGATACTTGGGATAGAACACGTCCATGTAGTTCTCGCCCGAGACCTCCTCGTCGTACAGGCCATACCACACGTCGGTGTAGATGAAGTCGGCGCCCTTGATGCACTCGATGTCGTCGGAGATGACGACAGAGCCGCCGGAGACCTTGCAGTTCTCCTCGGCGATGGCCATCATCTGCTTGCCGAACTCGGCGCGCTCCTCGACGGTGCCAACGTGCAGGCCGCCGTCGGGGATCTGGTGGCCCTTAGGTCCAAACTGGACAAACTTCATGCCGACCTTGGAGGCGATGAACATGAGGGAGACGCAGACCTGGGTGGCGTCGCCGATAAAGGCCAGGGTGCAGTCCTCGATCTTCTTGCCCTCGGGGAGGTTCTCGAGCATGGTCATGAGGTCGCCCATCTCCTGCGTGGGATGGTTGAACTCGGACATGCCGTTGATGACGGGCACAGCGGAGCCCTCGGCGAGGCCGACGACGTCCTTGTGACGGTCAACGCGAGCCATCATGATGTCGAGCAGCGAGCCCATAACGCGAGCGGTGTCGCCCAGGGACTCGTGACCGCCGAGCTGGATGGTGCCAGGGCCATAGAACTGAGCATGGCCGCCGAGGTCGGTCATAGCGGTCTCGAAGGAAAGACGAGTGCGGGTGGAGACCTGCTGGAAGATCATGCCAAGGCTCTTGTTGCGGAGCAGGTGCGGATAATAACCGTCAACCTTGATGGCCTTCTTCATTGCCAGACCAAGATCCTCGATAGCCAGGATCTGCTCTTTGGTGAAGTCGTTGGTGTCGATGAAATCCTTAGGCAGTGCCATGTCGATTTCCTTTCCGCCGGTCTTGCCGACTATTACTATGAGGCGCTCGAACATCACGCCTCGTGTTGACAAGACCATCATTCACCCGTATGCAATTTTTACCTAGTTTATTCGGGATTAAAGACCGTTCACGGAGTTACACCCCCTCTAAACCAATATAAACCCGCAGGTCAAGAGTTTACAGGGGGTTTACCATCTAGAACCGCGAACGGTATACGGCTATGCTGTATCTCGGCGCCTAATCCGCAATGAAACGAAGGGTTGAGACGTCTATATCCCACAAGGTATACAGAGCTCGGCCATAGAATAAATGAGATGGGACGGTGACAGATGAACACCCTGATGTTCTTCTATACCCTAGCGATACTCGTGATCTGTATTGTGACGGCGGTGCTCTCGCTTGCCGCCTATGCCTCGTCTCGTCGACGCTTCTTTATCTATGGCAGCGGCGTATTTATCTGCTATGCCATCGAGATGACCGAGATTTTCTTTTTTGAATACACGCTGCAAAACCAGAGTTTTCCAGCCAGCGACTATTACTCAATTACCATGCCTGTGTTGCGGACCTTTGTGGCGACCGCTTCGCAGGCTTTTATTTGGCTCATTGCCATGGATTTGCTCGACAAGCATTCAAAAAAGCAGTTTGTCATTCCCGTCGCAACGTTCTTGCTGAGCGAGCTGCTGGTTATCGTCGCTGTCCCCTACGGCCCCATTCATCAATGGCTCTACTACACGATGCGTCAGGTATTCCTTGTTTTCGTGGGGCTATATATCTTTTGGACGGCACGCAAGAGCACGCAAGTCGAGCTGAAGGCACGCGTTAACAACCAACGAAAGCACCTGATTATCGGCGCTATTCTGGTCGGTTGCATCGTTGCCGAGGATTTCTACAACATTCTGATTGTCCCCATGAGTCTGGCGCCCTCTTGGCTGCAACTATATCTGTCCGAGCGCAACTTTAGCGAAAACGTCTTTGCCTGCTACTTTGCGATTCTGCTGATCATCTACTCCTACCACGCGCTTTCAATCCGCATGCAGGAGGCGCCCGAGGAAAAGAACGTCAGCGATCTTGATCGACACATCGAAGAGCAGATGCCCTTCTATCGCAACGCCTACAAGCTCTCCAACCGTGAGACCGAAGTTATGCGTCTGGTCGTACTGGGCAAATCGAACCAAGAGATCGCTGACGAGCTATTCCTTGCCGTGGGCACCGTCAAGACCCACATCCACAACATCCTGGTCAAAACCGAACAGCAAAACCGCACGACGCTCATCCTCCACTTTTGGAAGCGATAACCTGCCAAAAAGGGACAGGTTTATTTTGGCAGGTTTTATCTGGGCAAACGCCAAAAACCGCCGCGAGGGAGCTACTTTCCCTCGCGGCGGTTTTCTAGCAGTAAAACCAAGTGAGTAGGCTTTTGGCGGGATGCCGAGCACACCTCAAAACGCCACAGCCCTGACCTGCGATTTTATTGAGCACTTGCCGCGATGTGCTCGGCAGATCCAAAAAAGCCTACTCACTTGCATCTGAGATGCTCTAGATACGCAAAATACCGCCGCGAAGGGAGCTGGACTCCCTTCGCGGCGGTTATTCGCTCTGATTTTGCGACGGTTTTGCCCGCTTGTTACTCGCTGTAGCGGGTGGCGATGGCGGCTTGTACCATGCCGGCGCTCATGAGGTACGTTACCAAGAAGTAGCCACCGTATGCTGCCAGGAAGATTGCGCAGGTGAGGCCCACGGTGCCGCCGATGCTCATATTTCCGAATATGCTCACCAGCTCGATGATCACCTTAAGTGCCACAAAGGAGTGCGCCAAGCCCACTGCCAGCGGGAACAGGAAGAATACCGCTTGCTGCGCCATCACCGAATGGCGAATCTGGCGGTCGTCGCAGCCGATCTGTGCCAGCACACGATAGCTGCGGCTGCCGTCGGCCACGTTGGAGAGTTGCTGGATCGACAGAATCGCCGCGCATGCAACAACCAATACAAAGCCGATGTAGATGGCTAGGTAGCTAATAAGACCGTTCATTTGCGCTGCTTGCGTGTACATCTCGGAGCGTGTGATGAAGGTTCCCCACGACCCCGGCTCCTTGCCGTCAACGAGCAGATTGTCGAGCAAAGTGTATTTAATGCTCTCGTCTGCCTCGGTCGTATCCATCCCCTGTTTGTAGTTAACGAGCAGGCTACTGGAATACGGCTGCAGATTAAGTTGGGACAACAGTTCGTCGGCAACGACGACGGTACCCGGATTACTGCCCATCGCCGAGTTGGCGATGGCCGCCGTATCTTCGTCCGACTTATCGGTTGCGGGCTTGAGCGTATGCCCGCCCAAGGTAAGGGCATGGCCGTCAGCCATATACTTGGTGTACAGCTCGACCAGCTCGCCGCCCATATCACACGTGAGCAGATACTGGTCGCGGCCAATGCTCACCGGCTCCTCGCCCATCATCTGACGCAGTTTGTTGTACTGGCTCGCCGGCGTCACAAACAGACCCATCGTATCGGCATTGCTACCCCCGAACGCCTTGGGAAGCTTTTCGCCCATGGTCTTGCACATCTCACTTGGGGTCACCGAAGGATTCGAGCCGCCAAATGGGTAACTCAGATACGAATCGATCTGCACATGCTCACCGGCAACATCGGCGATATCGACCTTCTTGCCGGTCTCGTCGTTGTTGTCCGCCGACTTGCCCTTGCCGTGCCATGCAGGGTACAAATCGACCGTTGTATCGGCCAACACCATGCGATCGGCCTCAGACGGATTGACATACCCTTTGTACCCTTTGTAGTAGTCGAGCGTATCGGGCGTGTAATAGACATACGTCTGAGACACGTCAACAGGGTTATAGCGCTCCAGGTTTTCATTCATCACGTTGGCAATTGACATACCGCACGTCACCGAGGTGATGGCCAAAAACAGGAGCATCGCGATGACGCCCATCGAAAAGCACACCGTATTAACCTTCGCCGCAAGCTGGCGCACGGTAAACATGTTGAGGCCGCGCCAATACACGCCGCGCAGGCTCTGCAGCAGCTTGATGAGCATGCCCGAGAGTCCCCAGAACAGGGCAAAGGTGCCCACGGTAACCATAGCGGTCGTAATACCAAACTGGTTCATGGGCTCTTGCAGCTTGCTGTCCGTCGCGGTTAGCGGGAACCCATCACGTAGCAGACGGTAATAGGCCACGCCCACCAGCACCGCGCCCACGACAAAGATGGCAATCGCTATCCAGGGGTTGCGTGTCTTGATGCTCTCGTTGCGACGCTCGGCACCCATAAGCTCGATGAGTTTGGTGCGACGCACGGCGCGAAGGTTCAGCAGTAGCGTGAGCACAAACATTACGAGCATGCAGACAAGGGTCAGATTGAACGCATGCATCGAGAAAAAGAAGTGGAAATTGGCGATCTGTGTCTTAAAGAGCGAGGCCGTAAAGAACGTCATGAGCTGGGAGAGTCCCACACCCAGCACAATGCCGGCGACAAAGGCCACCACCGAGACAATCACCGTCTCGAGCGCCATGATAGTGGCGACGCGCCCGCGCCCCATGCCGAGCACCTGGTACAGGCCAAACTCCTTCTTGCGGCGTTTCATGATGAAGTTATTGGCATACACCATTAAAAAGGCCATGACACCGGCCAAAAAGTACGTCAGGTCGCCGAGCATGCTGCCCATAACCTGCGCCAAGCCCTCTTCATCGATTCCGGCGATGTCGACCTGCATCGAGATGGTGTTAAAAGCATAGAAGACCGTGACGCCCAGGGTGAGCGTCAAAAGGTAGACGAGGTAGTCGCGGCCGGCGCGGCGGACGTTGCCCCAAGCGAGTTTACAGAGCATCGGAGCCCTCACCGCCCATCATGGCAACGACCTCCATAATGCGGTCGAAGAACTCTCGGCGGTCGGTGTCGCCGCGGCGCAGCTCGGTGAAGATCTTGCCGTCGCGAATGAACAGCACACGGCTCGTGTAGCTGGCGGCAAAGCTGTCGTGCGTGACCATGAGCACGGTGGCGCGTAGGCGGCGGTTAAGGGCCTCCAGGCTCTCGAGCAGCAGGCGAGCGCTCTTGGAATCGAGGGCGCCGGTGGGCTCGTCGGCCATGATCATGGTGGGGTCGGTAACGAGCGCGCGAGCCGCGGCAACGCGCTGCTGCTGACCGCCGGACATCTGGTAGGGATACTTGTCGAGCACCTGACTGATAGACAGGCGCGCTGCCACATCCTGCACGCGGGTCGAGATCTCTGCCGAGTTTGTGCGGGCGATGGTGAGCGGCAGAGCGATGTTCTCGCGTGCCGTGAGCGTATCGAGCAGGTTGGAGTCCTGGAAGATAAAGCCCAGCTCCTCGCGGCGGAACTGCGAGAGCTTGGCCTGCTTCATGCGCGTCACGTCCTGCCCGTTGATGCGGATCGTGCCACTTGTGGCGCTATCGATGGTCGACACGCAGTTGAGCAACGTCGACTTGCCCGAGCCCGAAGCGCCCATGATGCCAACGAACTCGCCGCGGTTGACGGTAAAGCTGACGTCGTTGAGCGCGCGGGTCACGTTGCCCAACGCGCCGTATACCTTTTCGAGATGCGCGACCTCCAGTACCGGGGTCGCCATGTGCGTGGTTTGCATACCGAGTCCTTTCTTGCGATTAGTCTACGGCATCTATAGTCGCAAGAAGACGAGTCGGCTACCATCGATATGGCTTACGCTTGCCTTACCGTTGTGTAAGGTACGGGTAGCCAGCCTGCCACGTGTTGATATTGAGAGAGGACTCCTGTTGAAGACTGTTCATGTTGCCGCTGGGATCATTCGCAAGGAAGGATCTGATGAGCTGCTTGCCGTGCAGCGCGGCTATGGCGACATGCAGGGACTTTGGGAATTCCCCGGCGGCAAGCTCATGCGCGGCGAGACGCCCGAGGACGCCGTACGCCGCGAGCTTATGGAGGAGCTGCAGGTAAAAGTCACCAACCTGCGCGATTTCTACACCGTTGAGTATGACTACCCCGATTTTCATCTCTCCATGGAGTGCTACTACTGCTCGCTCGCCGATGAATCCGATAAGCCTCAGAAGCACGACCGCCAGCTTGATATCCGCTGGATTCCGCGCACCTCGCTTGCCACGGTGGAATGGATGCCCGCAGACAAGGGGCTCATCGATGCCCTGATTGAGCTGAAGGAAGACCGGCTCGAGGCCAACGGCACTGTCAACGACGCCGAGGCCGCCACGACCGAACACCCCGCCACCAAGCCCAAGCGCGCACCTAAACGCCGCAGCAAAAAGCGCGCCAAGCCCGGCCTGCTCGACGGCATCGACACCTCGGACCTTTCCGCCGACGAGCGCGAACTGGTGCGCCGTCGCGCCGCCATCAAAAAGTCCATGAAGGGCAACAAGCGCGCCAACACCAAACCCGAGCTGCTCGTTCGCCAGCGCCTGCGGGCAGCAGGTCTTACGGGCTATCGCTTGGAATGGAAGGTTCCCGGCAAGCCCGACATCGCCTTCCCCGGCCGCAAGATCGCCATCTTCGTCAACGGCTGCTTTTGGCACCGCTGCCCCAAGTGCAACCCCAGCCAGCCCAAGCGCAATGTTGAGTTTTGGGAGGCAAAGTTCCGTCGCAACGTCGAGCGCGACCGTGCCGCCGTGGCAGCGCTCACCGAAATGGGCTGGACGCCCATAACCATCTGGGAATGCGAACTCAAAAAGGACCGCATCGACGCCACGATGGAAAAGGTCATCGAGCAGGTACGGGCTGCAGAGCCGCAGCGCTAACAGCGAGCATTCACACGCTCCGCACGTCCGCGCCACGTCTACGCCACAAACCTTAGAAAGCCCTTAAGCTCAAAACCTTTCAAGAGTGTTACTCAATAGCCTTGACCTGCGGTTTCATCGTAACACCAAACCAGGTTAAGCCTTTCTTTAGCGCTTCTTTGCAGCAACCGCGGCATAATACTGCCAGCGCACGGGACCTAGCAGCACACCCCGTGCACAATCTTTTGGTGGACATCGAGGAGGCCGCATAAGCATGCATTCTTCCAACGGCGCAGCACAGCAGCCATCCCTAAATCATGCAAACCTTTTCTCCTTCCCCCCGACACAGAGAAACGGCCTCCTCGACTCCCCCACCACAAAAGCCAAACGCTCAACCGACCAGAATCTTAACTTGCGAGCATCGTTCGAAAAACTCCAAGCATCCCTAGACAAAACCTTCCCCAACCAAGCCCGGGCATACTAGCCCTCATCAACAAAGCGCCCCTCGCGCCCCATCCTTTCCGCCCTAACGCCACAAGGGCGATTGAGCAGAACGGCTTGGGCGGGTCCCCGTACTTAGTTTCCAAAATCATTCCGCAGCGCGAAGGCCCCCGTTGCCAACGCTTCGTAGAAGCGAGGCAACGGGGGCCTTCATGCGCGAGGACGTTTTGGAAACTAAGTACGGGGACCCGCCCAAGCCGTCCGGTGGGATCAGAGTACCCTTGCTGTTACTCTGCTTTGCCCACAGAGTTGAGGTTGGTCATGCGAATCTTAACTAGCTCGGTGATCTCACGCATGCCCTCCTTGGCCGGCTTCTTGGGATCGAAGCAGGCGGGGTTCTCGGCCATGTAGGCCATGAAGCCCTTGGTGTAGGCCTGACGCAGCTCGGTGGCGTAGTTGACCTTGCAGATGCCGTTCTTCACGGCCTCGGCGACCTGCTCATCGGGCACACCGGAGGTGCCGTGCAGAACCAGCGGCACGTCGACGGCGTCGCGGATGGCCTTGACCACGGACTGCTCGATGTGCGGATCGCTCGTGTACACACCGTGGCTGGTGCCAACGCCAATTGCGAGGGAGGTGCAGCCGGTGCGCTCGACGAACTCCTTGGCCTCGGCCGGATCGGTGTAGGGGCTCTCGCCCTCAACCGCGGGACCGTCGTCCTCCTTGCCGCCAACCTTGCCGAGCTCAGCCTCGACGGGCACGCCCATGGCGCGGCCAGCGTCGGCGACGGACTTGGTCAGAGCGATGTTGTCCTCGAAGGACTCGTGCGAGCCGTCGATCATGACAGAGGTGTAGCCAGTGCGGAAAGCCTGCATGCAGCGGTCATAGCCATCGCCGTGATCGAGGTGCAGAGCGACGGGCACGGAAGCGCGCTCGGCGGCAGCCTTGACCATGCCGTAGAAGTAGTCCAGACCAGCGGTCTTGATGGTGCCCGGGGTGGTCTGCATGATGACGGGGGACTTGGTCTCCTCGGCAGCGGCCAGAACGGCCATAACAAACTCGAGGTTCTCGACGTTGAACGCGCCAACGGCGTAATGACCGGCCTGAGCGTCCTTGAGCATCTTTTCGGTGGTAACAAGTGCCATGAGCGTTTGCTCCTCTCCCTCGCCCGCATCTGGACATCGGGCGTAGTTGTTCACAAGGCGTTTTACCTTGCGTTTTACTGCGCTCATTGTATGAAATTCAGCGGCTTTGCACGTGCGAGATATTGAGCCCATGCAGGTCAATACCGTCGTTTTTGAAAAGTAAACGGAAGGAATTTGAACCGAGCGGACATGTTCGATATTGAATTTTGAGCGTTCAGCGTCTTTCTTTTATAGAAAAGATAAGTAATCGAAAGGTATTTTCTTACTCAAAAAGAAAATGAACGAAAATAGAGTCAACACAATTCCTGCAAATTTGGCCGAGAATGGAGCAGCTATGGCCCACGCAACAACCCGTGCCTTCGCCGATGAGCGTCGTGCCGCCATCATGGAAATGCTTGAGCATAATGCCTCGGTGCAGGTAGCAGAAATCGCCCAGACCTTTGGCGTGTCCTCCGTTACCGCCCGCGCCGACCTGGACGCGCTCGCCGAAGCAGGCAAGCTGCGCCGCACGCATGGTGGCGCCGTATCGCTCCACAAGCGTCTGACTGTTTCCACGCAGGATCGCCGCATCAATGTCAACGTCGCCGCCAAGCAGGCCATCGCGCAAAGCGCCATCGAGCTCGTCAATGACGGCGACACGCTGCTCGTTGACTCGGGCACCACGGCGCTCGAGTTCGTCCGGCTCCTCGATCAGCGCGACGGCATCACCGTTATCACGGCCGACATTACCATCGCCGATTACATCGACGAAAGCATGCCCTCGGTCGATGTCGTCATGCTGGGCGGGGCGCTGCGCAAAGGTCATCGCTATCTGTACGGCCCGCTCACTATGCAAGCGCTCCAAATGGTCCACGCCGATCTTGCCGTCATGTGCCCTGGAGCTTTTGTTCCCGGCTGCGGCTTTACGACCGACTTTCCGCAGATGGCCGAGACCAAAGCGGCTATGGTCGGTGCCGCCCGTCAAAGCGTCGCCCTTATGGACGCCAGCAAGGTTAACGGACGCGGCATGTACCGCTTTGCCGAGCTGACCGATGTCGACACCATCGTGATGGACCGTGATCCCGATGGCGCCGTCGCCACCTCAATCGCCGAGACCGTCGACGACGCCCGCCCAAATCTCGTCATCGCCGGCGCTTAAACAAAAACCACCACAAAGGTGCCTGTCCCCTTTGTGGTGGTTTTGCTCGTTAAAAGCGAAATATCGCTACTTGGAAAGCTCGTCGGCGAGGGCCTCGATCTGAGCGCGCGAGGCGTCGTTGAGCGAGCCCAGCACGGTCACCTTGTTCTGCGCCAGGGTGATGTCCTTCATGCCCTCGAGCTCCTTGGTCATAACCTTGGCAGCAGCGGGCGCCCAAGAGCCGGCCTCGACGAGCGCCACGGTGCGGTTCTGGTAGGCATGCTCGGCGAGCGTATGGATAAAGGTGCTCATGAACGGGAAGATCTCGCCCTGATAGGTGATGGAAGCGAGCACCAGGCGGTCGTAGCGGAACGCATCCTCAACGGCCTCGGCCATATCGTCGCGAGCCAGGTCAAAGACGGAGACCTTCTGGCCGCGGGCCTCGAGCGCAGATGCGAGCTCCTCAACGGCAGCCTTCAGATGGCCATACACACTCGCATAGGCGATCGTGATGCCCTCGTCCTCGGGCTGGTAGCTCGACCAGGTGTTGTAAGTGTCGAGGTAGTAGCCCAAATTCTCGGTCAGCACGGGGCCGTGGAGCGGGCAGATAATCTGGATGTCCAGGTCGGCGCCCTTCTTGAGCACGGCCTGCACGAACTTGCCGAACTTGCCGACGATGCCAAAGTAGTAGCGGCGCGCTTCGCAAGCCCAGCCCTCGGGATCCTCGATGTCGTTAGCACCGAACTTGCCAAAACCGTCGGCACTAAAGAGCACCTTGTCGGTGGCCTCATAGGAGAAGAGCACCTCGGGCCAGTGCACGTTGGGGGCGCCGACAAACGTCAAGCTGTGGCCGCCCAGGTCGAGCACGTCGCCATCTTTGACGACCATCTTGCGCTCGGGGAAGTCGGTGCCAAAGTAGTTGACCATCATGCGGAAAGCGCCCATGCTGGCAACAATCTGCGCCTGGGGATAGCGCTCCATAAAGGCGGCGATGCCGGCGGAGTGATCGGGCTCCATGTGATGGACGATCAGGTAGTCGGGCGTGCGGCCATCGAGCACGGCCTCGAGGTTGCCGAGCCACTCGTCAACAAAACCGCCGTCGACTGAATCGGCGACAGCGATCTTTTCGCCCAAGATAACGTAGCTGTTGTATGCCATGCCGTTCTCGGACACATCGTACTGGCCCTCGAACAGGTCAATGTCGTGATCGTTAACGCCAATGTAGCGGATATCCTTGGTGATCTCCATCAGGCAAAGCCTCCTAGATAGACAAAAGAGCCCGTCTATCATAGCACTCGTCTTCATAGCCACGGCTATCTGCCAGCATCCTTATCGATTGTTATTGAGGCGGAATATATCGCCATTGACCTGCAAAAACTATGTGCGCGGAGCTGCCGTGGTATGTCGAACGATAAGCTGGCCGGGAATACGAATGGCAACGGTTTTGTCCGTTGCCCCCGCCTTGGGAACCGCGTGCTCGAACACCTCGCGTCCACGCTGATGCAAATCGAATCGAACGGTCGTGAGCTCGTTGTGTGCCACAAAATCATCGAGCGAATCGTCGACGCCCACCACGCTCACGTCCTCGGGCACGCGCAGACCGCTATCGCGCAGCGCTGCAATCGCGCCATTTGCCATCTGGTCGTTTGCCGCGTAAATCGCCGTCATGGTGCGATCGTGCTCGGCCAGGTACCTGCCGGCCTCGTAGCCGCTGTTGGCAGACCAGTCGCCCTCGAGCGGCTCTGCCGGCTCGATGTGTTTACGCTCGAGTGCATCCTGCCAACCGGCGCGGCGAAATTGTTCGTCGACCGAGAACGACGGGCCGCCAATATAGCGAATCTGCTCGTGCCCCAGCTCAAACAGGTGATCCATAAGCAACAGCGAGCAGCCGTAATGGTCGGAATCGACCGTGGTCACCCGCGGGTGCGCATACATGGTAACGATGACCGTGCCAATGCCCGGCAGTGGATCAAACGTCTCAAAATCGGGCGCCATGCGACTCATGCCGATGATGATGCCGTCCACGGGCAGCGCGGCCATACGACGCGTGGCCTCGGCAAGCGAAAACTCCTCGGTCTTGGACATCTCGACCAGCGTGATGGCGCAATTATGCTCGCGAGCAGCGCTGGCGATGCCGTCGATCATTGAAAGGTTGCCAAACTTGGTGACATCGTTGATGCACAGGCCGACCGAATGGTAACGGCCGTCGCGCAGCGAGCGACCGGCATAACTCGGACGAAAGCCGAGCTCTTGCATAGCGGCCTGCACGCGCTGGCGCGTCTGCTCGTTAACGTTGGGCAAGCCGTTGGCGACGCGCGAAACCGTCTGCTGCGAAACGCCAGCAGCGCGGGCGACGTCGGCCATGGAGACCGGACGCGAACTGGTATCGTTGGACGGACGCCTTGCCACAGGATCACCTTCACCCTTGCGAGATCTGAATAGCGTGCATGCCGGCCCGGACAGAAATACACCCCGCGCCGAGGCCCGCTATCGTCGGACGCATGTTAACGTACTCTACTTTTTCTATCTGCATCTCTTCTGCTTTATAAGTCCATACGGCAGTACCGTTCACGGCTGAATTTCTACCGATTACCAGATTCTCAAAAAGTGACAAGCGTTGTGTTATGAGTACGTTAACATAGCCCGTAACGTGCGATATCGTGAACACTTGGTTCATGCCGCTTCAAGTTGTTAACGTACTCATAACGACGCAAAACTCACCCGTGCGCGCCAAGGAAAGGACCCCTATGACCGCTCCCGACAAAAAGACACTCACCACGCTCACCAGGCTGTTTGAGGAGGAGTTTGGACCCATCGGCGACCGCCAGGTGCTCTACGTGCACGCGCCTGGGCGTTCCGAGATCAGCGGCAATCACACCGATCACGAAGGCGGCCATGTTATCGCCGGCTCGCTCGATGTCGCCGTTGACGGCATCGCCGTGGCGACCGACACCAACAAGGTCCGCGTTGCCGATGAGGGCTACCCCACCTTTGAGATCACGCTCGACACGCTGGATATTCAAGAGTCCGAGAAGGGCACGTCCGCAAGTCTCGTCCGCGGCATGGCCCACGAGGTCGCTGCCCTGGGCGTTGACCCCCGCGGCTTTGACTTTGCCTTCACCTGCACCGTCCCCTCGGGCGGCGGTCTTTCCAGCTCTGCCGCCGTCGAGGCCGCTTACGGCCGCGCCATGGAAACGCTCTGGGGCGCACCCGCCATTGAGCCCGTCGCGCTTGCGCAGATGAGCCAGCGCACCGAGAACAACTACTACGGCAAGCCCTGCGGCCTGATGGACCAGGCTGCCGTGTGTCTGGGCGGCCTTGCCTACATGGACTTTGAGGATCAGGCTCAGCCTAAGACCCAGAAACTCGAGCTTAACTTTGAGGATCACGGCTATGCGCTCGTGCTCGTTAAGGTCGGTGCCGACCACGTGGCCGCCACCGACGACTACGCCGCCGTTCCGCGCGAGATGCAAGACGTCGCTGCCGAGTTTGGCAAGACACGCCTGTGCGAGGTAAACGTGGCGGACTTTGACGCCAAGCTCCCCGAGCTGCGCGCCAAGCTGGGCGACCGCGCCTGCCTGCGCGCCGTTCACTACTGGTACGAGAACGGCCTGGTCGACAAGCGCTGGGCAGCCCTGAACGCCGGCGACATCGACCAGTTCCTGGTCCTGACGCGCGAGTCCGGCGCCAGCTCCGCCATGTACCTGCAGAATGTTGTTGCCAAACTGGGTTCCCAGCAACCCTCCATGTACGCGCTTGCTCTTGCCGAGCATGTGCTCGACGGCCGCGGCGCCGTCCGTATCCACGGTGGCGGCTTTGGTGGCACCATCCAGGCCTTCGTGCCGCTCGACCTGGTCGACACCTTCATTACCAAGATGAACGGCTGGCTGGGCGAGGGCTCTGCCCGTCACTACGCCATCTCTGACAAGGGGGCTTACGCGGCATGGCTGTAATGACTGATGTGCGCGAGGCCGCGCAGGGCCTCATCGAATATGCCATCCACCGATCGATGATCGGACAGGACGACCGCATCTGGGCCTACAACACCATTCTGGAGTGCATCGGCGCCACGGGCCCCGCACTCGACATGGCCTGGGCGCTCCAGGTCGAGAAACTCTCGCTCGTTCACCCCGATACCCTGCCCGACTTTGACCTGGAGGGCACGCTTGCCGCGCTCTCCGAGACCGCCGTTGCCAACGGCGCTGCCGAGGACACGGCATCGGGCCGCGACCGCATTGCCATGCGCATTATGGGCGTTCTCATGCCGAGGCCTTCGGTTGTAAACGAGGAGTTCAACGGACGCATGGGCGTCAACGAGCCCCGTGCCGCGACCGACTGGTTCTACGGCCTGTGCTGCGACGCCGGCTACGTGCGCCGTGCCGCCATCGCGCGCAACATCAAATGGAGCACCCCCACCAACTGGGGCGACCTGGAGATCACTATCAACCTGTCAAAGCCCGAAAAGGACCCGCGCGATATCGCCGCAGCAGGTGCCGCCAAAAACACGGGCGAGAAGTATCCCGCCTGTCAGCTCTGCATCGAAAACGAGGGCTACCCCGGACGCTCCGCCGCAGCCGACGGCGGCGCTCATCCCGCCCGCCAGAATCTGCGCGTTATCCCCATTGAGCTCGACGGCGAGCGCTGGGGCTTCCAGTACAGCCCGTACGCATACTTTAACGAGCACTGCATTGCCATGAGCTCCGAGCATCGTCCGATGCACGTCGACCGCAAGGGGCTGACCTGCCTGCTCGACTTTGTCGACCTGTTCCCGCACTACTTTATTGGCTCCAACGCCGACCTGCCCATCGTGGGCGGCTCGATTCTGTCGCACGACCACTTCCAGGGCGGCGCGCACGAGTTCCCCATGATGCACGCCGCCGAGGTCTCGCAGTTTAGCGTGCCCGGCTTTGACCAGGTCAGCGGTACCGTGTTGCAGTGGCCGCTTTCGGTGCTGCGACTGCGCTCGCACGACCGCGCCCAGCTGCTCGACGCCACCGAGAAGATTATCCTCGCCTGGCGCGAGTGGACCGATGAGTCGGTGGGCGTCATCGCGCACACAGCCGACGGCGTAGCGCACAACACCGTGACGCCCGTCATCCGCCGCGTCGACTCGCGCGGCAATGCCGGCGGCGAAGTCTACGAGGCCTACCTGGCGCTTCGCTGCAACATCACGACTGACGAGCATCCGCTGGGCGTATTCCACCCGCATGCTGAGTACCACCACATCAAGAAGGAGAACATCGGCCTGATCGAGGTCATGGGCCTGGCCATTTTGCCGCCGCGCTTGGTTCCCGAGCTCGGCGCTGTCCGCGAGCACTTGCTGGCGGCCAAGGCCGATGCCAGCTACGACCTTGCTGGCGCGCTCGAGGGCGACGACCTTTGCCGCAGCCACGCCGCATGGGCCAAGGACGTCTTTGCCCGCCGCGCCGACGAGCTTACAGCCGACAACGCCATCGACATCCTGCACGAAGAGGTCGGCGTGGTGTTTGGCCACGTACTCGACAACGCCGGCGTCTTTAAGTGGGACGAGGCAGGACGCGCCGCCCAGCAGCGCTTTATCGACTCGCTGTAGTACGCGAACTCGAAAGCACGCACTTAACAAATAGCGCCTACACGACCACGGCGCCCGCCGGCAACATCGCCGACGGGCGCCGTTTTCTGATGCAAGGGTAGCTAATTTGCACCAAAACAAGGAGTGTTCCAAACTGCCGACAGAGAAGGAACGCTCCCACCTGCCGACCTGAATCCCCACATTATTCGATGGAAAAACGTGGTTACCTCCCACATTATTCGATGGAGAAACGTGGTTTACTCCCACATTATTCGATGGAAAGACCAAAACGGTCTTATACTAACCATGATCGTTAGGGGGCAGTATGCAGCGACAGCTAATGGACGAACTCATCGCTTGGAAATCTAGGTCAAACCGCAAGCCCCTCCTGCTTAAGGGGGCCCGCCAGACGGGAAAAACTTGGCTTCTCAACGAATTCGCAGGCCAGCAGTATCAAAACGTCATCCGTTTTGACTTTATGCTCGAACCGGGCGCACGTTCGCTGTTCGACGGAAGCCTTGACCCCAAACGCATCATCTCCCAGATAGAGCTCCTGCGCGGCCAGACCATAACGCCGACAGACACGCTCATCATCTTCGACGAAATCCAAGAGGCACCGCGTGGCATCACCTCGCTCAAATACTTCAACGAGCTGGCGCCGGAATACCATATCATGGCAGCCGGCTCCTATATGGGGCTCGCGCTCCGACGCGAAAACGAGTCGTTCCCCGTCGGCAAGATCGACCAGCTTACCATGCGCCCCATGGGGTTTGTCGAGTTCGTTCGTGCCGTCGATGGCGATCCGCTCGCAGATGCCATCCTTGCCGCAGACATGGACCTGCTGGCGAACGTTTCCGAAAAGCTCGAGCGCCTGCTCAAGGAATACCTCGTTGTCGGTGGCATGCCAGAAGTTGTCTCCGCTTTCGCCGCCTCCCACGATTTCATCGAGGCCCGCAGGCTTCAGCAGCAAATCATCGAAGCTTATGAATCCGATTTTGGCAAGCATGCGCCAGCCCGCATCGTCGAGCGCATGAGGCTGGTTTGGAAATCCCTTCCCGGCCAGCTCGCAAAGGAAAACAAGAAGTTCGTCTACGGCGCGCTTCGTCCCGGGGCGCGCGCACGCGATTTTGAGGAAAGCCTCCAGTGGCTCATGGACTATGGAATCGTTCATAAGGTACCACGTGTTTCCGCCCTAAGAGCACCGCTCACAAGCTACGAGGATCTCTCGGGCTTCAAGCTGTTCTGCATCGACACCGGCATCCTCGGAGCACTCTCCGGCCTCACGCCAGCCATTGTTCTGAACGGGCCCGCTGTTTTTACGGAGTTCAAAGGCTCGCTGACCGAGCAATACGTCGCACAGGAGCTTTTGCTCCAAGGCAATACTCCTGCGTATTGGTCATCCTCCTCCGGCAATGCAGAGACTGACTTTGCCATCGACCATGCGGGGACCGTGCTTCCGCTCGAGGTCAAGGCAGCAGAGAATCTCAAAGCAAAGAGCCTGAGGATTGCCTGCGAGAAGTTCAAGCTCGAGCGCTGCGTGAGAACATCGTTAGCGGCATATAGAGACGAGGGCACGCTCGTCAACATTCCGCTCTGGGAGATTGGGCAAATCGACAAGCTGGCATAGGCGCTGTGGAGGGGGTGCCCCGTAAGGAGTGTCCCAAACTGCCAGCAGAAAAGGAACGTCCCTATCTGCCGCATTCCCGAAGCAAGGCAACGCCGATGTCTTGGAAACGACAGACACTATGACCCAATCCGAGGGCACGGAAACGACAGGAGCCCCCGCTCGTGACCGCGGGTCGGGGCTGCGACAA
>CALDWI010000021.1 GCA_937923795.1 uncultured Collinsella sp.
ACTGCGGGAGCGAGCCATCAGCTCAATGTGTTCGGCTGAGATCGGAAATCAACCCATCCATAACTTGCGGTGATATACGGACTGATTAGCCGTTCTGGAACGCAAAACAGTCCGTATTTCACCGCAAGTTATGAGGAGTCCTCCGGGATAGAAAAGGCTCCCAGCCGGAATGGCTGGGAGCCTTATCGCATGCTATGTCGAGCGAAGATTTAGCAGACGCCCTGGGCGAGCATGGCGTCGGCGACCTTCAGGAAGCCGGCGATGTTGGCGCCCATGACAAAGTTGCCCTCCTGGCCGTACTCCTTGGCGGTGTCGTCCACGTTGTGGAACATGCCGCGCATGAGCTGCTCGAGCTTGCCGTCGACCTCCTCGAAGGTCCAGGACAGATGCTCGGCATTCTGGCTCATCTCCAGGCCGGACACGAGCACGCCGCCGGCGTTGGCAGCCTTACCGGGCATAAAGGTGACGCCGTTCTCCTGGAAGTAGGTCGTGGCCTCGATGGTCGTGGGCATGTTCGCGCCCTCGCCGACCACCTTGCAGCCGTTGGCGACGAGCGCCTGGGCATCCTCGAGCAGTAGCGTGTTCTCGCGAGCGCAGGGCAGAGCGATGTCGCAGGGCAGCTGCCAAACGCCGCGGCCATCGCCCTCGTGCCACACGGCGTTGGGCTTCTCGTCGACGTACATGGCGAGCGTAACGCCCTTGTCGTGGCCGGAACGCTTCTTGTTGTAGACGTGCTCGAGCACGGTGTAGTCGATGCCGTCAGGATCCTCGACCCAGCCGTGGGTATCGGAGCAGGCGAGCACCTTGCCGCCGAGCTGAGTGACCTTCTGGACCGCGTAGATAGCGACGTTGCCGGAGCCGTGAACGACGACGTTCTTGCCCTCGAAGGAATCGCCACGGCTCTTGAGGTACTCGTCCACAAAGTAGACCAGGCCGTAGCCGGTGGCCTCAGTACGGGCGAGCGAGCCGCCAAAGGAGAGGCCCTTGCCGGTAAGGACGCCGGTCCACTCGTTGGTCAGGCGCTTGTACTGACCGAACAGGTAGGCAACCTCGCGGCCGCCAACGCCCAGGTCGCCGGCAGGAACGTCGGTGTTGGGGCCGATGTGGCGATAGAGCTCGGTCATGAAGGACTGGCAGAAGTGCATGATCTCGTTGTTGGACTTGCCCTTGGGGTCAAAGTCGGAGCCGCCCTTGCCGCCGCCCATGGGAAGGGTGGTCAGGCTGTTCTTGAGAATCTGCTCCAAGCCCAGGAACTTGAGCATACCCAGGGTGACCGTCGGGTTAAAGCGCAGGCCGCCCTTGTAGGGTCCAATGGCAGAGTTGAACTCGACGCGATAGCCGCGGTTGACCTGAACCTTGCCCTGATCGTCGACCCAGGGAACACGGAACATGACGATGCGCTCGGGCTCGACGAGGCGCTCCAGCAGGGCGGCCTCCTCGTACTCGGGGTGGGCGTCGAGCGCCGGCTGAATGGTGCCGAGGATCTCGGTTGCGGCCTGGATGAACTCAGGCTGCTCGGGATAGCGGGCCTTGAGCTCGTCGAGAACTTTCTGCGTGTAGCTCATGCTTCCTCCAATTGATGGAAAAGAAAAGTGTCGTTCGAGGCGCCCCATGCGCCCCGAGCTTTATCGAGTATGGATAATATCGCACTGTTGCAGCAAAGTTTCGCATAAGCCGACGAGCAGATGTTTCGTTTTGATTACGATGCAGGTAGAAGCGTTTTTGAGTGCCTGACGTGCAAAACCCGTGTTTCAAACCTGTTTCGTCCACGTGTTCTAAACCACCACATTGGGGACAGGCACCTTTGTGGTGGTGTTGGTGGTTAGAGGACGAGCTGGTGGTAGTCGGCGGGGGTTACGCGGCCCTCGGTGGCGGCGCGGAAGGCGGCGAGGGCATCGCCCGAGAACGGCATGGCCCAGCACAGTCCGCAGCCGGCGGTGATGGAGCCGGGCAGCGGCGTGATGCGCCCAGGAACACCGGCGGCAAGGCACAGCTGTTCGCATTCCATCACATCGAAGGTGCTGTCGAACGACACGATGATTTTGCGTTCATGGTCGAGAGCATCACCGGACGGGCCTTCGCGGTGTGCATCGCGATACGCCGCGGCGGCCGCTTCCTCTTCCGCAGTATGTCCACAGCCACCGCAACCGCAGGTACAGGGTTCGGACCCGTCGCAAGTGCAAGGTTCTCCCGTGTCGGGACAAATATCGTGAGACATGGCAACTCCAATCGTCTAGGCGAGTAACTCGGCCGCCGCAAACTCCTCGGGCGTATTGACGTTCTCGAAGCAGAGCGTCGAGCCGGCGACCGCGACAATCTGAGGCTCGTCCAAATACCCGGCATTCACCCGGTCGATCAGGCAGCGGATTCGCTGACGGTCATCGGCGAGCAGCTCTTGGGCAACCGGCGCACACGCGACACGGCGCCAGACGGCGCAAAGCGGCTCAATCCCCCGCTCCTCGCGCGGCACGCACACGTCGAGTGCCTCGGCCTCAGCACGATCGGCAAGCGCGCCGATGAGTTCCGGCGAGACAAACGGCATATCGCAGGCGACGATCGCCACGAGCGGCAATCGGGCCGCGGCCAACGAGCTCGCGATGCCGCGCATGGCACCGGCGGGACCGTCGACGTCCATCACCACGCGGGGGCGCAGGCCATCAAACATAAACTCCTCAAGATAGGCAAGCTCGCTGGGACGCGAAGTCGTCACGACCAACTCGCCGGCAACTGGTGCCAGCCGACCCAGCACGCGCTCGATGAGCGGCTCGCCGCAAAACGCCATGCGCGCCTTATCGCAGCCCATGCGCGACGACAACCCGCCCGCCTGGACGACACAAGAAAGATCGGCACGTCTTACGGTAGTCATACGACAAAACACCTCCATCGGCATGCTCGAAACCCGATGCACGAAGCTAAATACAGCCGCCGAAATAGCGGCGCTACGAAAAGCTCGTGCAAAAACAAAACAGCGCCTTTGCGGCACGCAGCAAGACCGCGAGCACAAAAGCGCTGGTAGCGTATGGCGGGAACGTATGTGAATCGAACACATCCAAGACGTTTTGCACGCCTCGCAACGGTTTTGAGGACCGCGGAGCCCACCGGAGCCCATCCGTTCCCAAGTGCGGCGGTATTTTACCAAACCGAGCAGCCAATCTAGCGCAGGGAGCGCAGGCCGCCGGCATCCTTGTCGAGCGCCGTAAAGCGTACGGCATCCAGGTGCTCCAAGATGCTGATGGCGCGTTTGCGCGACACGCCCAGGGCCTCGCGCAGCACGCTCGTTGTGGCTGCGCCACCGGCTGCCTCAATGGCAGCTGCGACGAGCTCACGCGCATGGGCCTCGGCGGCAGCGGACAGGGCAACGTCGCGCTCAACCTTAACGATCGAGCGGTTGAGCGAAAGCTCGCGCAGGGCACGCGTCATGGTGTCGCGGCCGAGCTGCAGTCGTTCGCCCACCTCGGGAAGCGCCGGTGCGTCCAGGCCGGTCTCGTCAAGCAGCGCGACAATGCGCTCGCAAGCCTCTCGCACCACGCGTGCCGCCGCGGCGGCCGAATGCGGATCGAATACCTCGGCGCCCTCGGCGGCGCACACGCCACGCGAGCAGCCCTCGGCAATCAGAGCCGCGGCAACGCCTTCATCAGCGGCAGGCCACGCTGCATGGGCAACGGCGCCGGGCGTAAAGCCCGTTTCCTTGGGGGCCGCCGCGTGCATGGCTGACAGGGTCGCCGCCAGTGCATCCATCGCGGCGTCGAGCACGGCAGCATTCGCATACAGCGTACCGCCCGAGCCCGCAAGCTCGCATACAGCACCTCGCGCCACCAACTCGTTCAGCGCGGCATCGGCCCCACCGGAAACAAGATCGAGCGCCGCGGCAACGTCGGCAGCCACGACCGGCAACGTCTGCAGCGCCAACCACGCCTCAACACCAGCGACGGCATCGCCGGCCTCAAGCGCTGCAAGCAGCGTGCGGTCCCCCGTCGAAAGCTCGCGCGAACGACGGCAACGCGAAAGCAGCACACGCCCGCCGCCAATGAGCATAACGGGCGAATACGACAGCACCACGGCATGGTCTCCGGCGCGCAGCGGCAGCGGCTCCTCCAAGCGCACCTGTACGGTACGGGTCTCGCCCACCGCCATGGGGGCCTCGCCCTCCATGAACATGATGCGGCCGACAACCTCGGCTGTACCCGCCATCACGTGCACACGCGCACCCGACTCGAGCACACGCGGCTTGGCTCCCTCGCGACCCAAGTAGGTAAACGTCATCATAAAGCGCAACGTCTGGCCAAAGCGGTCCACCACGCCCAGCATCTCGCCACGGTCAAGCGCCGCGACTCCGTCGCCGACCAGGTTGAGCGCCACACGCTGACCGGGCAACGCCTGCGGCGTATCGCCATGCACCTGAATTCCACGCACACGACAGACCGTACGCGACGGCAACGCGACAAGCTCATCCCCCACCGCGACGGGCGCATCGTGCAGCGTTCCCGTCACGACGGTGCCGACGCCCTTAATCGTAAAGCAGCGGTCAATCGGCAGGCGAGGCGCGGCATCGCTCCGCTCGGCACGGTCGCGACAGGCATCCCAGCAAACACCCACCTGCTCGTCGAGCACCGCAAGCAGCCCGTCGATCCCCTCGCCCGTCTTGGACGACACGGGCACAATCGACGCGCCCGCAAACACGGTACCCGACAAAAAGTCATCGACATCGAGCTCAGCAAGCTCGGTCATCTCGACATCGGCCAGGTCACACATCGTCAGCGCCACCACCATATGCGTGACGCCCAGCAGCTCCAGCACGTGCACGTGCTCGCGCGTCTGCGGCATTACACCCTCAACGGCAGAGACCACCAGCACGGCAACGTCGATGCCTGTCGCACCCTGCACCATGGCACGCAGGTAGTGCGCATGGCCCGGCACGTCGACCAGGCCGACGATCTTGCCGCTCGGCAGCGCCAGCTCGCCAAAGCCCAGCTCCACGGTCATACCGCGACGGCGCTCAACCTCCAGACGGTCGGGATTCTTGCCGGTCAGCGCCTCGATCAGTGCGGACTTACCGTGGTCGACGTGGCCCGCCGTGCCAACGATAACGGGGCACTCCACCAGCTTCTGAACCTCACTCATCGAGCAATCGCCTTCTTAACGCACGCGACGAGCGTCGATGCCGCCGTCTCGATATCGCGGTCGCCCACAAGCGTACGGACGTCAAACAAAATGCGATCGTGCGAGGTTCGCGTGACGACAGGCGTGTCGAAATCTTGGACGAGCGAGCGCTTGAGTGCGTCAACGGAAAGACGCTCATCGACGAGGCGCACGGCAACGCACGTGGTAGGCAGCTCCACGGTAGGCAGCGAGCCGCCACCAGGGGTCGACGATTCCTCGACGATCTCCACCTGAACGGCACATGGGTAGCCAGCCTTATCGAGCCCGGCGACCATACGATCGCGCAGCTTGCGGGCACGTCGCTCCAAATGGGCCTGCGGCAGCGTAAGCATGCTGAGCACCGGAATATCGCGATGGGCAACATCGGCACCGTCCATGTAGATACGCAGCGTGGCCTCGAGCGCCGTCAGCGCGAGCTTGCCCGGGCGCAGGGCGCGCATAAGCGGATGTGACCCACAGGCCTGGACCAGATTGCGACGGCCCATGATAATGCCCGCTTGTGCGGCACCGAGCAGTTTATCGCCCGAGCACGACACCAGATCGAGCCCCGCCGCAACCGAAGCCGGCGTGGTTTCTTCGCCGCCGCGCACCAAGATGTCGTCGGGCAACAGCGCGCCCGACCCCTGGTCCTCGTAGAACAGCAGGCCATGCTTGTGGGCCAGAGCGGCAAGCTCCCGAGAGCCCACCTCCTCGTGAAAGCCCTCGATGCGATAGTTGGAAGGATGGACCTTGAGGATCATCGCCGTATCGGGCGTGATGGCGCGCTCGTAGTCGTCCAAATGCGTGCGGTTGGTGGCGCCGACCTCGACGAGTTTGGCGCCCGAAGCCGCCATGACATCGGGGATGCGGAAGCTGCCGCCGATCTCGACAAGCTCGCCGCGGCTGACGATAACCTCCTTGCCTGCGGCATGGGTCGCCAGCACCAGCAGTACCGCGGCGGCGTTGTTGTTGACCACGAGCGCGTCCTCGGCACCGGTGAGCGAGCGGATCAGCTGCGCGGCGTGCTCCTTGCGCGACCCGCGCGAACAAGTGTCCACACTGTACTCGAGCGTGCTGTACCCGCGCGCAACCTCGGCCACGGCCTTGGCGACCGACTCCGCGAGCGGGGCGCGGCCCAAGTTGGTATGGATGACCACACCCGTGGCATTAACTGCTGGGCGCAGGCTCGGCAGCGCGGAGCGATGCGCACGCCACTCGATGGCCGAGGCCAGCTCGCGCTTGGAACGCGGGGCGGCGCCGGCACGAATGGCGGCGCGCTCCTCGTCGAGCTCGGCCGTGACGGCGGCATGCACCACCGCGTCGCAGGTCTCCCCCGCCGCCTTCACAACTGGCCACTCTGCGAGCAGCTCGTTGACGGAGGGAATGGCGCGCAGGCGGGCGCGCACCTCATCGGACATGTTCTGGCTATCGCTCATGTGCGGCCTTTCAAAACCAAGGGCAGATCAGTCGGCCGTTCGTCAAAACCAGCCGAATCAATCTGTTGAATCAATCAGTCGTTATTATCCTCGTGCTCTGCGATCTTTTCCACGCGAACGGCGTTTTCCTGAGTAAGCGCGGCACCCGTCAACGGGTCCCAACGCAACGGCGTGTGGTCGAGCGGGCCCACGCCCAAGGCTTGAGCGCCACCGGCATCGGCGCCAAACGAACGTCCGCCGGGGGCGGCCGAGGTGAAGATGCACGCCGGATGCAGATACGGCGTCGTCTCCACGCGCACGCGGTCGCGGCCCATATCGCTCACCAGCTCGACGACCTCGCCATTGGCGATACCCATGCGTGTGGCAACACCGGCATTCATCTGCACGGCATCCAGGTCCGATCCAGCCTCAGCGGCACCTTGGGCCGCAAGCCTTCGCGAGGTATGCGACTCAAAGGGACGGTTGCCGCTAATGAGGCGAAACATCCCCGGGCCAGGCTCCACCATGGGAGCGATCCAGTTGGGTACACGACCCAGGCCGGCTCGTTCCCATACGTCGCTTGCCAGCGCAATTTTGCCGCCATCCAGGGGAATCGCCGGCTCGCCCGTACGCGACGGCAACGCAACACCTGTGTCGGCCCAGCCGCGCTCCTTGAGCTCGTCCAGATTAATTCCAAACGGCTCCACCTGGGCAGCCGCAAGATCGTCAGACGTAAACAGGAAGTACTCGCCCACGCCACAGGCCTGCGCCAGACCGGCAAAAATCTCACGACCGGGCCGCGTGTCTTCATGCAGCACGGGCAGCACGGCGTTGCGGTAGATCACGCGCGCGTCGTTGCGGCCCACGACCGTACCCACGCCACGGTCGGCCTCCAGATACGTTACGTCGGGCAGCACGAAGTCAGAAGCACGCGCCGTCTCGGACCAACGAATATCAATCGTCACAAGCAAGTCGAGCCGCTGCAAAATACTCAACCAAGCCTGTGCATTGCCATAGCCCGCACCAGGGTTACTGGCATAGACGATGAGCCCGCGCAAATCGCCGGCCAGAATAGACTGACCGATGGTCGTACACAGGCCGCGCACCGGATCGACCAGCGGATAGCGCTCGGACCCCAGCTTGGGCCCACGCGGCACCGGCGGCGTCGCAAAGCGTGCGGGATCGAGGTCGCCCAACACAAGCGGCGTGGGCGGATTGAGGGCGCCGCCCGCATGTCCAATACAGCCCAGCAGCACATCAACCATGCAGATAGCTCGCGCCGTCTGGGTACTGTTGGCATACGCGATACCGATGCCACCATGAAAACCCGCATCCACCACAGCGGCAGGCGCGGCGGCAGCGAGATCGCGCGCCGTGGCGACAATCTCTGCGGCCGGCACGTCGCACATCGACTCGGCCCACTCGGGCGTCCAAGCACGGGCCGCCTGCGCCAGCTCGTCAAAACCCGTGGTATAGCGGGCAACGAACTCGTGGTCGTACAGGCCCTCGGCAATCAACGCGTGGACAATACCCAACAGCAGCGCCAAGTCGCAGCCCGGACGCACGCGGAGCCAGCGATCGGCAAGCGCGGCCGAGCCGCTGCGCCGAGGGTCAACCACGATGATCTTCGCCCCGCGCCGGCGCGCATCGTTGAGCGCATCAACGGCCCCCATCGTCGACGAATCGACAATGGAACGCCCCAAATACATGATGCAATCGGTGTGCGCCAGGTCGGAGGCGGGACTATAGCCCAAACTATGCTCCCAGCCAGTGAGACGGCTTACCTCGCAGGCGCCATCGGCACCGTACACGTTGGGCGAGCCCAGCGCATGCATAAAGCGATACGCCCAGTAGCGGTCGAACAAGGGCACGCCGAGCGTCATGCCCAGCGCACGGGGCCCGCATTCGTCAACAATCCCCAAAAGACGCTCGGCAATCTGGGCAAACGCCTCGTCCCAGGTAATCGCATCGAACCCCGAGCCATCAGTTCGTCGGCGCATGGGATGCACAATGCGATCGCGCTCGTCAAACGGCATTGCCAGGCGATGCCGTCCGCGGGCGCACAGGGCACGCGCCGCGCACGGATGTCCCGGCACCGGCAACTCGGCCACCACACGCCCATCCTTAACATGGGCCGCAAAGGCGCAATCGGCATAGCATCCCCCGCATGTGGTCACCACGGCGCGACCGTCACGCTTCACAGCAGATGCCATCTCGATTACCCCTTTCATCAGCCAAACACAACAGGCCAAAAGCCCGGCAACGAGCCCCAGACCCAAAAAGCCTCCCGCACGGCAACGCCCCGCGGAAGGCCCAACGTCAAACAGAGGGTACCTTACGCCTCGGACTTCTTGGCGTAGATAAACCAGTAGCCGAGCGCGACCAGAACCGCGCCGCCCACGATGTTGCCCAGCGTGGCGGCGGATAGGTTAAACGCAATACCCGCGACGTTGAGCGCATCGGCCCCGGCAACCTTGGCACCATAGCCGCACGCGTGCATCACGGCACCCATGGGCAAAAAGTACATGTTGGCAACGCAGTGCTCAAAACCGCAGGCCACAAAGGCGGCGATGGGCAGCAAAATGCCCACAACCTTATCGACTACGGTCTTGCCCGCAGTACCAATCCACACGGCCAGGCACACAAAGATATTGCACAGGATGCCACGGAAGAAGATCGTCACCCAGTCGATCGTCACCTTGCCGGCGGCGACGCTCACCATGGAGTTGGCGACCGCCTCGCCGTTGAGTTTATAGATGCCGGCCATGTACACCAAAAAGACGATGAACAGAGCACCGACAAAATTGCCGACCCACACGACGACCCAGGCCTTAAGCATCTGGACAAGGGTGATCTTTTTGCTCTTGAGCGCGCAGACCATAAGCGAATTGCCGGTAAACAGCTCGGCGCCGCACACCAGCACCAGCACCAGGCCCAGGCAAAAGCACAGGCCGCCCACGACGCGCTGGGCACCCCAGCCCAGCGTGCTGTCGCTCAAAAACACCGTAAAGAACAGGCCGCCGAAGGCGATAAACGCGCCGGCGAACATTGCCAACAGAAAGGCCTTAGCGACCGGCAGGTTAGCCTTGGTCACGCCGGCGGCCTCGGTCTTGGCCTCGATCGCGGCGGGCGCCAGGCAATCGGGAGCGGGATACTCCACCTTGGAATCTGCCATGTCAATCACTTCTTTCCTAATCAGCAGGGACAAGCGCTCCTATTGCTCTTGCCCCAAGCGGACAAAGTGGGAAAAGTCGTTGGCGGCCACGGCGTCGTACACGGCGTCGACGGCCTCAAAGACCTCCGGGGACATGGGGTTGTAGAACTCCGTGTCGCCCGGCTGAATCCCAACGAAGACGATATCATCACACGATTGCTCGATTTCCTCGATCAGAATCGACAAAGGAAGCGAATGCGTGGTGAACATCGACTTGCGGGCCACATCACGTTTGTCGAGCAAGCGGATGGCGCCGACGGGCAGCGCCATGTCGGCGGCATCGACCAAAACCAAACGCGGCGGACGTTCGCGCTTGACCTCGATGATGTCATCCTCGGGCGTCTGACCGCCATCGATGGTGTACCAGCCGGCGATAGGCGTGTCCTCCATCTTTTTGGAGAGCACGGGGCCGGCAGCATCGTCGGCACGCAGCACGCTTCCCGCCGTGAGCACGATACCCGTAAACGGGGCGCCGTTCACACGACCATCCACAACGCGACCCATTACTGCAACCTTCCCGTCAGATACACGCCCGACACATCGCGAACGCGCTCAACCAGATCGCGAAACTTCATTAAGAACGCGACCTGCTGGGCATGAAGGCCAAAGTCGTCATCGAACACCGAGATGCCGGCCTTGGCAGAACCGCGAAAACCGCGCTCGTCGAGCAGCGCATCGCAGGCCTCGAGCAGCGACGGCACCGCCGCCTTGTCGAGCTGGCACTCACCAAAGGAGTGGATGGCCTCAAACTTGGTCTTGGCCTCCCCCTCCGGCAGCGCGTCGATAAGCGAATAAAACACATCCACCGGCACCGACAGGCGCGGCTCAAAGCAATCGAGCACGCCGGTGTGGTGGCCCACGGCGAGCGTGTAGTACAGCACGTCGCAGGCCTCCTGGGGAACGTCTTCCTCGGTCTCCACAAACTTACGCGTGAGCTCGTAGAAGACCACCTGGTCGGGCGTATGGCCCAGGCAGGGGTCGGCGACGCCCTCGGCAGCCTCGTCGCTTGCGCGCGAGGCATCGCCAAAAGAGCCGCCGAGCATGCCGGGGCCCGCAAAGTAACCAGAGCGGTCCGTGAGCTCCATCTAGCGACCTCCGGCCAGCACCAGATCCTGCAGCGCCGAGTACACCTCGACGCGGCGCGGATCGTCCTGCTTGTCGATGAGCAGCGCCATGGCACCGCGGATATCGCCCTTGGGCGCGCCCTCGAGCGTATCCATAAACTCGTTGGCCAAGTCGCGGCCGTAACGGTAGCCGCTCATGGCGCGAGCTTCGCGCTCAATGGCAACGCGCAGCTTGTACGGCACGCCGGGGTGCAGGATATCGGCCTGCTCGCCGGCGGCCTCCACCGTGGTCTCGGCATGGAGTTTTTGGTCCAGCAGACCAAGTGCCATGGCAAAGCCGTAGACGGTCTGCGCGGGGCTGGGCGGGCAGCCGGGGATGTAGACATCGACCGGCAGAATCTTGTCCGTGCCGCCCCAGACGCAGTAGTTGTCGTAGAAGATGCCGCCGGTGCAGCCGCAAGCGCCATAGGACACCACGATCTTGGGATCGGGTGCGGCCTCAAACGCGCGCAGGGCCGGCATGCGCATGGCACGCGTCACGGCGCCGGTGTACAGCAGCACATCGGCGTGACGGGGCGAGGGCACGACCTTGATGCCAAAGCGCTCGACGTCAAAGACGGGCGTGATGGAACCAAAGATCTCGATCTCGCAGCCGTTGCAGCCGCCGCAGTCGACACGGTAGACGTACACCGAGCGCTTGATCTTCTTAAGAAGGGTCGCCTTGGCCTTCTCGATGCTCTCGTCGAGCTCGATCTTGGTCGGGCGGTACTGAAGCCGCTCGGGTAAAAGCGTGGGTTCGGCCATGGTTACTCCTCCTTCGTATCAAAATCCATAATGATGCCCTCGACCGGCGCAGGACCGGCGGGAATCTCGGGCGCATCGGGGTTGAGCTCACGGTCGATATACTCCGGGTTCACGCCGTGGCCGCCCAGATACTCCATGCCGGGGCCCTGGGGCTCACCGGACGCAAGCGTCTCGTTGGCAGCCATGCCGGCAGCGTTGCCGGTCTTTACGGCCGAAGCGGCGCGCAGGGCGTCGAGCTCGCGCTTGCACTCCTGGCACATACCGACGGTACGGGCGGCCTGCTCGGCCTCCATGCCGCCGGCCTTTTGCAGCAGGCGCTTGGCGTAGTCGATCTCCTTGTGCGGGGCAAACGGCTTGCCGCAACGCGAACAGTGCTCGAGCGTGTAGACGCTCTTGCTGGTGAGGTCGTCCTTGCTCATGACGGCCAGCTCAAACTCCTCGGTGAGCTTGATGGCCTCCATGGGGCAGGCTTCCTCACAGCGGCCGCAAAAGATGCAGCGGCCGTAGTCGATCGACCAGGTAATGGTATCGGCCGCAAGGTCAGTGTCCATGCGAATGGCATCGGCCGGACAAGCCACGCCGCAGGCACCGCAGGCGATGCAGAGCTCGGCATTGTGCTCGGGCTTGCCGCGCATGTCCTTGTTGGTGGGGAACGGCGCAAACGGGTACTTGACCGTCGCGTCGCCGGCCTTGGCGTTAACCTTCCAAAGCTTCAGCATATTAGAGTGCCTCCTCATCGAGCGGAGCGGCCATGGTGCCCTCGCCCGCAAGCGGCGACTTGTCGCGCCAGACGTTCTCGAACTGCTCCTTGTCGAGCACGTGGTCGCGCTTGGCGGCGACATCGGTCACCGTCACGCGGTCGGTGCAGGAGTAGCACGGGTCGAGCGAGCCGACGATCAGCGCCGCATCGCCCACGGTGTTGCCGCGGAACATGTAGCGCAGGACCGGCCAGTTGCTGTACGTGGCCGCCTTGGCGCGCCAGCGGTAGCACTTCTGGTTGTTGCCGAGCATGGCCCAGTGCACGTCCTCGCCGCGCGGAGCCTCGGTGGCGCCGATGGCGTACTTGTGCGGGGTGTACTCCCAATCCGTGGTGAGGATGGGGCCCGACGGGCAGTTCTCGAGCATGGTCTCGATCATGTCGATCGAATCGTAGACCTCCTGGATGCGAACGGCGGTGCGGCCGAAGGCATCGCAGGTGTCTGCCGTGGCAGCATGCATCTTCTGAACATCCGGATCAGCGTAGCCGTCGAAGGGATGGTCAAAGCGCACGTCGCGGGCATAGCCCGAGCCACGCATGAGCGGGCCGACCGGAGAGAAGTCGCGTGCGATCTTGCGGTCCAGAATGCCGATGCCACTCGTACGCTCAATAAAGTTGGGCGTGGAGAGCAAGACGTCGACGAGCTCCTGAACCTCGGAGCGCAGCTGGTGGATGGTCGTGAGCGTGGAGAGCTTCTGCTCGGCCAAAATGTCGCGACGCACGCCGCCGATCACGTTGAGGCCGTAGGTCTTGCGGTGACCGGAGAGCTTCTCGGCCAGATCCATGGACTTCTCGCGGACGCGGAAGAACTGCTGGAAGCCGGAGTCGAAGCCCGTGTAGTGCGACGCCAGGCCAATGTTGAGCAGATGCGAGTGCAGACGCTCGACCTCGAGCATGATGGCGCGGATGTACTGGGCGCGCGGCGGGACATGGATGCCCTGGGCGCGCTCGACGGCCTCGGCATAGGCCACCGAGTGGGCGCAGCCGCAGATGCCGCAGATGCGGTCGGCGAGGAACGTCACGGCGTCATAGTTCAGGCGCGTCTCGGCGACCTTCTCCATGCCGCGGTGCACGTAGAACAGACGGTAGTCGGCGTCGACGATCGTCTCGCCCTCAACGAACAGGCGGAAGTGGCCGGGCTCGTCGGAGGTAATGTGCAGCGGGCCCATGGGGACGAGCGTCGTCTCCTTGCCCTTGGTATCGGCCAAGAACTCGTAGTTTTCCATGTCGCTCGCGGGAGCGGGACGGAAGCGGTAATCCATGGAGTCCTTGCGCAGCGGGTACAGGCCGCTGGGCCAATCGTCAGGCAGCACCAGGCGACGACGATCGGGCAGGCCCTCGGGGATCAGGCCGAACATGTCGCGCAGCTCGCGCTCGCCCCACACGCAGGCGGGGACGAACGGCGTCACGGACGGGAACGTCATCTTGGCGGGATCGACCTCGGCGCGGACGGTCACCCAGCCGGGATCCTCCCCCTCCATGGAGATGACGTAGTACACGGCGTAACGGCCGCACAGGCTGCGCTCATCGTTACCGATGATCACGGGAATCCAGCCGTAGCGCTCGTAGTACAGGTAGTGGACGGCCTCGGGCAGCTTGTCCTGCTTGACGGTAATCGTCAGCTGGTCCTCGCACTGCCACTCGACCTTCTCGATGCAGCCCGGAACGGCGCGGCGCAGGGCCTCGACATGGCTCTCGCAGCGACTGGCATACACCTTGTTCTCAGTTTCAATCATTCGTTACTCCACCTCGCTCTGAGCGGTCTCGGTACCGAACACAGCGCGGTACATCGGCGTCGCGTGAAGTTCCTCGGTGCTCTGCTCGAGCACGATGCCGGTCGCGGTCTCCACACCGTGCACGAGAGGCAGCGGGGTGGCGATGCCAAACCACAAGATCATGACAGCCAGGATGACTTCGGGGATAAGCATGAGTGCCGGGGCCTCATGCTTGCCCATGCCCTGGGGTGCATGTCCGAATACCGACTTGAGTGCGATGCGGGTGAGCGCGGAGATGGCCACGGTAAGACCGAGGGCGACCACGACGACCAGCCACATGGGACCGGCGGTAACACCGGCGACAAAAGTCAGGAACTCGGAGATAAACATGCCAAAGGGCGGGAAGGCACCAAGACCGAGCAGCGCCAGGACGGCGAGCGCGGCGGTTGCGGGAGCAACCTCGACGACGCCCTGGATCTTGGCCAGGCTACGCGTGCCAAAGGCGTGCTGGATGTTGCCGGACACGCAGAAGGCAAGCGTCTTGGTAAAGCCGTGGAACACGCAGTGCAGCAGGGCCGCGGCGATACCCAGCGGGCCACCGATACCCAGGCACAGGGCGATAACGCCCACGTTCTCCACAGACGAGTACGCAAAGCGGCGCTTGAGGTCGTCCTGGCGAAACATCGAAAGTGCCGCCACCAAAATGGACAGCGTGCCGACGATCAGCAGCAAAAGCTGCGGATACTCGGCGCCCACGGCCTGGATGGTAAAGCCGTAGAAGCGCATGATCACAAGCATGGCGCACTTAAGCAGCACGCCCGAGAGCAGGGCCGAGACAGGGCTCGGGGCCTGGGAGTGGGCATCGGGCAGCCAAGTGTGCATGGGGAACAGGCCGGCCTTGGTGCCAAAGCCGATCACGATAAACGCAAAGGCGAGGCGCATGAGCGTCGGGTCGAACTGGTCGGCATACGGCAGCACGCATGACAGGAATGCGGCCTCGTGGGCGTTGGGAATCACGTCGGCGGCGTTGGCGTAGATCAGCAGTGTACCGAACAGGCCGAAGGCCACGCCGGCGGTGCAGACCATCGCATACTTCCAAGAAGCCTCGAGGGCCGTCTTGTTCTTGTAGATACCCACGAGGAACACGGTGGAAAGCGTGGTTGCCTCCACGGCGGCCCACGTGAGGATCATGTTGTTGGACAGACACGCGAGCAGCATGGTGAACACAAACAGGCTAAACAGCGCAAAATACTGCTTGGCGCGCTCGGCGGGCATGGAGCCCTCCTCGATATCGGCCTTTACATAGGGCAGCGAGAACAGCCCCGTAAGAAAACCGATAAAGCCGATGAGCAGCACAAAGATGGCGCCCAGCGAATCGAGGTGGAACCACAGGCCAAAAGCGCTCGCGGTGTCGCCGCTCATAAGGACGTCACCGGCCGTCATAATCGACAGCACCAGGACGGCTGCGACGGAGACCAGGTTGAGACCGGCAAACACGTTATAGGACGTGTTCTTGGGCAAAAACGCCATGACCAGCGAGAACACCAAAGGAGTCGCGAGCAGGGCGAGAATCAACGTTTCCATGGACTACCCCCTCAGCTCGGACAGGTCGCGCGCATCGAGCGAGTGGGAGTCGTCCCAAATGCGACGCACGACGATGGACATGATGATGACGGCAAAGATGGCGTCGGTGGCGATACCGATCTCGATGATCTCGGGAGCGGTGGGGGCCAAAAGCGCGAGCGTCACATGGCTGCCGTTTTCCATAAGGCAGTATCCAAAGATCTGCTTCATGATGTTGCGCTGCGAAATGATGCAGGTGAGGCCCACAAAGAAGTGAGCGAAGCTAATAGCGAGCGCAGGCGTTGCGACCTCGGCCGTGGGCAGGCTGATCTGCGTCACGACGGCAAAGCAGATCGCGACCTCGACGGCGATGATGCAAATGGCCCACGCGGGCTTAAGGCCGGCCTTGAGCGATGCATCGCTCGGCTCGCCCATCTTCTTGTACGCACGGTTGAGGATATAAGGGACCAGGACGACCTTGGTGATAAAGGCAGATCCGGCCCACATAAGCAGCTCCTGCGCACCGGTAGTGGCACCGAGCGTAGCGAGCAGTCCCACGAGCACCAGCGACTGCACCGCATACCAGCGGATGGCGTGCTTGATGTTCTTGGAGACGACCACCATGGTGGACGTGACGATCAGAAGGCCGCCAAGGATGTTGACGATCGAATAACCCATGTCGTTCTACCTCCTAACCGATCCAGCTGGCCGAAAGCGGGCCGCTGACGATGACCATGATGATGAGCACGATGAACACGAACGCCATCGCGCGGGGAAGCGGGGCTCCCGCAGCGACCTCTTCGCTCGGCTCGCCGGGCAGGCAATAGCCCATCCACTTAAGGAACCAGGCAAAGGTGGCAACCGTCTCGGCAACCATGATGCACACGAGCACCAGGATCGCGACGTTGCCGGCACCCACAGAGAAGCCACCGGCGATGATCTGGAACTTCGAGAAGAACGTGTTCATGGGCGGCACGCCGGCAATAGCGAGCGCCGCGACACCAAAGCCCACGCCCGAGATCGGGTACTTCTTTACGATGCCGCGAAGCTTGGGCAGCATACGCGTGCCGAGCGTAAAGGAGAACGAACCGGCGATCAGGAAGAACAGCGTCTTGGCGAAAGCGTGGTTAAAGATGTGGCACACGGCGCCATCAAAGGCCAGCTGGCTGCCAAAGACCGAAAGGCCCAGACCAAAGAACACGTAGGAGAGCTGGGCAATCGTGGAGAAGGCCAGCAGGCGCTTCATGTCCTTTTGCGGCAGGTACATAAGGAAGCCAAAGAGCATGGTGACCATGGCGTCGATAATGGCGACCCAGCCCACGATCTCGGGAATCTCGCCGGCAGAGACGAGTGCGCGCGCGAACACGCACACGCCGACCTTGACCATCGAGGCACCATGCAGGTAGGCCGAAACAGGCGTCGGTGCCTCCATGGCCGAAGGCAGCCACATGTACATGGGGACCTGTGCGGACTTGGCCCAGGCCGCAAACAGCACGAGCAGAAGGACGATAGCCTTGAGCTTGGCATCGAGACTGGCAATCGCGGTAATGGCGAAGGTGCCGGTGTGGGCAAACACGATGGCGGCGCCCAGATACAGGCCGAGCGCACCGATATGCGTGATGATCAGGGCCTTCATGCCGGCCTTCTTGGCCGTAGGCGTCATGTAGTAGCTGATGAGGCCCCAAGAGCACGCACCCGTGATCTCAAAGAACACGAGCTGGCCCAAAAGGGTCGAGCTGTACACAAGGCCGGCCATGGCGCCGATGAAGGTCGCGAGGTACGCGTAGAAGCGACGACGCGGCGCGTCGGGATGCTCACGGTTATTCTCGCTCATATAGGGAATCGAATAGATCACGACAAGCAGGCCGATACCCACAAAGGCGGGCGCGAGCAGCGTGCTCATGCGATCGAAGGTGAATCCCATGACAAGGGTCTGCCCAAACGAGATCAGGGGGACCTGCGTGTCGGGCATGCCGGCGCCGGCGAAATTCGCGGCGAGGGCGATGGTGCAGACCGTCGAGACGGCGGCACCTAAAACGCTGAACCACTTGGCGTACGGACGGGGGAACAGGGCGACGAGCACCGAGGCCACCATCGGGGCCGCGATAGCGACCAAGCCGAGAAGGGACAGACTGACTGCAAATGACATTGTTTCTCCCTTCTCCTACACGCCGACGACCACAAAGACAAACGCCAGAACGGCGATGCCCACGACGGCCCAGGTCTGATTACCGAGCACCTTAAAGCGCGAGCGCGAGCAGGAGTTCTCGATCACGCCGCATACGACAAAGTCGACCAGGCACTTCACCAGGAAGATGACTGCACCCAGAACGGCGGCGGCGCCCACGGTCGCGGGCTCGCCCCAGGGGACGAAGATCGCGCAGAACCAGGCGACGACCAGGACCTGTTTCATGGACATGGCAAGTTTGGCCATGGCGAGCGACGGGCCGGAAAGCTCGGCGAGCGGACCCTCCTGAAGCTCTTGCTCGGCCTCGGCCTGGTCAAACGGCAGCTTGCCGAGTTCCATGTAGCAGGCGATCGCAAAGGCGATGCCGGCGAGGATCACGGCGACCGGCGCGTCGATGGCGCCCGTCATGATGTGCTGACCCATGGTGGCGATGTCGGTGGAGCCGCACACCAGGGCGGCGGCAAACAGCGCCAGCAGCATGGACGGCTCGATGAGCACGCTCATGAGCAGCTCGCGGACGCCGCCGATACCGGCGTAGGCGTTGGACGAATCCACGCCACAGAGGGCGAAGAAGAAGCGGGCGAGCGCCAGGCTGTACATGATGGTGATGGCGTCACCAAAGACCGGGATGGGGCTTTGCGTCGTAAAGAGCGGCAGGCCCATCGCGAGCATAAAGGCGACGGCGAAGAACAGCGGCGGCATGATGCGCAGCGCAAAGCTCGCATCCTCGCTCTGGGACTCGGGGCGCGCAAAGAGCTTTGCCAGGTCGCGGTAGTCCTGCATGATGCTGGGGCCGCGACGGTTGTGCATCTTGGCGCGGATCACGCGGCCGAGACCGGAGAAGAACGGTGCGACGGCCATGACGACCACGCCCTGCAGAACGGCAAGTACGATGTTGTTCATGCTCTCCCCTCCTTAACCCATTTGCACGGCGAGCACGAGGAACACCACGAGTGCCGCGACGATGTAGCAGATATAGATGCTGTAGTTGCCGCCCTCGAGCTTAGTCGCGAGGTCGGCGAGCTTCTCGACACCCTTATGCGGGGCATCGACGAGAACCTTGTCGGGTACGGGCTCCACAGCCTCGGCCACACCGGTGAGCTTCTGGAAGAAGTGCGCGATGGACCAGCAGACGGCCGTGCAGCGGTCGCGCAGCGTGTAGAGCGGCTGCATAAACCAGGAAACCTCGGAGGCAAAGGTCGTGGCCACGACGGGCATATGCTCGTTGGGAGCATAGCCGCATGCCCACGGCTGGGACTTCTGCACCTTGCCGACGGTCTTGAGCTTGCGATAACCGCAGGCAAGGCCGACGAGCACCACGAGCGCAATGGCGATTGCGGGCGTGGAGGTGGCAGCGCCGGAGTACTGGTTCATGAGCTCCATGCCCTCGGCGGCAAACACGCCACCATACGGATGCAGCACGGACGCGGCAACATCGACCAGAACGGGCGCGATCACGGGAGCGCCAATGCCCAGCACGACGCAGATGGCTGCGAGCAGGCCTTGCGCAAACACCATGGGGGCGGGAACCTCCTTGGCATTGGCCGCGGCCTCGGAGCGGGGCGCGGAGGCAAAGGAGACGCCATAGGCCTTGACGAAGCACGTGACAGCCAGCGCGCCGGTAATGGCAAGCGCGACGGCAGCGAACACAGCCACGATCATGACGGCCTTGTCGCCCTGCATGGCGGCGTTAAAGAGCGACTGGTAGGTAAACCACTCGGACACAAAGCCGTTGAAGGGCGGGATGGCCGAGATGGCAAGCGCGCCAACGAGGAAGCAGATGGCCGTTGCCGGCATACGACGGAACAGGCCGCCCATCTTCTCCATATTGCGCGTACCCGTGGAGTACAGCAGCGCACCGGCGCCCAGGAACAGCTCGCCCTTAAACATCGCGTGGTTAAACGTGTGGTAGAGGGCGGCCATCAGAGCCAGGACGGCGATGCCGACCGAGTTGAGCGCCATAGCGGCCATGGAGGCGCCGACGCCGAGCAGAATGATGCCGATGTTCTCTACGGAGTGATAGGCCAGCAGGCGCTTGATGTCATGCTCCTGCAGGGCGAAGGCCACGCCGAGGACCGACGAGATCGCACCGAAGACCATGACCATAAGGCCCCACCAGACCTGAACGCCCGAGGCGGAGAGCAGGTCGAGGCCCACCTTGAGGATACCGAAGATACCGATCTTGATCATGCCGCCGGACATGAGGGCCGACACGTTGGACGGCGCCTCGGGATGTGCCTTGGGCAGCCAGCCGTGCAGCGGGATAATACCGGCCTTGGCGCCAAAGCCAAAGAAGGCGAGCACAAAGCACACGGATGCGACCGCGGGGCTAAACTGCGTAGCGCGGAAATCCGCAAAGGCAAACGAGCCACCGGCGAAGTTGGTCATGGTGAGGAAGCTCGCCATGATGAGCACAAAGCCCACGTGTGCGATCACAAAGTAAAGCCAACCGCCATGGATGGAGTTCTCGTTCTCCTCGATCACGACCAGGAAGTACGAGGTCAGCGACATAAGCTCAAAGGCGACCAGGAACCAAAACACGTTGTCGGCGGTGATGACGAGCATCATGGACGCCACGAAGGTGTTAAAGAAGAAGCCGGCGCGGCCCTTTTTGCCCGGGTACTCATCAAAGTAGTTGAGACCGTAGATCGAACCGGCAAACGCGAGCACCGAGATGAGCGCCACGAACAGACCGGACAGCTGATTGAGCAGCAGCTGGAAATGGGCAAACGGGAAAAACACGATGGTGTCGACCGACGTGACATCGCCCAGCACGGCCTGGATACCGGCCACAAACGAAAGCACCGCGGCGGCGGCGCCGATAAGGCAGCCGGCGGTTTTGGCAGCATTATCGGCCTTGATCAGCAGAACCGAGGCGAGCGCACCGATGCACGAGACGGCAAGCGATGCGATGAACAGCGTCATGCTATCCATTGTTTACGCTCCCTTCTGCTTTCTCGGAGAGGCCCTGGGCCACAGCGGTAACGTCGACGACCGGACCGTTTTCGATCGAACGCAGGCGCTTGGCCTCGTCGAGCTCGCGATCGGCCGCGCCGCCCATGACGGTCAGCGCCTTGGTGGGGCACGCCGCCACACAATGCGGGCCGTCTGGATCGAAGGCGCACAGGTCGCACTTGACAGCGCAGGTATACTGGCCGGGAGCCCACGTAAGCAGGCTGCTCAGGGTCTTAGGATACGAAGGCGTCGGATCGCACATGCCTGCGACACCGGCGATAGACGTGCCATCGGGATGGATGGCTCCGAAGGGGCACGCGATGGCACACAGCCTGCACCCGATGCACTCCTGCTCCTTGACGTGGATGCGATCGCCATCGCGCTCGATGGCATTCACCGGGCAAACCTCGGCGCAGGGGGCACCCTCGCAATGGTGGCAGGCAAGGGCGGCCGAAATACCGCCGGTCTTCACGAGCGCCAAGCGCGGCGTATCCTGAAGACCCTGCATCCGGTGGGCGTCGGCACAGGCGGACTGGCATGTTCCGCAGCCGATGCACCTCTCCGGGTTGATGTCGATGAAGCGGTTCATCCCCACTTCCTTTCAAAATAACGGGCCGGGCTCCCGAACGTACGGGACGCCCGGCCCAAATAGCCAACGAGAACGGGACTACACGATTTGGTTCACGTGCGTCTCGTCGTCGAACTTGGCGGCGCCGGGCTCAACGTCTTGGGGAGCGGCGGCGTCCACCAGAGCCTGCTTGAGCTCGGTGTACTGACGCTCGACTTCGCCCTCTGCCCAAACCTGGTCGGCAATGGCGTCGACCTGGCAGGCGGAGAACTTGTCCTCGGGCGTATGCGAGACCGGGTCGACCTTGTGAATGGTCAGCTCGTTGCACTTGCCGATCCACCACTGGTAGGTCATGTAGACCGTGCCCTTGTTGATGCGATCGCTCACGTCGGCACGGCTGTATACCTGGCCGCGGCGGCTGTGAATCGAGACGATGTCGCCATTCTTGATGCCGCGCGCCTGGGCGTCCGCGGGATTCATGCGGACAAAGCCGGGCTCGTCGGCAAGCAGCGCCAGCGTCTTGCAGTTGCCGGTCATCGAGCGGCAGCTGTAGTGGCCGACCTCGCGGACGGTGCACAGGATGAGCGGGTACTCATCGTCGGGAAGCTCGGAGGGCGCCTCCCAGTCGTGCGCCATCAGGTTGGCGCGGCCGTCCTTGGTGGTGAACTTGCCACCAGCGAACATGTCGGGCGTACCGTGGTCGTTCACATCGGTGCTCTTGACGGGCCACTGGGCGTAGCCGCCCTCGGGAGCCATCTTCTCGTAGGTCGCGCCCACAAAGTTGGGGCACAGGCTAATGCACTCGTTCCAGATCTGCTCGGTGTTGTCGTAGTGCATGGGATAGCCCATACGCGTGGACAGGTCCGCGAAGATCTCCCAGTCGTGACGGCACTCGCCCTTGGGCGGAACGGCCGCGTCAAAGTGCTGGAAGCTACGGTCGGATGCGGTAAAGACACCCTCGTGCTCGCCCCAAGAGGTGGCAGGCAGGATGACGTCGGCGAGCATGGTCGTCTGCGTCATAAAGATGTCCTGGCAGATGAACAGATCCAGCTCGGAGAGCGTCTTGCGCATACCGGCCGAATCGGGCTCGGTCTGCACCGGGTCCTCGCCGTAGTTGTAGAAGCAGTGCACCTTGCCCTCGTCGACCAGGTGACCCAGGTCGGTGAGCTTGTAGCCCTCCTCGAGCGGGAGCTTTTCCTCGGGCACGCCCCAAGCCTTGGCAAACTTGGCACGCACTGCCGGGTCAGTGACCTTTTGGTAGCCAGGGTACAGGTTGGGCAGCATGCCCATATCGCAGGAGCCCTGGACGTTATTCTGGCCACGCACGGGCGCGAGGCCGGAATTGGGTTTGCCGATCTGGCCGGCAACGCAGGCGATGGAGGCGATGGTGTGCACCGTCTTCAGGTTCTGCTTCTGCTGGCATACGCCCATGCCCCAACCAATGATGGCAGAAGGCTTCGCCGTGGCGTACATCTCGGCAGCTTGGTGGATCAACGCGGGCTCGACACCCGTGATGTCCTGTACGGATTCGGGAGTGTAATTCTTGATGGTCTCCCACCACTCGTCAAAGCCGTTCGTGTGCTCGGCGACGAATTCCTTGTCGTAGAGGCCATCGTTGACCAGACAGTTGGCAAAGGCGTTGAGGAACGCAACATTGCAACCGTTCTTGATCGGAAGGTAGAGATCGGCGATACGCGCGGTTTCGATATGGCGCGGGTCGGCGACGATGATCTTGCAACCCTTTTCTTTGGCTCGCACGATACGCCTTGCGACGATGGGGTGCGAATCGGCAGGGTTATAGCCGAAGAGGAAAATGCAGCCCGCATCCTCCATACCGGGGATGGAGCATGACATGCAACCTGAACCAACCGTGTCCATCAGACCGAGGACAGTAGGGCCGTGTCAAGTACGGGCGCAGTTGTCTACGCTGTGGGTGCCGATGCACGCACGCGTAAACTTCTGCATGACGTAGTTCGCCTCATTGCCGCCGCCTCGCGAAGAGCCGGTGGTCATGACAGCGTTAGGACCATATTCGTCAATTATGGCCTGCATCTTAGATGCGGTGAAATCCAGTGCCTCGTCCCAGCTTACGCGCTCAAGATCCGCGCCCTTGGTGCGGCGGATCATCGGGTGCAGTACGCGAGGAGTCAAGATCTTGGTGTCGTTGATGAAGTCGTAGCCGCTCATGCCCTTAAGGCACAGCTCGCTCTGGTTGGTGATGCCGTTGAGCGGTTCGGTGCCCACGACCTGGCCGTTTTGGACCAGGAGGTTAAACTGGCAACCGGCGCCGCAATACGGGCAGATCACTTTATGCTTCTCCATGACACCCTCCTTCCTTTTTCTGCTACCGATTACTCGGTACTAATTTGACAATCATTGGGCCTGTCGCCCCAACGCTTACGCCTCGTTTTCGATGGTGGCGCGGGCACGCTCGGCAGTCAGCTCCGCCAAACGTTCCTCGTCTACCAGGGTGAGGCCCTTGGTCGGGCACGCCTCGGCACACGCCGGACCGCCGGGACGGTCCACGCACAGGTCGCACTTGAGCACGAAGCTCTTGGTCTGCGAACCCACGCGAACGTCGCCCATCAAGACCGGAACCTGCGTGGTCGCCACGCTCACGGCGCCAAAGGGGCATGCCATGACGCAGCTCTTGCAGCCGATGCAGTTGTCCTCGTTGACGCCGATGCGATGGTTCTTTGGATCAAAGAACAAGGCGCCCGTAGGACAGGCCTTCGCGCACGGGGCATCCTCGCAGTGATGGCAAGCCACCGGTGCGGAGATCTCGTACGTACGCGTCACGCGCAGGCGCGGCGCGGCGATGTTACCGGGGATGTCGTGCGCCTCGATACACGCCGCCATGCAGGTTTGACACCCAATGCAACGCGAAGAATCGGCTACGACTCGCCTATTACCCATGTTGTTCACTCCCTCCTGAATCCCTTGCCGAAGAGACCCTGTCGACATTGACCCAAGCCGCCCGTGGCCTGGCATCGACGTATCAAATGCATGCGGCGAAACATGCACTCGGTAGAGTTTCTCCAACGATATACAGGTTAAATATACGCAGTTGCAGGTGGCAAACTTGAGCATAGGCCCTGCAATACGGGTGTATTGCAGGGGTTTTGGCAGGTTGGAATTATTCTCTAGAAGCTATAAAGGTGAGTGTATTACATGCGTACGCCTCAGAGATTTTTATGCGCTCTCATTTTGGATGTACTACGCTTGTATTCGTGTTTATGGTTATCAACTTGAGTGAAATAAAGTAATCGTTATAAGATGCTCAAGTATCGGCACATGCCGCATTTGACCGACTATATTGCACGCTCATTAAGGGGCCAGTGATGTCATCGACTCAAAAAAGAGCCATCCTGCAGGTGCGCATTCGCGAGGAAGACAAGCAGCATGCCGAGCATCTCTACGATGCCATGGGCACATCGCTCGCCGAGGCTGTCCGCTTATTTGTCGCGCAAAGCATTTTGATGCGCAAGCTCCCCTTTCAGCCGGTCGCCGTGCGCTCAAAGGACGGCACCGCCGCCTATGGATCGCTCAAAGCATATGGTGGCCCCAATCGCCGCGCCGAGGAGCGCAATGCCTGGATTGAATACCTAGCCACAGAAAGCGATGAGTCGGTTTTGGGTCCCGAGGAAGTAGATATCCATGAGTAGCACCATCATCGACGAGACCGTCATCCTGCGCTACCTGCTTAACGACGACGAGGTCCTGTCACCGCGCGCCGCCAAGGTCATCGCCACGCGCACCGCTCGCGTCTACCCCGAGATCATCACACGCGTCGCCGTTACGCTGCGCGACGTCTACAAGGTCCCGCGCGTGGAGATTGCGACGGCCATGACCAAGCTGCTCGATGACGTCATGGTCGACGAGCCCACCGTTATCGCCCTTGCCATCAAACTCTTTGGCAAGACTCATATGGACTTTACCGACTGCCTCCTCGCAGCCCGAACCGCCATCTATAACGACGACGTCGTGAGCTTTGGCAAGCCCATCATCCAAGGCATGATCGACTGCCGCCGCCAGCGCCAAACCGCCGCCGACGCCCGCGACCGCGCCGCCGAAGCCCGCAGCCGAAGCACCGACTCCACCATCGACAAGCTCCGCCACCACGGTCGCCACTAACCCCATCCCCACCTGAGTTGCGGTGAAATACGGACTGATTTATGCCTTTAAAGGCCACAACAGTCCGTATTTCACCGCAACTTATTGAAGGTGGACCGCGAACGATTTCGCTATCGGGAGTCGGCGTAGGGTTTTATTGTCGGAATGCCGTAACCGCGCATCATGGCACCGAACGATTCTACGTCGTAGGTGTCCGAGAGTTTGAAATGAATGACGTTGTGGCCCATGGCGCGAAGGTTCGCGTCGCGCATGAGGGCCGCTCGATACGTTTTTGCCGCCGCCCGCTCTGGATCATTTTGAGCCTCGTCTTCAAACTTGCCTAGCCCATGCAGCTCTGCCAGCGTCCATGAGCCGTCTGGCATCTGCCAGCCATAATCTGCTAGATAATAGCCAGCGTTTCCCGGTCGCGTTATCTCAACTTGAAGCTCGGGCGCGGCAACCCCAGCGAGAATCATCGCTGCTCTCGCCTCAGACTCGCCGCCATTGTCTGACCTGCCGTCCATATACTCAAAAACGTCAAAAGCACGCGCGATGCCATGCAGCCCTCGACAATTTGCCTGCGCATATGCTCGCAGCTCTTCGCGTTCGACATCGTACTCACGGGCCAAGCCATCGACATAACCCAGCGCATAGCGAAAGGCGCTCGATCGCGCGATATCAACAACCGTTCGACACGGATCCGTCAGTGTAAACAGACCAAGCCGCCACACTTCGCCCGGGCGCCAGCGCTTGTATTCAACGAACTCATACGTATCACGCCTTGTAGACCGTGGCAGCAGCACTTGCACTTTATCCAGAAGCGTATACGCCGAGCCGATGCCGTAGAGCAACGCTGCTGTCGCTCCGCAAAACACAGCATCCGGTTCAACGACCGCAATAGCGGATGCCAGCTGAAAGATACGATCTTCAACCCCAAGATTATTCCAATAGACCGGATCCGCATACACATGGTTGTAAAGACGAAGCATGAGCTCTTCCTGCATAAGCTCGCGCGCACGGCGTTCATCCCAAGGATCAATTGTTATAAGCAGCTGTCCATCTTGATGAATTCCAACGGCCGAGAATAGCATCCTTGCATAGGACTGCGGAAAATGTTTGCCTTTATCGAGCATGGCCAACCCCATAACCATCACGGCGGAGAGAATACCATTACGCTATCGCATGCTTCCGTCCGCAGGCCTTGCCAAAAGCTGACCAAAAGCTTGACGTCGCAGGTCAGAGCTTCAAAAAATATTTCCACTCTCGGTAGACGGTCGCTACGATCCTCCCAACGGCATCAAAATCCAACCTTACAAATAGTTGCGGTGAAATACGGACTAGATGGGCCATAAAAGCCGAAAAACAGTCCGTATTTCACCGCAACTTAGGTGGGGATGTGGGGTCCCCGGCACGTTTACGAAAACGGCTCTGATCCCAAAGGGAATCAGAGCCGTTAAGCTATCTTATGGAGCGGGCGACGGGAATCGAACCCGCGTCATCAGCTTGGAAGGCTGGGGTTCTACCATTGAACTACGCCCGCAAGATATGGTCGGGACGACAGGATTTGAACCTGCGACATCCTGCTCCCAAAGCAGGCGCGCTACCAAACTGCGCCACGTCCCGAAGGTGTTGAGCAGCTAAGGTCTAAACCTTGCGTGTCCCAAAGCGAAGGAAATTATAGGGGAGACTCCCCGCCTGTGCAAGCGCAGAAACCCTAGCTCCTCGAATGTGCGACAAACTCCTTGATTATCGACTTTATCCGAACACCTCCCACATTCATCCGCACATGTGCGGA
>CALDWI010000022.1 GCA_937923795.1 uncultured Collinsella sp.
TCGTGGCCACCATGGTCGTGGGCATCATCGGCGCGTTCTTCGGCGTGCTGGCGTAGGTTCCTGCGTTTTATTCTGCCCCCAAGGGAAACGGCGACCCATTGCGGTCGCCGTTTTTTATTACCGAAAGCTAGCTGGAGGTGCTTCGTGATTCGATCTGACAATCCACCCGATAATGGCGTGAGCGGGGCGATGTATCTATTTGGCACGGCGCTCTTATGGAGTTTTATCGGCATCCTCGTTCGCGCCAATTCGCAGTCAGCTCTTTTGATCGGTGCCGTTACGGCAATATTTATGGCGCTCTTTATCCTGCTCGTCGGCAGGCCCGTCCTCCGCGTCAGCCGTCTTATTGTCCTTGTGGCCGTCTGCAACTTCGTGACGGGCACCACGTTTAACTTTGCCAACCAGCTCACGACGGTCGGCAACGCGATCGTTCTGCAGTACACCTCGATGATTTTCGTTATCGTGTATCAATCGCTCGCAACTCGTACGTTGCCCTCGCCTGCAAAGATTGCCTCCGTGGTGGTTGCTTTTACGGGTATGGGACTTTTCTTTTTAGGTGATTTGAGTGCCGAGGGCATGCTCGGCAACCTGCTTGCCGTCATTTCGGGCGCCACCTTTGGGCTGTGTTTCTTTTTGAACTCTCGCCCCGATGCGTCGCCCATGGTGTCCTCGCTCATCTCCTGCGGCATCTCGATGCTGCCGATCGTCTATTTTGCTGGCGCCCTAGACTCCGTGAGACCATTTGAGTGGGGGCTCATGCTGGTGCATGGCCTTTTTTGCAGTGGCCTTGCGAGCGTGCTGTATGCCAAGGGGATCGCGCGAACCAACGCGTTTGCGGCCAACTTGGTTTGCATGAGCGAGGTCGTGCTCGCTCCCTGCTGGTCGGCACTCTTCTTTGGCGAGGTCTTTCGCTGGAACGAGTTTTTGGGCGCGGCGATTATCGTTTTGGTGATTGTGGCCAACTTGGCATCCGATGCCTTTGGCGATGGCTTTCTGGTGGCGCTTGTCCGCCATCGAAACAAAGAGCGCGCCTGATGAGATACGTCTGCCGTTTACGGTAAAAAACACCCCGCTGAGCGAGTGGTATTAAATAGTAAGAACCTGCATATCTATAATTGGTATCAAATCATTTGTGCCTGGCATGGGTGTTAGCAGCACACCAGGTACGCTTCGAGCCGTGGAATCGAACTCCCGGAATTGATATCAACAACGCGCGCGACGGGAGTGACGACGGTTCGAGATTCCTTATTGGGAGGAATTATGCTTGTCCAAGCAATCCTCGTCGGCTTAGTCGGAGCGTTTGGATGCCTCGACTACCAGCTCGGCACCCTCTACGCGTTCCGCCCCATCGTCCTGTGCCCGCTCGTGGGCCTGGTGCTGGGGGACCTGCAGACCGGCCTTGCCGTCGGCGCCAGCCTGGAGTTGCTGTTCATGGGCTCGATCTCCATCGGTGCCTACGTACCGCCTAACGAAACCGTCGGCGGCGTGCTCGCCTGCGCGTTTGCCATTCAGCTCGGTCAGGGTACCGAGACGGCCATCGCGCTCGCCATGCCTATCGCCGTCCTTTCGCTGACGATCGGCAACATTACTAGTGCCTTGTTCACCGTGTTTGTCGATATGGCAGACAGGTTCGCCCTCAAGGGAAACCTTAAAGGCATTTACGCCGTTCATTGGGGCATGGGTCTTTGGGGCTGCCTTGAGTATTTCCTGCTGTGCGGCGGCGCCTTCTATCTGGGCTCCGATGCCATCCAGGGCCTGCTCGACTTCGTCCCGTCCTTCATCATTGATGGTTGCGGCGTTGCCGCCAACATCCTGCCTGCCATGGGCTTCGCCATGCTCGGCCGCCTGG
>CALDWI010000023.1 GCA_937923795.1 uncultured Collinsella sp.
CCTGCGCAAGACGAAGGCCACATTAAGTGGCCTTCTTTGCGTGCGGAACTCGCGACAAACCAAAACCATCTCGCCAGCCCAGCGACCATGGGGTCCCAAGGTTTTCAAAAAAGCGGTCGGCGCGCAGTGCGCCGACCGCCGATATATGGGGTCTGATATTTTCTAACAGTTAGGGCCTACTACTCGTCAAGGAGATCTTCCGGCATGTCGTTGCCGTCGCCTAGATCGACAGGGGTTTCTTCGGGGGCGGAGCCGTTTTCTATGGCTTCGCCTTCGGGCCTCTCTTTGGCGGCCGTCATGCGGGCCACGGCGCAGATGCGGTCGTTGTCGTCGACGGTCATCATCTTGACGCCCTGGGTGGCACGGCCGGTCTGGCTGATCTCGTCGGTCTTGACGCGAATGACCGTCGCGCCCTCCGTCACGATGAACAGCTCGTGCTGTGGGCCCACCGTCTTCATGGCCGCGAGGTTACCCTTACGCTCGGTCATTTGGATGGTGTAGACGCCCTGACCGCCGCGATTCTGCTCCGGGTAGTCCGCGACCGGCGTGCGCTTGCCGTAGCCGCGCTCGGTGATGACGAATAGATCGCCGTTGCCGTTAGTGACTTCCATGCCCAGAACGCTCACGCCGTCCTTCAGACCGATACCGCGAACGCCGCTGGTATCGCGGCCGGTGGCGCGCACCTGCTCCTCGGAGAACATGATCGCCTTGCCCGCGGTGGTGGCCAGGATAATCTTGTCGCCCTCGCGCACGCGGCGCACGTTCAGCAGCGCGTCGTCGTCACGCAGGTTGATAGCGATCAGGCCGTCGCGACGGCTGCGGTCATATACGCTCATCACGGTCTTTTTGACCATGCCGCTCTTGGTGGCAAACATCAGGTACTCGTCGGCCGGGAACTCGCGGCAGCTGATGACGCTCGCGATCTTCTCGCCTTCCTCGAAGGGCAGCAGGTTGACGATCGCGGTACCGCGCGCCTGGCGCGTACCCACCGGCAGCTCGTGCACCTTCAGGCGATAGACCTTGCCCTTGCTCGAGAAGAACAGCACGTACTCGTGCGTGGACGCGATAAACATCTCGTCGATAACGTCGTCCTCTTTAAGGTTGACGCCCGACACGCCCTTGCCGCCGCGCTTTTGGGCGCGATAGGCGGCCACCGGGATGCGCTTGACGTAGCCGGTGTGGGTGATGGTCACGACCATGTCCTCGTCGGCAATCAGATCTTCGACGTCCAGGTCCTTCTCGACATGGCTGATCTCGGTGCGGCGCTTGTCGCCGAACTTCTTGGAAATCTCGCGCATCTCTTCCTTGATGACGCCCAGGATTTTCTCCTCGTGCGCCAACAGGTCCTCGTAGTAGGCGATGGCGCGGCGCAAGCCGTCCAGCTCTTCCTGAATCTTGTCGCGCTCCAGGCCGGTCAGGCGGCGCAGCTTCATCTCGAGGATGGCCGTAGTCTGCTCGGGCGTAAAGCCAAAGCGCTCGATCAGGCGACTGCTGGCCTCGGAATCGGTCTGCGAGGAGCGGATGATGCTGATGACCTCGTCGATATGGTCGAGAGCCATCAGGTAGCCCTCGAGGATATGGGCACGCGCCTGGGCCTTCTTGAGGTCAAAGCGGGTGCGGCGGGTGACGACGTCGACCTGGTGGTCGATGTAGTGCTGCAGCATCTCGCGCAGGCTCAGGCATTTGGGAACGCCGTTGACAAGCGCCAGGTTGTTGGCACCAAAGGTCGTCTGCAGCGAGGTGTACTTGTACAGGTTGTTGAGCACGACCTGCGGGATGACGCCCTTCTTGAGTTCGATGACCAGACGGATACCCTTCTGGTTGGACTCATCGCGCATATCCGAGATACCCTCGATGCGCTTGTCGTTGACGAGCTGGGCGATCTTCTCCTGCAGGGTGCCCTTGTTGACCATGTAGGGAATCTCGGTAAAGACCAGACGGCTACGGCCGGTCTTGGTGGACTCCACATGAGCCTTGGCGCGCACGGTGATGGAGCCGCGGCCGGTCTCGTAGCTCTGCTTAATGCCGGCGCTGCCCATGATGATGGCGCCGGTGGGGAAGTCCGGACCGGGCATGATTTGCATGAGCTCGTCGACGGTGGCGTCGGGATTATCGATCAGGTAGCAGGTGGCCTCGATCGCCTCGGTGAGATTGTGCGGGGCGATGTTGGTGGCCATGCCGACGGCGATGCCCTGGCTGCCGTTGACCAGCAGGTTGGGGAAACGCGCGGGCAGCGCCTGGGGCTCGGCGAGCGATTCGTCGTAGTTGGGCTGCCAGTCGACGGTGTCCTTCTGCAGGTCACGCAGGAGCTCCATGGCGGGCTTTGCCAGACGGCTCTCGGTGTAACGCATGGCGGCGGCGCCGTCGCCGTCGATGTTGCCGAAATTGCCGTGACCGTCAATGAGCGGCGTGCGCATGGAGAACCACTGTGCCAGGCGGACCATGGCCTCATAGACTGCGAAGTCGCCGTGCGGATGGTACTTACCGATAACTTCGCCGACCGTCCAGGCCGACTTCTTGTGCGGACGGTTGGGGTAGATGCCGCTCTCGTTCATTGCGTACAGGATGCGACGGTGCACCGGCTTTAAGCCATCGCGCACGTCCGGCAGGGCGCGCGCCGTGATGACCGACATCGAGTATTCGATGAACGACTGCTTCATCTCGCGGCCAAACTCCGAAATCTGGAGCTGACCGCCGTTGATATCCTCGCCGGCCGAGGCGCCACGGTCGACTTCGCCAAAGCTCTCCTCGAGCTCGGCGTCGTCATCCTCTTCCTCATCATCATCGGCATCGGGGTTATAGGCATCCGGGTCGCCGTCCTCGCCCTGCTCAGCGCGGGCGAGCAGGCGCTTCAGATCGTCGGGCATGCCGGCATCGCCGGCCTCGCCCATACCCTCGTTATTGTTGATATCGTCTGCCACGTTACCTCCTCATGGTTTGCGTGGTCCATTAGTTCCCCACCACGGAGACGGATTACCGGGAACACCGGATAACCCTCCTAGGTTTTCCAGGTGCCCCAGGTTGCCCTGAAGGATGAGGGCGCACGCCTTGCGTGCGGCGCCCGAAATCCTGAAGGGCAAGATGGGGTGCCTGGGAAAGCTAGGCGTCTAAGAATCGTGCGTCATGTGCGTGCTTCTCGATGTACTCGCGGCGATAGCCGACCTCGGAACCCATGAGCTCGCGCACGGCGCGATCCGCCACCACGGCGTCCTCGATCGACACGCGCTGCAGGATGCGGGTCTTGGGGTCCATCGTCGTCGAGGCAAGCTGCTTGGGGTCCATCTCGCCTAGGCCCTTGTAGCGCTGGACGGTGTAACCCTTGCGCTTCTTAGTGATCTTGCCATCCTTGGCCTTGCCGTCCTCGTCGTTGTCGTCGGGGTTCAGTCCCAGACTCTGGATGGTATCGCGCAGAATCTCGTCTTCGGGCTGGCGGCCGTTGGGATACACGTAGTGAATCTTGTTACGCACCTTGATGCCAAAGATGGGCGGGCACGCGACGTACACGTAGCCGGCATCAATCAACGGACGCATGTACTTGTAGAAGAACGTCAGCAGCAGGATGCGGATATGCGCACCGTCGACGTCTGCATCGGTCATGATGATGATCTTGTGGTAGCGCGCCTTGGTGATATCGAAGTCGCCGCCGTCGCCGGCACTCGTCGTGACGCCGCAGCCGATCGCGGTAATCAGCGACTGAATGGTGTCACTCGAGAACGCGCGATGGTCACCAACGCGTTCGACGTTCAAAATCTTGCCGCGCAGGGGCAGAATCGCCTGGATGTCTCGGCGACGGCCGTCCTTGGCCGAACCGCCTGCCGAGTCGCCCTCTACGATGAAGAGCTCGGTCAGCTCGGCATCGCGCACCGAGCAGTCAGCGAGCTTACCGGGCAGGGACGCCGTCTCGAGCAGGCTCTTGCGGCGGGTCGCCTCGCGCGCCTTGCGGGCGGCATTGCGCGCCTTGCAGGCCTGTTGCGCCTTCTTGACGATCTCGCGAGCGGGCTTGGGATGCTCCTCGAGGTAATCGACAAGGCCGTCGGTCACAATCTTGAGCGTGAGCGCTCGCATATAGGAGCTGCCGAGCTTTGCCTTGGTCTGGCCCTCAAACTGCGGATCGGGCAGCTTGACCGAGATAACGGCCGAAAGGCCCTCGCGCACATCATCGCCGGTCAGATTGGCGTCTTTTTCCTTGAGCAGGTTCTGCTTGCGCGCATAGTCGTTGATCACGCGGGTGAGCGCGGTGCGGAAGCCCTCAAGGTGCATGCCGCCCTCGGGGGTGTAGATGTCGTTGGCAAACGACATGACGTTCTCGCCGTAGCCGCTATTCCACTGCAGGGAAACCTCAACCTCGCCCATCTTGGCCACAGGTGCGTCCGGGTCCGATTTGCCCTCGATGTAGATAGGCTCCTTAAAGGCCTCGGGGACGTCCTTGCCCTCGTTAAGGAACTTGACGAAGTCGATGATGCCGCCCTCGTAGCAAAACTCCTCCACGTGGGGAGTAGACTCGCGCTCGTCAGTCAGCACGATTTTGAGGTTCTTATTGAGGAACGCCGTCTCCTGCAGACGGTTGTGCAGCGTATCGAAATCGTAGATGCAGGTCTCGAAGATCTCGTCGTCGGGCCAGAAGGTGACGGTGGTGCCCGTCGAATCCGAGGTGCCCACGACCTCCATCTTCTTGACGGTCTTGCCGCGCGAGAACTCCATCTCGTAGGTGTTGCCGTCGCGACGAACCTGAACGACCACGCGCTTGGACAGTGCGTTGACGACGGAGATGCCAACGCCGTGCAGGCCGCCCGAGACCTTATAGGCCGAATTATCGAACTTACCGCCGGCGTGCAAAATCGTCATGACGACCTCGAGCGTCGGGATCTTTTTAACAGGGTGCTCGTCGACGGGGATACCGCGCCCGTTGTCGACGACCGTGATGGAGTTGTCGGCGTGGACCGTCACCTGGATCTCGGTGCAGAAACCGGCCATGGCCTCGTCGACGGAGTTGTCAACGATCTCCCACACCAGGTGATGCAGACCGCTGGCGCTCGTCGAGCCGATATACATGCCCGGGCGCTTACGAACGGCCTCGAGACCTTCGAGAATCTTAATCTCGCCGCCATCGTAATCGTTTTCGTTTGCCACACGTCCTCCTTCAGTCAAGAAAATGTGTACAGCCTTACTAGTTTATCGTAAAAAAATACCCTCGGGAACGAGGGTATTTGGCTCTACAAGGCCACCAGATGCGATTTAAGGCTCTTTTTTGCTTTGCACGCCCTTGGCCCACTCGGCACTGGCTCTCATGGCGTTCTCGAGGGCCTCGCGCAGTTTTTGGTCTTCGATGGGTGCCACTTGGCGCTCGATCTCGGTGCGCTCGGCATCGCTGAGGTCGGCGTGTGGGGCCGGCGGGCGCTCGGTCGCCGCTGGGCGAAGGCGCTCCTTGGCGGCGGGCGGCGTGTGACCGGGCGCGGTGGTTTTGAACACCAGGCCGTCCACATGCGCACCGGCGCGCTCCATGCGCGCGCGGATGATCTCGCGCAACAGCGTCATTTCCTGCGTCCACGAGGGCGAATCGAGATATACCAGCAGCTCATTGGACTCGGGCAGGTAGCGCAAGCCCGTCACATGCCGCCCCTCGCGCGTGCCCGAGCACACCGCGTTCCACGCGCGATAGACCGCGCGCGACTCCTCGGCAGCCTCCATCTGCGCGCGGCGCTCAGGGGTCGCAGCCGCCAGGATGCGCTGGCGCTCTGCGTTCAAAAAGCCACTGAAGGCGACCGTTTCGCTCTCGCGCTCGTAATTAGCACGTCTCACCCATGCTCACCACCTTGGCTCGATCAAGCAGGTCATCGGTAAAGTACCCCAGATTGGTCGTGGTTATGACCGTCTGGATATCATCGCCGATCAGCCGCAGGAAAGCACCGCGGCGTTCGCCGTCGAGTTCGCTCATCACGTCGTCCAAAAGCAGCAGTGGGGCGGTGCCCAGGACATCGCGAGCCACGGCCACCTCCGCCACCTTCCAGGCCAGAACCAACGTTCGCTGCTGACCTTGGCTGGCAAATGAACGGGCGGAGCGACCCGCCACAGCAAACTCAATCTCGTCGCGATGCGGTCCCACCAACGTCACGCCGCGGCGAATTTCCTCGTCGGCGTGCTCATCAAGGGCAGCCAGCATGCGCTCGTACGCCCAGCCCTTCAGCTCTTCGCGATCATCGACCTGGGGCAAATCCCCCAGCGTGGACGCATAGGACACGTTGGCGGCTTCACCGGACGCCACTTGCCCGTAGGCAGTACGCACATGGCCCGCCAGCCGGTCGAGCAGGGCCAACCGGTGCACAAGCAGGGCCGAGCCCGCGCGGGCAATCGAATCGTTCCACGCGCCGAGCATCTCGCGACAGCACCAGGTCTCCTTGAGCAGGGCGTTACGCTGGGTCACGCAGCGTCCATAGGTGCTCGCAAGATCGGCATAACGTGCGCTCAGCTGCATGCCAAAGTCATCGAGGGCGGCGCGGCGCACACTGGCGCCTCGCTTAACCATGTCCAGATGGTCGGGGCAAAACAGCACGCTCGGCAGAGCCCCGCGCACACCGGCGGCAGAGCACCTCTTGCCGTTGCGGCTAAACGAGCGCTTACCGTCCTCCACGCTCAATCCCATATCAAGCACGCGGCCGTCGCCCTCGAGCCTCAGCTCGACCTTGCACGAGCCCACGCCATCATGGACGAGCTCGGCTGCGGTCGGATGCCTAAACGAGGCGCCGCTCGTCAGCAGCTGCAGCGCCTCTATGAGATTGGTCTTTCCCGCCGCGTTGGGTCCCGCAAGTATCGTCACGCCCTCGTCCAGGGCAAGGCGATAACTATCGAAGCTGCGGTAGTGCGCGACGGAAAGATCGCGGGCGAACATGGTCATAGGGCGGTTGCTAGATGCGGACCGGCATAACCAGGTACAGGTAGTTGATCTTGTCGTAGGACTTGAAGATGCCCGCCTGCGAGTAGCTCTTGAGCTCCAGCGTGATCTCCTTCTCCTTGGACAGGGCATTGAGGCAGCCAAAGATGTAGTGGTAGTTGAAGGCGATGGTGCCCGACTCGCCCTCGGCCTCGACATCGATCGTCTCCTGCGCAAGGTCCTGGTCATTGGAAATGGAGGACAGGCCCATCTGCCCGTTCTCGACATCGATCTCGAACTTGACGGCGGGGTTGGCGCTCGCGATAACGGCCACGCGCTTGAGGGCGGCGTTAAAGGCGGCGACGTCGATCTTGACGCTCGTCACGCACGAATCGGGGATGAGCTGCTTGTAGTTGGGGTACATGCCCTCGATACGGCGCGACACGTAGGTGGTGTTGCCGGCCTCGAAGACGACCTGGGTGTCGGTAGCCCCGATCATGATGGTCGCCTGGCTGGCCATGATGTTCAGCGCGTCGTTAAAGGCGTCGGCCGGAACGTTGAGTTCAAAGGAGCCCTCGAGAGTCGAGGTCTCGACCTGCGTATCGCACACGGCCAAGCGGAAGGAATCGGTCGCCACCAGGCGCACGGTGTTGTTCTCGACCTTCATGTGCACGCCACCCAGAATGGGGCGGGCCTTGTCGGTCGAGGTGACGCGCCACACGCGGCCGACCATTTCGGACAAGATATCGGTCGGCAGCTCCACGGCACTCTCGATGGCATAGGCCGGAAACTCGGGGAAGTCATTGACATCGAGCGTGTTCAGGCGGAAAGAGCTCTTCTCGCAACCAATCAGCACCTGGCGCTCGGACAGCTCAAAGGTGACCGGGGCATCGGGGAGGGTCTTGGTGATATTGGAGAGCATCTTACAGGGGATAACCATCTCACCCTCTTCTTCGACATGCGCCGCGATGCGATGACGGATCGAGATGGTGTAGTTAGAGGTCTGGAATTCCAAGATGCCGTCTTGCGCCTTGACGAGCACGCCCGACAGGATGGGAAGGGTGGACGCCGAAGCGACACCCTTCATAACGACGCCGATGGCTTGTGTAAGCGAGCTCTGGCTGACGGTGAACTTCATCTTTTAATACCTTTCTTTAGATATAAATATCTTAATAATAGTAATAGCACTGACGAAACTGTTGATTACTCCCAAAGACGCAGGTCAGACCCAGAAAGAGAATCGACAGCAACCTGTGTGCAACGGGGGTGGTTTTCCACGTTCAAAACCTGCGCAAAACTTTTCACCACCGCGGGTTGGGTTTTAGACACCTTATGCCCATGGTTTCGACAAGTTTTCAACAGGTGTCTCTATTTCCCTACGAGCGCAGTGTAATTTTATCGCGCAGCGATTTGAGGTCTTCGGTGACGGTACGGTCTTCCTGGATCATCTTCTGGACCTTTTTGTAGCTCGTACTGACGGTCGAGTGGTTGCGGTTGCCAAATTCGGCGCCCACCGCCGTGGTCGTCATCTCGCACATCTCGATGGCCAGGTAGATAGCGATATGGCGTGCTTTGGCGATATTGGCGTTGCGACGCGGGCCGATGAGCTCCTCGTGCGTCACGCCGTACTGCTCTTCGATGACGGACTGAACCGTCTGGACGTTGATCTTTTTGGCCGATGTGTCGAAGTACTGGCTGGCGATGGCGTCGATATCGTCAAAGGTGAGCTCCCCGCCCTCGCGCTCGCGGTCGCCCGCCTCGCCGGCGCAGCGCTCGCAAAAGCTCTCGAGTTCGCGGATGTTGGTGCCCGAGACCTCGGCCATGTGTTTAAAGTGCTCGTCGGTCAGGTGTCCGCCGTCGCCCCCATAGGCCGCCAGCAGCGAGTCGTCGCCTGCCTCGGGAGCGGCGACGATGGTGTTCTCGTAATAGCGCTGCAAGATCTTGTATTTCATCTCGTAGCTGGGCTCTGCGACCAGGCAGAGCATGCCGGCGTTGAAGCGGCTGGTCAGACGCTCGTCCATGCTCAGGTCCTTGGGGGCACGGTCTGCCGCGATGACGACCTTCTTGTTGTTGCGGATGAACTCGTCCATGAGCTGGAAAAAGTAATCCACGCTCGCGCGCTTGCCGATGATGTTTTGGATGTCATCGATGATGAGCACGTCCACGCCGTGGTACGCCTGCATGATGGGGGCGTTGCTCTTCTTTTGGCGGTCGAACTCGGTCATCAGGTCGTCCAGATATGCCTGGGAGTTGGCATACTTGACCTTGATCTCGGGCGACTTCTCGGCGAGCTCGTTTTTGATGGCAAGCAGCAGGTGCGTCTTGCCCAGGCCCGATTTGCCGTAGATGAACAGTGATGTGCATGTGCCGCGCTCGTCCGCGAGGGCGGCAAACTTGAGTGCCGAGCGATAGGCATGGCTGTTTTCGGGGCCGTAGACAAAGTTCTCAAAGGTAAATTTTGAGTTCGCGGCGAGCGGGGCTCCATCCGTATTCTGCTCGGCCGGCACGGTCGGTGCTGGCATGGGTGAGGTGGGGGTCGCGGCTTGCGTGGATTTAGTCGGCGCCCCGCCCTTCATCTGGTTCATCATGCGACGAAAATCGTCGGCCGAGAGCGTGTTTTTGATTGCAATGCCCGAATCCGCGCCCGCCGCTGCGTCGTGAGCGATGGGCATGTGCGTGACGGGCGCGTTCGTTGGCGTCGCCGCCGCGGTCGGCAACGGTGCCATGGTTTCACGGGAAACATCGCTGTGCTGGTGCTCGACCGTCGACGCGTCGCCTACGGAGGCCGGCACCGCCGGGGAAGCAGCGGGAGCCGTGGCGGGCGCCGTGGCGGCAGCGGATTCCGTCGCGGCGCCTTGCGGTGCCACGATGTCGAGCGCGATCGGTGCAAAGGCGATTTCTTCCAGATAGGCCTCAATAGTCGGCTGATGCTTTTTGAGCTGCGCGATGGCAAAGCGCGAGGGGGCCTCGATCGTGAGCGTATCTTCGGTCAGGCTTATGGCGCGCGATTGCCCCAGCATGTTGATGAGGCGTGCATCTTGGCCGTCGCGCTGGCAAAAGGCGATGGCATCCCCCAGGATGATGCTTGCTTCCTCGTCCACTGTCTCTCCCGTTCTTTAGCTCTGAGCTCGCACGCGAGCGACGCCGAGTTCGGTCAGATGGTATTTCTGGCCATGCTTGATGACCAAGCCGGCCTGCGCCAAGTCATTGAGCGTGCGTGACCAAGTGGGGGCCGAGTTTCCAAACGCCCTCGCCAGATCGGTTGCACCGCACGCTTGATTTTGCGCCAGATAGCCCAGCGCGGCGTTGCCGCGATCGCTTACGAACACGTCCGGTTGTGGCTGCGCATGCTGATTTGCTGCATTAGGATACATCATTTGAGCTGCTGGTTGTTGAGAACTCTGCATCGGTGGCATTTGCTGTTGAAAACTTTGAGGCCACTGTTGGTAAGGCTGCGGAGGCATCTGCTGGGCCCAGGGGTTGTACTGCTGCTGCGGCATCTGCTGGTACGGCTGCTGATATCCTTGCTGGTACTGCTGCGGGAACTGCTGGCCGTACCCCAGTGGCGGCATCTGCTGATATGGATATCCTTGTTGGTACGGCTGATAGCCCATTTGCTGGCCACCCGGTGCGCCCGTCGCCTGCTGCATTGCTGCTGCATCCTGATCCGCCAGCGGCACGGCCTCTGGCATGCTTGGCGGCATCGACATCGATGCCGCTTGGGGTTCTTGTGTAGGAGGCATTCCGGGCTGCTGCATCTGTCCCACGGTGGGCTGCATCTGCTGCGTTGCCATGGGCTGCTGCGCAAAAGCTCCCGGCAGGGGATATGTGGGCTGCTCCGTCTCGGGCCGCACGGCAGCGCCGCGTCCGCCGGCACGCTCGATTTCCTGCACGCGTTTAGGGTTCAGGCTTACCGTAACCACGGTGCCGTTGCCCATGTTGTCCTCGATGGATACGGCACCGCCGGCGTTTTCCAAATACTCCTGCACCATGGGAAACCCTGCTCCGGTTCCACGGATATAGCGCTTCATCTTGCTGTTTGCGCTGGTAACGCCAAAGTCGAAAGCACGTTCCTTGTCGTCGATGCCGGGTCCTTGGTCAGCAAAACGGATGGTGTCTCCGCCGTCCAGAATCGAGATGATGGGCTCGGCAAAGTGTGCGTGGATAAAGTTTTCGACAATCTCGCGGATGACCATGAGCGAGATATGGCCACCTTGTTCTTTCATGCACTGGTAGACGGTGTTGGTCGTCTCTTCCAAATACGTGCGGACATCTTGCGGATCAATGACGATCACCCGCGGTGTCGACAGCATGTCGTCATAGACGGCGATGCGCGCGGCGTACATGGCTTTTGGCGCCTGCGTGGTCGTCTGCTCGCCTTCCGCACGCTCTTCGCGCACGCCGGTGATGTGCTCGTTGTCGGGTGCCGGGTCTCCGGAATCGACCATGGTGTAAAAGTCGTCAGACATGCCGCTCGCAATCTTTCAAAAGGTTTCGAACAAATAGTAGCTCACCGTGCAACGTTTCTCATCTTTCGACAACTTTTCAAAACTTGTTGAAAACTTTGGAAAATGGGCGAAAAGTTCTCAACATTGCCAACATGACCTGTTGAAAACTCGATGAAATATCGTGAAAGGTTGCCATGAGGCGCAAATTTCGGTTGTGCTTATGGGGGAACCGTGTGAACTGCGCAACCTTTTACCTTTGATTTCTTGACATTTGAACATTGATTTCCCTACAATCTTCAAGCTCACGTGTCTATATCTGTGTCCGCGTCCCCGCGGACACTCGAAATGCAGCAGGAGGAACTTAAGATGAAGCGTACGTATCAGCCTAATAAGCGTAAGCGTGCCAAGACCCATGGCTTCCGTGCCCGTATGGCCACTAAGGGTGGTCGTGCCGTGCTCGCCCGTCGTCGCGCCAAGGGCCGCAAGCGTCTCACTGTCTAGCAGCGATACACACATCTCGCATGAAGACTATTAAGTCTCGGCAAGATTTCGAGCATGTGTTCAGTCAGGGGCGTCGTTTCAATCACCCTCTGATTCGAATGACCATATGTGAATCGGTTGGCGAAGGCGACTCCGGAAGGGTCGCCTTCGTTGGTGCTAAGCGACTCGGTTGTGCCGTCGTGCGCAACCGATCTAAGCGTGTGATGCGCGAGGCCGCCCGCAGCTGCGGATTTCCCGTTGCGGGTTATGACATCATCTTGTTTGCAACTCCCAAGACGAGGGTTTCCTCGCCGCAGGAGATGGACAAGGCGTTGCGTTCGCTTATGAAGCGCGCCGGCGTTGCCGGGGAGGAGCGATGAGCAATCACGTTTTGCGACGTGTTGCCATCGCTCCTATTCGCATATATCAACAGGTTATTTCGCCCTTATTGCCTGACGCCTGCATTTATTACCCAACGTGCTCGCAATACGCCATCCAGGCGATTGAGAAGCACGGTGTTTTGAGAGGCTGCTGGCTTGCCGTGAGGCGCATCGCTCGTTGCAATCCCCTGCACGTCGGCGGTTATGACCCTGTGCCCTAGCGGGCACTCGCTATCGGAGGAAAACTTACATGTGGGATTGGATCGTTAACATCCTTTTCGAGCTGCTCAAGCTCATCCAGACCTTTGCGGTCGACTGGGGCCTGTCCATCATCATCCTGGTGGTCATCATCCGTCTGCTGCTGACGCCGCTCATGCTCAAGTCGACCAAGTCGACGGCTCGCATGCAGGTGCTGCAGCCCAAGATGCTCGAGATCCAGGAGCGCTATGCCGACGATCCCCAGCGTCAGGCCGAGGAGATGCAGAAGTTCTACAGCGAGAACAAGTTCAACCCCATGGCTGGCTGTCTGCCGCTGCTGATTCAGATGCCTATCCTGTTCGCCCTGTTTACATTGCTGCGCAACCTGCCGCAGTACTTTAACGACGGCACGTTCTCGTTCTTCAACATCCTGCCCGACCTGACCACCACGCCGAGTGCTTCCTTTGCCGATGGCTTTATGGTTGCACTGCCTGCGCTGGTTTGCCTGATCCTGTTCGCCGTCCTGACCCTGATTCCGCAGCTCTATATGTCGCGCAACCAGACCGGCCAGCAGGCTCAGAGCATGCGTATGATGGCCGTTGTCATGACGGTCATGATGCTTTGGATGGGCTGGAGCCTTCCCGTTGGTGTTCTGCTGTACTACGACGTCTCGTCTGCTTGGCAGGTTATCCAGCAGATTTTTGTGACGCAGAAGGTCATCGACAAGGCGAAGGCCGATGAGGAGGAGCGTCTTAAGAACGCTCCGCTGCAGGTTGAGGTCACTCGTCGAGAGAAGAAGCCGCGCCCGCACAAGAAGAAGTAGTGGGATATCAATCTTATTTAGGTACCTAACTTTTGGAGTACGTTATGTCTGAAGAGATCATCGAGGATATGCTTGAGGAGGTTGCCCCGCAGGTCGCGGGCGATTATCCCGAGATTGCACAGCGCTACAAGGCTGGTGAAGAGCTGACCGATGAGGAGCTCGACACCATTGCCGATGTTGCTATTTCCATCCTGCGTTCCATCCTTTCGCACTTCGATGCCGCCAACTCTCCTATCGATGAGTATGAGGGCGACGAAGGTGAGCTGATTTTGGATGTAACGGCTCCCGACCTTGCTGTTCTCATTGGCCGTCATGGTCGCACCCTTGATGCCCTTCAGGTTATGTTCTCTTTGCTGGTGAGCCGCAAACTTGGCTTTAGGTATCCGGTTGTAGTGGACGTCGAGGGATACAAGAGCCGCCGTCAGGACAAGGTTGCCTCCATGGCTCAGTCTGCTGCCGAGCGTGCCATTCGCACTCATAAGAGTGTTTCGCTTCCGCCCATGAATGCCTACGAGCGTCGACTGGTTCACATTGCACTTCGTGGCAACGATGCAGTCGATACTCATTCTGAGGGTTCTGACCCTGATCGCCATGTGGTGATTGTTGCTCGATAATCTACTCGAGCTTATGCTAGGGGGACGTGGTTTCCACGTCCCCTTTTTTTGTCAAAAGTTCTCGATACGCTGATTTTTGTCAGAAAGGAGCTTCTGTTGTTTGTACTTACCGATCAGCAGACTGACGAGATGTTGAGTCGCCTAACTTCCTATTGCAAAGAATATTCCTTGAGCGTAACTGATATTGAGCTGAGGAAATGTATCCAGCATTTGGATTTGGTTCTAGAAACAAATAAGACAACCAATCTCACCCGTATTCTTAACGTAGAAGATGCTGCCGTACTTCATATCCTCGACTCACTTGTTTTGCTCCCCTATATCAATAAGGCTCCTGAGGGAGCTTTGCTCGATATGGGAACAGGTGCGGGCTTCCCTGGTATTCCATTAACCATAACCACGCATCGTAAAGCTACTTATATTGACTCTGTTGGCAAGAAGGTTGATGCGGTTAATTCCTTTGTCCATGCTCTTGGATTGAAACATGCTCATGCGGTTCATGATCGTCTTGAAGAATATGCTCGAAGCCATAAGAAGCAGTTCTCCGTTGTAACCGCCCGCGCACTGGCCCCTCTACCGATTCTTGTTGAGTATGCGGCTCCGTACCTGAAGGATGGAGGGCTATTTGTTATCACCAAGGGCAATCCTTCGGATGAGGAGCTTGCTTCCGGCATGTCAGCAGCTAAGATTTGCGGCTTCACTTTGCTTCTGAATGACGCAATTGATTTGCCTGAAGGCTTGGGTCACAGGGAGTTCATTGTTCTTAAGAAGAGTCATTCAGCATCCGTTTCATTGCCTCGTGCAAATGGCATGGCAAAGAAGAATCCGCTTGCCTAGATGTTTCACGTGAAACATAATGGATACTAACAGCTTGCAGTGTTTCACGTGAAACATAGCAGTTGCTATCGATTCGGAATGTTTCACGTGAAACATCCTCCGTTTGACAGCTTTAATACACACCAGGAGGGACCGTGGGATTTCGCGACGTTAAGCGTTCTAAGAGCGCAAAAGACACGCGTATCATTGCAATCATCAATCAAAAAGGCGGCGTCGGTAAGTCAACGACGGCTGTAAACCTTGCAGCAGCACTGGGTGAGCAGGGTCGTAAGACACTGATTGTTGATTTTGATCCGCAGGGAAACAGCACCAGTGGATTCGGAATTGAAAAAGAAGACCTTGATCACTGCATCTATGATGCATTGTTGAATGATGTGCCGGCAGAATCGCTTGTTCTTGATACAAATTGCAAAAAGGTATTCGTAATTCCGGCTACAATTCAGCTTGCAGGCGCGGAAATTGAACTCGTAAGCGCAATTGCTCGTGAAACCCGTCTCAAAGATTTGCTTGAGCCGATTCAGGACGAGTTCGATTTTATTTTCATTGACTGCCCTCCTTCGCTCGGCCTGCTTACTATCAACGCTTTGACCGCAGCAGACAGCGTTTTGATTCCGATCCAGTGCGAGTATTACGCACTCGAGGGCGTTACGAAGCTGCTTGAGTCAATGAAGATGGTCAAATCTCGTCTGAACAAGGGCTTAGACACCTACGGTGTGCTTATGACCATGTATGACTCGCGTACTTCTCTATCGAATCAGGTTGTTGAGGAGGTTCAATCGTACTTTGGTGATAAGGCATTTAAGACGTTGATCCCCCGTACGGTTAAAATCTCCGAAGCTCCGTCTTTTGGGGAACCGGTAATTACCTATGCACCTCAAAATAAGGGTGCAAAAGCATATATGAACCTTGCAAAAGAGGTGATCAAGCGTGCCTAGTGTAAAGAAACGTGGTGGATTGGGACGTGGACTGAATGCTTTGGTCTCAGAGGCCGAGTATGAGACCGGTGGTTCGGCTGCATCGGCTTCGAATGCCGCATCTGAAACAAAACTACCTATTGAGGATATCGTTCCCAACCCTAATCAGCCGCGAATTCACTTTAACGAAACTGAACTTCGTGAGTTGAGCGAATCAATCCAAGAACATGGCGTCTTGCAGCCGCTTTTGGTTCGCAAGCATGGAAACGGCTATGAGATCATCGCTGGTGAGCGTCGTTACCAAGCGTCAAAGCTTGCTGGTCTTGAGGAGCTGCCTGTCATCATTAAAGATGTTAATGATGAAGAGATGCTGGCTCTTGCTCTGATCGAAAACCTTCAGCGTTCTGATCTGAATCCCGTCGAAGAGGCTAAGGGCTATCGCCAGCTTATCGATGCCAGCGGTATGACCCAGGAGGCATTGTCGAAGGCAGTCAGCAAGTCACGCTCTGCAATTACAAACTCGCTGCGCCTTCTCGATCTCCCTGAAGTTGTTCAGCAGATGATTTTTGAGGGCAATCTTACTGCTGGTCATGCACGTGCGATTCTTGCAGTTCCCTATGAGGACGCTCGAATTCGACTTGCAGAGAAGGTTGTTGCAGAGGGCCTTTCCGTAAGAGCGACAGAAAATCTTGCTCCGTTGTTTTCTGTCGGAGAGACACCTAAGACGCCGAGGCCTGCAACGCCTCAGTCTTTTAAAAAGGCTGCCCGCGTGCTTCGTCAGGTTTTTAATACCAACGTGCGTGTTAAGAGCTCGCGTGGAAAGAATAAGATTGAGATTGAGTTTAAAGACGAGGAAGAGCTCTCTCGTATTCTTGGCGAAATGATTCAGTTTGATCAAGGAGGCCAAGATGAGGAATAGGATTTTAACTGCGATTGCATTGGCGACGACTGTCGCGGCCGGTGCCTTTGCTGGCTATAAGATCGCGACAGACGATGAACTTCGAGGTCGTTTGCTTCGTAGTGCGCAAGATATTGTCGATACATCCAAGAAAAAAATGGATGTTATGACAGAAGATGTTGCCATGCGTACGGCTCAGGTAACGAAGAATCCCAAGATTAATCAAGGTTGGGTTAGTAACCAATGGGAAAATGTAGGCTATTAGGTACCTAACAATTACTTAGCATATTTTGAGGGGTCCTTGTCTGATTCACGAGGCAAGGACCCCTTATTTTGGCCGTAAAAAATGGGACAGGTAGCAGCTGATTCAAAATTAAGGTCAATAAATAAAACGGCCCCGGTTGCATCTCCTGTAACCGGGGCCGTTCGATGTTTCACATGAAACGTTTTGGGGTGCGACTCCCCTATGCGTTCTTCTGAACTTTGAAGCGCTGCTTCAGCTGTCCGCAAGCGGCGTCAATATCGTTACCACGGGAGTTACGAATCGTGGTCTCGATGCCACGGGACTCAAGACGACGCTGAAGATCCTCAACCTTATGAATCGGCGACGGCTTGAGCGGGCTGCCCTCGATGTCGTTAAGCTGAATCAGGTTAACGTGGCACAACGTTCCCTCGCAGAAGTCGCAGAGCGCCTGCATCTCGGGATTCGTATCGTTGACGCCTTCGATCATGGCATACTCATAGGTCGGGCGGCGGCCAGTCTTCTCGGTGTAGAGTTGAAGCGCCTCGTGAAGGCGAAGTAGCGTGTACTTCTTAACACCGGGCATAAGCTTATTGCGTGTCGACTGGATGGCGGAATGCAGGGAAACGGCAAGCGTGAACTGCTCGGGGATGTCGGCAAATTTGCGAATACCGGGAATAACGCCGCTGGTAGAGACGGTGAGGTGACGAGCACCGATACCGATGCCATCGGGGTCGTTGAGGATTCGCAACGCCTTGAGAACCTCGTCGTAGTTGGCAAACGGCTCGCCCTGGCCCATGAAGACAACGCTCGTGACGCGCTCGCCAAAGTCGTTGGATACATGAAGTACCTGGTCGACGATCTCTTGAGCGGTCAGAGAGCGCTTGAGGCCGTTGAGACCGGTAGCGCAAAAGGCACAGCCCATGCCGCAGCCTGCCTGGGTGGAAACGCAGACGGAAAGCTTGTTGCGACGGGGCATACCGACAGTTTCGACGGAAATGCCGTCGTGGTACTCGAGCAGATACTTGCGCGAGCCATCTTTGGAAACCTGCTTGGTGAGTTCAGTCGGCGTATCAAAGGCAAAAGCCTCTTTAAGCTGCTCGCGGAAAGCCTTGGGAAGGTTGGTCATGTCGTCGAACGAACAAACGTTCTTCTCAAAGACCCATTCGATGAGCTGCTTCGCGCGGAAGGCGGGCTGGCCAAGCTCGGCCACGAGCTCGCGAATATCGTTTTGGCTCAAGTCGCGAATGTCCTGAGATTTAGTCCTGGGATTCATGGAAGCCTTTCGATTTTGGGGAAACGTAGAGGGTATCACTACAATATGGTATCAGCTGCAGAAATTATAGAGGAGGAGTCTGCCCATGCCGGGTAAAAGCCTAGAGAACATGCACGTAGCGGTCTTGGCGGGCGGTCATTCCGCTGAGCGCGAGATTTCGCTCAATTCGGGAAAGAACGTTGTGGTGGCACTGAAGGAAGCCGGCTACACCTCGGTGGAGCTGCTCGATACGGCCGCTGATGACTTTATGGTAACCATGGCAACCGGCGGCTTTGACGTGGCGTTTATCGCCATGCACGGTGCCGGCGGCGAGGATGGCGCCATGCAAGGCGCCATGGAGACCCTGGGTATCCCCTACACGGCTTCGGGCGTGCTTGCCAGCGCCTGCGGTGCCGACAAGGAGGTCTCTAAGCTCCTGTACGCCAAGGCGGGCATTCCCATTGCCCCCGGCCTTGCGCTCGAGGTGGGCGATGAAGTCGATATCGATCATATCGTCGAGGTTTGTGGCGAGCGCTGCTTTGTGAAGCCGGCCGTCAACGGTTCCAGCTATGGCATTTCCCTGGTCCATGAGCCCTCCGAGCTGCCCGCGGCAATCGCCAAGGCGTTTGAGTACGGCGACAAAGTACTGGTCGAGAAGTGCATCGAGGGTACCGAGATCACCGTCGGCGTATACGGCGAAGATGACGTGCGCGCTCTGCCGATTGTCGAGATTCGTAAGCCCGAGGACTGCGAGTTCTACGATCTGGACGTGAAGTATGTCGACCCTACGGACATCCATCGCATTCCGGCGCAGATTTCACACGAGAATTACGCTCGTGCCCAGGAGCTTGCCTGTGCTGCTCACAAGGCCCTCGGTTGCCTGGGTATCTCGCGCAGCGACTTTATCGTGAGTGAGGACGGCCCCGTTATCCTCGAGACCAATACCATTCCCGGCATGACCGATACGTCGCTGTATCCGGACGAGATCCGCCACACCGACGACATGACGTTCCCGCAGGTCTGTGACAGCCTGATCCGTATGGGCCTTCGTCGAGCGGGCATTGCATGCTAATCGAGGACGCGGTTTCGTCAGGAACGCCGCAGTTTGTCATCGACTCCTATGCCACGCTTGCCGAACGCGCCAAAACGCAGTCCTTTGGTCTTATCGAGGAAGATGTGATTGTCCTCGATACCGAGACCACAGGTCTTTCGGTGCAGGACAATGAACTGATCGAGATCTCGGCGGCCCGTCTTTCGGGCCGCGAGATCGTCGACCGTTTCGATACCTTCGTGCATCCCAAGCAGCTGATTCCCGCCGAGATTACCGAGCTCACGAGCATTACAAATGCCGATGTGGCAGATGCCCCGTCGGCCGTTGAGGCCGTCGCCGCTCTCGCCGATTTTGTCGGTGGTTGCCCGGTGATCGCACATAACGCCACGTTCGACCGCTCGTTTATCGAGTCGGTCAAAGGCGGCGTCAACGTGAGCGATATTTGGATCGATTCGCTGGCGCTGTCGCGAATCGCGCTTCCGCGCCTGGCCTCGCACAAGCTATCTTTTATGGCCGATCTGTTTGGCTGTGACTCGGTATCACACCGTGCCAATGCCGACGTCGACGCCCTGTGTGGCGTATGGCGCGTGTTGCTCGTGGCGCTCACCGACTTGCCCCAGGGCCTCATGGCGCGCCTAGCCGACATGCATCCGGATGTGCCTTGGTCCTATCGTCCTATCTTCTCATTCTTGGCAGGGCAGAACCCTGGTTCTATCTTCTCTCTCAGCGCCGCTCGTGCTGACGTTCTCAAGGCCGATCGCGCCGACGATCGGGTGGACGCCGACGAACTGCCGGTCCTCAAGATGCCGAGTCGTGAGGAGATTGAGGCAGACTATGCGCCAGGTGGCCTGGTCAATCGCATGTACCCCACCTACGAGCCGCGTGATGAGCAGATCGCGATGGCGCTCGAGGTCCGCGATGCGCTGGTCACGGGCACTCATCGTGTAATTGAGGCGGGCACGGGCGTCGGCAAATCGATGGCCTATCTGGTGCCTTTTGCCGAGGCAGCACGCCGTAACAACATCACGGTTGGTATTGCGACCAAATCGAACAATCTCGCCGACCAGCTCATGTACCATGAGCTGCCAATACTTGCCGAGCAACTGGACGGTGGTCTGTCATTTTGCGCTCTCAAGGGGTATGACCACTATCCGTGCCTGCGCAAGCTTGAGCGCATGAGCCGCGGCCAGGTCGAGATTACCACCAAGCGCGATCCGGCGGACACGCTCACGGCGGTCGCGGTCATTATGGCGTACGTCTGCCAATCAGCCGATGGCGACCTCGACTCACTTGGCATTCGGTGGCGCAGCGTCAACCGCCCCGACTTTACGACGGCCTCGCGCGAGTGTGCTCGTCGCCTCTGCCCGTTTTTCCCTGATAAATGTTTGGTCCACGGCGCTCGCCGTCGTGCGGCGCATGCCGATGTGGTGGTCACCAACCATTCCCTGCTGTTCCGCAACGTTGCGGCCGAGGGCAGGATTTTGCCTCCGATTCGTCATTGGGTAATCGACGAGGCCCATTCCATCGAGCGCGAGGCGCGCCGCCAGTGGGCGCGCGTGGTGTCGGCGGACGAGTCACGCGTTCTGTTTGAGCGCCTGGGTGGCTCGAGCACCGGCGCGCTAAGCCAGGTTTCCCGTGATTTGGCAACCTCCGAGGGCTCTACGCTCTATCTGGGCCTTACTGCCAAGGCGACGTCGACGGTTGCGCGCGCGAGCATGGCAATCGCCGACGTGTTCGATGGCGTTCGCGAGCTCGGCCGCCGTGCCCGTGGGGGTTATGACAATGCCAATCTATGGATTGGCCCCGAGCTGCGCGAATCTGACGACTGGCATGATTTCTTACCGTCGGCCTACGCTGCCATCGATGCATTGGAACAAGCTGACAAGAGCGTCGACGCGCTGGTGCAGGCTGTCGCCGCCGACAAGCCCGAGGTTGTTGTCGACCTGGGCGATATCTCGCGCCGCCTGCACGAGCTGGCCGAGAACCTCAAACTCATCATCGACGGCACCGATGAACACTACGTGTATTCGCTGCAGGTCAATCGCAGGTTGCGTGCCGGCGGAGAGTCAATGACCGCAGAGCGCATCGACATTGGCGAGGCCTTGGCAACCGAGTGGCTGCCCGAGGTTCACACGGCTATCTTTGCCTCGGCGACCATGACGGTGTCCAAAAGCTTTGAACACTTTAACCACGCGGTCGGCCTCGATCGCATCGGTGCTTCGACATCCTCATCGCTGCACTTGGACTCGAGCTACGACTTTGATTCGAACATGGCTGTAGTCGTTGCGGGCGATATACCCGATCCGCGCGATCGTGAGAGCTATCTTACGGCGCTCGAGCGCGTGCTGGTCGACGCCCATCTTGCCATGGGCGGATCGGTGCTCACACTGTTTACCAATCGGCGCGACATGGAAGACCTGTACGCCCGCGTTGAGCTCAAGATGGCCCGTGCGGGTCTGGAGCTCAACTGCCAGCAGCGCAACTCATCTCCTCGTCGCCTGCGCGACCGGTTTATCAACGAGCCGACCTCGTCGCTTTTTGCTCTTAAGGCCTTCTGGGAGGGATTCGACGCCAGCGGCGAGACACTGCGCTGCGTCATCATTCCCAAGCTGCCGTTCTCGAGCCCCACGGACCCGCTCTCGTGCGAGCGCAACCTGCGCGAAGACCGCGCTTGGGCGCGCTATTCGCTGCCCGAGGCGGTGCTCGAGGTCAAGCAGGCGGCTGGCCGCCTTATCCGCTCGTCGACCGATTGCGGCGTGCTGATTCTGGCCGACCCGCGCCTGGTGACGAAGGGCTACGGAAAGAAGTTCTTAACGTCGCTGCCCACGAGCTCCTACCAGCGCATCGAATCGGCGCAGATCGGGCACTATCTGCAACTGTGGCGTGCACGCCACGAGCGGCGGCGCTAAAGCGGACAAACGAGGGTTTTTGCCATATCGCACAGACGCTTTGACAGGGCGGGGTCATCCAAGATGCGGATGGCTCCGCCCGCTGCGATTATCTGGCTCAGTAGCCAACGCTCGGAGCCGTAATGCACGGTTACCGTTGCCATGTCTGCCCCGCTGTGCTCGATTAGAGTGATGCCGGCCCAGTCCAGATGCTCCGCCATATCGAATGGCATCAAGAGCTTTGCACTACGCTGTGTCCGGGCAAGGGAATTGCGGAGGGATGCAACGTCCGGTGCGTGAGGCACGACGGAGTCTTCCGTCAAGGCGAGTCCCTCGATTTTATCCATGCGATAGGTGCGCTGCTCATCGACTGTGATGTCCCAGGCAATCAGGTATGTTTGGTCGCCGTTTGCCGTAATGCGCAAGGGGTCGACCAGACGCTCGCGTGGCCGTGCATCGTCCATCGAGCGATACGAGATGCGGCAGCGAACGCCGTCCTGAATGGCGCAGCTCAGCTGCTGCCAGTGCGACCCGTGGTTGACGGTGTCAAAGACGCGCTGGTTATAGCCGAGCTCTTCGGGCAGAAGGGCATGTCGAATCCGAGCTGCCGTCTGCGGCTCGATCCCCAACGATTCAAGTTCATGGTTGAGCACAGCGCCTTCGGCGGCACTCAGGCGCAGCGGTAGCACACGTCCGGCGTCACCGGTGAGAACCACACGCTCGCCGTGGCATTCGCAGATGATGCGCGCACCCGATTCTCGGTCCGCGAGCGTCGAGACGATCTCGAGAATCTCGTCGAGCGATACTCCCGTGATGTCAAAGCGGCCGCAAATTTCGGTTCGTGTCATGCCGCTCTCGCCGGCGGCGTAGAGGGCCTCCATGATGTCGATGGCGCGCGAGAGTCTCTGCTCGCTGGTGAGTTTACGCACGGGCATGCTCGTGCACCGTCCTTTCAATGAGGTGGTTCCACGCCTGCTTGAGCGATTTGGGGGCCATGGGCCTCATGCCGTCCATGGCGTGGGCCATGCAAAATGAGGCGGCGGCTTCAAGGTCGCGCACGTCAACGGTCCAGATCCATCCCGCATCGGTGTGTGCGAGCTCACCTCGCCCGCGCGTGAGGCCGTTGATCATATCGATCTGCGTCTGAGGGGCGAACGAGAACGTGGCTGCAACGGGCGGTCGGTCGGCGAAATCGAATTCAAAGAACAGATAGTCGTTGAGATTGAAGTCCGCAGGGATGGCGTAGGCCTTCGAAGGACGCCAAGCGCGAACGATACGGTCGCAGCGGAATGTCCTGATGCCGTCGGTGACATTGTCGAGGCCGCAGAAGTACGCCACGCCCTCGCGTTCGAACATGCCGTAGACGCAGACGGTACGCTCTTTCTGCTCGCCGCGTCCGTTCTGATATAAAAATCGCAGCGCGCATCGCTCGGCAAAGGCGCTCCATACCGCATCGACGGTGGGAGAGCGGCGAATCGGTGTTTCGTCCACCGTCGTCCTACCGGTGAGATAGGCAATCTTGGAGCGAATATCGGCAAGCGGCGCGGCAAAGGTGGAAGAGCCGGCCGCTAGCGTCTGGTCGATGGCGTTGAGTAGGATGTCGGCGTCGTCTGCGGTGATGAGGCCGCCTGCAGCAAACGTGTGCTCGCGGTCGATTGTCCACGAGCTTTCCTCGGTCTCCTGCGCACCGGCGGGGCGAACCTCCTTGATTAAGATGCCACGCTCGAGCAGTTTGTCACGATCGCGCCGAAACTTGCGCTTATCCGAGTCGATGTTGCCCGAGCCATATCCCAGGTCAGAATCCAAGACAATCTGCTCGGTCGTCAGCGGTTCGGGGGAGCTGTTGAGCACAAAGAAAAGATTGAGGATGCGCTGAGCCGTTTTATCGAAACCGGGCTCCGAATTCCCCTTTTTAATTGTTGCGGTCGCGTCGCTTGCCGTCATAGAGTCCTCGCATGAGAAGGTGGTTTGCTGCCATGATTTTAGTCCGATATGGAGATTAGGCTATATCCTTGTCCGCTCGGGGCATTAAGATGGCCCGAATTCGGTCGTTTGCGCTCGCTCGGGGTATACTTTCGACTATATACGGTTCTAATGTGCATGCATTGGGCCTATTTATCGGATTATGGATGTGGAGCGCACATGGCGAACACCCAGAACTATATTAACCACCTGCTGCAGAACACCGGCATTACGCCGGCATGCAGCGAAGAAGAGCGCTTGGCTGCCGAGGATATCGCTCAGATCTTCCGCAACCACGGCTTTGACCCCGAGGTTCAGGAGTTCAATGCCCCGGCGCCCAGTAGATTGGCATTTGCCGTTACCGGTATTCTTGCGTTTGCCGGCGCCCTGCTGATGGGCATCGGCGGCGGTATCGGCTTGGTCGGCACCTTGCTGGCCATTGTCGGCGCCGTTCTTTACGTGCTCGAGCGCACGGGCCACCCCGTGGTTTCGCGCCTGGGCAAGACGGGCGTGAGCCAAAATGTCATCGCCTACCACAAGGCCTCGGGCCCGCTCGCGTCTCCGCGCAACCGCCCGGTGGTCGTTGTCGCACACTACGACTCTCCCCGTGCTGAGCTGCTCGCCCGCGAGCCCTATGCTTCGTATCGTGCGCTCATCGCCAAGCTGTTGCCCGTTGCCACAGTTGCCCCTGCTGCCGTTGCCATCCTGCGTATCCTGCCGCTCCCCGGCGCGCTCAAGGTTCTGCTGTGGATTGTCGCGATCCTCGCTTCCCTCGTTGCACTTGCCAACGCGGCAAACATCATCTCTAACCGCCACATTCTTCCCTATACGTCCGGCGCGGTGTGCAACAAGTCTTCTGTCGCCGCTATGCTCGGCGTTATGGACAACGTTGCTCCCTTCCAGGGCGAGAACGAGTTTCCCGACGATGTTCCGTTCGATACCTATTTTGGGGAGCAGAAACGTCGTGCCGAGGAAATGGCGCGCGCGGCGGCGGAGTATGCCGCGGCCCAGCAGCAAAACGACTACGGCAACACCATCGAGTACGAAGAGCCTACCTACGCCGAGGACGAGTTCGGTCAGCCGATTGCTCCCGACGCTCAAACCGAGCCCGAACAGGGTGAGGCTTTCGACGAGCAAATCGAGGGCTTTGAGGGTGCGTCTGCCGACGAGACGCTGATTGGCGCCATCGTGCCCGAGGACCAGAATCAGGCTGTCCAGGCCGAAGAGCTCAATGACGAGGTTCCCGCTGCCGTGCCGGCTGAGGAGCCTGCCGCGGCCGAGTCCAAGCTCTATCGCAACGCCGCCGGCAACATCCGCTTTGGTTCGGATGCCATCCGTGCGCTCGGAATGCTTCCCGAGTCCTGCACGCTCGATTACGAGGAGGGCGAGGAGCCGACGTCTGAGCCCGAGCCTGCCCCCGTCGTGACGGCGCCTGCGCCCGTTGCCACCGTGGATGATGAGCCTGCCGCGGTTACCGCTGCCGAGCCCGAGGCGGTGTCTGCGATCGATTCCGCGGCAGGACTGGACATTTTGGCTCCCGCCGCGCCGGCGCAAGACGTTGCGGACGAGTCTGACGACGATTACGTTGAACAGCCGAGGCGCGTGTCTTACGAGAGCGATACTGATTTCTCTGCCGAGATTCCAGCGGCAACGCCCCATGCCGATATTGCATCCGCGTTCTCTTCGATTGGCGCCAGCGCTTCCAGCTTCTTTAAGGGTGCGCTTGCAAAGGGCAAGAAATTTGTCGACGATTTCGAGGAGAAGCGCGCTGCCGCACGCGAGGCTGCCGAGCAGGAGGCTATCGCTCAGCAGCAGGCAGCCGAGGCGGCACGTGAGCGCGCGGCGCAAGAGTTCGAGCAGAACGAGGCTATGCAGTCCGGGCCCGTCGACGCTGCCGAAGCTACGACGTCCTTTGAGTCCCAGCAACCGACGTCCGCGGATGTTGTTGAGGCAACAACGTCTTTCGAGGCTCAGCAGCACGTCGATAGCACCATGTCGTTTGATGCCGCGCAGTTCGATTCCACGATAACGTTTGAAAAGCAGGGCACCGCGATTGCCGAGCCCCTTCCTGTTTCCGATGAGCAGGGCGACGCGGTGGACGATGACGAGCCTATTGATGCTGCCGAAATCCAAGATGCCGCCGAGGACGAGCCCGTCGAGGCCAACTCTGACGAAGAGCAATACGCGGCAGCCAAGCAAGATGATTCGACCGAGGCCGAGCAGGAGGAAGTGCCGGCGGTTTCCGAGGCTCCCGAGACAAATGAGTCGAGGCCTTACTCCACGCAGATTTTCACCATGCCGACTCCGAGTGGTTCCGGTGCCACGGTTGCCAATGTCGCTCCCACCCAGGACGAAACGGTCGATTCCCTTATGGCCCAGATTTCCTCCCAGGCATCGCCGCGTCCGCAGATGAATGTTCCCGATCCGGCGTCGGCACCGTCGCCTGCACCTTCCTCGTCTCCGCTGGCTTCGGTCCCCGATCCGTCGCTGCCGTCTATGAAGCAGGCAAACGTTGCGTCTCGCACGTCGCTGTTCGACCTTCCCGATCCCTCTGCCCAGGTCAACGACCCCTTTGCTACCGCCCAGGGTCCCGAACCCACATCGGCACCCGTTGTGCCTCCCATGCCCGTTGCGTCGGGCGCTCAGCCGATCGAGACCATTTCGGCTCCCGCCCCGGCGGCACCCAAGTCTCGTAAGCGCGGCCTGGGTGGCCTGTTCGGTCGTAAAAAGAAAAACGAACAGGATAGCATGAGCGACTGGCTGGGCGTCGAAGACGATTACGATGCCAAGAAGTCCGGTCGCGGTATCGGTTCGTGGGATAACTTCGAGGACGATAACGATGGCTGGAAGGGCGGCGCTACGTCTTCCGACGGCGCTTCTTCCGAAGATATGCTCTCGGCTGTCGCCTCTATGGGCGATGATGAGCTGCTCGGTCACGATATCTGGTTTGTGGCAACGGGCGCCTCGGATTGTGATGGCGCCGGTATGAAGGCCTTCTTGGCATCGCATCGCGACAAGCTCCGTGGCGTATTCTTCATCAATCTTGAATCCGTCGGCGCCGGTAGGCTTTCGGTGGTGACGGTCGAGGGCGAACAGCAGCTGCTCAAGGGCGATCGCCGCATCATGAACCTGGTCAGCAAGGTGTGCAAGTCGTTCCATGTCGATTGTGGCGCGCTCGAGATGCCCTATGCCAAGACCGATGCCTATGCCGCGCTCGAGGCGAGCCGCCGAGCCCTCACCATCGCCGGCGTGGACGGCACGCGTCTGGCTTGCGCTCGTACCGAGGACGACCTGCCCCACAATGTCAACCCGACGAACATTGCCACGGTATCCGAGGTCGTGACCGAGGTTATCCGCCGTTCGTAGACGGAGCTCTAAGGAGTCAACGTGTTTTCGTATATTAAGCGCCATTGGCCTGTCTACGTGATTTTGACCTTGATTGCCATTGCGTTAGGATTTGGGGCTGCCTACATCGTGGGTGCAAAGGGCTCGACCCCCGCCTCCGCAATCAGCGAAGAGGTGGAGCAAGAACAGAGTACGGGTGCCGATGGGATTCCTGAGTCCGAGCAGGCAATCGTTGATGGTGGATCTTCGTCTGCAGAGTAGATACGGCGATTTACATGATTGAAAGCGGGCGAGCCAGGGGACTGGCTCGCCCGCTTTTTCATCGCGCTAGCGCTTCTTTGGGATCGACCTAAGGCGAGCGAACCATAGGGCTGCGGCACCCGAGGTCAGGAGCGCGGTGATGCAAGCGGCGATGGGAACTGATCCTGTTGCCGGTAGGTCCTGCGGTAGGGTACAGTGTTGAATGACACGGTCCTCGTCATGTGACTCAAGTTTATCGCCGCCGCCGTTGCGGCAAAGATCGACGCGTGCGCTGTTGGTGAGTGCGGTTTGGGGCGTATAAGCCGACGTCGCCTGCATGTGCACGATTGCGCCCCGAGCGTCTGTGCCAAGGATTGCTTTGGCATCGTCAAGGTCGTCGTGCTCATCTTTGAGATCATCGCGGGTCCAAGAATCCGCATCGCTTCGAGTCGTAAAGTCGGCGGCTACCGCACCGTATTCAATGCGAATGCCCGTTACGACGGTATTGGACGCAAGGTCGAGTTCTTTCGCCTCGAGTGTGGTGGATTCCGTGGTCGAGACATCTGCCTTCCAGAGGTGCCAGCCGTCGTAATCGACGAGGCGGCAATCCTCACCCAGACTTTCCCTTACTTCGTCGGACTCAAGCCAAGGATTTTCGTGTCCATCGTCAAGTGTCGCGTTCGCCGGTTCATCGACGTCTGTCGAGTCCAACGGCGTCGTGCGATACCACACGTTGCACAGACCGTTGAGGTCGCCGATGGCGACGGGGGTTTCGATTGAGATGAATCTCGCCGTGCCGTCTTTGGCGCACTCAAGATCATCGGTAATCGTAAACTCATCAACCCAAGTAGCGGAATCGTTTCGAGCATCGATGGTATAGGAGAAAAGCCCATCACTATTGGTTTGCGTCGTGGCGCGGTTTTTACCATCGCCGTTAGCCAACAGGCCCTTTTCGATAGGTTGGACAAATTCCTGACGCTTGTCGACCTGCCCCTTGATCTCGATGGGCGCATCCTTCATCGCGACGGATTGGACTTCTCCCGTATCTTTTATTTCAAACGTTATCTCCTCGGCAAGGTCATAGGTCCGCGGAGACATCATTTCGCGCAACGAGTAGGTGCCGGGTGCAAGATGTTCGACGCGGTGTGGCTTGTCGGATGAGGTCCAGGAGTCTATTTCGGTTTTATCGGGACCATATAAGGTGAGCTGTGCGCCTTCCACTTCCTGCTCGCCGCTTGCATCGACCTTGGAGATATCTACCTTGGTGTAATCGTCGGATACGTTAAGCCGTGCTTCTACAACGGGTGTTTTCTGGTCGGCATAAGTAAGGTCGACAATATGGGATGTCCGATCGAGTAAGAAGCCTGCCGGCGCTTGAGTCTCGACAACCTCGTAGCGTGCGGTGCCAGATCCCAGCGGGAGGTCGTCCGCGCGTGCTTCTCCAGTTTCATCCGTCGTGACGGCAGCGACAGTCTCACCGTCGAGCGCGGCAATGCTACCGTCGGGGCGCACGATATCACCCGAGGCACGGATCTCAAAGACGGCGCCCGCGAGGCTGCTGCCGTCTACGGCATCGGTTTTAACGATCCTGATGTTTCCGGTCGCGGCGTGGTCATAATACGAGGCGATTGCAACGGGCGTTAGGTTCATGTCGGCGGGTATGTTTACCTCGATCTCTTCGCCGACAAGATAGGGCTCTTTGGCCGAGGCTTCGCGTACATAATAGGTGCCCGGCACGAGCGATTCTGGCAGTGTGACGGTCCCGGTCGCGTCAGTCGTAAAGGTGTCCATTACGTTATGTGCTGGATACCAGCAAGTTTGTGAGACAGGTTCGTGATTGCTGTCGAGGAGTTGGAAGGTGAATCCGGCTAGTGGAACAGAAGCGCCTGTTTGGGCATTGCGTTTTACAATCTGGAGATGCGTCGACAGAGCGTGGTTGTCCACGATATATTGAAGCTCGGCGCCGTTGGAAATCTGATTGGCCCCGACGGTCCATTCCCCTGCACGTTTAAAACCCTCGGGGACGGTTTCCGGAACCTCGCGAATCGTGTAGCCGGCACGGTCGTATGGGACGGCTCCGTGGACACCGGCGGGTCGCTTGCCTGTGCCGAACCATGCTTCGGGCTGATCTTTGGTGGAGGCAAAGCCATAGATGTTTGTGGTCAATGTGCCAACAACCTGCTGAGAGCTGTTGCTGACAACTTCAAAGACAACACCACCCGCCGGCTGCTCCAGGCCGGATTGGTCGCTATTGCCGTAATCCTTGAATTTGGAAATCTCAAGGTCAAACGCAATGGGGATATCGGAAATGCGAGATTCGATCTCGACTACGCCTGAATCGCCGAGCTGGTCGGCTCCAACGGTATAGGTCCAGCTGTCGTTGGATGGCAGGTAGCCCTCGGGGGCTTTTGATTCGTAGATGGTAAAGGTTCCTAAGGGGACATCGACGAGGGTAGCCCGACCGCTTTCGTCAGTCGTGAGAATTTGCGCCCATCCAGGGGTTGATTGCGACACACACGTGAACTCTGCTCCTGCGAGTGAAGATCCCGCCTGGGGGCCGGCATTCGTCGCGGCATCGAGTTTTACGATACGCAGATTGATGGTGCCGGGCTGTTCATCAATGGCGACCTTTCCACCGTCATTCCCCGTGGTAAAGGCGATGCGATCGCGACGGGGGACATAGCCGGCCGGCGCCTTCGTTTCAACTAGGTAGTATGCCGTGTTGGGCAGAAGTGTTGCCTGCGCTCGACCGTTGCTGTCCATCTGGACGGTGCCGACACGCGCGCCGCTGGTGCTCTCAAAAACATCGAATGTTGCCCCGTCAAACTGATAAGTATTGTTTCCGCTGGTAATGGCAGCGTTTGCAGACTGCTTTTGGAAGGAAACAGAGACCGCCGGCAGTACATAGAGCATGTCCTGACGTTTGCTGCCGCCCGATACGGCTCCTAGATAGCGCCGCGCGCGGTGCGGAGCGGCTTTGATGCTTCCTGATTTTGCGCTGTCGTGGAGCCACCGCGCCGCCGCCACGACTTCATTGTCAGTGATAAAGTGCCCACTCTTGGTTTTGCCCTGAGCGGTCGTGTAAGAGTAGGTACCGTCGACATGGGTAGTGCCGTTGAGCATCCATACGGCAAGCTGGGTTGCGGCGCGGGCACGATCGGGTGAAAGATGGTAACCGCCAAACGACGTGGCGGTAGGATATCCGTGACAAACGATTGCCGCGAACTCGTCGTCGAGCCACACCCAGCCTTGATCAAAGTTGAGCCATGGGCCGCCCGGCTTGGTGGGGCCGGGGCGCTCCTGGTTCATGCAGTAGGCAATCGAGGCGTCTTGAGCTTCATACTTGCCGATGAAGAAGGGCCCACAATCATCGCTAATAGTGCGGAAGCCGAGTTGGTCGTAGCCATCGACGGCAAATGCGGCTCTCGGTGCCAGGCAGCCGAAAAGCAGGAAGAGGAGCAGGAGCAGCGGACCTGTTGTAATTGCGCTGTGGACAGAGTGCGTGGGTGCGTTGGACATGGCTGCTCCTTATCCCTCGTGCGCCGCACGGGGAGGCTGCGACGCGTAGGATGAGGCTACCCCCGAGGTTCATGCGGGTAAGTACCGGAGCCTGACCAAAAGCTTGCCCAATTCCTGACAAATTGAGCTCAAATACAACAATCAAGCAAAAGCGCAGGTAGAAGATAAGGAGAACAGGAAGTCAAAGGTCCTCGTCTCCACAATTGACGCGATTTTCAAACGAATCTCCACAGCTAAAACAAGCATCGCCACCCTTGTATCGAACAAGACAACCGCGTTATACTATCCCCCACATATGCGGGCATCGCCAAGTGGTAAGGCATCAGCTTCCCAAGCTGACACTCGCGGGTTCGAGTCCCGTTGCCCGCTCCAGTAAAAAGCACAAGCACGGCAGCGTTACGTTGCCGTGCTTTTTACTACCAAGCGCCGGGACTCGAACCCGCCAGGGTGCGAGCGTTAAGCAAACGCGAAGCGTTTGTAGCGAGCAGGCGAAGGCGCCGACGGGCGCCTGAAGCCGGTGCGTATTTGCGAAGCAAATACGCGGATGTCCCGTTGCCCGCTCCATCGAGTACGGGGGACCTCGGGAACGTCGGGTCCAACCCGCTGTGCCCGTGCGTGTGCGCGGACCGGGGCATACCGACCGCAGCCGGTGCGTATTTGCGAAGCAAATACGCGGACGTCCCCATGCTCGCTCCAATTCCAAAATGTTAGGTTAATGCCTGCTGCCCATACTTGCACCTGCGCACGGTACAATGGTTGGGTTACGACCAACGTGCCAATAACCAAAAAGGAGCCGCTATGATCGATCGCTATACCCGCCCGGAGATGGGACACATCTTCTCCCTCGAGAACAAGTACGCCATTTGGCAGGAAATCGAGGTTCTGGCCTGCGAGGCCCAGGCGGAGCTCGGCAAGATCGGTATTTCCAAAGACGAGGCCCAGTGGATCCGCGACCATGCCAACTTTGAGAAGGCGAAGGTCGATGAGATCGAGGAAGTCACGCGCCACGACGTCATTGCCTTCCTGACCAACATGAAGGAGTACATCGATGCCGATGTTCCCGAGGGCGACCCCAAGCCCAGCCGCTGGGTTCACTATGGCATGACCAGCTCCGATCTGGGCGACACGGCCCTGTGCTACCAGCTCACCCAGGCCTGCGACCTGATCATCGAGGACGTCAAGAAGCTCGGCGAGATCTGCAAGCGTCGTGCCTTCGAGGAGCGCAACACGCTCTGCGCCGGCCGTACTCATGGCATCCACGCCGAGCCGATGACCTTCGGCATGAAGTTTGGCTCTTGGGCCTGGGAGCTTAAGCGCGATCTGGACCGTCTTGAGGACGCCCGCAAGAATGTTGCCTTCGGTGCTATCTCGGGCGCTGTCGGCACGTACAGCTCCATCGAGCCGTTCGTCGAGGAGTACGTCTGCGAACACCTGGGCCTGGTCCACGATCCTCTGTCCACGCAGGTCATCAGCCGCGATCACCATGCCTACCTCGCCGGCGTTCTTGCCACCACCGCGGCCACCTGTGAGCGCATCGCTACCGAGGTTCGCAATCTGCAGAAGACCGATACACTTGAGGCCGAGGAACCGTTCCGTAAGGGTCAAAAGGGCAGCTCCGCCATGCCGCACAAGCGCAACCCCATCACCATGGAGAAGGTCTGCGGCCTGTCGCGCGTCGTGAAGGCCAACGCGCAGGTTGCCTTCGACAACGTCGCCCTGTGGCACGAGCGTGACATTTCGCACTCCTCTGCCGAGCGCGTCGCCCAGGCCGACAGCTTCATCGCCCTCGACCACATGTTCCAGTGCCTCATCCGCGTTATCGACGGCCTGCAGCTGTATCCCGCTCGCATGATGGCCAACCTCAACAAGACACGCGGCCTCATCTTCTCCTCCAAGGTCCTGCTCGCCCTCGTCGACACGGGCATCACCCGCGAGGACGCGTACGCCATTGTGCAGGAGAACGCCATGGCAACCTGGCACGAGGTACAGGATTGTGTCTCCGGCCCTACCTTTAAGGAGCGTCTCGAGGCCGATCCGCGCTGCACCGTCAGCCAGGAGAAACTCGACGAGATCTTTGATCCGTGGGACTTCCTCACCCGTATCGACACGGTCTTCGATCGTCTGGAGCAGCTGAGCTTCGAGTGGGTTCGGGCATAACGTTAGCTTTTTAGGGCGCTTTGCTGGTAATGTGTGTTGCCGGCAAAGCGCCTCGTTGCATTTAGGGAAAGACGGGGATAATAGTCGTCTCGAATAACATTCTGAGAGGGGATCGCATGATTTCGTTTGATTACAAGCCTCAGGGCGTGTGTGCTCGCAATATTCACCTTGACCTTTCCGATGACGGCAACAAGGTGATGGGCGTTGAATTTACCGGCGGCTGCGACGGCAATCTCAAGGCTATCTCCAAGCTGGTCGAGGGCGCTCCTGCCGATCGCGTAATCGAGGTTCTCGCCGGTAATACCTGCGGTATGAAAAAGACCTCCTGCGCCGACCAGCTTACACGCGCTATCGAGGCCGCTCGCGCCGAGATCGCCTAATGGGTATCGCCGATCACATCAAGAACGGAATATCGCGTCGCGGCTTCGTACTCGGTGGGGCTGCCGCGGGCGCTGCCACGGTACTTGCCGGATGCTCGAAAAAAACGGGCACCAGCGATGATGCCGCCGGCGAGCCGCAGGTTATCAAGGACGATTCCAAGATCATCTCGATTACGGATGAGTACGAGGCAGTCGACATCGATCTTGAGCCGGCGGCGTCGTGGACGCTGCCTCTGGGTACGCTGCTGTACTACTGCGACGGCGATTACGCCGCGGCGATGATGGCGCCCGCATCGGCGCTGCACGCCAACACACTCGGTGTGCTCAACCTGGGTGATGGCTCGCTTACCACATTAATCGAGGATCCTATCGAGGGCACGGGATATGCATTCTACGATGTCCGTGCCGGCGACGGCGTATTCGCGTGGGTTGAGATGAACTTTGCCAATTCATCGTGGAAGCTCTACGCTCAAAATCTGTCGGGCGCTTCGCTCTCTGGCGACGTGGTTGAGCTCGATCGAGGTGGCAAGGACTATGATCCGCCCCTGTTTACGGCGTTCGGGTCATCGGTCATCTGGTATAAAATGCCCTCGGCAGGTGGCAATAAAACGAGTAGCGATTCGTTTTGCTATCGTCGCTCGCTTGATGAATCCAAGGCCGAGACAATTTGGAAATCGACGGGTCGCTTTGCATCGGCCCCGCGCGCGAGCGACGGCATTTTGACCATCTCGCCGCGTGTCCGCAACGACGAGGGCGTCTACTACGGCATAACGGCAATCGATCTGACCGACGGCAACAACACCAAGCGTGCCCAGTTGGTCCTTCCTTCGTCAGTTTCGCCTTTCGAGGCCGTATATATGGGCGATACCTTCGTGTTTTCTATCGAGGCGGCCTATAGTGGCGTGGGCAGCCTGGGCAATATGGGCACGTATATCGGTAATGAGGGAGGGCCGTACCTCTTCCTGTCACGCGAGCCGCTCGCATGTGCGGCTGGCAAGAAGAATAAATACCTTGTTAAGGTACAGGCGTCGCATTTCCTGATCGACACCTCTGCCAAGACCTATGGCTCGCTGCTGTCGCCCGACCGCGCTTTGGAGTATGGCGATTATCCAGCTACGGCGGGAAAATCGGACTCATTCCTTACGTACGCCACGGTGCGCAACAGCCAGGGTATACCAGAGACGGTCACTGCACGCCTATTCTCTCTTTAAGCTTAGAGGGGTTAAAAGGGCGCCAACAGGGGAATAAACGCGTTGTAATTGTGAGTACCGCCCGCCGAGCCGCCGCGTCATAGCGGCATCTGGCGGGCTCAGGTGCGTTAAAATGGGCTTGTTCTTAGCTAATTGAGACAGGGGGGCCGTGTTATGGCTTCAGATGCAAAAAAGATTCTGCTGGTCGAGGATGAGAAGGCAATCCGTGACGCCGTCGCTGCCTATCTCGAGCGCGAAGGCTACTGGGTTGTGGGCGTCGGCGACGGCCAGTCCGCGATCGAGGAGTTCGAGAAGCATCAGTTCGACCTGGTCGTGCTCGACCTTATGCTCCCCAAGATCCCCGGCGAGCGCGTTTGCCGCACCATTCGCGATACCTCGGATGTCCCCATCATCATGCTGACGGCTAAGGGCGAGATCGAGGACCGTATTATCGGTCTTGAGCTCGGCGCCGACGACTATCTGATTAAGCCGTTCTCGCCGCGCGAGCTCGTCGCTCGCGTTCGCGCTCTGTTCCGCCGTGCCCATCAGGCCGACGAGCCCGCCGTCGAGGTACTCGACTTCGGCGATCTGGTCATCGATATCTCGGGCCACAAGATCTTGGTCGAGGGCAAGGAAGTCGATCTGACGGCTTCCGAGTTCAAGCTGCTCACCACGCTTGCCCGCCATCCCGGCCGTGTGTATAACCGCATGGAGCTGGTCGAGAAAGTGCTCGGGTATGACTTTGAGGGCTATGAGCGCACCATCGATAGCCACGTGAAGAATCTTCGCGCCAAGCTGGGCGATGATCCCAAGAAGCCCAAGTGGCTCTACACCGTCCATGGTGTCGGCTATCGCTTCGAGGCTCCGGCCAAGACCGATAAGTCGGACGAGAAATAGGGAAATCACATATGACACCTGCGCGCTTTGAAATCGGACAAAAGCACAAGCAGGAGAGCGAGGCGGGTTCCAAGGCTAGTTGGAACACGCCTCGTTCCGATTCACGGCCAACGATGAGCTATCCCTCGCGCATGGCACTTGCTTTTGCTCTGACATCGCTCATGACAGTATTGGTGCTGGTGGGCGTTGTCTCTGTTGTGTGGGGCACGGTCTTTTCGGATTACACACGCTCCAATATCGTCGAAATCGCAAATTCCGCTGCCGAGAAGTTGGCGACCTCATATGAGGAAAACGGCTCTTGGACCGCGGGAGAACTGCGCACGGTCGCAACGTCGAGTTTGGTTTCCGACGATCTGGGCATGCAGGTCGTCAATAAAAAGGGCGTGATCGTTTATGACGATTCCTGGCCCTCGGCAAGCGCCACCGCCGATGTACGCGAAAACCAGGCTACGACCGACGACACGAGCGGCAAGAGGGCATCGCATAGCCCGGTCTCGTCTGCTCCAACCGACTCCGATAGCGTTGCTAACGTCGAGATTGTAACGTCTTCTGGCGAGCATGTCGGACAGGTAAAGCTGTGGGCCATCGGCTCCGACGCTCTGCTCACCAAGGCGGACTCTGCGTTTAGGGAGAAGACCTTTAACGCCATGGCCCTCGCCGCGGTTGTTGCAATCTGCATTTCGGTCGTTATCGGATCGCTCGTGTCGCGCATGCTCACCAAGCCGATTCATCGCATCACCAGTACCGCAAAGCAAATTCGTGACGGCGACCTGTCGGCTCGCACGGGACTGCGCGGTGATGACGAGATCGATCAGCTGGGTGAGACCTTCGATGAGATGGCCACTTCGCTCGAGAAGGATATGAAACACGAGAAGCGCCTGACCTCAGACGTTGCACATGAGCTTCGCACGCCGCTTATGGCCATGCTCGCAACGGTCGAGGCCATGCAGGATGGCGTGTATCCCACCGACGATGAGCATTTGGAGACCGTTGCTTCCGAGACGCGCCGCCTGGCTCGTCTGGTGCAGCAGATGCTCGACCTGTCGCGCATGGAAAACAGCACGGCTCCGCTCAACCTTGAGCCGGTGGACATGGTTCCTTTCGTGCGTTCCATCGTTAATGCCCAGGAGCGCCTGTTTGTCGACCGCGATCTGCGCCTGCGTTTTGCGGACGAGACCCAGGGTCACGACGATGTCGTCGAGGCCGATCCTGACATGATCACGCAATGTGTTATCAACCTCATGAGCAACGCCATGCGCTACACCCCCGAGGGCGGTTGGGTCGTGGTGTCGGTGCTCAGTGACCGCAAGCACGTCAGCATTGCCGTTTCTGATACCGGCATCGGTATTGCCAAGGACGATCTGTCGCGCATCTTCGGGCGGTTTTGGCGCGCCGATGCCAGCCGCGCCCGCGAAGCTGGCGGCCTGGGCGTTGGCCTCGCCGTGACCAAGCAGATCGTCGAGCGTCACCATGGCTACATATCCGTGGAGTCGGAGCTTGGAAAGGGTACGACTTTTACAATTCATCTGCCCCGCGAGCACACGGCAGACGCGGCATCTACTACAATGGAGCACTAGCTTTTCGCTATTCGGTGAAGGAGGGGCCGCGTCCCTGCCGCTCCGAGTTTGCGAAAACATGCGGGAAAGAACCCGCATTTCTGTCGTATTTAGGTAAGGAGTGACTCACGTGACAACGATGGAGCGTCGTCCGGATTCCCGTGGCAAGGTTCGTGATATTTACGATGCCGGTGAAAACCTGCTGATGGTCGCCACCGACCGCATTTCTGCGTTCGACTTCATTCTTCCCGACGAGATTCCGTTTAAGGGAGAGGTGCTCAATCGCATCTCGGCATTCTGGTTCGATAAGTTTGCCGACATCGTCCCCAACCATCTCGTTTCCATCGACCCGGCGGATTTCCCCGAGGAGTTTGCTGAGTATCGTGACTACCTCGCTGGCCGCGCCATGCTGGTTAAGAAGGCCCAGACGATTCCTATCGAGTGCATCGTCCGCGGCTATCTGACCGGTTCGGGCAAGAAGACCTACGACGAGAACGGCACCGTCTGCGGCATCCAGCTGCCTGAGGGCCTGACCGAGGCTTCCAAGCTTCCCGAGCCGTTGTTCACGCCGTCCACGAAGGCCGAGATCGGTGACCACGACGAGAACATCTCGTTCGAGCGTTGCTGCGAGATCGTGGGCGAGGACATCGCCACGCAGATTCGTGACCTTTCCCTCAAGATCTACAAGGCCGCTGCCGAGTACGCCGCGACCCGTGGCATCATCATTGCCGACACCAAGTTCGAGTTTGGTGTTATTGATGGCAAGGTCACGCTGATCGACGAGTGCCTCACGCCCGACTCCAGCCGTTTCTGGCCTGCTGCCAGCTACGAGGAGGGCAAGATCCAGCCTAGCTACGACAAGCAATTCGTCCGCAATTGGCTCAAGGCCAACTGGGATATGACGGGGGAGACCCCGCACCTGCCCGCCGAGGTCATCGATGGCACGTCCGAGCGCTATCGCGAGGCCTTCCAGATCATCACCGGCTCCCAGTTCACAAGCATGAAGGAGAACGCATAAGTGAGTACCCGTAGCGCCACGAACAAGCGCACGCAATCCCACGAAGTTACCGGGGTTGCGCGCAAGTCTGCCGCATCTGCTAAGCCCGCCCGCCAAGCAGCGAGCTCCGTTCGCGTCGTGCCGGCTTCGTCTAAGGCACGCCGCAAAGAGCTCGAGAAGGGCGAGAACCTCGAGGGCCTCTCTAAAGAGGAGAAGCGCGCCCGCAAGGCTAAGCAGCGCGCCAAGGAGGACCGCATCTATACGGTGTCGAATATCCTCCTCAAGCAGGACGAGGACTACACCAAGCGCCGTCGCATCTGGTGGATTGTGCTCGCCATTGGCATGGTGCTCGTCGTGGCAATTTGGGCCTCGCTGTACTTCGCTCCCGCTGGCATGGTGTCCAGCCCTGTCCAGATGGTCGGCATCGTTTTGTCCTATGTCATCATCCTAGGTGACTTTATCTACGACTTCGCTCGTATTCGTCCCTTGCGCAACATGTACCGCGCGCAGGCCGAGGGCATGTCCGAGAACAAGCTCAACGCTCTTATCGAGCGCGCAGCTGCCGAGGAGGACAAGAAGGACTCCAAGAAGAAGTAGCGTTTGCATACATACTTATCGCTAAGATATAAGGCGCGTCGTTTTTGCGGCGCGCCTTTTTACTGTTCTATAGATAGATGGAGTGGCACATGATTCGAGCTGCCCTGACGGTCGAAGAGGCCCTGGAGGGTATGAAGTCCCTGGAGCCCAAGATTAAAAACTATGCGCGCCTGGTTGTCCGCAAGGGCGTAAACGTTAAGCCCGGCCAGGAAGTCGTCGTTCAGTCTCCGGTTGAGTGCGCGCCGTTTGCGCGCGTGGTGGTCGCGGAGGCCTATGCTGCCGGCGCCGGCCACGTGACGGTCATCTGGGCCGATGATGCCGTGACGAGGCTCACGTACGAGCATGTCGAGAAAAGCTATTTTGAGCAGACGCCCGAGTGGAAGCGCCTGCAGCTGGATTCCCTGGCCCAGGACGGTGCCTGCTTTATCTTTATCGAGGGTGCGGACCCCGCCGCCCTTAAGGGCATCGATCCCGCTAAGCCCGCTGCAGCTTCTAAGGCAAAGAACACGCAGTGCAAAGTTTTCCGCCGTGGACTGGATTACAACATCAATCCGTGGTGCATCGCCGGCGCTCCGGTCGTGGCTTGGGCGCGCGAGGTGTTCCCGGGAGACGCCGATGAGGTTGCAATCTATAAGCTGTGGAATGCGATTCTGCACACCGCTCGCGCCGATGGCCAGGACCCAGAGAGCGACTGGGAGCTCCATGACGCCGCATTCGAAAAGAACCTGCGTTTCCTGAACGGCAATCGTTTCGACTGCCTGCATTACACCGCGGCAAATGGAACCGATCTGACGATTGGCATGACGAAGGGTCACGAGTGGGCCGGCGGCAAGGGCAAGACGCCCGATGGGCACCCCTTCTTCCCCAACATTCCCACCGAGGAAGTCTTCACTTCGCCCGATCGCATGCGCGCCGACGGTATCGTGTACTCGGCCATGCCGCTCATCCACCACGGCAATAAAGTCGACGATTTTTGGATTAAGTTCGAGGGCGGCCGCGTGGTGGACTACGACGCCCGCGTGGGCAAGGCAACGCTCGCAAGTATCATCGATACTGACGAGGGCGCTGCTCACCTGGGAGAGGTCGCGCTCATTTCCAAGAACACGCCGATCCGCGAAAGTGGTGTTCTGTTCTACGATACGCTCTATGACGAGAACGCTAGCTGCCATCTCGCGCTAGGTGTCGGTTTCCCCGAATGCATCGAGGGTGGGTATGACATGTCCAAGGAGGAGCTTCTGGAGCATGGCGTTAACGTCTCGAGCACGCACGTCGATTTTATGATCGGCACGGACGACATCGATATTGTGGGCATTACGCCTGATGGACGTGAAGTTGTGATTTTCCAGAACGGCCAATGGAGTTGGGAATAGTCCCAGACCGTGGTACAATGCCACCCGCGGGCCGTTAGCTCAGCTGGCAGAGCAGGGGACTTTTAATCCCAAGGTCCAGGGTTCGAACCCCTGACGGCCCACCCAAAGATTGTTGAGACGGTCAACTTCGGTTGGCCGTCTTTTTTGTCGCCCTTTCATGGGTTCGAACCCGTCGGGGCGCGGAGCTGAGTAAACGCGTGAGCGTTTGCCAGCGCAGCGCGCAAGGCGCGAAAGCGCCGCAGCGGCCGCCTGCGAAGCAGGCTGAACCCCTGACGGCCCACCCAAAGATTGTTGAGACGGTCAACTCCGGTTGGTCGCTTTTTTGTTGCCGGTGCACGGGTTCGAACCCGTATCTAGCTATATATAAGAACGCTTGGCGAACAAAACCCGCCTTTTACCGATGGGAAACAAATAACTGATGCCTTTGGAGTAAAGTAGCGCTCCAGAGATGACCGATGTCTCAATACACATAAAACAGCTGGTCATCGCCAATATCAGAAGCCAATGCTTCAGTTTTAACCTCAGTGATGCGACTGAGGGACCTATTCATTTGTGAACAAAATATGGAGTGCGCGATTCCCGCCCACGGGGCCCCTCCGGTCTGGCAATATATCTCCTTGCCGCGCGGCCCGGTGGAACCG
>CALDWI010000024.1 GCA_937923795.1 uncultured Collinsella sp.
GTGCAACGGAAAAGAGCCGCCCTTTCGGACGACTCAAACTGTAATGGGGATTAAAAAATCATCGGGCGAATGGTAGTCAAAAAAGCTCCGCTCCAAAAAGACTGGTTATTGGGCGTTGACAGTTGGCGAGCCGTAGGTAAAATATCGACTTGTCCTGGGGACGTAGCTCAGTTGGGAGAGCGCTGCCGTCGCATGGCAGAGGCCGAGGGTTCGACTCCCTTCGTCTCCACCCTTGGATTTGATAAGCCGCTGACATTGTGTCGGCGGCTTTTTTTAAAAGAAAGGGCTATACCATGGCCGAGCTTGAGTCCCAACCATTGTCCGACGAGGAGCGCGCCGAGTTGGAAGAGCTCCGCGCTGAGAAGGCCCGCCGCGAGGCTCGGGAAGAGGCCCGTCGCGAGCGTGAGGAGCTGGCTGCCCTGCGTGCCGAGCGTGCGAAGGCCGAGGAGGCCGCCGCGAACGCCGCATCCGCATCGGCGCCCGCGCCCGCTCCCAAGCCCGCTGCTGCGAAGCCTGCACCTGCCGCGCCCAAACCTCAGCCTAAAAAGGCCGCTCGTCCCAAGTCCGTCGAGCCCAAGCCGAGCCGTGACGAGATGACCTTTGCCCAGCGCATGGTTACCTCCAAGGAGCCTACGGGCGAGAACGAGATCCCTGGCATGGCGCCGGCTCAAAAAATCATCATTGTCCTTGCCCTCATCGCGTTTGTCATCTTTATGGGCTACACGATCCTGACCAGCATGGGCCTGCTCTAACCGATTTGCATCGGGCGTCATGTCCGCATGCTCTGCTCTCGTCCAACCCTTAAATTCTGCACCACACATCCGAAAGGTCGCCCCATGGCTTTGACCGACATCTCGCATCCCACCGACATTGCAATGCTCACCGATCTGTACGAGCTCACTATGGCCCAGGGCCTGTGGGAGAGCGGCAAGGCCAATGAGCAGGGTTGTTTTACCGCGTTTTACCGCGACCATCCTTTTGGTAGCGCCTATGCCGTCATGTGCGGCACCGCCGAGCTGCCCGAGCTGGTCGAGAATCTGCGCTTTACGCCCGAGGATATCGACTACCTCGTCTCGCTCCAGGCTCCGGCCGGCGGCGCGATGTTTAAGCCTGCATTCCTCGACTACCTGCGCAACTTCCGTGCGCACGTGAACATTGACGCCGTGCCCGAGGGCGAGCTCGTGTTTCCGCGCGAGCCCATGGTGCGCGTCACCGGCCCGTCGCTGGAGTGCCAGCTTCTCGAGACCGCGCTGCTCAACATCGTCGGCTTCCAGACGCTTGTTGCCACCAAGACGGCACGCGTGGTGTTGGCGGCGGATGGCCGTCCTGTCGCCGAGTTTGGCCTGCGCCGCGCCCAGGGTCCCGATGGCGGTCTGGCCGTCGCCCGCGCGAGCTACGTTGCCGGCTGCTCGTCCACGTCTAACGTGCTTGCCGGGCGCCGTTACGGCATCCCCGTCTTTGGCACCCACGCGCACAGCTGGGTGATGAGCTTCGACTCCGAGCTCGAGGCCTTCCGCGCCTTTGCCAAGTCGAGCCCTAAGAACTGCACGCTGCTCATCGACACCTATGACGTGCGCGAGGGCTGCGAGCATGCCATTACGGTTGCCAAGGAGATGGAGGCGGCGGGCGAGCGCCTGTCGGCGATTCGCATTGACTCGGGCGACCTCGCCAAGCTCTCCAAGTATGTCCGTGGTCGTTTTGATGCCGAGGGCCTGCCTTATGTGGGGATCTCGGTGTCTAACGACCTGGACGAGTACACGATCCAGTCGCTGCTCGACCAGGGCGCACCCATCGACAGCTTTGGCGTGGGCACCAAGCTCGCGACCTGCTACGATCAGCCGGCGCTGGGCGGCGTGTACAAGCTTTCCGCCCGTCGGGCGAACGAGACAGACCCGTGGACGCCGGTGGTGAAGCTCTCCGAGCAGCCCTACAAGCGCACGATTCCGGGTGTGCAGCGTGTGCGCCGCTATTACGATGGCTTTGGCGGCCCGGTCTGCGACATGATCTATGATGAGGACCATCTGGCGGGGGAGGGCGCCGCGCGCGGCAATACCCTCGTGGCCGTGAACGATGCCGCCCTGGTAACCGATGTGTCGGAGCTTGAGTATCGCGAGCTGCTGGTGCCGATCGTGCGCGATGGCGGTGCGGTGGCTCCGCGTGAGAGCATCGAGGATGCGCGCGAGCGCTGTGCTTGGGCACTCGATCATCTGGACTCGGCTTTCAAGCGCTTCCTCTACCCGCAGACCTACGTGGTGGGCATGGAGCAGGGCCTGGCCCAGGTGCGCGACGAGCTCGTGCGCAAGAACATGGCCGCGGCTTCTGCTTTTCCCTGGGCTCACTAATTCCTTGGGCGGTAGGGGCGAGTCACGCTTCCTTGGCCGCCAGCTCGGCCGTTCGCTGAACAGTTGATTGGTTTGACGTATGACGACTTCTTATAAAACGATGGTGGTAAAGATCGGTTCGTCCACGGTCGTGGGCGCCGATGGCAAGGTCAACCGCGCCTTTATCGGCGGGCTTGCCGATCAGGCCGCAGCGCTGCGCAAGCTCGGCTGGCGTCTGGTCGTGGTGAGCTCGGGCGCTATCGCCTGTGGCTATCCCGTGCTGGGCTTCGACCGTAAGCCGGTCGGCGACCTGCCGAGCCTGCAGGCCTGCGCTTCGGCCGGCCAGTGCATTATCTCGTCGGCCTACGACGAGGAGTTTCATGCGCGCGAACTGCTCACCTCGCTCGTGCTGCTCACGCGCCACGACACGGCCCGTCGCACGTCCTACCTGCATGCGCGCGACGCCCTGCTGCGCCTCGTGGAGCTTGGCGTGGTGCCGGTCGTCAACGAGAACGATACCGTTACCGTTGATGAGATTAAGTTTGGCGACAACGACACGCTGGCGGCGCTTGTGAGCTGCCTGGTTTCTGCCGATCTGTGCGTGACGCTCTCGGACATCGATGGCCTCTATACCGCCAATCCGCACGAGGACCCCACGGCCGAGTTCGTCCCGGTCGTGCATAAGATCGATGCCAAGATTATCGCCTCGGCGGGCGATTCTTCGACCTCGGTGGGCACGGGCGGCATGATCACCAAGATTCGCGCGAGCCGCATTCTCATGACCGCGGGCATTCAGAGCGTGATTTGCTCGGGCGAGGAGCCCGATGCACTCGTGCGCCTCGCCCGCGGCGAGAGCGTGGGAACCCTGTTCGATCCGCCGGCGGAGCGCCTGGACATTGCGCCGCGCAAACTGTGGATCGCGCTGGGTGACAAGGCGCATGGCTCGGTAACGGTCGATGACGGCGCCGCGAAGGCGCTGGTCAGCCGTGGCTCTTCCTTGCTTGCGGTGGGTATTCGCGAGGTCGATGGCCAGTTTGCCGAGGGCGATGTGCTCGATGTGTGCGATCCGAGCGGTATGGTCGTCGCCCGCGGTATCGCCGAGGCCGATTCGGACGTGCTGGAACTTGCCGCCGGCCGCCGCCAGGACCAGATCGCCAGCAACCGCCTGCTCGCTAACCTGGCCGAGAAGCCGGCGATACACAGGGATAATTTAATCGTCTTCGCATAACCAATTGACGCTGCAAACGCCCCTAAGCGGCAATCTGACGTTCAATCGTCGGGCATGACCAAAAGGTCAATGCCCTCCTCTTTCACGTCACCTTGCATGCTTAGGGGCGCTTTCGCTTTCCGTTCTCTACCTGCGGCATTGTCGTTGCCGGCACTTGTTCGGCACTTGGGGACGTTCCTATTGTGTCGGCAGGTGGGGACTCTCTTTTGTTAGAAGATCCGGCGCAGGTCTCCGCGGTTGAGGGCTTCGTTGAAGAGGTGCTTGAACACCACGCTGCCGTGCAGGCCATCGTGCTCGAACTCGTTGGTCACCCAGGCGTGCGAGTTGCCCACGCGGCTGAGCGTATCAAGCTGCAGGCCCGAATCCACGTACATGTCGTCGAAATACACCGCGGCCTGCAGGGGCACCTCGTTGCACGCCAGTCGCTGCGGGTCGTAGATCTTGTCCCAGCTGGTGTCTTCCATCAGCAGGTCCATGGCGGGCTTGAAGGGCTTGAGCTCGGGCATCTGCTCGAACATCCACGGGAACATGGCCTCGCCGGTAAACATGAGTGGGCGCGCGAGGGTGTCGAACTCGGCGCGGTGAGCCTTCTCTTCAGCCGCGGCCCAGCCAATGGGCATAGTGTCACCGTCGGCGTATATGAACTCCTGCAGCGTCCAGTACAGCGGATTCGTGCGCGTGTTGGTGCGCTCGAAGGCGCGCATCAAAAAGCTGTCAGATACCGAGGCGCCGCAGGTCAGCGTGCCGTCACCGTCAACAAAAGCATGATCGATAATCCAGTGCATGCGCTCAAAGCTCGGCTTCATACCAAAGTCGCTGCCCATGAGCTGTAGGCGCTCGACCGTCATCGGCGAGCCGTCGGGCAGCACGGGCTTCTGAGCCTCGAGCGCATCGGCCAGGGCTGCCACGCGCTCGACGTCAGCGGGGTAGCGGTCATAATACTGCTGCGTCTTGGCGGCCATGCGCGGGAAGGTGTGCGCGTAGACCTCGCTTGCGCTCGCCGGCACGTGGGGGATTCCGCCGCAGGTAAAGCTCGCCGCCACGCCCTCGGGGAAGAGCGACAGGTAGCTCAGCGTCAAAAAACCGCCGTAGCTTTGGCCGAGCGTGACCCACGGCTTGCCGCCAAAGCCCACTAGGCGCAGGTATTCAAAATCGCGCACGATGGAGCTGGCGAGGTGGCGCTTGAGGAAGTCCGCCTGCGAGCGTGCTGTATCGGCGCCGGCGGCCGTTGCGCGATCACCCAGTGCCTTGATCGTGCGTCCGTCCACGCAGCTGCTGCGTCCGGTGCCGCGCTGGTCGGGAAGGACCACGCGGAAATGCTTGACGGCCTCCTCGATCCAGCCGTCGCTTGTGGGCGACAGCGGACGCGGGCTCTCGCCGCCGGGGCCGCCCTGCAAAAACAGGAGCAGCGGCAGATCGTCGTTGATGCGGTCGGGTGCGCAAACCACGCGGTAGAAGAGCTTGATGCTCTCGGGCGCGCCGGCGATTGGTGCCGGCATAGCGCCGCGGCGCATGGTGCTGCCGACGGCCAGGAGCATCGGCTCCAGGCCGCGCCAGTCAAGGGGGACGTCGATGCTGTGGTCCTCGACGTAAAGGCCGGGGACGTGGTACGAAGTGATGAGGGCCATGTGAGTCTTCCGTTCGTTGCGGTGTTTCGGGTTGACCAATTCTACCGCCGCGGGCGAGGCCATGCGCAAATCGGCTACCATGGTTGCAAACTTCTAGGAGAAAGGGCCGCCCATGTCGGTCGATATAGCCACGTATGTCCACGATCTTGCCGTTGCCGCCAAGGCAGCGTCGGCCTCGCTTGCCACGGCGAGCAACGAGCAGCGTCAGGAGGCCGTGCGCGCCATGGCCGCAGCACTGCGCAACGGTGTCGACTCCATCGTCGCCGCCAACGAGCTCGATATGTCCGCCGCGCGCGATGCGGGTACCTCGGCCGGACTGCTCGATCGCCTGCTGCTGACGCCCGAGCGCGTCGAGGGCATGGCCGCCGGCCTGGAAAAGCTCGCCGAGCTGCCCGATCCCGTGGGCCGCGTGCTCGACCACCGCGTGCTCGCAAGCGGCGTGGACCTCACCCGCGTGAGCGTGCCGCTGGGTCTGGTCGCCATGGTCTACGAGGCGCGCCCCAACGTGACGGCCGACGCCGCGGGCATCTGCATCCGCACCGGCAACGCTTGCATTCTGCGCGGCGGCTCGCTGGCCTATCACTCGTGTGCCATGATCGCGGAGCTGCTGGCCGATGCGCTCGAGGCCAAGGGCTTCCCGCGCGAGGCCGTGTCGATGATCGAGTCCACCGACCGCGAGGCCACTGGCGAGCTCATGAAGCTCCGCGGCATTGTCGACGTACTCATTCCGCGCGGCGGTGCAGGCCTGATCCAGCGCTGCGCGCGCGAGTCGCTTGTGCCGGTGATCGAGACGGGCACGGGCAACTGCCACATCTACGTGCATGAATCCGCCGACTTTGATAAGGCGCTCAACATTATCGTTAATGCCAAGACCCAGCGCGTAGGCGTGTGCAATGCCGCCGAGTCGCTGCTGGTCGACCGTGCTGTGGCCGATGCGTTTTTGCCTGCGGTCGTTGCCGTGCTGCACGACCACGGCGTGCTCATTCACGGCGACGAGGCCACGTGCGCCGCGTGCGCCGACGCCGGCTTTGTAGAGGGCGATGACTACGTCGCCGCGACTGAGGAGGACTGGGGTCGCGAGTACCTGGCGCTCGAGATGAGCGTGAAGGTCGTGGCAAACGAGGACGAGGCCATCGCGCACATCAACCGCTACGGTACCATGCATTCCGAGGCCATCATTTCCGAGGACGTGGACGCCTGCGAGCGCTTCTTGGATGCGGTCGATGCCTCGGCCGTGTACGCCAACGCCAGCACGCGCTTCACCGACGGCGGCGAGTTTGGCCTGGGCGCCGAGATCGGCATCTCGACCCAAAAGCTCCACGCCCGCGGCCCCTTCGCCGCCGAGGCCCTCACCACCTACAAATACAAGCTCCGCGGCACCGGCCAGGTCCGCCCCTAACGCCCACTCAAACAATAACCACCACAAAGGGGACAGGCACCTTTGTGGTGGTTTTGACTAACTGTATCTAAGCATATTTGCGTCGCGCAAGAGGTGACATTTCGGCAGGTGGACGACTTAATCGGTGAGTAGATTCTCGCCGTTTTACGTGTGCCGTGAGGTTATTTTTGGCATGAGAGCAAGGAGACGCCCATGTCAAGAAAGCCGCGACAGAAATCGCAGACTGGCCTGTATCACATTACGATGAGGGGCAACGGCAAACAGCTTCTGTTTGAGGATGATGAAGACAGAAGACGCATTTTATCGCTTATTCGGTCTTCGATAGCGCGGTTCAACATTAGGCTTATTGCTTGGTGCCTGATGGGCAACCACGTTCATCTTGTCCTAAGTGACCCCGACGACAACATGAGCGAGGCCATGCATCTTGTTATGTCTTGCTATGCGACGTGGTATAACCGCCGGCATGGGCATGTCGGACATGTTTTTCAGGATAGGTTCTCGAGCGCTTCGATTTCGAGCGAGGAATACCTTCTCGACGCTATTCGATATGTTCATTTCAATCCGCAAAAGGCTGGTATTTGTCCGTACGATGTATATCGATGGAGCAGCCATCTGGATTATGCCGAACGCGATCCGGATATCGCGACGGTTGATTTGGCGCTTGCTCGCCTTGCTTTTCCGCGCATATGCGATTATCTGGCCTTTATGGATGCGTCGAATGGAGCGGTTGTTCGACCACCGACCGGAGGACGAATTGGCGAGGACGAAGCGCTGGATGTGGGTGCGTCGCTGATCCGCTCGTTTGGCCTTAGCGAACTTTCCGCTGTCAAGGCCCTCGATAAGTCCAAGCGCAATGAGGTGCTTGCGGCAATGCGAGAAGCGGGGCTTTCAATTCGTCAAATACAGCGCTTGACGGGCGTGGGAGAGTGGTCGATCCGCAAAGCCGGGTAGCGTCTCTTCCGTTACAAACGAAAACCACCACAAAGGTGCCTGTCCCCTTTGTGGTGGTTTTAGGTGGCGTGGGCGATTAAGCCTGGAAGGTATCGCGGTCGGGGGCGAAGGACTGCATGGCCGCGATGGTGCGGTCAAAGAGCTCGGTGAGCTCCCAGCCCAACATCTCGGCGCCCTGCGAAATCACGTCGCGCGAGCAGCCGGCGGCAAAGCGCTTGTCCTTAAACTTCTTCTTGAGCGACTTGGTCGTAAAGTCCATAACGCTCTTGCTCGGGCGCATGATGACTGCAGCGCCGATCAGGCCGGTGAGCTCATCGCAGGCAAACAGGATTTTTTCCATCTGCAGCTCGGGTTTGGGCAGCGAGGTGTTGAAGTCCGACGTGTGCGTCTGGATGGCGCGAATGAGCTCGGGAGACGCACCTTCGCCCTTAAGAATCTCGGCAGCATAGATGGTGTGGTTCATGGGGTCGTCCTCATGCTCCTCCCAATCCAGGTCGTGCAGCAGACCGACGATGCCCCAAAACTCCTCGTTCTCGGGGTCGAACTCGCGCGCAAAGTAGCGCATAGTGCCCTCGACCGTCTCGCCATGGGTGATGTGGAACGGGTCCTTGTTGTGCTCGTTGAGCAGTTCGAACGCGCGGTCGCGGGTGATTCCGGCGGTAAGCGGCTCTGCCATAGGAGACTCCTTGTGCTCGTGGGTATCGATTAGAATGAATACTACTAGAACAAGAAAACCACCACAAAGGTGCCTGTCCCCTTTGTGGTGGTTTTTGGCGCGGATGGGTTAGTTGAGGGCGGCTTGGGCTAGGCGGGCTTCGGCGTCCTCCTCGGTGACGCCCAGGGCCACGGCGAACTCCTCGATGGAGCGGCGCTTGGCTTCCTTGAGTACGCGCATGTAGTAAGAGCTGGGCTTTTTATCTGCTTCCTCGGCCTGGCGAATGCGGTGCATCATGGTTTTTGCCACGCGGACCGTCTCGGGCGCACCCAGCTTGAGCTGTTGCTTAAAGTGCGTCTCCTCGAGTGAGCTGTTGCGCTCGGTAAAGGTGTCGCACTCCAGCTCGTCGTAGTGGCTCAGCAGGTGCTCGGCATCTTGCTGGGAGATGGCGGCGTGCAAACGATCGGCCTGCGCCACGGGGTACATGAGGATCGTCTGCGCATGTCCCTGCTTGGTCTCGAGCAACAGCATGGGCTGCGGCGTGTCGTCCCTAAAACCGACGACGGTGCAGACTCCCTGACCCGGATGAATGACGTGTTGACCGATTGAGAACATGCTACCTCCAACTTATACGAATTTACGAATGTTAAGAATACCACGCTGACGTGCGCAAACCATCACTTTATGCAGGAAAAGCACACAACTCCGATAGGTAAGAGCATTCGATAAAATGCACCACCCATTCATATGTTTATGCAGTTCCAACGCGTGCATAATCTGCAGGCAAACCGCCAACTTTGTATCGCCGCGCAGGAGCGGTAGTCATTTTTGTGCATATGCAATATCTATTAGCTTTACCCTGCGACAGTGTGCGTCGCTTGTGATAGAGTGCTACAAACTCTGGCTTTTGCCCTACGAGTGACCAAGAGCTCGGGGGCTTTAACACAAGGAGGATCTATGCCCGAGAAGATTGAAGAGCTGGTACGCGCTGCGCTTGCTGCGGCCCAGGAGGCCGGCGACCTTTCCGCATTTGAACTTGACGATTGCGCCATCGAGCGACCGGCTGACACTTCTCATGGCGAGTGGACCTCCACCATGGCCCTGAAGTCCGCCAAGCTGGCTCACTGTGCCCCGCGCAAGATCGCCGAGGCCGTCGTTGCCCATATGCCCGAGGACCCCGCGATCGAGAAGGTCGAGATCGCCGGTCCTGGCTTCATCAACTTTTACCTCTCCGTTGCCGTCAAGAACGCCATCTTTGGCGAGGCCCGCGAGAAGGGCATGGACTTCGCTAAGTCCAACGTCGGCGGCGGCCTGAAGACCCAGGTCGAGTTCGTCTCCGCCAACCCCGTCGGCCCCATGCACATCGGTCATGGCCGCTGGGCCGCGCTGGGCGACTCCCTCTGCCGCGTTATGGACCATGCCGGTTACGACATCCAGCGTGAGTTCTACATCAACGACCACGGCTCTCAGATGAACACCTTCGGCAACTCCATCAGCACGCGCTACATGCAGCTTGCCGACATCATCGCCAAGCAGGGCGTGGATATCGACGAGGCTCACAAGCTGCTGATTGCCGACCGCGACGCCTTCGTTGCCGACGAGAACGACGAGCACCCCGAGACCCATCCGTATCAGGATAACTTTGCCGAGACCCTGGGCAAGGACTCCTACGGCGGCGACTACATTATTGATGAGGCTGCCGAGTTCTGGCGCACCGACGGCGACAAGTGGGTCGAGGCCGATCCGCAGGAGCGTATGGAGAGCTTCCGCGAGCGCGGCTACGTGAAGATGGTCGACAACATGCGCAACCTCTGCCACGCCGTCAACTGCGACTTCGACCGCTGGTACTCCGAGCGCTCGCTGTACGTGAAGGACACCGAGGGCGAGACCGCTGGCACCTCCGCCGTCGACCGCGCTTTCGAGAAGCTTGACAAGATGGGGTACCTCTACACCAAGGACGGCGCCCTGTGGTTCCGATCCACCGATCTGGGCGACGACAAGGACCGCGTGCTGATCAAGTCCGACGGCGAGTACACCTACTTCGCCTCCGACGTTGCCTATCACTGGGATAAGTTCCAGCGCGTTGACCACGTCATCGACATCTGGGGTGCCGACCACCACGGCTACATCGAGCGCGTCCGCTGCGTCTGCGATGCCCTGGGTTACCCCGGCAAGTTCGAGGTTCTGCTGGGCCAGCTCGTCAACCTGCTGCGTAACGGTAAGCCCGTCCGTATGTCCAAGCGTAAGGGCACCATGGTGACCCTGCAGGAGCTCGTCGATGAGGTCGGCTCCGATGCTGCTCGCTACACGCTCATCTCCAAGAGCTCCAACCAGATGGTCGACTTCGATATCGAGGCCGTCAAGAAGCGCGACAACTCCAACCCGGTGTACTACGTGCAGTACGCTCACGCTCGCGTCTGCTCCATCCTGCGCCGTGCCGCTGACGTTACGCCCGAGCAGGCCGACGAGATGGGCATGAAGGCCGTCGCCGCCAAGGCCATCGGTGAGAACGTCGATTACTCGCTGCTGACCGACCCGACCGAGCTCGCCCTTTCGCGTAAGCTCAACGAGCTCACCGACCTCATCGCCAGCTGCGCTCGCGACCGCGCCCCGTTCCGTCTGACGCACTTTGCCGAGGAGCTCGCTGGCGACTTCCACAGCTTCTACGCTGCCTGCCAGGTTCTGCCGAGCGAGGGCCGTCCCGTCGACCCCGAGCTTTCGCGTGCCCGTCTGGCCGCTTGCGATGCCGTCCGCGTGACGCTCGCCCTGGTGCTCACCCTCGTTGGCGTTTCCGCGCCCGAGCAGATGTAATCAGCGAGTCATTTGACCGCGCAGACTTGGTTTAACTGAGCCTTGAAAGCCCGATCTCCCACGGAGGTCGGGCTTTTTTCGCAAATGCCAACGTATTGACGAATTTGGAACTGCTGGAAATACGAAACTATGCCGGTTTACTACGATGAATTGAGAATTTCCAACCACGCCGGCTTTTCGCAAAAAAGCGCAAGGCATCTACCTGCGGTTTTAGTTCAACATGTTTCGGAGTGGTCGCGGTTGAGCGATTCGTCGTAGTAAACCGCCATAGTTTTGACGGAGGCAGTCCGATTTGTGGGTGGTAAACCAAAGAGTGTCCCTTTTGATTAGTCGTTTATGAACGTCCCCGATGACTAAGTTGCAGGTGGCGGCGGTTGTGTTACACTAACGCTGCGTATATGACGCAATCATCTCGATACAGATCAATGATGTCCGTCGTTTTGAACGGAACTAGACTGTTTAGCCGCCCTGAAGGTTTATGCAGGGAGCATGTGATCACAGGGCTTGAAAAGAAAGTTGAGCAAACACTGTGTCTGATCAACAGCAAGAAAATGAAATAACGACGACGCAGGCCGCTCCCGCTGCACCGGTTGCGTCGGACCAGGTCGCGGCGCCCGCGCAAGCCTCGGCTCCTGAGACGCCTAAGGCTGCAACGGCTGAGAAGGCCGTGCCTGCAACTGGTGAGGAGACTGCTCCGGCAAAGCCCAAGCGTACGCGCCGCACGGCCAAGCCTGCCGCTGACGGCGAGGAGGTCACCAAGCCCAAGCGCCGTACCACGCGCACGACGCGCGCCAAGCGCACCGTTGCAGCTGACTCCTCGGCGCCGATTTCCGATGAGGTCGCGCAGGCACGTGCGTTGGCGCAGATTAGCGAGGCTCAGGTGGTGCGCGCCCGCCGTCGTGCTGCCGAGCGCGAGGCCGCGGCTCTGACCGAGCTTGCAGTTCCGTCTGTGCCCGAGACGCCTGCCGCCGACCAGCCGACCGAGAAGCCGGCACCGCGCACACGCCGTCGCACGGCTGCTAAGGCCGAGCAGGTTGCTGAACAGGTAACCCCCGAGCTCACCGAGGCTTCGGTCCGTTCCGCGGCAGGGGAGGGCGCATCGCCAGCTGAGCCCGCTGCGCCTGTCGAGGCCAGCGAAGTTCCCGTTGTCGATCCGGCTTTGCGCCCGCACCGTCGCGGTCGCAAGCCCAAGGCCTTCGTCGAGGCAGAGAAGGCCGCAGCCGCAGCCGCTCGGGATGCTGCGGCGACCGCCGAGTCTGCAACCGCTGCCGATGCACCCGTTCAGGATGCTACGACTTCCGAGGCCGCTCCCGCCGATGTCGAGCCCGCCGACGTCCGTCCTGGTCGCAGCCATCGTACTGCTGCTAAGCGCACGTCCAAGGCCAAGACTGCCAAGAAGGGTGCGTCCGAGGATCCCGCCGAGACGACCGTCGATGCATCGACTGATGCCGCCGAGCCCCAAGACGTCGAACAGTCTGCGTCCGAGAAGCCCAAGCGCGGTCGTAAGAAGTCCGCTAAGGGCAAGGCGTCCGAGCAGCAGGCTGATGCCGAAGCGCAGATTGATTTCGGCGCCGAGGCCAATGACGCCGCTGCGGCCAATGCCGGCACCGCCGCAACCGATGGCGCCGCGCCCGCCGAGGCCGAAGACGGCGCTCGCCCCAACCGTCGCCAGCACAAGCGCAACGATGAGCGCAATGAGCGCAAGGACGAGCGCAACAACGACCGTCGCAACCGCCAGCGCGATCGCAAACAGCGCAACAAGGAGCGCAACGCCGCTCCCACCGAGCCCACGCTTTCGCGTGAGGAGCTCGCTGCCATGAAGGTCGCCGAACTGCGCGAGAAGGCCAAGGAGTTCGAGATCGAGACGACCGGCAAGAAAAAAGCCGAGCTCGTCGAGGAAATCTACGTCACCGCCGCGAAGGCCGAGGGCTTCCGCGACATCAAGGGCATCCTGCAGATTCGTCCGGACAGCTCCGGTATCATCCATGCCCACGGTTACATGAAGTCCAACGACGACGCCTTCGTCCCCGCCTACCTCATCCGCTCCGCGCGTCTGCGCACGGGCGACGTCATCGAGGGCTCGCTTCGTCCTTCGCGCGGCGGCGACAAACGTGCCGGCCTCGCCAAAATCACGACCGTCAACGGCCTGGACCCCGAGCAGATTCGCAACCGCCCCAAGTTTGGTGACCTCACCCCGGTCTATCCTAACGAGCCGCTGCGCATGGAGCACGGCAAGGACTCCATTACCGGTCGCGCCATCGACATCGTGTCGCCGATTGGCAAGGGTCAGCGTGGCCTGATCGTGTCCCCGCCCAAGGCCGGCAAGACCACGATCCTCAAGAAGATTTGCCAGTCTATCTCGATTAACAATCCCGAGGTGCACCTCATCTGCCTGCTCGTCGACGAGCGCCCCGAAGAGGTCACCGATATGCAGCGTTCCATCAAGGGCGAGGTTGTTGCGTCGACCTTCGATATGCCCGCCGACAACCACACCCGCGTGGCAGAGCTCGTCATCGAGCGCGCCAAGCGCATCGTGGAGCTGGGCGGCGATGTCGTGGTGGTGCTCGACTCCATCACGCGTCTTGCCCGTGCCTACAACTTGGCGGCGCCCGCCTCAGGTCGCATCCTTTCGGGTGGCGTCGATTCGGCGGCACTGTATCCGCCCAAGCGCTTCCTGGGCGCAGCCCGTAATATCGAGAACGGTGGCTCGCTCACCATCCTGGCCTCTGCCCTTATCGACACCGGTTCCAAGATGGACGAAGTCATCTTTGAGGAGTTCAAGGGCACCGGTAACATGGAGCTTAAGCTCGACCGCGACCTGGCCGACCGCCGCATCTTCCCGGCTATCGACCCCGTTGCCTCCGGTACGCGTAACGAGGACCTGTTGGTTGACGAGCAGATGCGTCCGTTTGTCTTTGGCCTGCGTCGCATTCTTGCCGGCATGAACAACACCGAGCGCGCGGCCGCATCGTTTATCAAGGGTCTTAAGGGCACCAACACCAACCAGGAGTTCCTGGTGCGTTCGGCCAAAAAGCACAGCGACTACGAGCAGACGTTCTAGGTTGTCATCCACACGCAGCGATAGTCATCAATGCGATAAAGGGTCGGGGCTTTGAGCCTCGGCCCTTTTCTATATCGCCGCTCCGCGCTTTTTTGACCATAAGACTGGCAAGCAGCAGGTTTCCCGTTTCAATCCGACATCGTCGCTTGCAATCGACAGGGCGGTTTCGCATAATAGCTTTTAAGCTTCGCGACGGAAAACGCAGATGAAACGAACCATATACCGTTGCTTTGGGGCACAGCCCCGCTTCATCTTCTCTCGCGCAGCCAACTGAATGATGCGATTTGGGTGCTGGAAGATGGGGAGAGCTCATGGCTTCTTCTGATGCAACACAACGAGCAGTCCTTGCCGGACTTTCGTGCGGGATCGGCCTTGCCGCTCCCGTGGTTATGTATGCCGCGACGCTGCCGTTTTCGTCGGTGAACGAGACGGTCGTGGCGGGTGCGGTTCCCTTCGCCGTGGGCGCGGTGGCGGGCGTGGGTATCTATGCCGCCTCGCTGGGTATTTCCGAGTACCGCGCGCAGCGTGAAGAGCGTCTGTTCCAGCCCGATGCCATGGGCGGTGCCGCCAATCTCAATCAGCATCAAAGCGAGTTCAAGACCGCCTCGATTCCAGCTCAGCAGCAGGATGCGACTCCTTACGCTGCGGCTTCTGCTTCTCAGGCTCAGGCGGAGCAGTCTACCTCGGCATTCCTTTCCGGCCTGACCGGTGCGTTCCAGCGCCGTCATGCCGATGATGGTGTCCCTACCATCGCTCGAGCCGCAGATGCTATGGACGAGGACGAGGCTTGGTCTATGATCGACAGCATGCTCGACGACGATTCGCCGGTGAGCTGCGACCCTGCACGCTCGCGCGACGTCTATCAAGTCGCCATCGACGAGCTCACCAACGGCGGGCAGACCGGCTCCTTCAATCGCGACGACATCGCCGCCGCGGCGCGTGCCGTATCGGGCTCCCAGGCCGCCCCTGCGGGCAGCACGGCGGCTTTCGTGGCACTCGTTGCCAACGCGGCATCCAATAACGCCTACAACGCTACCTCGGCGGACGCGAACGCTTTTGCCGATAATTCGTACGTTGATGAAGCCATGACCGCGGACGAGGAGGCCGTTGCCGCCCGCCGTGCCGCCGAGAGCTCGCTTTGGGGCGCTCCTGCCCAGCAGCAGGCGGCTGAGGCTGCGCCGTACAATGCAAACCTCGCCAGCATGCCTATCATCTCCGGTGCCACGGACATCGATCTCGATGACCTTGATGAGCCTGCAGCCATCACCGCATCGATTGATGCCCAAGATCGCATCGACACCGGAGACCTTCCGGACGCCTCGCTCGAGGTTGATGTCCCCATGGCCGTTTACTCGGGCCATGAGGACATGTGGGCCGCCGCCACCGCGATTCTGGATGAGATTGACGAGCCCGCTCCTGTTGTAGCGCCCGCTCCCGTCGCTGCCCCTCAGCCTGCTGCCCCCGCCTATGTCGGCCGTCACAGCGCTGTGTTCCCCGAGGATACCGCCCGCATCTCGCGCGAGAGCATCGAGCGGGCCGAGGCTATTGCCGCCGGCATTATGGAAAACCGTCGTCACGAGCGCGTCAATCAGATCCTCGAGGAGGAGATCGAGCGCCTGCAGTCCTCTACCGCCAAGCGTACGGGCCGTGCCTACCTGAGCGTTATCGAGGGCGGTACCGCCAGCTTCGCGCCGCTCCGCGCGGAGGCATAACTTCTGCATGGTTAAGATCAATCGAAAATGGGCGGTCGTGACCTGCCTGATGGCGCTCTTGATCTGGGGCAATTCGCTGGTTCCCGGCTCGGGGTCGGGCTCGCTGAGCCTAACGGTCATGGAAGCTATCCGCGGTTTCCTGCACGGCGTGGGACTTCCATATGAATGGGTGACCAACTTTGTTGTTCGCAAGTGCGCGCATTTTACCGAGTATATGGTGCTCGGCATCCTGGCAACGCACGCCTTTGATTTTGAGGGCCGGCGCACCTTTGACGTGTTGCTGCCCACGGCGGTGTTCCTGCTGCTGATTCCCTCGATCGACGAGACGATTCAGCTCTTTGTGCCGGGACGCGCCGGCATGATCACCGATGTGATGATCGACTGCTGTGGAGCGGCAACGGGCGTTGTGCTCCGATATCTCTTACGGTCGCTGATGTGCGCCAAAAAGGCCGCCTAGGACGTATTGTTTGGTCCTAGGCGGCCTTTTTTATTTGAGGGCTTATTTGAGGCGTGGTGGCGTCGTTCCGTAGGTTGGATTTGCCGAGCGCGCCACGCCCTGTGGGTGCGTCTGCTACTGAAGCGCCTGTGCGCCCAGGGCCAGGCAGCCCATAATGCCCTGCTTGCCCTCGAGGCTGTTGTTGACGATGTAGTTATCGATGTCGTTGACCTCGGGCGTGACGATATAGCCGTTGAGCATCTCGGCGCACTTCTTGCGTGCGAGCGGGACGATGGGGGTGTGGTCGGCCACGCCGCCGCCGATGATGATCTTTTGCGGCGCGTAGCACAGCGTGTAGGTCATGAGTGCCTGTGCCAGATAGCCGGCGAGCAGGTCCATGGCCTCCGGGTCATCGGCCATGTCTCCGGCGCTCTTGCCATCCCAGCGCTTTTTAACGCCGGGGCCGGCGATGAGGCCCTCGAGACAGTTGTCGTGGAAGGGGCAGGCGCTGTGCTCGCCAATGGTGTCGCGCGGGTCGCGCGTGACCAGGATGTGGCCGGCCTCGGGATGCATCATGCCGTGCACGAGCTTACCGCCCGAGAGCACGCCGGCGCCCACGCCGGTACCGATGGTCAGGTAGACCACGTCGGTGAGGCCCTTGGCGCAACCAAACGTGACCTCGCCCAGGCAGGCGACGTTGACGTCGGTATCGTAGCCGCAGGGGATATTGAGCTCGTTTTGGATAGTGCCCAGCAGGTCAAAGTAGCGCCATGCCGTTTTGGGCGTCTCCAGGATCTTGCCGTATTGGGGCGAAGCGGGGTTGACTGCGGTGGGGCCAAATGCGCCGATGCCCAGCGCGGCGATGCCCTTGTCGGCAAACCATGCGTTGACGGCCTCAACGGTCTCCTGCGGGGTCGTGGTCGCGATCTGCTCGCGCTCTAGGACCGTACCGTCCGCATAGCCCGCGGCGCAGACCATCTTGGTGCCACCGGCCTCGAGCGCTCCGATAAGCTGCTGCTCTGCCATAGTATTCCTCTCTCTGGGACGAGTTGCTCCGTGACTAAAGTATAGAGCTCTAAACCATTTAAGAAAGCGCTATAGAAAGAAGCCTCGCAACGCGGCGGGCGGTGCGGGGCTTCTTTGGTTGCTTTAGTTGCCGGGCCGTCCTTACCCGCGCGGCTTGATTTTATCACGTAGCGACTTGAGGTTCCCCAGCGCCGCGTTAAGCGTCTCGTCTCGCTTGGCAAAGTGGAAACGAATCAGATGGTTGACGGGCTCGCGGAAGAAGCTCGAGCCGGGCACGGCGCCCACACCCACTTTAGACGCGAGGTCTTCACAGAACTCGAGGTCGCTGTCATAGCCAAACTCAGAGATGTCCATCATGACGTAGTAGGCGCCCTGCGGCACGTTATGCTCAAGACCGATGCTGTCGAGTCCCTGGCAGAACAGGTCGCGTTTGGCGGTATAGAGGTCGAGGACCTCATCGTAATAGCTGTCGCCGAAATTGAGGGCGGTGACGACGGCTTCCTGCAGGGGAGCGGCGGCACCCACGGTGAGGAAGTCGTGGACCTTCTTGATGCGCTCGGTGATTTCGGCAGGGGCAATGGTGTAGCCAAGACGCCAGCCGGTGATGGAGTACGTCTTAGACAGCGAGCTGCAGCTGATGGTGCGCTCAAACATGCCGGGCAGCGTGGCCATATAGACGTGCTCGTGGGGCGCGTAGACGATGTGCTCGTATACCTCGTCGGTGATGCAGTAGGCGTCATACTTTTTGCAGAGGTCGGCGATAAAGGTGAGCTCATCGCGTGTAAAGACCTTGCCGCAGGGGTTGGAAGGGTTGCACAGGACGATGGCCTTGGGGTCGTTGTCGCGGAAGGCCGCCTCGAGCACCTCACGGTCAAAGTCGAACGCAGGCGGGTTGAGCGGCACGTAGATGGGCTCGGCACCCGAAAGGATCGTGTCAGCGCCGTAGTTCTCGTAGAACGGCGAGAAGATGACGACCTTGTCGCCGGGGTTGGTGACCGTCATCATGGCGGCCATCATGGCCTCGGTGGAGCCGCAGGTGACTACGATATTCTCGTTGGGGTTCACCGGTATGCCCATAAAGTGCTCCTGTTTGGCGGCGAGTGCCTCGCGCATGGCCTGGGAGCCCCAAGTGATGGAGTACTGGTGATAGAGCGGCTTGGGATCGGCGGCGATGGTGCTCAGGCTGTTGAGCAGCTGCGCCGGGGGATCGAAGTCAGGGAAGCCCTGCGAGAGATTGACAGCGCCGTACTTATTGGAGATGCGTGTCATGCGGCGGATGACCGAATCGGTAAATCTTGCCGTGCGGTTGGAGAGTTCTTTCATGACGGTCCTTTCGAGGATTTGCAGTGGGGCAAGTTTACTCCTATGAAACCGGTGGGATTTGCTCGAAATGGTCTCAAGAAACTCTTTTCAAAATTCTTGAAAATTGGGGCTTGCATCGCGTGGCGTTCCTTGCAATAATAGTCGAGCGCGAAGCGCACAGGACACGGTGGGTGTAGCTCAGTTGGCTAGAGCGACGGGTTGTGGTCCCGTAGGTCGAGGGTTCGAGTCCCTTTACCCACCCCAGTTCTTGCTTCGTGTTGATATCGGGTCGTTAGCTCAGTTGGTAGAGCAGGGGACTCTTAATCCCAAGGTCCAGGGTT
>CALDWI010000025.1 GCA_937923795.1 uncultured Collinsella sp.
AGAGCAGGGGACTCTTAATCCCAAGGTCCAGGGTTCGACCCCCTGACGGCCCACCACACGATATCTCCTCTAAAGTCCGCCATAACGGACTTTAGCTTTGGGTCGTTAGCTCAGTTGGTAGAGCAGGGGACTCTTAATCCCAAGGTCCAGGGTTCGACCCCCTGACGGCCCACCCAAAGATTGTTAAAGCGACTGGCTCAGGCTGGTCGCTTTTTTGTTGACCTCGCATGGGGTCGAACCCGTCGGGGCGCGAAGCTGAGGAAATGCGTAAGCATTTGCCAGCGTAGCGCGCAAGGCGCGAAGCGCCGCAGCGACCGCCTGCGCAGCAGGCTGACCCCCTGACGGCCCGCCAAAGCATAGTAAAGCGACTGGCTTCGGCTGGTCGCTTTTTTGTTGACCTCGCATGGGGTCGGACCCGTCGGGGCGCGAAGTTGGGGAAACTGCACCGTGATTCCCTTAGGGAAACACGGCTAAAGCCCCATAAACGTGCTCTCCTTATGGGAATTATGCTCACAGGGCTCGATGCATGTTGAAAAGTTGTGATCAAACTCAAAGTGAGAATCGATTTAGTCTGCTCGATAGTGCGATCCGAGACTTTCGGTCCGCTTACGCATGGCTTTGACCATTTCCTGTGCTAGTTGAATCTGCGATTGCAGGCGGGCGAGGGCTGCGACTTCGCTGTCCTGGGCTTTCTGTGTGCTCAAGGTCGTTGCCTCCGTCTTCAAGCCCTCAAGCTCGTGTAGTGCCTCGGATAGGCCTGTTTCGGTCCTGTTGATCATGCAATAGGTGCTCATCGTGTGCCTAAGGCCGTGTGTCAGGCGTTCGGCATCTGTTGTGGCAATGCCGTAGTGGGGGAGGGCGATATCCGCCTTCAGGGCTGTCTCAGGCTCTTTCTGCGCTGCAAGGGCTGCCGATGCGCCTGCGATGCGCCCGAACACGATGCCGTTGGCACTTGATAAGCCACCAATGCGGTCGGCTCCGTGCATGCCGCCTGTCGCCTCGCCGCAAGCGTAGAGGCCCTCAACGCCCGTGTACGCGGTCTTATCGATCTTGATGCCGCCGTTAGCGGCGTGGGCATACATCGCAACGCGCATCTCGTCAGCCGGGGCGATGCCGTGCTCGTCTTGCAGCCAGGTGGCAAAGGTCTGCACAAACTCTGGGACATCCTCGCGGGGGAAGTCGTAGTGGAGTGCCAGGCCTTTGACACCTGCCTGATCGATGACGAGATCGATAGCGCGGGAGGCCAAGCGTGACGTGAAGGGACCATATCCAGAGCGCTGCTCGAGCAGGTCGTCCAGCTTGTCGTCGGCAATATCTACCGGCTGGTCTACATGCGCGTAGCGCCAGGTTTTCTCGTTGAAGACCAAGTTACGCCTGGGCTCGATGAAGCCGGGCATCATCTGCATGAACTCTATATTAGTAAGTGTTGCGCCGTGCGCCAGCGCGATGGCCTGCGAGGAGCTGAGCACATCAGCCGACGTAAGGCTGCGCTCGAACAGGCCGCCTGTGCCACCGGCTGCGATGATCGTGGCCTTGGCAGCAAAGGGCACGATTCGATTTTCGGTAAGGTCGTAGAGTACGGTTCCGGTTATTCTGCCGTTCGTGTCCTCAACAAGGTCGATAAGCTCATGGCGGGGGAGCAGGCGAATGCCGAGCGACTCGATCCAGGTCGTCAGGGCGTCCTCAAGGGGCTTGCGGGTGAGGCCGCGCCACATGCGCGTCTTGTGGTCAAAGCAGGGGATAAATTGCTTTTGTTGAGCACTCTTGGCGCTTTGCGGACGCTGGAGCTCAACGCCCAGGTCTTGCTCGAGCCAGTCAATCGCTTGGGGAATGCCGTGGACGAACGTTTGGACGAGTTCGGGGTCGGCAACGCCGGCGCCGACGGCCAGGATGGTGTCGATGAGGTCCTGCTCGTCGTCTTCGTCGACGGGACCGATGAGGCCGAGGCCCCAGGTACCCGGGAAGAAGCTCGATCCACTCATGGTCTTGCCGGCGCTTGCCACAGTGACGGTTGCACCCGTGCATGCCGCTTCGATGGCGGCACAAAGGCCCGCAATGCCAGATCCAATTACCAGTACATCAGTCGATTCCATCGGATTCCTTTCTCGTCCGGCGCATTGTCGCACGGGTGATCGGCAATGGGGCCGCAAAGACCCGGCAAATCGGTAAAGGGCAAATATGGCAGGTGGGCGTCATGGACGCTCTGACGCTCCATCTCATCACATCTTGTATTTCGCCCCAACTGATATATCGGCATTAGCTACCCTGCGACAGCGCAAACAAAAAGAGCCGCTACCCGAGTGGGTAGCGGCTCCAAAGCTCAACTATATGAGCATCGCGCGGGCGCGATTAGGCCTTGAGGGCCTCCTCGACGGCGACGGCGCAGGCGACGGTGGCACCGACCATGGGGTTGTTGCCCATGCCGATGAGACCCATCATGTCAACGTGCGCAGGCACGGAGGAAGAACCGGCGAACTGGGCGTCGGAGTGCATGCGGCCCATGGTGTCGGTCATGCCGTAAGAAGCAGGGCCGGCGCCCATGTTGTCCGGGTGCAGGGTACGGCCAGTGCCGCCACCAGAAGCGACGGAGAAGTACTTCTTGCCAGCCTCGAGGCGCTCCTTCTTGTAGGTGCCAGCGACGGGGTGCTGGAAGCGCGTGGGGTTGGTGGAGTTACCGGTGATCGAGATGTCGACGTTCTCGTGCCACATGATGGCAACGCCCTCGCGGACGTCGTCGGCGCCGTAGCAGTTGACGGCGGCGCGGGGACCATCGGAGTAGGGGATGGTCTCGACGACCTTGAGCTCGCCCGTGAAGTAGTCGAACTGGGTCTTCACGTAGGTGAAGCCGTTGATGCGGGCGATGATCTGAGCAGCGTCCTTGCCCAGACCGTTGAGGATGACGCGCAGCGGCTTCTTGCGAGCCTTGTTGGCGTTCAGAGCCAGGCCGATAGCACCCTCAGCGGCAGCGAAGGACTCGTGACCGGCCAGGAAGGCGAAGCACTCAGTGTCGTCGGAGAGCAGCATAGCGCCCAGGTTGCCGTGGCCCAGACCGACCTTGCGGTCCTCGGCGACGGAGCCGGGAACGGTGAAGGCCTGGATGCCCTCGCCGATGATGGCGGCAGCCTCAGAAGCGGACTTGGCGCCACGCTTGACAGCGAGAGCGCAACCGAGGGTGTAGGCCCACTCGGCGTTCTGGAAGGCGATGGACTGGGTGTTGTTGACGATCTCACGCGGGTTGAAGCCCTTGTCGGTGCAGATCTGCAGAGCTTCCTCGAGGGAGGCGATGCCGTTGTCGGCGAGGCACTTGTTGATCTTGTCAGCGCGGCGCTCGTAACCTTCGAACGTAACAGTCATAGTTATTTCCCTCCCTTTCTACTCGTGAACCGGGAACACGCTGGCGACGGAGTGAGTCTCCTCGTCGGTGCGCGGGTCGATGTACTTGGCAGCGTTCTCCCACTGACCATAGTGGCCCATAGCGCCAGCGATGGCCTCCTCGGGGGTCTTGCCGGCCTTGACGGCGTCGGTGAACTTGCCGAGGTTCAGGAACTCGAATGCGATGATCTCGTTCTTGTCGTTGAGAGCCATGCGGGTGACGTAGCCCTGAGCGAGCTCGAGGTAACGAGCGCCCTTGGCCTTGGTGCCGAACATGGTGCCGACCTGAGAGCGAAGGCCCTTGCCGAGGTCGTCGAGGGAGGCGCCCACGGGCAGGCCGCCCTCGGAGAACGCGGTCTGGCTGCGGCCGTAAACGATCTGCAGGAAGATCTCGCGCATAGCAACGTTGATGGCGTCGCAGACGAGGTCGGTGTTGAGGGCCTCGAGGATGGTCTTACCGGGAAGGATCTCGGAAGCCATGGCGGCAGAGTGGGTCATGCCCGAGCAGCCGATGGTCTCAACGAGGGCCTCCTCGATGATGCCGTCCTTGACGTTCAGCGTGAGCTTGCAGGCGCCCTGCTGAGGTGCGCACCAACCCACACCGTGCGTAAGACCGGAGATGTCGGAAATCTCCTTAGCCTGGACCCACTTGCCCTCCTCGGGGATGGGTGCGGGGCCGTGGTATGCACCCTTGGCAACGGGGCACATGTTCTCCACTTCCTGTGAGTACTGCATGCCTCTCCTCTCTATCGTGTTGGCGTCCCGTCTGGGGGTCGTGGCTGGCGATTGCCGGGCGACCCTTCGAAAGGGACATGACATGCAGCCCCTATAATACCGCGAAATGCACGGAATATTCGGCGAACGGCTCAGTTTTCGTAGCGAGAAGTCCGGAAGTTTTAATTGAAACGGTTTAACTCTATGTTCTGTGGTCGTGAACTTCCGTAGAGGGGGTCCGTTTTGGGCAAGCTTTTGGTCAGCTCTTGTAAGCGTTGCAGGGGTTGACCTGTTGCAACGGTGCCGTTCGCCGCCCGTTTACTGCCCTTGGCCGCGCGGGTGTATTGTTTTGCGTGAATGTTTTGATGGCACGCTTCAATCGTGCTGTATTGGATGGCAAGCAGATCCCGGCGAAGGGAGCGTCATGCAGCGCGTTTGGAGAACGGTTACCGGCTTTTACCATGTCTGTGCCCGCGGTTCGGGCAAGCAGCTCATCTTTGAGGGCGATGAAGACCGGTGGGAGTTCTTGGAGCTGATGCGTGAGTGCTGCCGCAAGGCGGGCGTGACGGTTATCGCCTGGTGCCTTATGGGCAATCACGTGCGTCTGGTGCTTGCAGATTACGAGGACGCGATGAGCGCGGCGATGCACCGGCTGCTTTTGACGTACGCGCGGCGGTTCAATAAGCGCATGGGGCGCACAGGCCATCTGTTCCAGAACCGTTTTGACCGGCGTTCGCTCGATACCGATTGGCAGGTGATGGAGGCTATTCGCTCTGTACACGCTGATTCGCAGGAGGTGGGCGTTAGCCTAATCGAGCGTTATCCCTGGAGCAGCTTTGCGGAGCATCTGCGCGCTTACGACAGTGATGCGGCAGATGCCACGAGGGGATTTTGCGATCCTTCTTGCGTGCTTGAGCTTTTTGGTTCTGCCGAGGCCTTTGCTGCCTATTCGCTTTCGATGCCCGACAGCGGCGAACCGGCGCTGCGCGATATGAAAGAGACAGAGTGGGAACGCCACGCCTTTGCCGACAAGTTGGCGAAGAGCCTCGGGGCTCCGCTCCATGGGGTTAAAGACGCACCGCCTGCGCAGCGTGATACCGTTATTGTTGGATTGCACGATGCCGGTTTCACGGTGCGCCAGATTGAGCGCTATACCGGGATTGGAAAAAGTAGTGTCTCTCGTATTGTGCGTGCTTATGCGCGGGTGACGGCACAGGCTGAGCTCTCGGAGTAGAAAATGGCCGAACCACTCTTGTCAAGCGATTCGGCCAACAAAAATCTTAAGATTTGGGATAAGTACTACTGATTATTTTGCCCCTCGAGCATGCCGTCGAGGGTGCGCCAGGCGAGCTCGGCGCATTTGACGCGGGCAGGCATGTGCGAGATGTCCTGGAGCTGGGCGGCTTCGTCCAGGTCTTCCAGGTCGTCCTCGGAGAGCTTCTCGCCGCGGATCATGGCGAGGAAGAGTCCCGCCAAGCGACGCGCCTCCTCGACGGTCTCGCCGGTGATGAGGTCGGCCATGATGTCGGCGCTGGCCTGGCTTATGGCGCAGCCGTGCCCGGTAAACGAGGCTTCCTCGATTACATCGTTCTCGACACGCAGCTGCAAGGTGAGCTCGTCTCCGCAGCTGGGGTTGATACCGTCGTGCTCGTGCGTGGGAGCATCCATCTCGTACTTATAGTCGGGGTGCGAGTTGTGCTCCATAAACGTGGTGGAGGTGTACAGATTACCCATTGAACGTGCTCCAAACGTGATGCAGGCCGGCGATGAACTTGTCGATGTCGGCCTTGTCGTTGTAGAAGGCCACGCTGGCTCGGCAGCAGGCAAGGTTCTCGACGCCCAACCAGGTGAGCAGCGGCTGCGCGCAGTGGTGGCCGGCGCGGATGCAGACGCCGTCCATGTCCATGATGCTCGCGACGTCGTGCGGGTGGATGCCCTTGACGTTAAAGCTCACAACGCCGTGGTGGTTGTCCCAGTAGATGGAACCGATGATTTGGACAAAGTCGAGCTGCATGAGTTCGCCCATCAGATAGTGGACGAGTGCCTGCTCGCGGGCCTGAATGTTCTCGTAGCCCACCGTGTTGACCAGGTAGTCGAGTGCCGCACCCGTGGCGAAGATGCCGGCGGCGTCCTGCGTGCCGGCCTCGAACTTCTCGGGGACGGGCGCCCAGACGGCGTCCTGCTCGGTGACAGAGTCGATCATCTCGCCACCGGTGAGCATGGGCGGCATGGCGTTCAGCAGGTCCATCCTGCCCCACAGCACGCCGATGCCCATGGGGCCCATGGCCTTGTGTGCGCTAAAGGCAAAGAAGTCGGCTCCCAGGTCGGCCACATCGACCGGCATGTGCGGCAGCGACTGCGCGCCGTCGACGACCAGATAGCCGCTGTACTTGTGGACGAGCTTGCCGAGGTTCTTGACCGGGTTCTCGACGCCCAGCACGTTAGAAACCTGACCCACGGCCAGAATCTTGGTCTTGGGACCAACCTTGGCAAGAACCTCCTCGGTGGTGAGCTGGCCGGTCTTGGTGGGGTAGAGGTAGACGAGCTTGGCGCCGGTCTCGCGGCAGACCTGCTGCCACGGAATCAGGTTGGAGTGGTGCTCCATGATGGTGATGACGACCTCGTCACCGGGCTCGAGCACCGTGGGTGCAAAGCTCTTGGCGATCAGGTTGAGCGACTCGCTCGTGTTGCGGGTGAAGACGACCTCGTTGGCCTGGGCGGCGCCGATGAGGTCGGCGATCTGCTGGCGGACCTTCGCGATGGCATCGGTGGCCTCGACGGACAGCGAGTACAGGCCGCGCAGCGGGTTGGCGTTCATGCGCTGGTAGAAGTCGCGTTCGGCGTCAAGCACGCAGGCGGGGCGCTGCGCGGTGGCGGCGCTATCGAGGAAGGCGATCTCGGGGTGCTGCTGAAACAGCGGGAACTGGCCCTTGTAGGGGTTGGTCTCGATGTCCACGGTGGGCCAGCCGCGCGAAGCCTCGTCGCTGGCGTCGAGCTCCATAGGCTCCGGTGCGGTACAGGTATCGCATTTAACGTGCTCGGTGTCGATCATGCGAGCTCCTCTTCAAAGTTGTCGATCAGGTTGTTGCCCAGGCGGACGACGGCGGCGCGGGTGCGCTCGTCGGTCGCGGAAAGCGCGGCGTCCTCCAGCTTGGCGCGGATGAACAGGTCCTCGGCGGCGTTTTGGTCAAGGCCGCGGCAGGCGAGGTAGAACAGCTGCTCGTCGCGGACGTGGCCGATCGTAGCGCCGTGGTTGCCGGCAACGTCGTCCTCGTCGCAGAGGATGACGGGGACGGTCTTGTTGTCGACGCCCTTGTTGGCGAGCAGCACGGTCTCGCGCTCGGTGCCGGTTGCGCCCTTGCAGCCGTGCACGAGGTCGATGGTGCCGCGGTAGACCTTCTTGGACGTGCCGGTCAGTACGCCGTTGGCGTCGATCTCGCACTCGGTCTTGCGACCGCGGTGGCGCAGCTCGTAGTTAAAGTCGCGCACCTGCTCGCGGGCGCCCAGGTAGTCAGTATCGATGGTGACCTTGGCGGTATCGCCCAGCAGGTCGCCGGCAAGGCCGGTGGCGCTGGCGCCGGCACCCAGGACGCTGTGCTGCACGTTGACGCGCGCGCCCTCGTCCAGGAACAGGCCGGTGTCGTCGAGCGCGATCCAGCTATCGTCGAGCGTCTGCGTGCAGGTCACGTTGACGGTGGCGTACTCGTGGGCGCACACGCGTAGCACGGAGCCCACGACGCCTTGGCCGGCAACGGGGGAGTCTAGGGCAATGTTCAGGTCGAACGTTGCCTGCGGACGGGCGATGACGTCGATAGCGGCAATCGCAGCCGCTGCGTCGACGCCGCTCACGCGCACGGTGACCGTTGCGTGCTTATATGCGGGTACATCGATAACGATGCGCTTGGTGGCGTGCTCGGCCAAGTAGGCGTAGGCAGCCTCGCCCATACCGGTTTCGAAGGCCTCGGCAGGGGAGAGCTCCTCCTCGAGTTTGATGGCGCCGGCCTGGTAGGCGGAGGTGGCGGGCACGTCAAGCTCGGTCTCGGGCGTAATGCGGGCGCGATCGGCGGCATCACCGGGGGCGGAGGCACGGCGCTCGGGGAAGCGCTCGGCCATGGCGTCCATGGCGGTGTCGAACGCGTCTGCCACGCCGGTAAACTGCTCGTCCAAGCCCTCGACCTCAACGGCCCCGGTGGGAGCGGCGGCAAGCTCGTTAGAGAGCTCGAGCTTGGTCTGATTCATCTTCAGCCAGCCCCAAGTTGCAGCCGGCATCGCGTTGACCTGCTCGAGCGCGGTTGCAGCGGTGTTCGTGGTCTGTTTCATTATCCGATCGCTCCTTCCATCTCGAGCTTGATCAGGTTGTTCATCTCGACGGCGTACTCCAGCGGCAGCTCCTTGGAGACCGGGTTGGCAAAGCCGTTGACGATCATAGTACGGGCCTCTTCCTCCGAGATACCGCGGCTCATCAGGTAGAACACCTTGTCGTCGCCGATGCGGCCGATGGTGGCCTCGTGGCCGATGTCGACGTTTTTGGCGCGGATGTCCATGGCCGGAATAGTGTCGGAGCGGCTCTGGTCGTCGAGCATCAGCGACTGGCAGCTCACGGTTGCCTTGGAACCCTCTGCCTTGGGCGTGGCCACGATGGAGCTGCGGAAGGTCTGGATGCCGCCACTCTTGGAGATGCCCTTGGTCTCGACGGTTGCCGAGGTCTCGGGCGCGTTGAGTACGACCTTGCAGCCTGTGTCGAGATTCTGCCCGGCGCCGGCAAAGGTGATGCCGGTAAAGCTCGACCGGGCGCGGCGGCCGTTGAGCACGCTCATGGGGTAGAGGTAGCCCACGTGGCTGCCGAAGGAGCCGCTGATCCACTCGATGTCGCCGTCCTCGTCCACGCGCGCACGCTTGGTGTTGAGGTTGTACATGTTCTTGGACCAGTTCTCGATGGTCGAGTAGCGCAGGTGCGCACGCTTGCCCACAAAGAGCTCGACGGCGCCGGCGTGGAGGTTGGCCACGTTGTACTTGGGCGCGGAGCAACCCTCGATAAAGTGCAGGTCGGCATCGTCTTCGACGATGATGAGCGTGTGCTCAAACTGGCCGGCGCCCTTGGCGTTGAGGCGGAAGTAACTCTGCAGCGGAAAATCGAGCTTGGTGCCCTTGGGCACGTAGACAAACGAACCGCCCGACCACACGGCGCCGTGCAGGGCCGCAAACTTGTGGTCAGTGGGCGGGATGAGCGTCATGAACTTCTCGTGGATGAGCGGCTCCCACTGCGGATCGTGCAGGGCCTCCTCAATGCCGGAGTAGACGATACCCATCTTGGACGCGGTGTCCTGCATGTTGTGGTAGACCAGCTCGGAGTCGTACTGCGCGCCGACGCCCGCCAGGTAGCTGCGCTCGGCCTCGGGGATGCCCAGGCGCTCAAAGGTGTTCTTGATGTCGTCGGGCACCGACTCCCAGTCGTGCTTTTGGTCGGTGTTGGGCTTGACGTAGGTGACGATGTTATCCATGTCCAGGCCCTCGATGGAGGGGCCCCACGTCGGATCCGGGAAGCGGTTGAAGATTTCGAGGGACTTTAAGCGCAGGTCGAGCATCCACTGCGGCTCGTCCTTTTTGGCGCTGATCTCGCGCACGATGTCGGGCGTGATGCCGGCGTCGAGGCGCTCGAATCCCTCCTCGCCATAGGTGAAGTCGTAGAGGCTGCGGTCGATGTCCGCGACCTCGGTGCGGTTCTTGGTCATTGCGTCGCCCCTTTACGCCTGCTGCTCGGCAGCGGCAGACTCGGCCTGGGCGCGCTGCTCGGCGGCCTCGCGCTCGAAGGTCTCAAAGCCGTTCTTGTCGATCCAGGGGATGAGCGAGGCGTCGTCCTCGCGCACGATGTGGCCCTTGACCATAACGTGGACGCGGTCGACATCCAGGTGCTCCAAAATGCGCGTGTTGTGCGTGATGATGAGCATGGAGCCGTCGCAGCTCTTGCGATACGCGTCCATGCCGTGGCTGACGGTGGACAGGGCGTCGACGTCCAGGCCGGAGTCGGTTTCGTCCAGGATGGCGAGCTTGGGCTGCAGCAGCAGGAGCTGGAGCATCTCGACCTTCTTTTTCTCGCCGCCCGAGAAACCTACGCCTAGCTCGCGGTTGAGGTAGGCGGTATCCATGTTGAGCTCGGCCGCGAGCTCCTTGACGCGACGGCGGAATTCCTTGCCCTTCATCTCCAGGCCGGGGCGGCCGGCGATGCTGGCGCGCAAAAAGCTCGACAGTGGCACGCCGGGGATCTCGACCGGGGCCTGGAAGCTCAGGAACAGGCCGGCGCGCGAGCGCTTGTCGGTGGTGAGCTCGGTGATGTCCTGGCCGTCAAAGACGATGCGGCCGTCGTTGACCGTGTAAACGGGGTCGCCCATGACCAGGTGGCCGAGGGTGGACTTGCCGGCGCCGTTGGGTCCCATCAGCACGTGGGTCTCGCCGGCGGCGACGTTAAGGTTGACGTTGTGGAGGATGGTCTTCTCGTCCACGGAGGCGGTCAGACCTTCGATGGAAAGCAGCGGATTTGCGCTCATGCTGTCCCTCTCTGTATATGGTGTACTCATAGGTGTACTAAACCCTAGGAATCTTCTCGGAATAAAGTTACTATGGGTTCGGCGTTAGTCAAGGGAAAACCCGACTAATCCACTCGACTTTTTAGATGTGGGACATAATAATCAGGTTTGTTTGCCCCGCGTGCATAGGATTTGGGACAAATAGGCCTGATTTTGTCCCAGGAACAACGGGAGGGTAGGTATGCTCATTTCTTCCAAGGGCCGCTATGCCCTCCGGTTAATGATCTATATCGCGGCGCTGGGCGACGCCGAGGGCAAGATTGCCTTGCGCGAGGTTGCCGACCGCGAGCATATCTCGCAAAAGTATCTGGAGCAGCTGGTTCGTCCGCTTATGAAGGCGGGCCTGCTTAAGAGCGTGCGCGGCAAGGGCGGCGGCTACATGATGGCCAAGGACCCGGCCGAGGTGCGTGCCGGCGACATCCTGCGTGCCGTTGAGGGCAGCACGGCTCCGGTGGCGTGCGACGGCATCGACAACAGCTGCACCCGCAGCGATTTGTGCTCGACCGTCAAGTTCTGGCGCGGTCTGGACGACGTGATCGAAAAGTACGTCGACGGCGTGACGTTGGCCGACCTGGCCGCCGTCTCCGAGATCAACTTCGACATCAAATTGTAGGTTGAGCGCAATTCCTTAAGATTTCGCGGAGGGTTGTTGCCGTTTACCGAGGGGTTGTTGTGTGACAACGGGCGAGCTGCAATACTTATTTTTATCTTTGCAAACTGAACTTTAACTACACCAATGCAGGGAGGATCTTATGCAGCCCAAGCATTCTGCTATTGTCGCGGGCCTGACGCTGGCGCTTTCGTTTGGCGCCGTTTCCGCGCCGGCACCCGCCGCTGCCGAGGAGCCCACGCCGGGCATTGCCTCGGATGCCACCGATATCGATAAGGGCCTTTACACCCAACAGTCCTTCTCGGGCGTGTTGAGGTCGGTTCAGGGTGTCTCGTTTGTCAACGTGACTCCCGAGATGAAGTACTTCACCAAATATGAGAGCCATGGCAACTATAACCAGGGCTTTTCGTATGGTGACGGCTACAACGCGCTGGGCTATTACCAGTTCGACCGTCGTTGGTCGCTCATTCCGTTTATGAAGCAGGTTTACAACTACGATTCTGCCAAGTACGGCATGCTCAAGGATGCGATTGATCGCGGCAGCGAGATTTCCAACGCGAGCAATGCCATGTACGAGAACGACCAGCTTACCGAGCTGGGCCGTATTGCACAGGAGGCCTTCCAGGGTGCTTATAACACCGATCCTGCTGAGTTTTCGGCTCTGCAGGATGCGTATGCGTACAACTCGTACTATGCGGTGACCGAGGCGTGGCTCAAGAGCGGCCTGGGTATTGATATTTCGGGCCGCGCCGATTGCGTCAAGGGCATGGTGTGGAGCATTACCAACATGTGCGGCACCGGTGGCTGCAGGGACTTCTTCCGCTGGGCGAATCTTTCCAACGATATGTCCGACCGCGAGTTTGTGACGGCGCTTTCCAACAGCGTGGTCAATAACGTGGCGACCAAGTATGCAAGCCAGCCCCAGTATCATGAGGGCTGGAAGAATCGTTATAAGAATGAGCTGAAGGACTGTTTGGCTTATATCGCCGAGGACGAGGCGGCCGCTGCTACGCCCGTGCAGCCCGAGCCCACGCCGGTGCCCTCGCCGACACCTGATTCGAATGACGACTCGAGTGACGATGCCAACGATGACAGGATGGATGCGCCCTCGACCGATGCTGACGGTAATGGCTCTGCTGGTGGCACTACCAACGACGGCTCTACCTCGAACGGCTCCGATTCGAACGGCCCTGCTGCGGGCGATTCGTCTTCAAACTCTGCCGGCAATACGAACAGCGCCGCCTCTGGTTCGACCGACGCTGACTCTTCTAGCTCATCCACCGGCTCGAGCGATTCGTCCGTTGACATCGGCTCTAACAACGGCTCTGGCTCTGACGCAACCCCTGATTCCGATGTTTCCAAGGATGACTCGAATAAGGCGCCGGACGCTCCCGTTACTTCGCCGGACAAGAAACCTTCTTTCTCCGTGCAGCTTGGTTCTACGCTGGGCTCTTCGCTGATGGCTGGTGTCAATAACGGCTCGACCCAGAACAAGGACAACTCTGATCAGGTTTCCATGGAAAAGACCGAGGCCGCAAAGGGCGACTCAAAGGACAAGGCTTCCGAGAAGAACGAATCTGATAAGGGTTCTAGCTCTGAGGAGAAGGACGACAAATCCGCTCAGAAGAAGGACGAGGACAAGAAGTCTGAATCTGAGGAGAAGGACAAGAACAAGGACAAGACCGAGGACGGAAAGCAGCAGGGCGAGGACAGCAGTAAAGGCAACACCGACAACCAGAACCAGGAGCAAAATGACTCCAAGACGGTGACCACTACAACCACGACTACAACGACTAAGACTTCGGGCGGTAATATGCCCAAGACGGGCGACCTTATCGTTATGGCGAGCCTTGCCAGCGCGAGCTTGGCTACGCTGGGTGCCACGTCTATTGTGAGCGGTAAGCATAAGCTCGATCAGCAGAAGAAAGCTTCTGGGGAGGACGGCTCGGAGGAGTAGACTCTCGGTTGCCAGATAACTAAAGAGTCGGGACGGGGCCCGGTGCGAATGCATCGGGCCCCGTTTTGTTGTGCAACGATTAGTTATGCCCCCTCACACCTCTTGTTGCTACCGTTGCCCGATATGTTCGCGCGGCGTCATCGGTACGCGCGAGGCGGTCATTACAATTGGCATCGTGTTGCGATTTAGGGGGAACGTTTTGGTGTCTGAACAGGCAAATAATGGTTGTGCTGCCGGCTTTGGCGTGCGTTTGATCGGCTGTGCCGACGATGCGGCTTTGCCCATTGGCATGCACGACTATGCGGAGGCCCTTGGTTGCTGCATGCTGGTCGACAAGACCATGTTTATTGCCGATGTGTTGGACTGCGACGCGTCCGTTGTGGTGTGCTGTCGACCCGAGGGTTTTGGCAAGAGCATGAACTTGTCGATGCTCAGGGCTTTTCTGGAGCGTCCTGCGGTCGGCCGCGCTGGTCAGAGTTTGTTTGCCGATGCTCAGATTTGGGATGCGGACGGAGGGCGCTATCGGGATGAGTATGCTTGCTATCCGGTGATATCGCTGGACTTTTCTGGCGCTGCGAGGCGTGGCCCCGCTGCTGCCGGCGTCGTGCGCGATGCCCTTTCGGGCGAGTGCGCTCGCTTGTTGGCGCTTTTGGAGGCTCCGGATTTAGCTCGAGACAAGGTGCGTCACATCGAACGCGTTGCGCGTGGCGCGGCGAGCGAGGATGAGGTCGCCTCGGTGCTTGGCGTGCTCATAGAGCTGCTGGAGATTGCCTGCGATGAGCAGGTTGTATTGCTCGTTGATGGGTACGATGCGGCGTGGTCTCGCCGTGCGAGCGCGAGGGACGCTTCCGACGCCGATCCGGCAGAACTACTTGACCGTGCGCTGTTTGACGCCATTGCCACTGCGCGCGATTCGTTGCGGCTGACGTGTCTGATGGGGGAGTGTTCCGGTCCCGCCGAAGCGGCGCTTTCTTCGCGCGGCTGCTCGTATTGTCTGACGACGCCGCTGTCGGCGTGGTGTGACCGTTGGTTCGGTTTTTCGGATGCCGAGGTCGAGGCTCTGTTGAATCATGCTGGGCGCGAGGAATACCTGGATGATGCGCGTGAATGGCTCGAGGGATATCGGTTTGGCAGGGCCTATTGCTCGAGTCCAGAGCGTGTGATCGGTTTTCTGGGCCGAGGCTGCACGGCGCCTGTGCGTGCCGATCTGTATGGATATGCCGATTGTCTGAGTAGGGTAGTTGCCGGGTGGAATCTCGACCGCCTTTCGGTCTTGTTTGATTTGCTCGAGGCCCATGGGTGCGCTGAGGTCCCGCTTTGTTTGGGCACTGCAGAGCCAGATGTCTCGCCTGACGATGGCATGTGGACAGCGCTGTATCTGTCCGGTTTTCTCACGACGGATATGACTGAGGAGCCGGAGCATGGCGATCGCCTCCGTGCTTTGCGATTGCCCAATAACGAGCTTCGCCAGACCTTGCGTCTAGTGATTATTGAGTGGTTTGATTGCGCTGCAGAAGACATTCGAGACGTCGATGCGTTTCGCGACGGGCTGTGTCATGGGAACGAGGATACCGTGAGGCGGGCGCTAAGCCGCATCTTAGGAGATGCGGGAATCGGTGCGACCGACCCAGATGCGCCACTGCCATATCATCTGCTCTTGCAGGGGCTCTGCTTTGGCTTGCCGGGCTATGCCAATCCTGCCTCGAGGCGAAAGTGTGGCGCGGGTCGCTGGGACATCCAGGTTTTCCCTACGGGTGCCGTGTTCGACGTAGCAGACACGATTGGCATGCTGGACGAGCGCCCGCTGATAACGATTAACTTGATGTATGACCCCGATGTGGATGCGCTGGGCCTGGAATTGCTGGCCGTGCAGTCGCTACTCGACATAGAGCGCGACGGCATCGACGAAATCCGTGTGCCACGCCCCGGCGTGGGTCGCATGCGCTGGGGGTTCGGTTTTGATGGGCAGCATGTGGCTACGGTGTGCCAGCGGCTTTAAGCGCCGAGGTGTTTCCGACTTCCGTTACTCGGTGTCCTTCATGGGCGGCATGGGCTTCCAGTTGGGGTCCTTGATGATCTTGCGGGCGTCCTTCATGCCGCGACGCAGCGCCGGAATTCCGGTCTTAAAGCACTTGTCAACGGCGGCCAGGCGAATAAATTCCTTGCAGAAGGTCGCGGCGTTGCCCAGACGGAACAGCACGGGGTGATAGTCGCCGTAGATCTGCATGTAGCGGGCCAGATAACCGCGGTTGCGCATGATGTAGTAACGGTTGGTGTCGCTCGTAGAGTTGAGCTGGCGCTTGCCGGCGATATCCCAGTTAGAGACAGCGCGGGCGCGCTTGAGAACCACGTCGGCAACAACGGCGGCGGGGAAGTGCTGGCTGGCCACGTAGCCATAGCAGGCATCGTCGCCGTAGATAAAGAAGCGCGCGTCGGGCAGGCCAATCTTGTCGACCACGCGGCGCGAGAACATGCCGCCCTCAAAGCACAGCTGGTTCATGGTGCGGTAGCCCTCGGGACCCAGATCCCACTTGGCGACAGGGTTTGGAATGCCGAGCGAAAGGATCAGTTGGTACTGCCAAAAGAACGCGCCGCCGTCGAAGTCCAGGCGCGAACCCTGGATGACATCGTAGCGGTCGGTCCACTTGGCCAAGCGCTCGATGCCTTCGGGGATGACGAGCACGTCGTCGTCCATCACCCAGAACCACTGGGCGCCCAGGTTGTAGGCGCATTTAGTGCCGGCGGAGAAGCCGCCCGCACCGCCGCCGTTTTCGAGCTGCGGTGCGTAGATGACGCGGTCGGTGCCGCCCTGCGCGTCGGGCTGCTCGGTGTCGATGCCCCACAGGTTGGCCAAGCGCTCGTTGAATGCGGTGCACATGGCCTCGGTCTCGCGCGAATTCTCGTTATCGACAATCACGATGCGCCAGGGCGTTGCCGTGAGCTCGGTCATGGAGTCGAACAAGTTGGCCAGGAGTTCCTGGCGCTTGTACGTAACGACGACGATGGCGAGCTTATCGATGGGAGCGGGGAGGGTTGAAGGCATGGGGCAATATATCCTTTCACGCGCGGCGGGCGAGTGCTGCGCGGAAGCTATCGAATACGTCCTTGGGACTGTCCTATTGTAAAGGCTCGGCGCACCTTGGCGGCAAGCTTTGAATAAAACGCAGGAACCTGCCACGGCTGTAGCGGCTTTAGCGTCTTACGGCAGCGTGTCTATTGTCGCTTGAGCTTGCGAGCGATAAGGCTTCTAGCTGCGTCGATGATGAGGAGCACTAAGGCAAAGACGATGCTAATGACGATACCCGTGACGATACATATATCTGCCGGGCTGTTTTGGCTGACCAGTATGTTTGCGAGCAACGTATTGAAGACGGGACGCCACAGGCTACTGGTGAGCGACTGCATCACATAGAAACCAAGCGTGGCGGTCGATAAGGTGACGATGACACCTGCGGTCCGTGGATTGCCTGAGGCCCTGCGCCGGGTCGCCGCAAAGAGCAGAGAGGCGGCAGCGAGGGCAAACGAGATCAACGAGGTTGATTTGTAGGAGAGGACTGCCATCGCCGTGAGGTTGCCGGTGAAGGAGAGTGCTCCTTCCAGGATGGTGGCGAGCGCCAAAACCGTTACGAGCGAGCGCATGCCCAAGGCGCCCGCCCTGTCCGAATCCATGGCGTCGGTTGCGTCGCGGAGCAGTCCGCCGATCAAAAACGCGACTACGTACGTGGTAGCGCTCATGAGCTTTTGGAGCCAAGAAAACTCGCCGGCGCTTGTCGCACTCATGGCGGCCAAATACCCGTTAACAACGAATACGAGGATTCCAACGGCGATGACCGTCGTCGTGTAGGTTTTCTGGGAGAGTCGGCTCTTGGCCAGTCCAAACCATGGCGCCATGAAAACTGTGGCGGCATAGACCCAGATAAACTCAAGCCCAAGCGTGTACCAATAGTGCGTATTGAGGGTAACATCGGGAATGGGTGAGACGACCGTGGACCACGCGAGCGCCACGAGGCAATAAAACGCAGTGGGCATAATGACCTTGCCAAGGCGCTGCGCCGTCCGTTGCATTTGCGACTTCCACGTTGCTCCACCGTCCCAAGCACGCGCGGCCGAAGCGATGAGAAAATAGCCCGAGATCATAAAGAAGACCTCGTTGGCCCAGCAGCCAAGCAAGTTAATAAAACCGAGTACGCCGGAATAGGGGAACATCGCAAGTGGGGCATATTCCACGGCGCCGACGCAGACGGCTTGGAAGGTCCACTGAAAGGTGTGGAACACCGCGATGCCGGCGACCGCGACCAAACGCAGCGCTTCGGTGGGTATGTTGCGTGCGGCTTTGGGCTGCATGACGTCCTTTCGTATCGGTTTGCCTCTGCGGGCTCCATAGATTATATAAACGCCCGCTGGCGCGCTGACCCTTTGATACCATGAAACGACAGGTATTTCCTAAGGAGCACATTTGTCTACTAACGCCTCTGGCAGCCCTGTCCTGTCGCTGCTTATTCCCATTTACAATGTTCAGCGCTACCTGCGCGAGTGCCTCGATTCTGCCCTGGTGCAGACGCTCAAGGATATTGAGATCATCTGCATTAACGACGGGTCGACCGACAACTCGCCGGCGATTATCCGCGAGTATATGGAGCGCGATGGGCGCGTCAAGATGATCGACAAGGCCAACAGCGGCTACGGCGACTCGATGAACCACGGCCTGGAGATGGCGCGTGGCAAGTACGTTGGCATCTTGGAGTCCGATGACTTTATGGCGCCCGACGCACTCGAAAAGCTTGTCTCGGCCGCCGATAGCAATAATGCCGACTTCGCGAAGGCGAACTTTGATTTCTACTGGTCTAAGCCCGAGGAGCGGCGCTCGCTGCACGAGATGTTTAAAGCCAAGGACTGTGGCAAGCCGGTGCACCCGAGCGATACGACGCAGTTCTTTAAGCAAAAGCCGTCGATTTGGTCGGCCGTGTACCGTCGCGATTTTCTTGACCGCAACGGCATTAAGTTCCTGCCGACTCCGGGGGCATCCTTTCAGGACACGTCATTTGCCTTTAAGGTGATCGCGTGCGCCGATAAGGCTGTTTACCTGCATGATGCCGTGTTGTCTTATCGCCAGGACAACGAGAATTCCTCGGTCAATTCTTCGGCTAAGGTCTTTTGCGTCAATTCCGAGTATGCCGAGATTGAGCGTTGGATTCGAGAGGATTATGCCCGCGACCACGCAAGCGGCGATGTCGCGCGCATGCTCAAGTTCAATCAACTCATTAAGTACGATTCGTACATGTGGAACTACGTGCGCCTGGCGCCTAAGTTCTATAAGGAGTTCCTGGTTCAGATGGCCAAGGAGTTCCAAGCTGCCTTGGACGCCGGGGACTTTTCGCTTGACGACCTCAAGCCGTGGAAGCGCGCAAATCTCGCTGTCATCCTCAAAGATCCTGAGGGCTGGGTTGACGAGCACCCGAGTTTTGCGACGGATGGTGCCTTGGGGCGTGCTAAGTATTACGCCTCGGTTGGAGGCCCAGGCGTGGTTGCTGCCTTCCTCATCGAATCGCTGAGGGGGTAGGTCGGCATGGGAGAGGCCTCGTGTCCTAAAGCTACCATTGTCGTCCCCGTTTACAACTCTGCGCGCTCGATTCAGCGATGCCTCGATTCGCTGTTGGCCCAGTCCGAGCGCTCGATTCAGGTTGTCTGCGTCAACGACGGTTCGACTGATGATTCGTTGAACGCGTTGCGCCAGATCGCGCAGGCCGACGATCGTGTACTGGTGATTGACCAGGAAAACGCGGGCGTCTCGTGCGCTCGAAATGCCGGTATCGATGCTGCCGAGGGCGAGACCGTCTTTTTTGTGGACGCCGACGATTACATCGATGCCCAGACGGTCGAGCGCGTGCTGCATGCCATGGAGTCTGCGGATGCCGAGGCCGCCGTTTTTGGCGGCGTCTGTGAACCTGCCGATGCTGCCCCCAAACGTGTCCAGCAACTCATGAGCCCCAAAGCTGGTACCTTCGGCGCCCGTGATCCCCAACTGCTGTTCCATTCGAATGCGCAGCCCTATGCCTGCCGTGCGGCTTTTTCGCGCGAGCTGCTCAATCGCGAAGGCATTCGCTTCGCCCCCGGTCTGGCTTTGGGCGAGGACGTCGTCTTCCAATTTGCGGCTTATGCGCTTGCCCGTAAGACCGTCGTCATGCCGGACAAGTTCTACCACTACGTGATGGAGAGCGAATCGGCGACGCACGAGTTCAACAGTGCCGAGGCTCGCGCCAAAAAGCTTGACGCCCACATGAGGATGCTCGAGGAGGTCTTGGAGGACTGGGCGGCCTACGATCTTTTGGACCTGTGTCCCGGCGAGCTGATAACTTGGTTTTTGGACCTTATTGTGTTCGACCTGGCGCGCTTGGATGCCGATGACTTCCATCGCGTGGCGGCTCGCGTCAACATGGATCTCACGACGTTTTTGGGAACGGAGTGGGCGGATATGCCTGCTAAGGGTGCCGTTCGCCGTGTTGCCCACAAGCTCGTTGCGGCGACCTCGGGCGTTTCGATGGCAGACGCCACGCTGTTCTATCTTTCGACTCGCGGTCTCAAAGCCTGCCTGGAGCGCTTTATCTAATTCCAAACGTTGCCGCCCGCCGCAACTCGGCTGCTAAAATAACCCTGTTACACGCTATTCAACAGGAGGTTCTCTTGCAGAACTCTGATACCCCTAAAGTTTCGCTGCTTGTGCCCATTTGCAATGTCGAACGCTACCTGCGCGAGTGCCTCGATTCCGCCGTGGCTCAGACGCTTAAGGACATCGAGATCATTTGCATTAACGACGGCTCCACCGATAGCTCGTCAGATATCATCCGCGAGTACATGGAGCGCGACCCCCGTGTAAAGATGATCGATAAATCCAACAGCGGCTACGGCGACTCGATGAACCGCGGCCTGGAGATGGCGCGCGGCGAGTATGTGGGCATCCTTGAGTCCGACGACTTTATGTTTGAGAATTCGCTCCAAAAGCTGGTCGCCAAGGCCGATGCTGAGCATGCCGATGTGGTGAAGGGCGACTTTGACCTGTATTGGTCCGCGCCCAGTGAGCGCCGTGAGCTGTTTGGGATTATCGATGAGCATATGACGGGCGCCGCGTATCGCCCCGTCGATCGCCCTGGCATCTTCTACCGCAAACCTTCCATTTGGTCTGCCATCTATCGGCGCGAGTTCCTCAACGACAATCAGATTCGGTTCCTTCCCACGCCGGGTGCCTCGTATCAGGACGCAGGCTTTAACTTTAAGGTTTGGGCTTGCGCCGAGCGCGCCGCGTTTATTACGGACCCCATTTTGTGCTATCGCCAGGATAACGAGAAGAGCTCTGTTAATTCGCCCAACAAGGTGTTTTGCGTGTGCGACGAATATGCCGAGATGCAACGTTTTTTGGACGAGCGTCCCGAGCTCAAGGCTCAGCTCCAGGGCATTTTAATGCGCATGAAGGTCGATACGTACCGTTGGAATGATGAGCGTCTGGTCGATGAACTGCGTGAGCAGTTTTGGAAGAAAGCCTCGTCTGAGCTCAAGGCCGATTGGGATGCTGGTCGCTTTGATCTGTCGCTGTTCGACCCGCGTGGCGAGACCGACTTGCGCCTGATGGTCAAGTCGCCTCGTGCCTATATCGATTCGCGCTTTGACTTTAAGAAGCCGGGCAAGCTCAATACGTTTAAACATTACTTTAAGATTGGCGGCCTGCCGCTGGTCTGGCGCGTGCTGACGTATCAGCGCACCTACGGCGACAATCCGCACCCCGATGACGTTCCGGCCGCACAGTAAGAGCGAGTGACTATGGCTACCCCCAAGATTTCCGTTGTCGTTCCCATCTATAAAGTGGAGGAGTGTCTGGCCTGGTGCTTGGACTCCCTGCTTGCGCAGGACATGCCCGATTGGGAAGGCGTGCTGGTTAACGATGGCTCGCCGGACGGTTCGCGCGATATTGCGGCTGCCTATTGCGAAAAGGACGCGCGCTTTACGCTGGTCGATAAGCTCAACGGCGGCCTGTCGAGTGCACGTAATGCAGGCATCGCCGCGTCCACGGCGCCTATCGTCGCGTTCTTGGATTCCGACGACCGATTTACGCCCGATGCGTGCCGTGTGATCGTAGATGCCTTTGAGCGCGAAGGCTGCGACGTTTTGACCTTTGGCGCGAACCCGTATCCGCTGGAGGCGGGGTATCCGTGGCTTAACTATGTGCTGAGCCCGCGCGATGTGTCGTTTGAAGGCTATAACTCTGACTTGCTGTTTAAGGAAGCATCTCGCCCCTTTGCATGGCGCACCGCCTGCAAGCGTGAGTTTTTGCTGGGCAACGGGATCGTGTTCGACGAAACCGTTAAGTACGGCGAGGACCAGGTCTTCGATTTTGCCGTGTACGGTCGTTCGCACAAGACCGCGCTTATCTCGAACAAGCTGTATGACTACCGCGTGGCGCGCAAGGGTTCGCTCATGGACACCATGCGCTACGACGACGAGACACGTCTGCTGGAGCACGTGAAGATTTACTCCGCGGTGCTGGCTGACTGGCGGCGCGACGGTCTCGATGCTCAGCATGCCGATGACCTGGCGTACTTCCTCTGCGATCTGGTGCTGTACGATGCGCTCAGGTTGCTGGGTTCGGACTGCGGCAAGGTGTTTGCTGCCGTTGCCACGGCGCTCGCCGGCTCTGCCGTGGGCAGCGTTGCTGCGCTCGCACAATGCGCTCCTTCTGTTGCTGCTATGGTGCGTGCGGCGCTTACCAGCAAGGCTCCCAATGCCCGTGAGCGCAAAAAGCTCATGTTCGATTACGACGTCTTGAGGTTTGGGCGCTTGGGTGCCTGCAAACGCATGGCAGCGAACGCCCTGGGAAAGCGAGAAGTGTAGATGAGTATCAAGCGTTTGGCACTTTGCCGCAGCCAGGGCCGTCTGTTTGTGCTGCTTCGTTTTGCCGGTCAGGATGTCGTCGCGCTTATTGAGCGGGAGGGCTCTCAGGCGTTTGTCCATGCGACGACGAGCGGTTCTTGTGTGCCGTTGCTGGTGTTCCCAGTCGATCATGGCCGTGTGCTGGCGTTTTGCCCTTCCGTTTCCGATTACGAGCGCGAGCTCGCCGTCTTGGTGCTTCCGTTTTTGGATGGCTCGTCGATGGATGTCGTTTTTGCATCCGGTGGTCAAAGGTTGGGCTCCATTCGTCTCGATAGCCGCGTGGCCAAGCTGGAATCCAAGATTAACTACAAAGCAAAGCCTGCGCTGTGCGCGCTTATCCGCGATGCGCAGCGTGGCGAATGCTGCGGTCGCTACGAGATCGATGCCATTCGCTATTTACCGGCAGACGCCGGCGCGGTGTGGCGCTATGAGGTTACCTGGGCGGGAGACCCCCAGTGCGCACCTGAGCTCCAGATCTTCGATACGCATATGAATGCCATCGATGTCACTGTGCATGTGTTTGAATCGCAGGTCGATGTTCCTCAGCGCAACGGTTGCCGCGTCAATAAAACGTATCTGAGCGTTGAGATGCCCCAGGATATACGAGATTTTGTCGCGATTGCGAGCGATCCCACGGAGCAGATCCAGAGCGGGTTTTGCGCCATGGATGGTCGCCTGTACAACGGCATGTTCGACGACAGCTGGAACCGCATGAAGGACGCGCGTGCAGACGACGCAGCTTATCGACGTTGGTTTGAGCAACATCGCGCAAAGCCGGGCGATTTGGCGTGCCAGCGTGTCGCTTCGGCGGCCTTTGCCTATAGACCGCTCGTGAGCATTGTGGTGCCGTGCTACAAGACTGATCGGGTCTACCTGCGCGAGCTGCTGGACTCGGTGCAAGCCCAGAGCTATGACAACTGGGAACTGCTCCTTATGGACGCCTCGCCCGAATGGGACGCGGTGGCCAATCTTGCGGCAGGTGTCAACGACGAGCGGGTTCGTCGTATTGAGCTGCCCGGCAACGGCGGCATTGTGCTCAACACCAACGCAGGTATTGAGCAGGCGATGGGCGACTACATCGCGTTCTTGGACCATGACGACATTCTGGAACCGGACGCGTTATTCCACTATGTTTCCGCGCTGAATAAGGCGGCCGAGGGCGAGCGCCCCCAGGTCCTGTTCTGCGACGAGGACATGTTTCAGAAAACGGGGGAGTGGGGTCAGCCGGTCTTTAAGATGCGGCTCAATGTCGATCTGCTCTATAGCCATAACTGCGTGACGCATTTTCTGATGGTGGAGAAGGCGCTCATCGATCACATTGGCACGTCTCCAGAAGACGTTGCGGGTGCCCAGGATTACGACCTGACGCTTCGCTGCCTTGCAGCCGGCGCGCGGTTTGAGCACGTTGCGCATGTGCTGTATCACTGGCGCGTGCATCCGGGATCGACCGCCGACGGTTCTGCCGATAGCAAGCCGTATGCTATTGAAGCCGGGCGCCTTGCGCTTCAGCGCCACTTTAACGCGCTGGGCATTTGCGGAACGGTCGAGGAGACCGAGACGCCGTTTGTCTACCGCATGCACTATGCGCTGCCGAAGCCTGCGCCGCTGGTGAGCATTGTGATTCCGACCAAGGATCACATTGAGACGCTCGACGCCTGCGTGATGTCGATTGCCCAGAAGGCAACGTATACCAACTACGAGATCGTCTTGGTGGAGAACAACAGCGAAGACCCGGAGACGTTTGCGTATTACGAAACCCTGCCGGAACGCGTGGCTGCGGCATCCGAAGGCAAGGGTATCGCGCGCGTTGTGTACTGGCCGGGTGAGTTCAATTACTCCCAGATCATTAACTTTGGCGTGGAGCATGCCAAGGGCGACTATCTGCTGCTGCTCAACAACGATACCGAGGTCATAAGCCCCGACTTTATCGAAGAGATGATGAGCTATCTGCAGCGTCCCGATGCGGGCGTGGTGGGCGCCAAACTCTACTTTGCCGATCATCTGGTGCAGCATGCCGGCATTTTGGTTGGCGCGCGTGGCGCACTTGCCCATGCCAACCAGGACTTCTCGGCAAAGCGCGAGGGCTATCTTGCCCGCGCTGTGCGCCCCGGTAACTTCAGCGCCGTAACGGGTGCCTGCCAGATGGTCCGACGCGACGTATTTGAGCGGGTCGGCGGCTACAACGAGGAATTCGCCGTCGGTTTTAACGACGCTGACTTTTGCCTGCGCGTGTGGGAGGCCGGCTACCGCACCATCTTTACGCCCTATGCAGAGCTGTACCACTACGAGTTCACCTCGCGCGGCAGGGAAGAGGCCAACGAGGAAAAGCTGCGCCGCTGGAAGCGCGAGCAAGCACTGTTCATGCAGCGCTGGCCTGAGTTCTTCTTGACGGGCGATCCGTGGTTGGGGCCGAACTTATCCGTTGAGAGCGAGTATTTCTCGCTTTAGAAAATGGATTTTAGGAAGTCCTCAACTTACTTTCGATATGAGCTGAGAAGAAAGCAACGTCTAGGCGATTTGCTGCAATACATTACGATAGCTCGATACTTCCGCGATACGTTTATACAGACTTATACAACTCGATATAATCCGATATAGTCTACGATAAACTTATAAAGCTAAGGTTGACCGATAATCGATTGTCTTGAGAGGCAAACAAGTGAGCGCCACTGTATTCCATAATCCGTTTCGTCCCACTGCCGGCGCTGAGCCTCCGCGCATTATTGGTCGCGATGATATCGCTCTTGAGTTTACCGAGAGTTTGAATGCGGGGATTGGTGCACCTGCGAGGCTCATGCGCATTGCTGGACCGAGGGGCTCCGGAAAAACTGTTTTGCTCTGCGATCTTAGGGATCGTGCGCGAGAACTTGGATGGAAGACCGCTATTGTTTCTGCTGGCCCTAACCTATTGCTGGACTTGAAGGATCAGGTTGCTGATTCTTCCCTTGCGGCCAATGCTTCGGTCGGTGTAAACGCCGGCTTTGTTTCTGCGAAAGTCGATGTTGCACCCAAAGAGTCGAGCCTTAGAAAGTTGCTAAGTTCGGCGGCGAAGTCATCCGAGGGTCTTTTTATTGCCATCGATGAAGTTCAGGACGCTCCGATTGACGATATGCGTGCCATTGCGTCTACGGTTCAGCTTTTGATAGGGGAAAAAGTAGATATCGCACTTGCCTTTGCCGGCTTGCCCGCCGGCGTTATGGATCTTATTAACGGCAAGGCGCTTACGTTCTTGCGTCGTGCCCTCCCCGAAGATCTGGCGCCTATCAACCAGGTGGAGGTAGCGCTCTCTATGGGCGATAGCTTTGTCGCGACTGGTTTGACCATAGAGGACAATCTTCTGTCGAGAGCCGCTAAGGCCACTAAGGGCCATGCCTATCTGGTGCAACTGGTCGGATATTCCATTTGGCAGCGCGCCAACTTGCATCGTGCCAAAAGTGCCATCGTGAGTGAGCGCGATGTTGCCGAAGGCATTGCGCTGGCAGAAGCTCGTTTTCACGATGTTGTTCACGAGCCCGCGATTTCTGGACTGGGGCTCAACGATATTAAATACCTTTTGGCTATGTGCGAGGATAAACAACAGTCCAAATCAGCCGAGATTGCTAAGCGCATGGGTAAAAAGACCAATGAGGTCAGCTCCATTAGGGCAAAATTGCTACAAAGAGAGGTTATTCAGGCACCACAGAGGGGCTACGTGCAGTTTGCCGTGCCGGACCTAGATATCTATCTGCGAGAGAACGCCGAGGAGATTCTCGAACGGTTCTAGGTCGAGTGAGGGCGACGTCATGTTCTTTAAGACTGCTATCAGCGTCGATTGCCATATCGGGTTTTTCTGGGCGGCAGTCCCCGTGATAATAGAGATGTGGCATTCATCGTCGCCCGCTAATCAGATTTCGTCTATCTATAACATTGCGTGTTTTAATTTGCAGGAACAAAGATATCATTCGCAAAGCGTGAGGGTTATCTTGCCCGTGCACAACTGTTTTCGTTGCTAGACACCAAAAGCAACCCTTTTAGTTGCATGAGACATAATGCAACTGTTTTCGTTGCTATATACCAAACGCAACCCTTTTAGTTGCAAGAGACAAAATGCAACGGTTTTCGTTGCCTGATGCCAAACGCAACTCTTATTAAGTAGTTGTTAGCTTTCTCACATACATTCATTTACAACAGGCATCTACGAATTCAGCCGTCTCATATATTCCTAATAAGGCATGAGAAAATGAACCCGATACATGGTATTCAGCGCTAAAAGAGACGAAATGGACATACCGTCTCTATGCTGCCGATACGGCATCGCGAACAACCCCTTCGCGCGGTTGCCCTTGCCCTTGAGCGACTCAGGGAAGTAGATCTCGTCGAGCTCGCCGCCGCAGCCCCGCCCGGCCCTGAATGGGGGCAGTGGGCCGAGAGGCACTCGATCAGCCTATGGCGCATGGCGTAGGCGGTCTTGAGGCAGACGCGGCTGCGCTCGACCTCGTAGGCGGAGCCGGCCGTGTCGTCGAACGCCGCCGCGCGGATCACGTCCCTGACGGACTCAATCGCGCGGCGGCGCTCGGTCCCGCTCAGCTTCGCCATGTCCCGTTTGAAGGCGATTACCAGGTCCTCGGCGTTCATGCTGCCCCGCGGTCTACGAGGCTAACGATATGGCGCCGTGGGGACAGATGTGTGTCAATCCTGGTCTAACAGAGCTTTTTTAATTGACGCGCCCATATAAATCTTTTCTGCATACTCGACTGCTTCTGCAGCCTCTGCGGCGCTCCGTAATTGGTAAAGCGACCTGACAGAGAGTGGAATTCGATGTCATAGCTGGCGTCTTCATCGGAGGACAAGACTGCTTGATGACTATATGTTTTCATCTCTAGCCATCTCAGGCTATTATAAATATATCCGTTGGCAGCTTTTACGATTTCCGGTACGTTCCAATCGGAATCATTTTTTGGTAGTTGATAGACATGACTTCTGCTTCGTATGTGCATTCAGTATTTTTGCACTGGATAAAATCAACTGCATCTAATTTAGCTAGATCGGGAAGCGATATTGCATGGCGCTAAGCTTGACACAGAAAGAAACATATCGGGAGACGCTGGCTAATCTCGTTGCCAAGCAAAACGATGGCGCCTCCATTGTTTCCGCAAAGAAGGAGCTGGAAGCGCTATCGACTTCTCTCGTCCCGCGAATGCTTTACCGCTATCGACCTCCAAGTGAATACGCTTTTGCCGATCTAGAAAACGCGACTGTTACATTTTCTCATCCAAAGGTTTTCAGCGATCAGTGCGACTCGGTACCGATCTATAACTGGAATGGTATAGATGAAATCGAAAGTAATCTCAATGATGATGAACAAGCGTTAAAGATAATAAATCAAATTGATTTTAGACGACTTGCGTTTGTTTTAGGGGTTCTGCGGGCTCCTTTTAATCCAGCAAGAATAGATGAGTTCGAGATACTATCCGATGAGGGAAAAGTTAGTCTTTTTCGCTCGGCTGTTAAAAACTTGCGCTTATTTGTTGGAGGATTTGTTGCCCCAGTTCATCAGAATAGCTGCCGAAATTGTTGTCGCATTTTGTGCCTAACGGACAATCCTAGCGATTCGAATATGTGGAATGTATATTCCGAAAGCCAAGCTGGTTTCGTTCTTGCTTACGACAGAGAAGCTATTCGCAATTGCAACATAGCTAACGGAATGCGCACTGAATTATTACCAATTTTATATGATGACGAACCATTTAATTGCGACCCTCAAATTGCTTGGACTGCTGCTAGGATGCTTGGTCTTAATGTGAGCAGTGATGACATGCTTAGTGATCTACGGGCAATTTACAGAAAGGGCAGTGTGTTTGAGCGGGAGAACGAATATCGTGCCCGTCTTGTACCAGAGCCAGATGAGCTTGAGATGAATTATGTACAACGCCCATGCAAGCCGTTGCGAGTTATTCTTGGGAGCAGGATGACTCAAGAGGATAAAGAGCTTTGCATTTGCGCGGCGAATAAACTGGATATTCCTGTAGATGAACAGTGCTAGTTATCCTTTAATAGTGCCGTATAGTCAATTATTTGTCAGCTGAATCGGGCGTCAGTAGACTTCTGAGCTGGCGATTGCTATATCTACGGGGGCATTTCGAAAGATAATTTGGTGTAATTTACGTTAACGGGAGTTGCTTGTCTATGAGTTTATCTTTATCAAATTGGGATTACTACTTGGTTCTTGAAAGAGAGCTTGTTAATTCCTTTAATTATGTTGAGCTGAGCAACGATAATTTCTCAACTTATTCAGTTGAATTTGCAAAGATGCTTTTATCGATTTGTTCTGAATTTGATTCGGTTTTTAAAGATTATGTCGAACTTCGATCCGGAAATAGACCATCTAATATCAAGGAAGCATTCGAGTGCCTGTCTGCTTTGAATGATATTGCCTTTGTAAATGAGGTAGTTGACATTGCGATTAACCAGAGTATTTCACTCAAACCTTTTAATGCGTGGATAAATGGAATGTATGCAAAATTAACTTGGTGGGATAGCTATAACGCTGTGAAACATGATCGTGGTACGTATTTTAGAAAAGCTAATTTGGAGAACTGTTTGAATTCACTGGCAGCTTTATTATGTATCGAAATTGTCAGTTTGAAATGTTTTGGAGTTAAGCGTTTGACTCCAGTTAATCGATTGTTTCGTATACCTAACAAACAACTTTGCCGATCATTGCCGGGCCAAAATGGACAATGGGATTTGGTTATCGATTCTAAGGAGCTGAATGAAACATCAAATATGAGACCTGCAAATTTGATGATAGTGAAGAGCGTGAGCTAGCGATACTTTGGATCGCACAAAAAATAGATGGCGTAAGCGTGGGGGGGGTGATGACGTCTGCCTGACGCAAAACGGCTTTCGCACTAGAATCTGAAATAACCACAAGGAAGGTTCTTGAGAAGGATGAGGACCGCAATGTAGATCTTAGCGGACGCCGCGCCCGACATGTTCGCTGAGCCCCACCTCAGCGACGGGACGATCGACAGCTGGTGCTTATCCGCAGGCTCTCCGATCAGGTGCTTAATTCGATCATAGAAGCCGAGGCCGGTCAGCTTCACTGCAGTGGCGTGAACAGCCGGAACATCTATTGCGAATGTATTCTTAAGACCTGCAGCGTCGACATTGTTGTTGCTCTCTACTATGAAGTGACTCAAGTGGTCACCGGGAATTGAGCCCGTGAGCACGAAATACTGAGCAGTTTAATCAAGAGGGCCGCTTCCCGGGGACTGGGGGCGCAGCTCTCGGCCAATGGTTTCACCGGGTGGTTACTCTGACGTGCTCGAGCAGGAAGGATGGAGGAGATGGTCCATGCCCCTGGACACAGTGAGTGCTATTGTTTTATTGGTTATTGTGTCCTTAACCGCTTATTCGATATCAACTGACATGCAGTCTAATTATGTTGGTTGTTATCTTTATTTTGTCGTTATTAGGTGCTCTTGCGCTAAGGCTGATGGAGCTGATTTTTATGGCATATCCTCCGAAACGTCCAAATAGCCACATAATTGATACAGAGGCATGCTCTTTCGTCACCTCCCTTATGCCTTCTGAAAACTGGGTTGTTCGAGACTTAACAGAACGTGATTTTGGAATCGATAAAATTTTTGAGCGCTTTGAAAACGGATTCGCTACTGGTGAATTAATGGCAATTCAGGTGAAGGGAACAAACAAACCACTCGAAGATAAACCTGAAATTCCATTTTCCATTGATACGAAGACGCTTTTATACGCTGAAATGTTTGCAATACCTTTTCTTTTAATTAGATGTTCTTTAGCGGATGATGGAGCGTGCTATTTTGTCTGGTTGCAAGAGTATATTCGTGTTCGATTGAATTTCGATAATTCGTCTTGGCGAAAGCAAAGGTCAAATACTATTTTAATTCCAACTTCTAATAGATTGGGCGATAACTCTGCTGAAAGTCGGTTAATCCATATCTCTCGGTTTCCAAAAATGAAAGAGTCATGGATCAAATATTATATAAATACATGTGATTTAGCGTATCGACTTCCGAATTATATTGAGGATGATACCGTCACATTAGATTTCGCAATACAATACGTTTTGCCTGTTCTTGATAGCCTTGAGAAGGCTAATAACATGCTTGGTTTAATTTCCAACCACTTTGTCGCTACTAAATTGAGCCAAGCTATTGAGCTTGGAAAACGTATATGCGACAAAGAGTTTGAAAGCGAATTAACTGATTCGTTTTTTAAATTCGTTTGCCTGTGTTCTGATGTACGCAAATCTATAGATGTGCTATCACTTAGATTCGATGTCGATCATATGAGGTTTTTATATGAGTCCGAAGGCATGGCGGAGTATTAGTGCTCTGTTTTTTCTGCGGGTTGAATGTAATGCGGGATTTCTTGTCGGATACTTTAATCTACTGCTTATCTTCAAGAAAGACCTGAAAGGTATTTTGTTTGACTACGTTTGTGCCTAAGTTGCTTTGAAAGCATGGTTTTTAGAGAATAATCCCCGAGCCTTGCTCCGTGTGGCGGCACGTAAAAGTTGTACTGTGCTTGGGCAGGTAAAAGTCCAAGACGATTAGATATCCGAGAGGATATCGAGCCCGCGTCGGGGAGATAAGGTGAGTCCGCGCCGGGGACTTTAATTCCGGCGGCAATTAGGTTTCCGAAAGGATGCCGTGGCTGGCAGCCAGCAGAAAACCGCTCTACACACTCCTTCCGCGTGCCGCCTGCTCAAACGATTTGCGCCGAAAAGGATATCCGGTTTGTGCCATAAGACGTTGCTGTCGACAATGCACGGGACGGCAAGGACGTGGCGGCTCTCATCAAATTGCAGTCACAAAGATACCTTTTATCGATTTCCTGTTGAAAAACTAAATTGATAGTCTGAGAATAACTTAAGAGAGCCTTAAATCTCGGAGAAAGGATGTCGTATGAATAACCTTCGAGAAAGATGGCGAGGACTAACAGCGCTGGGAGTTGCTGTATTTGCCGCCGCCTGCATGACGGTTGCCCCGGCGCCCTCATTTGCTGATATTGATTCTCTCGTTGGTCTTCAATATATTGATCATAGCGAGTCTCGCAATTTGACAGGTTTCTCTGTTTCTCGTCCTGCTGGAACGTATTATTTCGACAACGATGGCTCGATGCAGACCGGACTCGTTCGGTGCGAGGACGGCAACCTTCGCTATTTCGATCCCGAGACTGGCGCCATGGTCACGAACCAGTGGCATAACGAATACGAAGCTGTCTGGTACTATTTTGGCGCTGACGGGATCGCGGTGTCGGGCTGGCAGTCTATCGGTGGGGACAAGTATTACTTCTACCCCGAAAGCCATGATATGGCATACGGCCGAGTTCAGATTGACGGCAAGAACTACTTCCTGAACACCCCTGGTGCCAACGCCGATGGCCGCATGCAGCATAGCGGCTGGCTCTATGACTCCATCTATGGAAAGTGGTTCTATGCGACCTCCAGTGGCGAACTGCTGACCGGTTGGCATAATATCGGTGGAACTTGGTATTATTTCGACGAGTATGGTATCATGCTGACCGGCTGGATCAACGTTTCGGGGACGTGGTACTACGCCAACGCTTCCGGTGCGATGGCCACTGGCTGGCTCAACATCGGCGGTACGTGGTACTACCTCGACGGTTCGGGCGCCATGGTCGCTAACAGCTGGCGCAGCCTCGGCGGCTCCTGGTACTGGTTCGGCGACTCCGGTGCAATGGCCACTGGCTGGTTCTTGGCAGGCGGCTCTTGGTACTATGCGAGCGGTTCGGGCGCCATGGCAACCGGCTGGCTCAGCAATGGCGGCACGTGGTATTGGCTCGGAGGTTCGGGCGCTATGGCCTCTAACTCTTGGGCTAACGTTGGTGGAGTTTGGTACTGGTTCGACGATTCCGGCGCGATGGCCACCGGCTGGCGTCAGGTCGGCGGCGCCTGGTACTACTTTAGCGGTTCCGGCGCTATGGCCCACGACGCTTGGGTCGGCGACTACTACCTCCAGTCTTCCGGTGCCATGGCTACGAATGCCTGGGTTGGCTCCTACTATGTCGGCGAGGACGGCAAGTGGATTCCGGGCTACGGTTTAGTTTGGTATAAGAGCGGTAGCCATGTTTACCATACGCATAAGTGCCGTACCGTTGGCAAGGACGCAAAGGGCTATTCGCAGATCTCTATCCAGGAGGCCCAGAGGCGTGGCGCTTCACGAGAGTGCAAAAACTGCCAGCAAATTGGCTAGTACATTACTGAGTTAGTTTTGATTGAGGCCCCGTTGCCCTGAGGTGACGGGGCCACTGCGTGATTGGATACTGTGCTGCTATGAAGAAATGGTCATTCGGGGTGCTGGTCTTTTCGGGCCTTGTTTCTTTGGGGCTCCTTTTGGGTTCGCCCTCGATGTTATACGCCCTTGATTTGAATAACACTGACGAAGGTCCCGCATCTAACGTTGCTATTGCTTCTGTCGAGTCAGGCGTTGATGCTCAGCGCGAATCGACCTTCGCTGTCGAGCAGAACTCTCAGGTGGATAATGAGACCCCTTCCGAGGTTTCGAATCAAATTATTTGGCATCAGGGGTGGATATCACCCGAAGAAGGGGCTGGTTTTTGGCGTTGGGGCTTGTCCGACGGAACAATCGCTGTTTCTTCTTGGAGACATATAAACGGTAGGTGGTACTGGTTCGACGACGAAGGTCGAATGGCTCAGGATGGGTTGGTTCAAGTCGGGGGTGCGACGTATGCCTTCTCCTCTTCGGGCGCAATGCGTGTCGGCTGGTACCTAGATTCTACGGGCTCCACTTCTGCTTGGCGTTATTTCTCCGGTTCTGGCGCCATGGTAAAAGGCTGGCTTTCAGACGGCAGCAACTGGTATTGGCTGGATGATGAGGGCAAGATGGTCCACGATGCGATGCTGCAGATTGGGGGAGCCACGTATGGATTCTCTTCTTCTGGTGCAATGCTTATCGGATGGCATCTTGATGCTTCTGTCTGGCATTATTTTTCCGGCTCTGGCGCTCTGGTAAAGGGCTGGCTCTCGGATGGGGGTCGTTGGTACTGGCTTGATCCTGCAGACGGTTCTATGGCCACCGGGCTGAATGAATGCAATGGCACCTCTTATATCTTTAACAGTTCAGGGGCCATGCTATCCTCCCAGTGGGCACTTATTGACAACAACTGGTATTACGCTGACTCCAACGGCTTACTGCATGGAGGTTGGTTACTTCTAGGGAATTCTTGGTATTACCTGGATCCAGGAAGCCATATTATGCTCACGGGCTTTGTGCAAGTGGGCTCGTCCACCTATTTCCTTACGAGCTCAGGTGCCATGGCAACAGGCTGGGCACTTGCTGATGGTACTTGGTATTACGCCGCATCAAACGGAGCTATTCAACGAGGGCGATGGATAAAGTCCGGAAGCGCCTGGTATTACCTTGATGATGTATCCGGCGCAATGCGTACTGGTGAATTTGCGGTAGGAAGCAAGCGCTATTTTTCTTATGATTCCGGTGCAATGGCATCTTCGTGCTGGATCAACTTGAACGATGGTATGGCATGGGCGAATTCGTCTGGAGCACTGAGCGAGCCGTTGCCTACTTCATCTGATGGATCTCCTGTAGTCGCTGATCGTACTGACTCGTCTTCATTGCCAGGTGTGATTCATATTGGAGATGCGGTTTTCTATGCGGATGCGAATGGTGTCGTTAACGTGGCGTCTGGTTGGATTATGTCGAAAGACGCTTCTGACGAAAGTGGCAATACTTGGTATTACGCATCTTCCAATGGTGTCCTTAAGTCTGGTTGGCAATATGTCAACGGTGCGTGGTATTGGATGGACCCTTCCACATTCAAGATGAAAACTGGATGGCTTAATGACGGCGGTACGTGGTACTGGCTCCAGCCTTCGGGTGCCATGTTTGCTAACGGGTGGCTGAAAATCGATGGCGTTGACTATTACTTCAATGCAAGTGGTGCATGGTTGAATACGTCTGGTTCTGTTTTGGGGGTCAATAGGTCCAGCTTGGTCAATTGGCTTATGAGCCACGAAAACGACGGCTATTACCGTGGAACACGCTACGACACGCATCTCAGCCAGGAAACGTGCATGTACCCAAAGGGTGATCCGCGTTGGGACGGTTATACGGGCATGAATTGTGGTGGATTTGTATCGCATGCATATATGAAGGCGGGCGGGAATTTAGCTCCCATTGCCGCCGAGCAGAGCCATTCCCCTTGGAGTGGAGGTCCCGGAAGGGGCGGCTGCGTAAACGCTTATCGTTGGTACGGCTACGCTATCGATACGTGTGCGAACGTGACTTATTTCAACTCTATTGATGAGTTGTTACGTAGTGGTTTGGCTCGTAAGGGGGACATTGTGTTCTTCAATCCTTACAACCCATATGCGGACGATAGCCACATTGGCTTTTTCTGGGGCAATTCGCCGAGCGAAAATTTGTTCTGGCATAGTGATGGTTATGGAAATCGCATCTCCGGTTTGACTGCTTTGGGCCCATCGAAAGTAATCTTGATTCGTTAGAATTCCGCGTTGTAGGGGACTCTCTGGGTCCCCTACCTTTTTGACATCTGGTTTGAAAGCTAACTGATGTCGGCATTCTTTGGGGCTAAGAGTAGGGACTAGGAGTCCTTGGTTTCACCCTGCTGGGAAGTTCTTGTTTACATTGTGGTATTGCGTGCAGTTATTTGTCGTCCTAGATGGCATCTTGTCCAGTTGGATGTTCGGAAATCTTTCACAGCCATGCTGTAAGCTAAACGCAAACAAGAACGAATGACGAGGTTTACATGAGCAAACATCTTAAGTTATTTTCGGCATTGTTGGTGCTGATGGTCCTTGCGCCCATTTCTGTGTTTGTTTTTCCCTCGAACGCGGAAGCTGCGCGGTCCCTAGTTGAGAATTCCTGGCGTTATGAGGATGGGCAATTGGTCGCAGAGGATGCTTCTTCCGAAGAAGATGGAATAGCCTTATTGTCCATGGACATTCTTCCCGATGGGGCTACGGCGCAGGGCATCGATGTCAGTGAGCATCAAGGACGTATTGACTGGAATGCTGTTAAGGCTTCTGGTATCGATTTCGCTATTCTGCGTGTTGGATTTGGCGCTCCATCTTGGGGCGGTCGAGTTGACTATCAATTTAATCGAAATATTTCTGAGTGCGAGCGACTCGGAATTCCCTACGGCGTCTATATCTATTCATATGCTTTTGATAATCAGCAGGCAGCCGATGAGGCATCAATGGTGATCAATTGCCTTTCTGGACATAATCCAAGATTGCCGGTGTATTACGATCTTGAGGATAACTCGATAATTGCAAATGGACGTCAAACCGGAATTGCATCGAGGGCGCAGGTTTTTTGTAATAGGATTTCTGCCGCAGGATATGAGCCTGGTATTTATGCAAATTTAAATTGGTTTAACAACATTTTGACTGACTCTGTATTTAAGAGTAGCTCTTGGGATCATTGGATTGCTCAATATAACTCGCAATGTGACTATACCGGCAATTACAGTTTTTGGCAGTATAAGAGCAACGGAAAAGTCCCTGGAATCAACGGCAACGTTGATATGAACTACGCGTATGTTGATGTCTCCCTTTATCATTGGCAACTAATTGACAGCACCTGGTATTATGCAGCCTCCAACGGCAAGGCGTATGCCGGATGGTTGTTTCAGAGCGGCACGTGGTACTGGCTCGAGCCCGACGCGGGCGGTGCCATGGCAACCGGCCTTCACGAGTGCAACGGCTCCCTGTACTGGTTTAATTCGTCCGGCGCCATGGCGACCGGGTGGGTCCTCGACGGCGGGACCTGGTACTACGCGACTGGCTCCGGCGTGCTGGCGCGCGGCCCCGTATCCGTCGGCGGCGTGCCCTACTGCTTCGACGCCCGGACGGGGGCCATGCTGACGGGCTACCAGACGGACGCGCAGGGCGTCCGCCGCTACTTCGGCAGCTGCGGCCCCCTTAACGGCTGGGGCCTCGTCGACGGCTCCTGGTACAGGTTCGCGAACGGCATCGCCTCGACCGGCTGGCTTTACACCGGCGGCTCCTGGTACTGGCTCGACCCCGACGCGGGCGGCGCCATGGTGACGGGCCTTCACGCATGCAACGGCTCCGCATACTGGTTCAACTCCTCCGGCGCCATGGCGACCGGGTGGGTCCTCGACGGCGGGACCTGGTACTACGCGACTGGCTCCGGTGCCCTCGCCTCCGGCTGGCTCAACCTAAACGGTACGTGGTACTGGCTCGATCCCTCGACGCACGCCATGGCTACCGGCTTTCACGAGTGCAACGGCTCACTGTACTGGTTTAATGCGTCCGGCGCGATGGCTACCGGATGGCTCCTCGACGGCGGTACCTGGTACTACGCGACGGGATCCGGCGCGCTGGCGCGCGGCCCCGTATCCGTCGGCGGCGTGCCCTACTGCTTCGACGCCCGGACGGGGGCCATGCTGACGGGCTACCAGACGGACGCGCAGGGCGTCCGCCGCTACTTCGGCAGCTGCGGCCCCCTTAACGGCTGGGGCCTCGTCGACGGCTCCTGGTACAGGTTCGCGAACGGCATCGCCTCGACCGGCTGGCTTTACACCGGCGGCTCCTGGTACTGGCTCGACCCCGACGCGGGCGGCGCCATGGTGACGGGCCTTCACGTGTGCAACGACTCAGCGTACTGGTTCAGCGCCTCCGGCGCGATGGCGACCGGATGGGTGCTCGACGGCGGGACCTGGTACTACGCGACGGGCTCCGGTGCCCTCGCCTCCGGATGGCTCAGCCTAAGCGGTGCATGGTACTGGCTCGACCCCTCGACGCATGCCATGACCACGGGCGTTCAAACTATCGGATCATGTGAATACATATTTAATAGTACCGGCAAGATGATGGCTAATTGCTGGTCAAACGGTGATGGGTCTTGGATGTATCATTCGTCATCCAGCGGCGCAATTGACCTTAAAGGCATAATGACCGATTCGGGAATCCAGCTGATTGACGATGACGGTAATGCCAGAACGGGCTGGATTGAGAGTCAGGGTTCTCGATATTATTGTTCTGCTAATGGGGTAATTCTGACTGGATGGCAGCAAATTGCTGGGTCTTGGTATTACTTTAACTCGGATGGTCGAATGGCGACCGGCTGGCTTAACGATGGCGGTAACTGGTACTGGCTAGATTCCGCTTCTGGCATAATGAAAACGGGATGGCTTTCCCGTGGGGGCACATGGTATTACCTTGATGCCGCACGTGGGGGAGTAATGTTGAGCAACGGTTGGTATTGGATCGGCTCTACTGACTACAAGTTCAGTTCATCCGGCGCAATGGTTGGCGCTTGGGTCGATGTCCCGTGCTATTCGCAGTACCCGGAACTTCCTACTGGCTGTGAGTCGGTTGCCCTTACAAACTTGCTTAACTACTATGGTTTCGGTTTAGGTAAGACGATTATTGCGGATTACTATTTGCCCAAGGGAAGTAATGGCAATTTTGTTACCGCTTTTGATGGCAATCCAAGGCGTAGCAGCGGGGGTCTCATGGGATGCGTCGCACCTGCGATTACTATTGCTGGTAATAACTTTCTGCGTGCTGCTGGAAGTGGCAAGCAGGCAAAAGACGTCTCTTTCTCGTCAATTTCTTCCATTAAGAACAGGCTGACCTGTGGTCAACCTGTTGAGATGTGGAATACCGAATGGGGAAGTTGGCCAGGAGGCCGTTATGCTGCGCGTTGGTATAACGGGCATTCCTATGGTCTGTGGGGCGGTAATCATGCCGTAGTCCTTAAAGGCTATGATGACGAGCAGGGAATTGTCTATCTTTCGGATTCGATTAACGGCAATGTTACGCGAAATGCCCAAGTGTTCTTCGGCACGTGGCAACAGATGGATAGCCAGGCCGTGGTAATTGAATAGCCATGATGCTAAAAGGGGGGAGCTCGACGAGCTCTCCCCTTTTGCTACATTGTTAATCTAGCTACGCCGTCTTCTTACGTCCAAATAGTTCGTCCCAGTTACTGGCTGCCAAAACTGTTCCGCATACAATTACAACGCAGCAGATTACGGATGCCATGTCGGGAATTGTTCCAAGCAAGATCAGGCCAAAGACCACTGACCATGCCGAATAGGAGATATTCAGAGCCATCGCACGCGCTGCTCCGATTGCCGCAATGCCCTTGTAATAGAACAGATAGGATGCAGTTCCTGCGAGTCCGGCGAGTGCAATAATCAATGTGGGCATGCTTGGGATAGCGCCCAACGTGAAATGCCATGCTCCGAAGAGGGGGAGTACGAGCGCTCCATAAACAAGCGCACTTGTAGTTTCGCGGATTTGCAAAGCTGTTTCGTCATCAACGGCATCATCTTTCATTCCCCATGCGCACAGCACCGCTTCGGATCCCCATCCAATAACGGCAAGCACTGCGCCGAGTAAGCCGAGGGGGGCATTTGCAATCTCGCTCGATCCGGCCGATAGATAGCCCATCGTCATTACACCGCAAAGAGCAACGAGAAGGGAAAGAATCTGGCCTTTGCCCATTTTCTCCTTCAGCAGTACGAAGGAAAGGAATGCTCCGACTGCGGGATAGAAGGCGGAGATGATTGCCGTGTAGGCAGCTCCGATGTTATTAATTGCCAATACGTAGCCGGTCATTCCGATAGGTCCACCGAGTAGGGCGCCGGCGATGACGACCTTGCCCGAACGAGTTTTAAGTGCAGCGAGCGTGTCTTTTAGTCTGCCTCGGACTCCCATGTAGCCAAAGAGCCAAATTGCACAGAAGGCATCATGGAGAAAGGATCCCGCAATGGAGGCGCATGCAAGCGCTTCCGCCGATCCAATATAGGGCGCAAGCGCCAAGCCGATTCCAAGAATTACTGTATCAAGGCCCCAAAGAAGACCGCTAAAAAAGCCGAATTGCATCGTTACTCACCTTTCCGATAGATCTCCAGTGCCTTTTTGAGGTATTTGGCACCGTAATTGAAGTAGATATAGAGCCATTCGCCCACGAAGTCGCCTTCGGCTTCTTTCAGAAGAGACCAGAGGTACCAGCACCATCCTGCAAGGGCAATGTGCGCATAGTTATGCGCAATTTCGTTGTTTGTTGCCTTGCGCCCAAAATATGCATCAAGCGCGCGGTCGACTTCATCTTCGGAAAGCTCGCAGCAGACACTGCATGTTCCAAAATCGTTTGCGTAATCGCTCATGCCAGCATATTCCCAGTCAATGAGATAGTACTTGTCGTTCTCATCGATAAGGAAATTGAGGTAAAAGAAGTCATTGTGGCAAAGGCATTTTGGTGCATTATCGGCCTGTACAAAGTGCTCCAATTCATCGATTTCGGCGGACATTTCCCTGTAGCCTGGAATGTCGATGGGACCTTTTTCCAGAAGAAGTGATTCGTAGCGCTTCGCTTCGAGGTAGAAGTCAAATTCGGTTTCAACATTTGCACCACTCTCGTGAAGCGAACGACACATCTGCATCATTCGATTCATTTGGGCAGGATCATGCGGGTCAGGCTGCTTTGCGTTGGGTACAAACTTCGAAATTTTCCAACCACGCTTTGGGTCCTCATGAATGAACGTGTCGTCAAGGCCGAGCTCCTTGGCCTTTTTAAGTGCGGCTACTTCTCCATTTCTGTTAATAAGCAGTTCGGTCCCGACTCCCGGATGGCGGTAAACGTACTCTCCGTCATTGGTTCTAAAGTGGCACGATAGATTCGTAAGACCTTGTTTAAGGGGATAAACGTCGTGAATCTCTGATTTGGAGCAGCCGAGCACTTGCTCGATGTTGTCGAAAATATCGGAGTCAACGTTTTCGATAAAATGCGGATCAAAGGCACGCAGCTCATCAAGAGAATCGAATTCGTTGATCTCGCCCTCAGGATACTTCTTGATAACCATATCGAGCTCCTTGATGTGCTCGATATATAGATCTTCCCAAAGCTTGTCCGTTGTTTCGGGCTTGTTATATTCCGTTTCGAGAATCTGCTTAAATGCAAGCGAGAAGGCTTTATCAAAGTAGACATGTCCGAGCATATACCAAGCATCGGAACCGCCAATCGTAACATTGGTAATTCTGTCCATTGCTCCGGTTTGAATGCACCATTCTTTGGTGGCGCCTTCAGCATATTGAGCAGAATAAAATGCTTTCCAAACGTATGCTTCGAACGGATTGTTTAGAAGGTAATCATCGCTTGAGCAAATATAGGTGTTGCCAAGCCGCTCTTTTACGCACATAAGCGATGCGTGGTTATTTTTGGATGCATATTCGTTGTTGACGACAATCGAGACGCCGAACTTGCTTTCGAGATAGAAGAAATATTCTTTTTTATAGCCGACAACGACGGTGATATTGCTGATACCTGCGTCTTGCAGCTGCCTAATCTGTCGCTCAATGAGGATCTCACCACGTACTTTTAAAAGGCCTTTGGGCTTTTCATACGAAATGGGAGCAAAGCGGCTCGAAAGCCCCGCAGCCAATATCACTGCGTTTTCAACCTTATAGGGATGAAGCGCTTCGTAACCGCCGTCGGTTAGGCTGTCCGATTCGAGAAGCCCCTCATTCGTGAGCTCTTTATTCGCTGCGTTTACTGATCCAAGTGAAAGGCCGGTGCGCTCGGCAACTTCTCGCTGGCTGGCATATGGGTTCTTTAGGTATTCGTACAGAACTGTAAAGTTACGCTTGGTCAGTTCCACTGCAGGCCTCCAATTAAGATGTTCATTGCTTAGGAAAAGAATAGAATGATTGAACGATATGTTCAATCAATTGTATTTAGCTACATAGACTGAACAGAAAGTAGCGAAAATCAATCTCGAAAGGTGGATTAAAATAACTAAATAGGATATCTGGGAGGGTCGCTTATGTATCGATTCGAAAAGAAGGCCACGCTTGTTTGTGCTGCTGCGTCATTAATCACTGCTTGCTGCTTGCCCCTGAGTGCGAATGTCGCGTTTGCACAGGATTCCGTTGAGGCTCAGAGTATTGAGTCAAAAGCGGATTTTTCTTCTGTGGTTTCCGATGATTTGCAACCTGATAATTCTTCCGTCATAAAAGATGGCTGGCAACGAGACGAGTCGTCTGGAGTTTGGTATTACGGAAAAAACGGTAAACACCAAACTGGCTGGCTGCAAAGCGGGGGCTATTGGTATTGGCTTGATCCGGCCAATGATGGTGCAATGCAGACAGGTTATTTCAATGTGACCGATGCTGGCGGATCGACTGCTTCGTTTTATGCGAATGACGGCAATGCCGCAACGCCTTTTGGCGCGCTATATCAGAACTGCTGGCTACGTAACTCAGATGGAAATTGGTTTTATGCCAATGCTGGAGGCGATTTAGCTGCTGATTGGTTTTATCAAGACGGCACATGGTATTACCTGGATCCTGCCACCCATATAATGCAGGTTGGTTTTGTCGACCTCGGGAGCGGGAAATACTATTTAGATGCCACTGGTGCTATGAAAACCGGCTGGATTCTCGTTGACGGGAATTGGTACTGGGCATATCCATCGGGCGCACTTGCTTCGTCATGGCAGACGATAGGTGGGACTCGCTATTATTTTGACTCTCAGACGCTGGCTATGTTCAAAGGTCGTCACGAGATCGATGGAAGTACCTACATTTTTGGCGACTATGGCCTCGTAAATGGATGGTTCAAAGATGGAGTAGATTGGTATTACTGCTCTAATGGTATTGCGGTCACTGGCTGGCAACTCGTTAACGGAACCTGGTATTATCTCGATCCGGCTTCCGACGGCAAAATGTCTGTTGGGTATTTAGACCTTGGCAATGCAGCATATTATTTGAATTCGAATGGGACTATGGCTATTGGTTGGGCTCAGTCCGAGGACGGCTGGTATTTTGCCTCTGAATCTGGCGCGCTTATTTCTGGCTGGTATAAAGAGGGCGTGAGTTGGTATTACCTGGACCCTGCTAGCCATCTCATGAAAACGGGCTTATTTGAGGTGGGCGGCAACGATTGTTTCGCAAACCTGAGCGGTAGACTTGTGGTGTCAAGCTGGATTACCGTTAAAGACGGCGTAGAAAGATATGCCGATGGCAATGGATATCTTTGCAAAGATGTGATCCGCGAAAACGGTACTATCCTAAAAACAGCTGGAGCTGATGGCTGGCAGGTTGCGTCCGGTTGGGTTAATGTTGCAAATCAAAGGTTTTATGCTGAGCCCGGAACGGGCGTCATTCATCGTGGATGGCTGCAGATTGATGGCGATTGGTATTGGCTTGATGCCGATTCTGGTGCGATGAAAACTGGATGGGTTTTTACTGACGGTGCATGGTATTACCTAAACGCCGACGGAAAAATGGCAACTGGTTGGAAATGCCTCAATGGAACATGGTATTACCTTGACTCCAACGGCAGCATGCATGTTGGCTGGCTTAAAGATTCGGGTAAGTGGTATTGGCTAGACGGCAGCGGTGCTATGGCAACAGGCGCAAGAACCATCGATGGCGTGCGTCGAATTTTCTGGAGCGATGGCCAGTGCGACAAGGTTGGCTGGCAAAATCCTCCGCAGTATCCCCAGGTCAGCTCTTGGACTGTTCAGTTGCCTAGCTACTGCACTGGCTACTTTACCTATGTGACTCCTTCTCGCATTTCTGTCGAAGCGACGCGGGAAGATTGCGTGAATGCCTTTATTCAGCGTGCTTACGAATATATCGGTACGCAATATATTGAGCCTTGGTCTACCGCTCCCGGCGGGGCTGTTGATTGCTCTGGTTTTGTCTTGCAATGTCTTTATGCTACTGGCATGGATATGGGTGTTTACAACCCTTATAACCATCGCTGGGATCCAAGCCAAACCTACAATTCGATGAATTGGTATCGAAGCAACATCTTTATGCCCGTGAGCACCAGCTCGATTCAGCGTGGCGATGTGATTTATTATCGCGGGCATATCGCAATCGCACTTGGCGGCGGTATGATGATTGACTCCTGGCCTCATCAGGGCGTCGGAATTCATCCCATTAGCGCAAGGGGAAATGTGATCGGCGCAGCCCGTCCATTTTTTTAATTGATTTGCTGTAAGACGGTCGATATCGGTTTGGGGGCCTGAAATGAATGTCCAGATTGAACATCGAATTTGTTGGCGAATAATTGGCTTGATGCTATTTTCCGCCTTGCTCTCAGTTTCAGTTCCCGCATTTTCTTGCACTGCTTATGCCGTGGAAGAGGGGGCGGATAACGGTGTCGTTGACCGCGACTCGACAGGAGGGTCGGGAGCATTTGTCGATGGCGGTTGCTCTCAAGATTCCAGTGATTGTGCCGGCAAAACATCGGAAGATTCGAACCAACAGGTTGTCGAAAGCCAAGAACCGTCGAGGACAGAAAAGCTATCTGGATGGCAATGGAGCGGTTTGTCCTGGTATTACTATCTTGACGGCTGTCGTTTGACCGGAATGCAGAATATTGACGACTCGTTGTACTATTTGGACCCCGCTCGTGACGGTGCAATGAGCTGCGGCTGGATTTTTACTGACAATAAGTGGTATTACGCGAGTCCATCAGGCGCTTTGGCAAGTGGCTGGCAGTTTATAGGAGGTCAATGGTACTGGTTTGACTCCCTTAACAGCTGTTCTATGGCTACTGGTCGACGTGTTATTGATGGGCATCCTTATCTTCTTGGAGCCTATGGGCTGATTAATGGATGGTGTCTTGATAACGGTTTATGGTATTGGGGTTGCCATGGTGAAGTTTTAACAGGCTGGCTCCAAGCTGACAATAGTTGGTATTGGCTTGATCCCGCCAATGATGGCGCCATGTCTAGGGGTATCGTTTCCGTCGGTTCGTCTCGTTACTATTTATCTGATTCCGGCGCAATGGTTGTAGGCTGGGCGTTTGATGGTACGGACTGGTATTACGCTGACGGTTCCGGCGCACTTGCGTCGGGCTGGCGTTCGGTGAACGGCGCTTGGTATTGGCTTGATGTCGCAAATGACAATAGAATGGTTACCGGCTTTTATGTCATCGGATCCAATCGGTATCATTTTTCTTCAACGGGAGCGCTGTCACTCGGCTGGTTTATGAGCGATGGAGACTGGTATTACGCTGAGCCTTCTCATGCCTCGGGCATTGTAAAGACGGGATGGCTGAAGGACGGTAGTCAATGCTATTATCTCGATCCTGCCGCCGACGGTAGAATGCTGCTTGGCCATTTCTCTGTAAATGGGAAAAGCTATTATGCAAAAGCTTCAGGCGCTGTTGCTTGTCGTGAATGGGTAGATGCTCAGGGCTCGTATGCAGAAGAGCCGTCTAAGGCTTTTGCTGGTTCTGATTGCTCATTGTGTGGAGCATTGCGTAATGGAAAACTGTTTACATCAAACGGCGATGGCGAATTAGCCGAAGCTCACGGGTTTGTGACGCTTGGGGGCTGCAAGTTCTATGCTGATCCAACCGATGGCTCCCCCTGCGTTGGGTGGAAGAGCGTAAATGGAAAATGGTATTTCTTTGATGAGACCGCTGGCTATGCACGATCTGGCTGGCTGTACAAGGATAGCTCCTGGTTCTATTTGGACCCATCTACCTACGTTATGAAAACCGGCTGGCTTTCCGTTAACGGATCTTGGTATTACTTGAATTCGTCTGGTTATATGCAAACAGGGTGGCTTAACCTGGGGGGTACCTGGTATTGGCTTGACGCTAGTGGCGCCATGGCTACTGGCTGGCGCGTTGTGGACGGATCCTGGAATTACTTCATGGCCAACGGTGCGTGGGTGTCAGACTATATGGATGCTAAAGCTCAAAGTTATTCAAGCAATACAAATTGGTTGATACTTGTCGATACGTCACGTTGTGTTACGAGCATTTATACTGGGTCATGGAATAATTGGACCTTAAACCGTCGATATGTATGCTCGACGGGCAAAGCCAGCACACCTACGGTGAAAGGGGAGTACCAAGTCTACGGAAAGGGATACTCCTTTGGGCATGGATATACTTGCTATTACTACACGCAGTTCTATGGTGATTACCTGTTCCATTCCTCGCCCTACTACGTTAACAGCAACCGCGTGATGGATCCCACGATGGGTGTTCCATCCTCTGCGGGATGTGTTCGCCTTGAGATTCAGAACGCAAAATGGATTTACGATAATATTCCTTATGGAACAAAAGTTGTTACGTATTAAGAGATTTCTGCATCAATATCTTCAACGGAAGAATAAGTCGCATGTCTTTTGTAAGAGGGTCAAGTTTCGTACTGGTTTGATGAATGGACGATTCATCAAAGATATCTACTAAGTGGATTAATTAGTCTGGGCATTGGAGTAATTCAAGAGATGAAAAAAACCTGTTTTGTTCTTAGTGGTAATGCGTATCTATGTCCTTATTTGTTCAACTTTTATGTCGATAATACTCCCGGGGAAAAATACCTTGTCTACTGGAATAGGGATGGCGTGGAAGAGACGCTAGGGTCGATTAAGGGCATTGAATATGCTAAGCCCTGCCCAGATACTGGTTTATTACGCAGGCTTTACAGTTATTTTGCCTATATGTTGTTTGTAAATAAACAGCTATTAAATAGTGATTTTGATCACATAGTTTTACTTAATACTATTGCTGGTTATTTTGCGTTTCCTGCACTGCTTATTAAGTATCGCAAACGCTATGTAATGGATGTTCGAGATTACGGAGGAGAGTTTAATCCGATTCTGGGCCTCATGTCTCGCGCTATAGTGTCCTTTGCTGGAATCGTGGTGCTTTCATCACGTTTTTATGCCGCTTTTCTCGCCCCTTCTGAATACAGTTATGTCCACAATCTACAGCGACCGTCATTCTCTGATCTTGATGCTAGTTCATGTGTGAATAGTTTAAATGGCAATCCTTCTTTACCGATCGTGATTGCATTCATTGGTAGTGTTGGCCAGTATATTGAGCAACATGTTAAGTTGATTAATATGTTTAAAAATGATTCACGTTTCCGTTTGATGTTTGCAGGAGCTGGATCTGAAAAGCTAAAGGATTATTGTAGAAATAATCACGTAGAAAACGTCCAACTGTTAGGGAGGTTTGCACCTGAAAAAATGTACTCTTTATATACAGGAGTCAACATAATCCACAATCTGTACGGCAATGGGGATCCATTTCTCGATTACGCTATTTCTAACAAAATGTATATAGCTGCCCAGCTTCATATGCCAATTCTTGTTTGCCCGAATACCGCAATGGAAACAATGGCAAGTGATTATGGTATTGGTTTTACACTTGATTTAGATAATACAAATGTTAATTGGCCCGATTTATTGTTCGAATACTATACCGGTCTAGATTCGAATAGCTTTATTAAGGGTTGCGAGAAATTGTTAACCGATGCATATGATGACAATCAGAACTATTCGGATAGATATACTTCGTTCATTTCTTAAGGCTTGGTTTTTTAATGACGAATGAAATTCTTTCTTTTGATGCGGTGAAACACGAAGAACTGAAAATCTTGGTGGAATTTCACGATTTTTGTGAGAAATATAATTTGTGCTATTCGCTGTCGTATGGAACTCTAATCGGTGCCGTGCGTCATAAGGGTTTTATCCCCTGGGATGATGATATAGATGTTGTCATGCCGCGGAAGGATTACGATAAATTTCTTGGCCTTGTTCAAAGCGGTAGGTTCTCTCCGTGGCTTCGCGTTCAGGCTACAGAGATTGATGGGTATTTACCTTCATTCGCAAAAGTAATTAATCCTATGATCTCCGTTCGGACAGAGAGGGATCGCCCTTCAGTTCCAGAATGGCTTTGGATAGATGTGTTCCCAATTGACGGTATATCCGATTCAAATCTAAAGGCCACTATTATGTTTTATGAAGTGAAATTGCTTGATTTGATTTGTATTGTATCAAGGCTCAACTTCCATTATCCACATCCGATTAGCATGAAAATTCTCATGGCTATTTTTTATCCCATTTCTCTAGTGCTGCCTATAGAGAAATGGGCTTCCGAGCGGTTACATAAACTTTCAAGAAAATATGTTATTGGCGAAACAAAGAGAGCGGGACAAATCGGATGGGGGTTTGGTCTCAGGGAGGCATTTCCAAATAGTTATTTTACGGATGTAATGGATGCAGAATTTGAGGGCCATCAATTTAAAATCCCAACTCATTATGATGAGATGCTTACTCAACTTTATGGCGACTATATGATCATTCCTCCTGCTGATAAACAGGTGTCTCATCAATTAACTGCATCAGTTAATTCAAGAACGGAGTAATTGTTGGGTTCCGATAAAGTTCTTTCGATAAAGTCTAATATTTTATGGAGTTCTATTGGCTCGATTATCGGTTTATCTTGCCAATGGTTAATAAGTGTGCTGGTGGTTCGCCTATCCTTTGGTTTTTCTGATGCTGGCTTATACTCGCTTTCGATGTCTGTCTATGGCATTTTTTTCCCAATTGCTCAATATAGGATGTATACATATCAAGTTTCAGATGTTAATGGGGAAAACACGGTAGGGGAGTATCTTTCCTTTAGATTACTAACCATACTTTTATCACTTGTTTTGACTTTTGCTTATTCGCTATTTACTTGTCGCCCTGTTTCCGTTTTCTGCATTTTTCTCTACGGCTTATATAAAAGCGCCAACCAATTGATAGATGTCCTTCATGCTGCTGATCAGCAGTTTTCCCGGATGGATTATGTTGGAGTCTCACTTGCGCTTCAGGGAGCCTTGTCTCTAGTTTTTTTCTGTGTTGCTTTATCTTGCTTTCGTTCGGTGCCGCTAGCTATATTTGCAATGTTTATTGCGGTCGTATTAGTTGGATGGTTTTACGATTTGCCACGAACTTCCGCGCTAACAAGCATTGTTGTTGGAATTAGCCGAAATAAGGCAAAGCGATTATTGATAACATGCTTGCCGGCTGTGGTTGCTGGCATAGCGGTTTCCGCGTCATCGTCAATTCCACGCCAATATTTATCTTCTGCATTGGGGGATTCTGCTCTTGGGGTCTACTCATCTATTGCGGCTCCTATTGCTATCATTCAAATGGGTGTTTCATATTTGTATAACCCCCTGCTCGGTTATTTCTCGAAAAGTTATTCAGATAAAGACAGGCGTTCTTTCTTTCGCCTATGCTTTGCCTGCTTACTTGGTGCGTTAATCATCGCCGTTGTGTTCGGTATTGGTTTTGAGGTGTTTGGAAATAGCTTATTTTCATTTGTATTTGGTGATGAAATACTACCTTTCATGTATTTAGTTCCACCTATGATAGCTTCTGCTGTTTTGACTGGACTGATGTGGCTTGTCAATGATTTGTTGATTTCATTTAGGTATTTTTCGCATACCCTTGTTGCTGGCGTGTTGATGTTTATTGTTTCACTTAGTTCAATGAAGTATTCCGTAGAAGTATTCAATTTAAATGGTGTTACAGTGTGTAGCTTAATATCTTGTCTTTTTGGACTTGTATATATGGTTGTCGTATTGTCTATCTTGTTGAGACGTCATTTTAATAATCTCGTTTAATTGCATCATCTGATTTCAGGGCGAATTGCTCTCTCCCTGACTTCTCCCTCTGTATTATTTAAATGATTATTATTTGTTCGTAATGACTATATGTATTTCAATGGTTTTTTTAAGGGGCTGGTTCTTGAAATGAAAAAGGTAATGCTAGTTTTCGGAACTCGTCCGGAAGCAATTAAGATGTGCCCACTTGTGAATGTGCTCAAAACTCATCCGGATGATTTCAGTACCGTTGTTGTCGTGACTGGTCAACATCGGGAGATGCTTGAGCAGGTTTTGCATGTCTTTAATGTGGAACCCGATATTGACCTAGCAGTCATGAAGCCTGGTCAGACTCTTTTCGATGTTACGTGTAACATTCTTCTTAAAATCAAGAAGGTTCTTGAGGGGGAAAGACCGGATGTCGTGCTTGTCCATGGAGATACCACGACAAGCTTTGCTGCAGCCTTAGCTTGTTTTTATCTGCAAATTCCGGTCGGTCATGTTGAGGCTGGTTTACGCACACATGATATTGGCAGTCCTTGGCCAGAGGAGTTTAACCGCCAAGCAGTTGACATCGTGAGTCAATATTATTTCGCACCAACCGAGGTGAGCAGACAAAACCTTCTCGATGAGGGAAAAAGACCCGATAAGATTTGGGTTACAGGTAACACGGGAATTGATGCACTTCATACTACTGTGGATCCGGAGTATTCACATCATGAGCTTGACTGGGCAAAGGGTTCTCGTTTGATTCTTATCACCGCACATCGCCGCGAAAACCTTGGTGAACCTATGCATCGCATGTTCCGTGCTATTCGTCGCGTAATGGAAGATTATCCCGATACCAAAGCTATATACCCTATTCATATGAATCCTCTTGTTCGCAAGGCTGCCCATGAAGAGCTAGATGGATTTGATCGACTGCATATTATTGACCCCCTTGAAGTATTTGATTTTCATAACTTTATGGCTAAAAGCTATCTGATACTTACTGACTCAGGCGGTATTCAAGAAGAAGCGCCAAGCCTTGGCAAGCCTGTTCTTGTCATGCGTGACACTACTGAGCGTCCTGAGGGCGTTAAGGCGGGGACTTTGAAACTTGTTGGCACAGAGGAAGATGTAATTTACAACGAGTTTAGCAGGTTGCTCTCGGATGTCTCAGAGTATGAAGCGATGAGTCACGCTTCCAATCCTTATGGTGATGGCCATGCAAGCGAAAGAATCGCTTCGGTTCTTTCTGACGGTCATTTACGATGAGCCGTGCTAGTAGAAACTTAGCTATATTTGATTAAGCAACTCATCTGTCTAGTTCTTTTCTATAAGATTCGTGGCATTTGCAAGAGGGTAGATGCAGGACACTTTGCGGCTATCACAGTGGTCACTACGCCGACCACAGATTGTCGATGGTGTTAACAGCTATAGTGTTTATATGTTCTAGGGCTGTTGTGGATACTGTGTTGCCTATCATGCTAGCTCCTTGCATAACATGTTGTTCGTCTTGTTGGTGCTACTTTTACTTTTAGCTAAGGATAACGGGCTATCATTGAAAGGTTGTTCATGAGCAATCATTATAGGGTGCTAGTTATTGTGCCTGCTTATAATGAAGCTGAATCAATTTGTGCGACAGTTAAAGCCGTGATTGATTCAGGATATGATTATGTCGTGGTCAATGATGGTTCAACTGATAACACGCTTGAGATTTGTCATGCTAACCATCTCAATGTACTTGATCTACCGCAGAATCTTGGCATTGGAGGGGCTGTACAAGCCGGTCATAAGTACGCTAAAAAATATGGATATAACATCGACGTTCAGGTGGATGGCGATGGGCAGCATGATCCTTGTTTTATTTCCAGTATGGTTGAGCAGATTGAAGCTGGCTGTGACTTGGTTATCGGGTCTAGGTTTCTCGAGCGAACTGGGGGGTTTCAGTCTACGTTTTTACGCCGAGTGGGTATTTCATGGCTTACTAGGGTGATTAAAATGTGTACTGGTAAGTACATAGCTGATCCGACATCTGGATTTAGGGCCTGCGGACCGAAGGCTATTGACTATTTCTGTAAGAACTATCCAGTTGATTACCCTGAACCCGATTCTATTGTCTCAGTGCTTGCTCGCGGTCTGTCTGTATCTGAGGTTCCCGTTGTCATGAAAGAGAGACAAGGGGGCTCATCATCCATTTCGGGCTTTTCGAGTGCCTATTACATGGTCAAAGTTACCCTTGCAATTATTATTTCCGCATGTTCAAAAACGAGGTGTTAAAGTGCCGGTAACCCTTCGCGTTTCTGTAGCAGCGGCCTGTATTTTACTCGCTGCATACGTAGTTAAGCTTATTGTGAGTGGCAGGCTCCAACTTAAGTATTCTCTATTGTGGCTGGCGTTGGTCCTAGTCCTAGTCCTGTCTGCTCTATTTCCGCAGCCCCTGTGTTATTTATCGTCGGCGATGGGGTTTGCCACGCCTTCCAATTTTATATTTGTTCTGGGGTTTGTCTTTGGAATCTTAATCATGCTTTCACTTAGTTTAATTGCCAGCAAACAGGCCGATGCGATTAAGAACTTAACTCAACGAGTTGCATTGCTTGAAAAAGATATCGAGAGCATTCTGAGGGATAAGTAGTTCTATGTTTACGTGTAATGATCATACATTCGTAGTTTGCGCCTATGGCGAATCACCGTATTTGAGCGACTGTATATCGTCTTTAATGAACCAGCAACAACCCAGTAGGATCCTTATCTCTACTTCTACTCCGAATAAGCATATTGAGCAGGTTGCTTCTAGCTATAACTTGCCTGTATTTATTAACAATGGGATGCCAGGGATTGGTCATGACTGGAATTGCGCAATTTCCCATGCTCAAACTCCATTGGTCACCATTGCTCATCAAGATGATCTGTATTCCCCTAATTATTCAATTGAAATGCTTCGCTCTGTTAACGCCTCCAATCATCCCCTGATCTTCTTTTCTAATTATGGGGAGATTCGTAATGGGGAATATGTCGATGACATCTCGATTCTTAAAGTGAAAAGAATAATACTAAGAAAATTCGCTCGAGTTGGTAATTCATCTATAGTCAGAGACAAGCGTCGGGCTTTGCGGTTTGGATCTGCGATTTGCTGCCCTTCGGTCACGTATGTTATGTCTAATCTCGAGACACCTTTGTTTTCGAGTGAGATGAAGTGTGACTTGGACTGGGAAGCGTGGGAGAGATTCTCGCGACTTGAAGGTTCTTTTGTTTATTCTCCCGAGATTCTCATGCGTCATCGAATTCACGAAGAATCTGAGACGACCTCCTTGATCCAAAATAATACACGGAGCTCCGAAGACCTTGCTATGCTTGAGAAATTTTGGCCTAAAAAGGTTGCGAAAGTAATTCATCGACTATATTCAGTCAGCATGAATAGCAACACTCTTTAACGTCTCTGTGTTGAACGTTTCCTCTGAGTCAGTTGGCGAGCGCTTCGTGTATGACTGAATTCGGATATTAGCCTCCGAAGTCGGATGCTACGGCACTGTTCATGCGTTAATATCATCGACGCAAGCTCTGAGAAAATAATTAGCTTGTTGATATACTTGCTGCCACTATATTTAGTTGCGCTTATGTGAGTTTTGAAATTTAAGGATTCCAGCATGACGAGTTTTGTAAGATGTAAACCTGCTTTTCTTGCTTTTGCCGGTTTATTTGCAGTTTATTCAGTATTTTGGTACTTAAATAATCCTAGATTGCTTGTTCTGCTTACAATTGCGATTTCGTTAATTATAATTCTCGTACTCGGCAGCGTATTTGCTAGGGATAAGGATCGCCTTAAAAGTGAGTGGGTATTCTTGGTACTGCTCATATCATTTTTAATCATATTCTGCTTTATATTCCCTCCCTTCACCGCGCCCGATGAGGGCCATCATTATTTTTCGACTTATTGGTTGGTTGATAGCCTTCCATTTAATGCCCATGTGACTAATGACGGTGCTTTTCTGGTGCGAGATATTGATTACGCGCTATACAATAGCCGCCAACCGGGCGATGCAATTAATTCAGCTTCATTTGATTCTGTTATTGATGGTTTTTCACTATTTGGAAATGGGCAGCTGGTTCCTTTCAGTGAATTTTCTTTTAGTGCCGGCGGCGAGAATATTACTGCAAAACTGGGCTCTATCATTGGCTTGCAGATAGGGTTGTTCTTTGGACTTGGAGCTTATCCCGCGTTCTATATGGGTCGAATTGGTTCGGCTCTCGTTTTTTGCTTCTGCGCTTTCCAGGCATTTCGAATCGCACCTAAAGGCAAATCGGTCATTGTATTCGTTTCATTGTTGCCCATGACGCTTCATTTGGCAGCTTCATATTCCTATGATTCTGGAATCATTGCTTATTCACTTCTGGTATTCGCATGTTTGATGCGCGGTTTTTTTGGCGAACAGCGGTCGATAGGCAAAAGAGAAGTCTTTATATATTTAATCATTTCGGTTCTTTTGGCTCCGTGCAAGGTTATCTATTCAGGGTTGATTTTACTTGGATTGTTCGTCCCTCTTTCTCAGTTCCTTGATGAGAAGACCGGGCGTTTTAGCAAGTTCTTGTTGATCTTTTGCGTTGTTGTTTCTGTATTGGCCTTACGTTTGGCGTCGATGAGCAGCTTGGTTTCTCAGCCTTCAGATTCCTCTCGGGGCCACGAAGCGGGGCAGTTATATTCGCTCGGCGATATTCTGCTGCATCCAAAGAATAGTTTCCTTGTTTTATGTAGAACTCTCGACTCCCTAGGTGATTTCTATTGGGAAACGACCTTGGGCTATTCTCTTGGATGGCTTCAAGAGAACTTGCGTTTCCCTGCATTCTATATGATTCCTTATTTGTTTTTTGGGTTTATTTGCTGCCTTGACTCTAGTGATGAGCCTTCGTTTCTTGCTGCTCCAGTATCCTTTCTTTTCATTTTTGCTTTCCTTTTGGCTGCACTCGGTTCCATTGCATCGATGTGGTTGGCATGGACTTTCAACTATGAAAATGTAATACAGGGTGTTCAGGGGCGCTATTTTCTTCCGGCTTTACCAGCTTTGTTGTTTGGACTAAGAACTCGATTATTTAGGTTCAACTCTTCTTCCATTTCTGTTGTTACTCTTGGCGTCTGTGCTATGAACTGCCTATATCTTATTCGCTTTATTAGCGTCGCCTCCTGTTTGTAGATTCATCTCGCGTGCAGTTGCTTTGGTAATTTCTTTTAGTTGGGGGACTTCGTCTCGGGGTTGAGCAGGCCTGGTCTATCAAAGGCTAATTTGTTTTATGGGAAAAGTGTAATGATGAGAAATTGTTATTTGAGTTTTATCGGTGTGGTCTGCCTTGCATCAATTTGTTTCACGCCTCTTTTATGCCCCACGATTGCTTTTTCATTACCCGAAGATTGTGCGGTTCTAGGCGCTGATGATTCTACAGATCAATCGGTACAGGGCCCAGTTGGGCCATCGGATGGTGATCGGTTACCTTCTGATTCGGTTAACTTCAAAGCGTCTATCGATTTGTCGACATATGAATACACTGGTGATGCGATTACTCCGAGTGTGTCGGTTTTTGCTGATAGCGGGTTAAATCTTACATGTGGGACCGATTATGAAGTCTTTTATGCGAATAATGTTGCACCTGGCTGTGCTGATATAGCTGTAAATGGGCTAGGGGACTACGCTGGCGCTACCACCCGGTTGTCGTTCCAGATTGTTCGCTCTTCTGATAACAAAATCGCCCTTCCTGGTTCTTGGGTCTGCGAAAACGGTAAATGGTGGTGGAGATATGAGGCCGGTGGTTGGCCGTCAAACTGTTTTCTGTCCATTAGAGGGGCGGAGTATTATTTTGATTCCGAAGGTTATGCAGCTACTGGCTGGAAATACTTGAACGATGGCTGGCATTTATTTTCTAACTCCTGTGCACATTTGAAGGGATGGGCTGCCACCGGTGGGCGCTGGTTCTACCTTGACGAGACATCGGGTTCAATGAAGACCGGCTGGGTTTTAATTGATGATAGCTGGTACTATTTGGACAGTTCGGGCGCTATGCAGACCGGGTGGTTACTCCTTGGCAATACTTGGTACTGGCTTGAGCCTTCTGGATTAATGGCTACGGGCTTTAGGCTTGTTAACGGCTCTTTGTATCATTTTTCCGAATCCGGTTCTATGAGCTCCGGTTGGTTTATTAACGATGGGGCATGGTATTGCTCCAACGCATCGGGAGAGATTCGTACCGGGTGGTTTTACAATGGTTCTAGCTGGTATTTGCTAGACCCCAATAATAATGGCGCCATGCTGGAAGGATTTCAAACTGTAAATGGCTCCATTTATTATTTGGATCCGGATAGTGGCGGCGCATTAGAGTGCAACGCCTGGGTCTTCTCGCAAGATGGAAACGCATATTATGCGTGCAGCAGTGGTGCAATTGCGTTAAAGGGTGTCAAGGACAGCGTGGGCGCAATTAAGCTCAACGACGCCGAAGGAAAGCCCATGGTAGGCTGGTATTGGTCCTCCGCTGCTCAGACGTGGTTTTACACGGATCCAGACGGGGTGCTACAGCGCGGTTGGCAATTAATTGGCGGGAAGTGGTATCACCTCGATAACGAATCTGGCGTTATGAATACAGGCTGGTTCCGCGATGATGACGGGCTATGGTATTACCTTATGTCGTCAGGTCAAATGGCAACTGGCTGGAACAGTATCGAGAATGGCGAGTATTTCTTTAATGCTGCCGGTGCTTGGGTAGAGCCCGAGCGTTCTGCCCGTACTTCCTTTCAGTCTCAAATTGTTAGTCGCTGCTACAACGTTCCTTCTCCTGGAGTGGGATTGTGCTCGGAGTGGGTTAGCGAGGTTTTTTATCCCGTGCTGGGGTCTTATCCCAACGGTGACGCATGCGACATGTTTTGGAATTGGTGTCACAGTCGAGATATATCGCAGCTTAAGGTTGGAATGATTGTTGCGGTCCCTACTCATACGCATACTAATGCGGGGGCTCGCTGGGGACACATTGCTATTTACGTCGGTAACGGTATGGTTATGGATAACATCGGTTACATTAGGACGACATCACTGGCCTGGTGGCTGAACTACTACCACACTACCGCTACGCCTCAGTGGGGCTGGGTTTTAAATACGCCATTAGAATAAGATGCTCTCTGACTGTCGAGTGGAGGACAACTTATCACAATTGGGGAACCCACAATAGGGGAATCGAGGGTTAATCCTCGATTCCCCTATCTAGCTTAGACACACGCTAATTTGCCGTGATTGAATAAGGGAAGAAACGCCAACTTTTTATAAATGATAATAACGATTCGCAGGTTCCCCAACGGTAAAGTTTGGATTCATATAGGGATCGCCTTCGACGTAATGCTTAGCCCAGCGATAATTCATGTATGCGACCTCTTTGTGGAAGCGAATCTGCTTCTCCGTATTGTTTTCAACGCCTCTAGAAATCGACTCGTAGTGATAGAGCTCGACTTCGGGTGTGTATACGATCAGGTCGTTGATCTCGCGTAGCTTTAAACAAAAGTCAACGTCATTAAATGCAACTTGAAGCTCTTCCGTGAAACCTCCGACTTTCTCATATTCGCTACGCTTGGTCATTATGCAAGCTGCAGTGACGGCGCTGAAGTCTTGTTGTGCATCGTTGAGTGCAAAGTAGCCCCAGTTATCCTTTGGCATGCTTTGGCAAAGATGCCCCGCCACGCCACCAGTGACGCATAAGCCCGCATGCTGAATGGTGTTGTCGGGATAGTAGAGTTTTGCACCAACTGCGCCTACATCCTCACGTGCGCAGATGCCAAGCATGGTTTCTATCCAATTGGGCGTAATTACCTCTGTATCGTTATTCAACAGTAAGAGATAGTTTCCTTTGGCGTGAGCCACGCCAAAGTTCATGAGCTTGGAGAAATTGAATTCGTGTTCCCAAGTTACAAGATGAACGATGTCAGGATATTTTGCTTGCAACTTATCGTAATAATCGAACGTCGCCTTTTCTGTGCTGTTGTTTTCGATTATGACAAGCTCGTAATTGTCGTACGTTGATTTTTCAACAATTGACGTAATGCAGTTGTCCAGAATGTCGGCGTGGTCTTTAGTCGGAATGATAATCGACACGAGTGGATGCGAATCTGGCACAGCGTAGGTTACTTTATATGTAAAGGGACGACGCGCTTGTTCGACCTTCGCATTGAGCCCAAGCCTGTCCAAATGACTCTGGACCGCTTTGATACCTGCGATAGTGGCATACGGCTTGCTATCGGCATTTGCTGCGGTGGAGGTCTCGCTTAGGCGCCAGTGATATAGAACCTTTGCAACATGATGAACTTTCCTTGCCTTTTCCACGGCGCGGAGAGTCAGATTATGATCCTGTGCTCCATCGAACTCTTTCGTGTTCGGTTCTAGAGTGTCAAGCAGAGACTTACGGATGGTAAGCATATGGCAGATATAGTTATTGTTTCTGAGCAGATCGATATTGAAATTCGGCTTAAAGAACGGCTGCGCTAGCTTTCCATCGGGCATGAGTTTATCTTCATCACAATAGAGAAGATCGACGTCATCATCGTTTTCAATTGCCTCGGCATATGAGAACAACAAGTCCGGTTCAAGAATATCGTCATGGTCAAAGAAGCTAACGAAATCACCCGAAGCGATGGCAACGCCGGCGTTTGTGTTTTCGGAAATGCCCTTATTCTCGGTAAGGTTAATTGATTTAATTCTGTTGTCGTGGGCCTTCTCCTGCTCAACGCGAGCCTTTAGTTCCTGATTGTCAGGACTCGCATTAACTAGGATGAGCTCCCAGTTTGCATAAGACTGGGTTTTTACGGATTCGGCCATATCGTTAAAGAACGAAATGGGCGTGTTGTAAAGAGGGACAATAACGCTGAACTTCGGAGCGCTGTTGAAGACGATTTTTCTCTGTTTCTCCAGAGCGCCGATGGTTGCCTTATGTTCCGTGAACCATTCGGGGTATTCAGGATCAAACTGCGCATGGGTAAAGAGAAAGTTGGTCTCCTCAAGAAGCAAGCCTAATTTATCGGGCGTTAAGCAGTCGAATGCACTGAATGATGGGTGATTTTGATCGTCAATAACAAAATAGTAACGATCGAACGCTTTTGGCATACGAACCGAGAGCTGCGTTTCAAGTTGCTTTTTCTCAGATGTAAATCCAACGCTTGTTACATTTGAACCGAAATTGACGATGCTCAAATCAACTTCATTGAGGGCTCGATCGAAACAACGAAGTTTGATTTGCGAGTCGCTACGATAAGGAGTTCTCACCGTGCACCTAAGGATATAGTCGCTTGAATCTTCGATGCACTGCCAGAAATCAATCGTTGCCATGTCAAACTCTGAAACGTCATCGTAGTTTCGGAGTTTGCTGCACATGTCAGGTTTAATTTTGTAGTTAAGGCGCGACTCCCATTTGATGTTCTTGCAATTTAGCGAAAGGGAGTCGCTGCTCAGGGTGCGACCGTCTTGGCCGATTTCGCTAAACTCAATTTTGATGGTGCGAGCATCGGGATCGGGGACTACAAGGACGTATGAGTTCGAGTCACAACTATTGTCCCGGAATTTTAGGAGGGATAAAGGTGAGCGGCGGTTATCGTCTGTAGCCGCCTGGGCTGTTACGCTGGAGCCTTTATGGATGCCTTCAATCTTAAGCTGCTGGTAGATTTTCCAGTTTCCTCTGCATACTCCGGTTGTTTCGACTCGCATTGTTTGCCTTTCGTTTGTTGGACACTGCTCATTGTACTTTTTCATTTGTTGCCTCGCTAGAAATGCAGAAAGAGTTGCGTGTTTCTGCTGTCCGATTTAAATAAGAAGACGGGGAGGTTGCTGCCGGTGCGTATAATTTAATTAACTATGCATCTGAAATTAGCGGCTTTTGCTCAACGATTGTCAATCGAGAGGATTTTTATGAAAGGCATCATCCTCGCCGGCGGGTCCGGCACGCGTCTGTACCCGCTCACGCTCGTCACCAGCAAGCAGCTGCTGCCGGTCTACGACAAGCCCATGATCTACTACCCGCTTAGCACCCTCATGCTGGCGGGCATCCGGGATATCCTGGTCATCTCCACCCCGACCGACCTGCCCAACTTCGAGCGCCTGCTTGGGGACGGCTCGCGCTACGGCGTGAACCTCTCCTACGCCGAGCAGTCGAGCCCCGACGGCCTGGCGCAGGCCTTCACCATCGGCGAGGAGTTCATCGCCGGCGAGCCGTGCGCCCTGGTGCTCGGCGACAACATCTTCTACGGCAACGGCCTGTCGCGCCACCTGACGCGCGCCGTCCAGAACGCCGAGTCGGGCAGGGCCACTGTCTTCGGCTACCACGTGGACGACCCCGAGCGCTTCGGCGTCGTGGAGTTCGACGGGGAGGGGAGGGCCGTCTCCATCGAGGAGAAGCCAGCCGAGCCCAAGAGCTCCTACGCCGTCACCGGCCTGTACTTCTACCCGGGCGACGTCGCCGCCAAGGCGCATGAGGTTAAGCCGTCGGCCCGCGGCGAGCTGGAGATCACCACACTCAACCAGATGTACCTGGAGGAGGGGACGCTGTCCGTCGTCACCCTGGGCCGCGGCTACGCGTGGCTGGACACCGGCACCATGGAGAGCCTGCACGAGGCGGCGGAGTTCGTCCGCGCTGTGGAGCACTCCCAGGACCTGCCGGTCTCGGTCCCCGAGGAGATCGCTTGGGAGAACGGCTGGATCACCACCGCCGAGCTGGAGGAGGCCGCGAAGGCCTACGGCAAGTCGGTCTACGGCCGGCACCTGAAGAAGGTCGCCGCCGGCGAGATCGTCAACAGCCCGCGCGAGTACTAGCGCCAGCTTGTTTTCTTTTAGGGGTCACCGTTTATCTGGTGGCCCCTTTCGTTATGATTACGTTGACCATAAAGACAATATGATTGGGAGTGGATGTGTTAAGCGTCTACTTTGGCGATATGCCAGAAGCGATTTACAACACAGCGACATATTTCAAAAACTCTTACCGGTCTACTTGGATTACGGATCCCTATGCAGTCTCGATAATTAAAGATGTCGATCGATCGGTTGTTGTCTCCGAAAACGTCATCGAAAGCCCTGTGCTTGGATCCATCTCCCCACTCCAGCTTTCTGGTGGCGTGAAAACGCTGCTGCTTATGAGATTTGATCGTAAGCATATTTTTAACGCTTCTACCTGTGGTGACAACTGTGCCAAGTGGATTCTCGACATGGCGAAAGACCGCAAGCTCGTTGTGAATCTCTATCATGTGATGGACTTTGGTCGCGAGGATTTTAAAATTAAAGTCGTGAATAGCGGCCGAATCGTTCACAACATGGCCGATTTGATTCACGAGTCGATTCTGTATCTGTAGGTGCTGCTTATGAACGGTTCGCATCTCGTTAAGATTTCCCGCCGCAGGGGAACCAAGTACACATTTACCATTAAACGGAACATTACTATTGTGCGTGGGGATAGTGGCACGGGTAAGACGACACTGTTTGACATGGTCGCAGACTACATGCGAACGGGCGAGCAGTCGGGTGTTTCCTTGCAATGCGATTGTCCCTGTGTCGCCCTGACCGATTATGATTGGCGAAACCAGCTTTCGTCCGTTCATGACTCGATTGTATTTGTCGATGAGGGCTTAAAAGAGATCCATTCTGATGAGTTTGCCCATCATGTGCTGTATTCCTCGAATTATTTCGTGCTGATCTCAAGGGCTGATTTCCCCAATCTTCCGTATAGCGTGGATGAGATTTACAAGATTAAGACGAGCGGAAAATACCATTCTTTCGTCCCTGTTTATCAAGATCGCGGGAATCATCGTTATGCTATTTCCCGGTCGGCGCCAAAACAGGACTTTTCTATCCTTCTATGCGAGGACAGTAAGTCTGGTTTCCAGTTCTTTAAACGGCATTTTGCTGACAGTGAGCTTACCTGTACTTCGGCCATGACGAACAGCGCGATTTTGGGCTGGTTGGATCAGCATCTCGACGATCGCGTGTTTGTTGTCGCGGACGGGGCGGCATTTGGGTGCTATGCGGACCGCGTCCTTAAGCTGCAAGACATTCACCGCGATACTGTTACGGTTTGTCTTCCCGAGTCGTTCGAATGGCTTCTGCTGAGCTCCGGCGTAATTTCAGGGCTAGATGTTAAGACGGTTTTGGAAACCCCAGAAGCCTTTGTAAACAGTGAGAAGTTTAAAAGCTGGGAGGATTTCTTCTATAAGTACTTACGTGAAATAACTGGGGATTCGGTTTTTCACTACGACAAAGACTGCATTTCGGAGGCGTTTTGTACAGGAGGTAATTCTGCGAAGGTTATGGCTCTTATCGCATGCCGAAATGTCCGATAGTTTTGTTGAATAGCGTCGCGGCGTCACTTCCTGCGGCATACTAAAGAAGCTGTACATGCTTCAGATTGGATTTTCATGTCTGAGATTTTCGAACCCAAGAATATCATCGTCACTGGCGGCTGCGGCTTCATCGGCAGCAACTTCGTGCACTACGTCGTGAACAACCACCCGGGCGTCCACGTCACCGTCCTGGACAAGCTGACCTACGCCGGCAACCCCGAGAACATCGCGGGCCTGCCGTCGGACCGCGTGGAGCTCGTCGTGGGCGACATCTGCGACGCGGAGCTGCTGGACAGGCTGGTGCCGGGCCACGACGCGATCGTGCACTACGCCGCCGAGAGCCACAACGACAACTCCA
>CALDWI010000026.1 GCA_937923795.1 uncultured Collinsella sp.
ACGAGGTCTACCTGCGCTACCCGCGCTCTCCCTTTGCCGACCAGTCCGGCGACGCGGGCTTCACCCGCACGCCGAGCGACGACGCGTGCGCCTACACCTGGGATCTCGCGCTCACCAAGCGCGGCAGCGACGGCGACAAGCCGCTTGCCGGGGCGGTCCTGAGCATCGCCGACGACCGCGGTCGCACACTGGCGGCCGACGGCACGTGGGATGCGGAGGGCAAGGCCACCGTCACCACGGGCGAGGACGGCCGCGTGACCGTCTCGGGCGTGGACTCGGGCAAGCTGGAGGTCCGCGAGCTCAAGGCGCCCAAGGGCTACGCCGCCTTTGAGGGCACGCGCTCCGTGACGGTCAAGGCCGAGGGCCTGGACGTCGACCAGGTGGCCGCCGCCAAGCCCAAGCTCACCATCACGGCCGAGTCGCCCCTGCGCGCCGACAGCGCGGACGGGTCGACGGGCAGCCTGGAGGCGTCGCTCATCAATACGCCCACCGGCACACCCCCTAGCACTACCACCGGAGGCTTTATGCCCTCGACTGGCGATATGGCAATGTACGCCGCGGCCGCCGCAGCGGTCGCCGGAGCCGCGCTCATCGTGGTCGCGCTCCTGGTCAAGCGGGGAGGTGGCAGCCATAAAGAGTAGCTGGCAGCCCCACCGAGAGCGGGGCGAGACGTAGCGAAGCAGATGCTAAGACACAGACAGATGATGACCGATCGAATGGGAACCAACCGGAAAACGGAGGAAAAGAAGATGAGCATGAATAAGAACATCGCACGCCTGGCAGTAACCGCCGGCCTCACGGCAGCGCTGAGCTTCGGCGGCATCATGGCCCCGGTGACCATGGCGTTTGCTGCGGAGGGCTCGACTGTAACATTCTCGGATACTGGATATGACAAGACATCGACCTATAAGGGTATCCAGATCTTCAAGGCGACGGTCACGACGACCGACGGGGCCAAGACGGTGAGCAACATCAAGTGGGCAAGCGATGACGCCGAGGCAGCTGTGGTGGCCGCCATTCAGGAGAAGGATAGATCCTACAACAGTGAGAACGCGCAGGACGCCGCCGACTGGCTGAGCGATAACGCCGGGACCGACTCGAAGGTCGCGAGCGACAACGTCCTGAACTCGATCGCCGCCAAACTGGACGGCAAGGACGGCTGGCAGACGACGACCGCGGGCAGCCCGTCCCTTTCCGGCCTCGATGCCGGCTACTGGCTGTTCCTTACCGCTACCGCCGGTAAGCCCGACGGTAAGTCGACCGATGGTTTCACCTCTCCCGTCTACGCCGTGATCGATGGCGAAAGCACAACGACCGTCACGCCAAAGAAGGACGTTCCCACGGTCGAGAAGAAGGTCCTCGACGACGCTGATGCCGTCTCCGACGACATCAAGGGCTCCGACAAATGGAAGGACGTCGCCGACTCCCAGATCGGCCAGGAGGTCAACTACAAGCTCACCGGCACGATTGCCAGCAACTACGCCACCTTCAGCACCTATGCCTATAAGTTTACGGACGTGCTTTCCGACGGCCTCGACTATGTCGACGGCTCGGTTGAGGTGTACGCGGTGAACCATGACGTCTATAACAAGATCGAGGGGAGCAAGTACGAGGTTGCTTGCGCCAACAACACGCTGACGGTGGACTTCAAGGTCGACGGTACCAAGAAGGGCCTCAAGGACGTTGCGGATGTGGACGCCAACACTCAGATCGTCGTCTTCTACAAGGCCAAGCTCAACAGTAATGCCGTGATCGGCAACGCAGCCAACGACAAGAAGGGCGGCAACCCCAACACCGTCAAGCTCGAGTACTCGAACAACCCGTATGCCGCCGGCACGGGCGAGACGCTCGAGGACACCGTCGCCGACTTCGCGTTCAAGCTCAACCTCAACAAGGTCGACCAGGGCACCGAGGAGGGCCTTGCGGGCGCCGTCTTCACCATCCAGTCCGATGACGCGAACACCAATGGCCAGTACGTCGCCTCGAAGGACGCTGCGGGCGTCGTCGCGGGCCAGCTCGTGCCCGTTACCGACGTCAACCACCTTCCCGACTACGTGATGTTCACGTCCGGCAACGACGGCAAGATTGCTGTCTCCGGCCTCGACGCCGGCTCCTACAAGGTGACCGAGGTCAAGGCCCCCGACGACTCCTACACCAAGGCCAACCCCTTCACCTTCAAGATCACCGCGAAGTATGACGACGCGACCATGAAGGTGACGGAGCTTAAGGCGAAGGTTTCCGAGTCCGACAAGGGCCGCACCGACATCGCCTTCGGTACGCTCGACGGCACTGCCGGCGACAACAAACTGACTGGCACGGATGGCACCAACGCCGCCGCAGGCGAGGTCACCATCAACGTCGGCAACACCAAGTCCGTTGGCCTCCCGCTCACCGGCCTCAACGGCGTGACCTTCACTTGGATCGCTGGTGGCGCGGTGCTGTGCATCGGCGTGGCGCACCTCATCCGCAGCCGTAAGCAGGCTGAGGAGTCCGAGCAGGAGTAACGCTCGCTCACCCATCCCTTTGGCAGGTGGGATGTGATGGCCATGAGACTTGCGGACACTTTTCTCGTCCATCCACGTTCTTGCTTTGCCATTCTCTTTTCGGGGCAGACTCCGCGCTGGAGTTTGCCCCGTTCTTTTTGAACAGCGCAGCCGGGGCGCCGTCGCTCGTATGATCGAGCGTATGATTAGCGAACAAATGTTTGCAAATATTGCGTTTACCAGCTGTAAGTGCGAGTGCTCGCAGTAAAATACCCTTGCGACGCATTCCGTGCGCGGGCGGCCGACGACTCGATCGGAGGTCCCCAAATGCTGAAATTCCTTAACGCGCTCGCCGCCCTCGCGGCGGTAGGCTCGTTCGTCATCGCGTTTCTTGACTCGTATGAGGTTCGGTTTAAGGTCCGTAGGCGCACGCGCGGTGCGGACGGTAGAAGGCATTTGCGCTGCAACAAGCGCAAATAAGAATGCCCGGGGTTAGAGGCCCGGGCATTTAACAAAACCAGAAAACTAGGCCGCCCGCGCTTTCGAACACTTACGCGGGATGCGTCGTTTTCTATTGCCATTGTATCCCGAATCGCCCAGCCGATTCGGGATATTTTGAAAACTCAAATGCGGGCCCATACTTGCCTTGATTATCGACTTTATCCGAACACCTCCCACATTCATCCGCACATGT
>CALDWI010000027.1 GCA_937923795.1 uncultured Collinsella sp.
TACCTGCTTCTTTAAGAAACTCGCGTAGGGCGGGCGCTCGACCAGGCGCTTGGCCGACCAGAAAGGATTGAACCATGGGTGTGCGTACCGCAAATGTTCAGGATGGAAATATCGGCGAGACGCTAACGGGGCTGGCCGAGGTGATTCACGGTCGTCGCGATGCGTCGCCGCAGGAAAGCTATACCGCTCGACTGCTGACCGATGTGGAGGATGAGCTGCTCAAGAAGCTTGCCGAGGAGGCGAGCGAGGTGATCATGGCCTGCAAGGATAACGACCATGATCACATTCGCTACGAGGCTGGCGACCTGGTCTACCACCTGCTCGTGACGCTTGAGCGCTACGGCATTACCCTCGACGAGCTGGCCGGCGAACTCAACGCCCGCCGCCACTAGTCGTTAAAGAACGTCCCCGATGACCATAGAAGTTGCGGTGGAATAGTTCTTGTTTGACGGTCTTAGGGCTATAAATAGGAGCTATTTCACCGCAACTTATGAAGGGATGGCTAGGCGAGGGGTGTGGACTCCCATTCGCCGGTGGGGTGGGGGATGTCGAAGGTTCGGTAGCCGCAGTCGTAGGCATGGGCTTGGGCCTCGCGGATATTCCAGCAAATATCACAGGCGCGGTGCGCATCCGAGCCAAAGGTAATGGGCACCTCGGCATGGGCAAAGCAGCGCAAAAGGCCGGTCGCGGGATAGTAGTCGTCGAGCCCCTTGCGCGGTGCGGCGGTCGAGACCTCAACGCGGCGGCCCGTATCGTGCGCACACTCGGCCATCTGCTGCCAAAACGGTGCGGGGTCAAAATCGGGCGCAAAGCCTTCCTTCGAAAAGCGCATGACCAGGTCGGGGTGAGCCATCACATCAAAGTTGAGCGAGCTTTCGCAGGCGCGGCACCAGTCATCGACATAGCGCTCCCACACGCCGCGCACGCCTAAGTTTTCCCAAACGTGCAGGTTGGTGTCGTCGTCGATCCAGCCGCAGCGTGAGTCGGGCGTATCGGGGCGTGCGACGCCCTCTGTCCCCGTCGCGCCCGCAGCGCCTGCCATGATATTGCCCGGGTTACCAATCCAATGCACGCTGCCCAGGCGTACGACGGCGCCCCGGGACCAGCGCTCAACCAAAGGCTCGCAGCCTTCGTACCAATCGCACTCAAAGCCATAGACAAGCTCGAGCTCCGGCGCAATCTGCGCGGCAAGCTTGCGGGCATCCTCAAAAGCCAGACGATGCGCCGGCAGGTCGCCCTCGACAACCTGTACCTCGCAGGTGGCATCCATGCTGGCAGGCAGG
>CALDWI010000028.1 GCA_937923795.1 uncultured Collinsella sp.
GCAGGACGGAGCGCCGTCGAGCGCCGGCAACGGCAGCGGCTGGGGTGCATATCCGCGAGCGCGGCGAACGGGCATGGCGACCCCACCGACCACGCGCACCACGGAATCATCGTAGCGCGAGAGAATCGCACGGTCGTTGCCAAGTAGCGCGTCGGCGATGCCGGTGGCAACAAGGTGCTCCCATGCAAGGGTATCATCGGTCTCGATAGGTTCCTCGCTCAGGTTTCCGCTGGTCATGACGAGCGCGTGCATGCCGCGGGCTTCTGCCGCGGCAAGCAACAGATGCTGAAGCGGGGTGTAGGGGAGCATAACGCCAAGCTCAGGAAGGTTGTGCGCGACGGACGGTGCGAGCGCGTTGGGGGAGCCGCCGCTCTCGCAAACGGCACGTCGGCGCAGCAGCACGATGGGGCGAATGCTGCCGGCCAGCAGGCCGCGCTCAACGTCGTTGACATGGCACAGGCGTTCAGTATCGGCAAGGCCGCGCACCATAACGGCAAGCGGTTTGTTGCTGCGGCGTTTGCGGCGGCGAAGCTCGGCTACCGTCTTCTCGTTGGAGGCGTCGCATACCAAGTGAAATCCGCCCAGACCCTTGATGGCGACGATACCGCCGTTGGCCAGCAGCTCAACACAGCGGTCGATAATGGCGTCGCTGGCCTCGCGCGTGGTGCCGACGGTCAGCGACGCGGCGGCTTCGCCGGCCTCGCGCCACGTAATGTGCGGCCCGCAATCAAAGCAGGCATCGGGCTGCGCGTGAAACCGCCGGTCAAGCGGGTCGCCATACTCTGCGGCACAGGTGGGGCACATGGGAAAGCAATCCATCGAGGTGGCCGCTCGGTCATAGGGCAGCGACCGGATGATGGTAAAGCGCGGTCCGCAGTTGGTGCAGTTGATAAAGGGATAGTGAAAGCGTCGGTCGGCGGGGTCGAACAGCTCGTGCAGGCAGTCGTCGCACGTGGCGATGTCGGGCGAGACGAGCGTCGTGTGGGCGGTTTGATCCTGCGATGCCACAATGCGAAAGCCCCGCTCGTTGGCGGCGTCCCAGTCGCCGGGCGCTAGGTCCATAACCTCGACATGCTCCACACGAGCCGCCGCAGGCGTATGCTCGGAAAGCGCGGCGACAAATTCGTCGAGCGCCTCGCTTAGAGCGTGCGCCTCGATATGCACGCCATCGCCCGCGTTAAGCACCCAGCCGCAAATGCCGTGCGCCATGGCCTCGCGATACACAACCGGTCGCATGCCGACGCCCTGCACAATGCCCGTTACATGGATATGCGCATGTCGCATGCGACCCTCCTTCATCGAGACCTGCCAAAAAGGGACAGGTTTATTTTGGTAGGTAAAACGTTAAACCTGCCAAAACAAACCTGTCCCTTCTTGGCAGGTGCGCCGCGTAAAGACCCGCTACAGCCCCAGGCTCTG
>CALDWI010000029.1 GCA_937923795.1 uncultured Collinsella sp.
ATAGTATTTTTCATACTCTCCTGAAGTAATGTCGTCCATCCATTTTTGGTTCTGGAGGTACCAGCGGACGGTCTTTTCGATCCCCTCTTCGAACTGCAGGCTGGGCTGCCAGCCCAGCTCGTCTTTGAGTTTGCGCGAGTCGATGGCATATCTCAGGTCGTGACCCGCGCGGTCGGCGACATGGGTGATCAGCTTTTCCGAAGCGCCTTCGGGATTGCCCAGCAGCCGGTCCACGGTTTTGACGATCACCCGTATCAGGTCGATGTTCTTCCATTCGTTGAAACCCCCGATGTTGTACGTGTCGGCGACTTTGCCCCTGTGGAAGATCACGTCGATGGCTCGTGCGTGGTCCTCGACGTAGAGCCAGTCGCGGACGTTCTCCCCGCGGCCGTACACCGGAAGCGGCCGTCCGCGGCGGATGTTGTTGATGAACAGCGGAATCAGCTTCTCCGGAAACTGGTAAGGACCGTAGTTGTTCGAGCAGTTCGTCACCAGCGTCGGCATGCCGTACGTGTCGTGGTAGGCCCGCACGAAGTGGTCCGACGAAGCCTTCGACGCCGAGTAGGGGCTGTGCGGGTCGTACTTCGTCTCCTCGGTGAAGAACTCCTCCCCGAAAGGACCGCCGCCGCTCTCGCAGCCCGCAGGGTCCCCCGCGGGGCGGGTCAGCTCCAACGCCCCGTACACCTCGTCGGTCGAAATGTGGTAGAACAGCTTGCCTGCCCAATCACCGTTCCAGTACTCCCGCGCAGCTTCGAGCAGCGACAGCGTACCCATGACGTTCGTACGCGCGAAGGTGAACGGATCCCTGATCGAGCGGTCCACGTGGCTCTCGGCTGCGAGATGGATCACCCCGTCGATGCCGTATTGCCGGAACAGTTCACGCATCGCCTCGAAGTCGCAGATGTCGCCCCTGACGAAAGTGTAGTTCGGCCGCTCCTCGATGTCCCGCAGGTTGGCGAGGTTCCCCGCATAGGTCAGCTTGTCGAGGTTGACGATCCGGTAATCGGGGTATTTGGTCACGAAAAGACGGACCACATGCGAGCCGATGAAGCCCGCGCCGCCCGTGATGAGGATAGTGCGTTTCAATTCCATTATCTATGTTTTAATTTATCTATTATTGATAGAATCTACAGGGTAAACTATCGCATCATTGCCAAGTTCTCGATAATAATTTTCCTTCACGATTTTAAGTTCTGATGTGTTCGAGATGATCTTATACCCCTCTCCGTCGATTTTTTTGCCGATCGTCGTTCCGGCTGCTAAGGTGCAGTAGGCCGGCAGCTTCGTTCCCTTGAGTATCGTACAGCGGCATCCTATCCAGCAGTTTCGACCGATAAGTACAGGAGCATATCCTTTGGTAAATGTTCCCGTTTCGCGGTTTTTCATCCGGTGAAAGTCGGTATCCATGATGATAGCATCCCACCCGACACGAACATTATCCCCAAATTCAACACAATAGTAAGACGCGAGTTTCAAGGCTGCCGACACCGTAAAACCGACTCCAAATATCAAACTGCCCTGTTTGCCAATCGATATGGCAGAGGCGTTGCCGATAACACATTTTCCAGCAAACGAGCACCTCCCTCCATGATTTTCCCAAATAACTCCGCCATTCGGATAGAGACTTACCGTAGGCTCCCCCAATCGTATCATCCCTGTAGATATATCTCCAGAGATTGTGATACTGCCTTTTGCCCGAAGTATCTTGGCCCGATAAAGGAATATAGGTAATTTGACAGCCTGTCGCCATGGCAGATAATGAAAGTTAAACCAAATTGTTTTAGGCAAATAGGGAAGATACTTCAGATATCTTTCAATTTGGGAGGGGGGGGGTAACTGCATATCGGGAGGGAGTTATCTTAATTTTTCAAGGCAATACTTCATTGCCTCCCTCCAGTGGGGGATGTCCATCTGGAAGGTCTCTTTGATTTTGGTTTTGTCCAGCACCGAATAGGCCGGGCGCTGGGCCTTGGTCGGAAACTCCGACGTGTGGCAGGGGATGATGCGGCATGAGTCGTGACCCGCGGCCGCGGCGATCTCCGTCGCGAAGTCGTACCACGAGCAGACGCCCTCGTCGGTGAAGTGGTACACGCCCTCGTTGCCCGCGTAGCGTTCCGACTCGATGATCGAGAAGATCGCAAGCGCCAAGTCCCCGGCGTAGGTCGGAGTGCCGATCTGGTCGAAGACCACCTGCAGCGTATCCCGCTCCGAAGTCAGACGCAGCATCGTCTTCAGGAAGTTGTGTCCGTACTCCGAATAGAGCCACGCCGTGCGGAAGATCAGATACCGGCACCCGGATGCCATGACGGCGCGTTCGCCCGCAAGCTTCGTACGCCCGTAGGCTCCCAGCGGCGAGGGAGCCGTATCCTCCCTGTAGGGCGTATGGGCCGTGCCGTCGAAGACGTAGTCCGTCGAGACGTGGAACAGCGTCGCGCCCGTCGCCTTGGCCGCCGCCGCGAGGTTGCCCGCAGCCTTGTGGTTCAGCAGGTCCGCACGCGGTTCGTCCTCCTCGGCCCGCTCCACGTCGGTGTAGGCCGCGCAGTTTACGATAACGTCGATGCACCGCTCCTCGACCGTTCGCAGGACGGCAGCCGCATCGGTGATGTCTAGTTCCGCGACGTCCGTACAGAAGTAGTTGTGGGGCGAGACGCCGCCAAGACGCCGCAGGGCGCTGCCAAGCTGACCGTTCGCGCCCGTAATCAGGATATT
>CALDWI010000030.1 GCA_937923795.1 uncultured Collinsella sp.
AATGGCGCGAAGCACACGGTTGACAAAACTATAGAGACACGTCCCAGAAAAATCATCGACGAACGCACTACTTTGCGCTGGTAAGAACACCGGTGGTGTCGAAGGCCGGGGTGAAGCTCTCGTCTACCGCGCCGCCCTCTTGCCAGAACATCGTCGTAAAGCCCAGGTCGTCGGCATGGTCGAGCACCTGCTCGTACTCCTCGCGCGTCACGGCGCGCGCCAGATCGCCGCCTTGTTCGCGCATGAGGACATTGGGCGTGTATTGGTTCATGACCGAGATCGGCACGTCGCCCACCGTCTGCCACACCAGATCTAGCACGCGGCACGAGTCATCCGCATGCCCCGGCAGCACCAGGTGGCGCACGATGATGCCGCGCTTCATGAGCCCGCCCTCATCCACCAACTCTCCCCCGCGGCGATCGATCTCGCGCGCCATCTGGGCCAGACCCGACACGGCCACGCGCGGGTAGTCCTTAATATGAGAAAGCGACTGCGCAAGCCCGGAATCGGCATATTTAAAGTCGGTGAGCCACACATCGACCAGGTCGCCGAGCGCCGCCACGGCACTCGCGCGCTCATAACCGCTCGTGTTGTAGACGATTGGGATGACCAGCCCGCGCGCCCGTGCCGCGGCAATCGCGGCAGGCAACAGGTGCGCATAGTGCGTCGCCGTCACCAAATTGATGTTGTTGGCACCCTGGTCCTGCAGTTCCAGCATAATCTCGACCAGGCGCTCAGGCGAAATCTCAAGGCCAAAATTGCCGGTCGAGATCTCGTGGTTCTGGCAGTAGATACATTTAAGCGAGCAGCCGCTAAAGAAGATCGTGCCCGAACCGGCCTCGCCCGAGATAGGCGGCTCCTCCCACATATGAAGCGCCGCGCGGGCCACCCTGAGCGTGTCGTTAGCACCGCATACGCCGCGCGCGCCCTCATCGCGCGCCGCACCGCAACGGCGCGGACACAAATGGCAGGCGGACGAAAAAAGTTCGGTCAACGACGTCGGCATAAAAACATGCTCCAAAACAACGATTCAGCAGCTCAAACGTAAAGGGCCAGACCGCGTAGACGGCTCCGTCCCTAAGGCGCCGTAATCGTCCGACACGATTTTTGTAATGTCAAGACTGGAATCGATAAAGTGCCGCTTTATGATGTAGGTATTCCGCCCCCCGCGGAGCAACTGGGTGAACCGTCGCGTTTATTTAGGGAGCCCACACAGTCGTACCTAGTACAGGTATCCTTCGTTGTTGAGGACGCTGGAACAGTCGATGAGGGCACCCACCTGTTTTAGGTGGGTTCATTTTCGTAACGTGGGGGGTGGTTTTCTTTTGCCGAAAATCATCATACAGTCCATATGGATCCCCGCCGGCATCCCGACAAGCCATCGACAACATCCCAATATCTGGTAAGCGCGTGATTATCGCTGCGTGCAATTACATGCACCCCCCTTGGTCGAGTATTATGGTTCGGCTATGCCCTTTGCGCATGGCGTTCTTCTGACCTTTTCCTTCGACGCTTGGCGGTTTTTAGATTCATGGCTTCATCCCCGAGCTACATACCGTACCTATGCGTGGCAGTGGCGGCTTTTATCACGACCTTCCTCGCGGTGCCCCTGGTCAAGCGCTTGGCAATTAAGCTCGATGCCGTCGACTATCCTTCTAAGCGCCGCATCAACACCAAGCCCATCCCGCGTTTGGGCGGAACGGCGGTGTTTTTTGGCCTGGTCGTTGCCTGCATTGTGCAAATCCTAGGCACCTGGTACCTAGGCTGGCCACCCGTCCTGGTGCCGCACCCGCGCCTTCACATTAGCTATCCCATGCTGGCGCTCTCCTTTACTGTCATCTTTGCAACCGGCGCGATCGACGACGTCTTCCAGCTCACGCCCAAGCAAAAACTGGCCGGACAGGTCCTCGCCGCGCTTATCGCCTGCATGGGCGGCCTGCGGATCGGCGTCATCGTCAACCCGTTTGCCCCCGGCGAGATCATGCTCGGATGGCTCGCCTACCCCATTACCGTGATCTATCTGGTGGCATTCACCAACATCATTAACCTCATCGACGGCCTCGACGGCTTGGCCACGGGCATCTGCGGCATCGCCTCGTTCACCATGTTTTCGATGGCCGTTCTCTCGGGCCGCATCGACGCCGCCGCGCTCTCCATTGCGCTCTTTGGCGCCTGTCTGGCTTTTTTGCGCTACAACTTCAACCCCGCAAGCATCTTCTTGGGCGACTCGGGGTCGCTGCTTCTGGGCTTTGCACTGGGCTCCATCTCGCTGCTCAACGTGAGCCGAACCGCCGCGCTCACCTCGCTTATCATCCCGCTCATCGTTGCCGGCGTGCCCATCATCGACACGTTTAGCGCCATCGTGCGCCGCAGGCGCGCCCACATTAGCATTGGGCAGGCCGACAAGGGCCACATCCACCACCGCCTGATCCAAGAAGGCTACAACCAAAAACAGGCCGTGCTGCTCATCTATGCCTGGTGCATCATGCTTTCGGCCGGCGCCGCCGCGATTAACCAGGTCGAGGTGCCCATGCGCGTGCTCATCTTTACCGTGCTCGCCATTGGCTCGGCGGCCTTTGCCAAGCACCTGCATCTGTTTGAACCCGTGCTGCGCCACCATTACAACAAGCGCACGCACGAGGACGAGCTGGTCACCCCCGACGACCCCGCTTTTAAGCAGGAGGAGCAGGCAGCCGAGGAGCGCAAAGAAGAGCGCCACCACAAGCTCTAGGGCAAGCTGCCGAGGATGTGCCAAGGCACCGTTGCCCAAGTGCGGCCGCGCCGCGCCCATCGCACAAGCCACCCCTCTCCCGCCCCTCGCCTACTTACGCACCGCCCCTCCAATAAACGCGTTATCATCTTGACCCATGAACATACGTTAGGAGCAATCATGCCAAACGAGAACAGCTACGAAGTCGCGCTGCAAAAGAGCAACGCCATTCGCGAGGGCCTGGCCAAAACGCCCGAGAAGTTCACCATGCTCACCGGTGACCGTCCCACCGGCCGCCTGCACCTGGGCCACTACTTTGGCACCCTCAAGGGCCGTGTTGAGCTGCAGAACATGGGCGCCAAGACCAACGTGCTCATCGCCGACTACCAGGTCATCACCGACCGCGACACCACCGAGCATATCCAGGACAACGTGTACAACATGGTCATGGACTACCTTGCCTGCGGTATCGACCCCGACAAGACCATGATCTACGCGCACTCCGCCGTGCCCGCAGCCAACCAGCTCATGCTGCCGTTCCTGTCACTGGTGTCCGAGGCCGAGCTGGCGCGCAACCCCACAGTCAAGGCCGAGATGGAGGCCTCGGGCCACGAGCTCACCGGCCTTCTGCTCACCTACCCGGTACATCAGGCCTGCGACATCCTGTTCTGCAAGGGCAACGTGGTGCCCGTCGGTCGCGACCAGCTACCGCACATCGAGCTTACCCGCACCATCGCCCGCCGCTTTAACAACCGCTACGGCAAGGTGTTCCCCGAGGTCGATGCGCTGCTGTCCGAGACCCCGCTGCTACCCGGCCTTGACGGTCGCAAGATGAGCAAGAGCTACGGCAACGCCATCAATATTTCGATGACCGCCGAGGAGACGGCCAAACGCATCAAGAAGAGCCAGACCGACTCCGAGCGCATGATCACGTTCGATCCCGAGAACCGCCCCGGCGTGTCTGGCCTGCTTTCGACAGCCGCCATCTGCACCGGTCGCTCCGAGGTCGAGATTGCGGAGGAGATCGGCATGGGCGGCTCCGGCCAGCTCAAGAAGTACGTGACCGAGGCCGTCAACGAGTACTTCGCACCGATCCGCGAGCGTCGCCAGCGCTACGAGAACGATCTGGACTATGTGAAGGACGTCCTGCACGAGGGCAACCGTCGTGCTAACGAGATCGCCGAGCAGACCCTGGCAGAGGTTCAGGATGCCATGGGCATGGTGTACTAGACCGATCTGCTGGCTTGAGCTTTCGATTGCTATAGGGCGGGCGCTACGGCGTCCGCCTTTTTTTGGAGCCGGACCGCTCGGCTCCGTCCATCCCACTCCCCCGACAAACAGGAACAGGCCCGCCGGCAGTTAGTTGCCAGCGGGCCTGTTCCCGAAGTACACCGTTGAATCGCACAGAGGGGAGGAATGCGAATCAAACTCAACAGGGCAGGCTTTTTCATCGCCTATTGCCTGCTCCGTTGCTGAAACCAATATAGTTCACCGTGGTTTACTTTCTAGCGTCAATGTGCGCCGCCATACCTTCTCCATAAGTTAGCTCCGGTAAACCTGCAACGGAAAACCACCACAAAGGGGACAGGCACCTTTGTGGTGGTTTTGGCCACGGCAGAGCCGCTAGAGCCCCGCTGGCCAGCGACAGGCGGCCAAGTCGACGTGCATGTCGTCCTTAAACGCCACACCCTCCCCTAGCAAAAGCTCACGTTGAACATCGGGACCGCCAAAAGCAAAACCCTCGCATATGTGCCCGTCGGCAAACACCACGCGATGGCAAGGAATCTCGCCGGGGCGCGGATTGCTGTGCAGTGCGTAGCCCACGTACCGCGCACTCCGCGGACGACCGGCGAGCAGCGCCACCTGACCGTAGGTGGCGACCATCCCCTCGGGAATCTGCTCGACCACCTCGTACACCCGTTCAAAAAAGCCCTCAGACGCCATTGCTCGCTCCCTTCCACCCGGAAAAACATAAACCACCACAAAGGTACCTGTCCCCTTTATGGTGGTTTATGGCAGGTCGGTTAGTTGGCGGGCTGGAAGAAGGCTACTGCTACGGCGCCGGGGCCAACGTGGGTACCGATGGTGGCGCCGATGGTGTGAACGGGCAACTCGCCCTCGGTGTGGCCAGCCCAAAGTGCCGCGCTGTCCTCGATATACTTCTTGAGCACCGCATCCGAAAGACCCGTATAGCCGAGCGCCAGCGGCATGGAAAAGTCGATGCCGCCCGCCTTTTCGACCTTTTGGTTCAGCAGGTTGCGGCCGTTCTTGGAACCGCGCGCCTTGCCCAGCTGCACGATCAGACCGTCCTCGACAGCCACCACAGGCTTTACGTTGAGCAGCGTGCCCACGGCGCCGGCCGCAGCAGACAGACGACCGCCGCGCACCAGGTACTCCAGCGTCTCGAGCAGGCCGATAACCACCACACGGTCGCGCACGGCCTCGACAGCCGCCGCGATCTGAGATGCACTGCGGCCCTCGTCCACCAAGCGCAGCGCATACTCGACCAGGACGCGCTCACCCAGGGTGACGTTGTTGCTGTCTACCACGTACACGTCGCCGCCCGGCGCCTCGGCAAGTGCGGTACGGGCACTCTGATTGGTGCCTGATAGCTTAGCGCCCACGGTAATAATCACAGCCTCATCGCCGGCTTCACGCGCCTCGGCAATCGCCTGCGAAAACGCGTACGGGTTGACCTGGCCGGTCTTGGGCAGCTCATCGCGCTCCACGAGCATCTCGTAAAAGCGCTGGTGATCGATGTCGATGCCATCCATGTACACATCGGTGCCAAAGGTGACGGACAGCGGCAGAACACGCAGAGCGGGGTGCTCAGTCGGCGACATATCGCTCGCGGAATCGGTAATAATACGAATGGACATAGCGAATCCTTTCTTGCGCAGGTCCCGCGCAGGGAATTTTGACAGCAATGCCCCGGCACGGCATACGCGCTCAAACGGGACTATGCAGTTGTTAATGGGAAGCAAATGCCTTGGCGGCCTTAGATCTCGCGCAGGGTGTTGAGAATCGTGCGCAGCGACGCATACATCTGCTCGCGCTGCTCCACACCCATAGCCTTACCGGTGGTATCGAGCACCTCGCGAATGATGCGGTCCGCCTCGCTCATGCTCTCGCCGCCCAGAGCGGTCAGGCGCACCGGAGCACGATACTTAACGGCGGCATCGCCCGAATCATCGACCTCGACGTAGCCGCCCTCCTCCAGATGCGCGAGCGTACGCGAGACGGCGGCGCGGGTCACGCCTGCCATGCGAGCCAGGTCGGCGCCAGTCAGGCCGTCCTTGCTGCGCTCAAGATAGTACAGGCACATAACGTCGGAGCCCTTGAGTCCCAGCCTTGCGCCCTCAGACGTCTTAATGCGCTGGATCTCCTTGTAGAGTCCGCTGATCAGTCCGACAAAGTCCTCGAAACGTGTCTCGTCGCTCTGCTGCATGGGAGACGACCGCCTTTCGCTTGCATAATGCTAACGGGTAAACATCTTAGTCGCATAAGCCGACACCTGTACCCAAATACCTCATTTGTTAACCAATCAACATAAAAACCACCACAAAGGGGACAGGCACCTTTGTGGTGGTTTGGGGCATCAATAGGTTCTAGGCGCCGCTACAACTCCACGCAAGGATTGTCGCGGGTCACAAGCGTCTTAATGACAACCGTCGCTCCCAGATAGCGCTCAAGCAGCTCGGCTAAGCGATCGATCGCAGCCTGGCAATCCCCCATCCGCTCGGGCTCCACGCACTCAATCGCCAGGAACGCATCGGCCGAATCATCGGACAGCGCCGTGCGAACGCCGTCGCGCCAGTTCCAGCAGCGGCACACAGCGCCCGCATCGTCGATGTAGGCGAGTTCGCCGGGCAGCGTCGGATCGTCCGCCTCCTCGCCAAGCGGCAAGAACGCATCGCCACCGTCGGTCACCTTCAAGCGAAGGTCTCCCTCGATCGCATGCAGATCCTCGCCTCCCACGGGCAGCGCGTAGGTCAGCGACACCGTGTTGTAAATATCCACCGCGGGCGTAATGTGGCCCACCGGCTTGCCTTTGAGCACGCGTTTGAGCAAGTTCTCGATCGAGCAGCGCGCGCCTTTCTTGGTCTTGAACAGACGATAGGCCTCGCGCCATGCCTTGACCGGTGCGTTCTCGCTGATAGTGTCGCTGGTCAGATGACGCTCCGCATCGATATTGGCGCGGTCGAGCAACGCCGCAATCGCATCCACGTCCTCTTGAGGAATCTGAGCCGTGGGCTTCATGCCCTCCACGACCACAACACCGACCGCTGCCTGCGGAAACAGCTCCCAGAATGAATCCTCGGCAATAAAGCTCTTCATACGCTCTCCCTTCATTGTGCGCGCCCGAGTGAGGGCGCCTAAACAAAAAGCGCCCTTACAACGGCCACCTTCAAAGTCCTACGGTGCCGTCACAAGAACGCTTGCGCTGTCCCCCTCCGGAGAAGGGGACGATATGTCAGGCGTATTGTAACCCGAGTCATCCACGCGAGCAAAACCACCATAAAGGTGCCTGTCCCCTTTGTGGTGGATATGGACTCACGGCGAAGCTAGTGGCGAAGTCCCAGCAGCCCGCGGCCGCGATGACGGGCGTCAGCGTGTACTTGAGCGTGCGGGCCGGCGGCTTTGACGGACTCGGGCAGGTGCGAGTACTTCTTCTCGAAGTTCTCCTCGAACATCACCGCCAGGTTGTGCGCGGCCTCGTCATAGCGCGCGGTGCTCTGCCAGTATTGGCGCGGCACCAGGATGTCATCGGGCACGCCGTGGCACGTCGTGGGAATGTCGACGTTAAAGATGTCGTCGTGGACGAACTCGCTGTCCTCGATGGTGCCGTCGAGGGCGCGCGCGACCAGCGAGCGCGTGTAGGCAAGCTCGATGCGATGGCCCACGCCGTAGCCGCCGCCAATCCAGCCGGTGTTGACCAGGTACACGCGCGTTCGGCCGTCGGCAATGCGCTCGCCAAGCATCTTGGCGTAAACCATGGGGTCGAGCGGCATAAACGGCTCGCCGAACAGCGAAGAGAACGTGGGGGTGGGCTCGGTGACGCCGACCTCGGTGCCGGGGATCTTAGCCGTAAAGCCCGTCACAAAGTGGTACATGGCGGCATCGGCCGTCAGGCGTGAGATGGGCGGCAGCACGCCAAAAGCGTCGCAAGTCAGGAACAGCACGACACTCGGAGTGGTGCCCATGCCCTTAGTCCACGCGTTAGGAATGTGCTCCACGGGATAGGCCACGCGCGTGTTGTGCGTGATCGAGATGTCGTCGTAGTTGGGCTTGCGGTTCTCGTCGAGCACCACGTTTTCGCAAATGGCGCCAAAACGGACGGCGTTGAAGATCTCGGGCTCGTGGAAGGCGTCCAGGCCCTCGCATTTTGCGTAGCAGCCACCCTCGATGTTGAAGATACCCATGTCGGACCAACCGTGCTCGTCGTCGCCGATCAGCAGGCGCGTGGGATTGGCCGAAAGCGTGGTCTTGCCGGTGCCGGACAGGCCAAAGAACACGGCGGTCTCGTGCGTGACGGGATCCATGCTGGCCGAGCAGTGCATGGGCAGCACGTCGTCCTCGACGGGCAGCAGATAGTTCATGACGCTAAAGATCGACTTTTTAATCTCGCCGGAGTAGCCGGTGCCGGCGACCAGAATCACGCGTTCCTGGAAGTTGATGACCACGGCAGCGCTGGAGTTGAGGCCCTTGATGGCGGGGTCGCACTGGTAACCAGGCGCTGCGAGCACGCAGAAGTCGGGCTCGCCGGTGCGCGCGATTTCGCGGGCGAGCGGGCGGGCGAGCATCTGCTTGATAAAGAGTGCCTGGCTGGCACGCTCGCAGGCAACGAGCAGTCGACGCGTGTGGTTGCGGTCGGCGCCCGCCATGCCGCGGGTGACGAACACGTCGCGCTCGTTGAGATAGTCGACGATGCCGGCCTTGATGGCTTCATAGCTCTCGACGGACAGCGGGCGGTTGACCGCGCCCCAGGCAATCTTGTCGTGAACATCGGGGGTGTCAACGATAAAGCGATCGTTGGGTGAACGGCCGGTGCGCTCCCCCGTCTCAATCACCAGCGCGCCGTTGGATGCCATGCGGCCTTCTTCGCGGCGGATAGCGTGTTCGACGAGCTCCGCGGCGGGTAGATCGACCAGCAGACGGGGTTGATTCTCGGCGGGATCTTCAACGAGCGTAATACCAAAGTTGGACAGAACTTCTGCAGGGGTAACACCAGGCATGGGGCCTCCTTTAAAAACGCGACACATGGACGCGGCGCGCACTTTACTCACGTAAAGCCCGTTGTACCCGATATGCAAAAACGTTTTTTGCGGCAAGGGCGGCAAGCCCGCCCAACGGTCAAAAATCGCAGGCAAGCGGCCTAGTCATTGGGGACGTTCTTAAACGACTAGTCGTTGGGGACACTCTTGAACAGGCAACAACCAAGGAGCGTCCCCGGATGCCAGCACTTAGGGACGTTCCCAAAGTGCCGGCACATAAGGAACGTCCCTAAGTGCCGACTACTGAATGGCGCCGCCGAAATTATTGAACAACCTGTTCAAAAACACGAATGGATACCACCGCGACTATACTAGAGCGCAGCAATAGAAAGGACCCCGCTTTGAGCATCACGCCCCTCGATAGCATTCGCCGCGCCATCGCCCGCCGCAACGGCGTCGCCGACCCCACCGTAGCGAGCAATGGCACCGCAAAGGCCCAGGGCGGACGTATCGAGAACGGCCTGTTCCCCGCCTCCCACACGGCCGAAGAGCTCGCGCGCATCCAGGAGCTGAGCCAGCGCAACGCCGGCGGCCCTGACAGCAGCCAGGCCACGCGCCGTCGCCGCGAGCGCAATCGCAAGCCCGGCCCCGTCCGCCGCATGGTCAATGCTTGGTGGAACCGTCTGCTCGGCGCCGTCTACGGCGGCGGCTTCTCCATGCAGGAAGCGGAATACGAGGAGCACGCCACCAGTCGCGACTATCTTTGGAACACCCTCGGCACCGCCGTGTGGGGCTTGGCGTTTCCGCTGCTCACCATCGTGTCTACGCAGCTCGTGGGCGCAGAAGAAGCAGGCAAATTCTCCATCGCCTTTGTCACCGGCACGCTCATCATGATCGCGTGCAACTACGGCGTGCGCAATTTCCAGGTCTCGGATATCGACGAGAAGACGTCCTTTGCCTCCTACCAGCTCAACCGCTGGCTTTGCGGAGCGCTCGCCCTAGGCTGCGGCCTCATGTACAGCAGCGCCCGCGGCTATGACGCGCAAATGGCGACGATCGGCCTGGGCGTCTACCTGTATAAGGTCATCGACGGCGTCGCCGACGTGTACGAAGGCCGCCTGCAGCAGGCCGACAAGCTCTACCTGGCTGGCATGAGCCAAACGCTACGCTCCATCGGCGTCATCGCGGTCTTTAGCGTGGCACTGTTCCTCACGCGCAGCATGCCCATCGCGGCCATGGCCATGGGCATTGCCGCGATTGCCTCGCTCGTGCTGGTCACCGCCCCGCTCGCCCTGCTCGAGACCGAAAAATCGCGCCGCGTGAGCCTGCGCGAGGTCGGCCACCTGTTTGTCCAGTGCGTCCCACTCTTTGGCGCGCTATTCCTGTTCAACCTTATCGAGAGCATGCCCAAGTTTGTGATGGAGGGCACACTGGCCTACAAATACCAGCTGTACTTTAATGCCCTGTTCTTTCCGGCTCAGGCTATTCTGTTGAGCATTGGATTTATCTATAAACCGCAGCTCCTGCGCTTGTCGAGCATTTGGGCTAATCCTCGCAAGCGTCGTCGCTTTGACCTGATTATTGTTGCCGTTATGGCGTTGATCGTGGTCATCACCGGCGTGTGTGCCGCATTTATGGCAGGCCCCGGCATCCCCCTCATGAGCTTTATGTACGGCCTCAGCTTTGAGCGCTACCGTACGCTGGCGTTGCTGATGGTCGTCGCCGGCGGCGTCACCGCGGCCATCGACTTTATCTACGCCATCATCACGGTGCTGCGCCACGCTGGGGACGTCACCAAGATCTACCTGATCTGCTTCGCCGTAAGCGTGGTGCTGCCGGTGATCCTGATTAAGCTGCTGGGTCTGATGGGCGCTGTGGTGAGCTACCTAGCCATCATGGCCCTACTGCTGGTACTGTTGATTATCGAGTACCGCCGCATCCGCCAACGCATAGAGAGGGACCGGAATCCGTACGGCGCCTAATTGCGGCGATGGGAGCAGCTAATTTGCGGTGGAATCACCCCGGCTGGGGTCTCGTTGCGGACACGCAAAACTAAGTGAGTAGACTTTTACCGAATCCCGCATCACACCGACAAAGCACAAGTCCGTGACCTGCGGTTTTATTGAGGCAAATATGTTGGGTGCTCGGCATTTCCAAAAAAGTCTACTCACTTAGCCAGCGGGCAGCCAAATGATTATGTAATCCCCATTACAGTTTGAGTCGTCCGAAAGGGCGGCTCTTTTCCGTTGCACGG
>CALDWI010000031.1 GCA_937923795.1 uncultured Collinsella sp.
CAATGTGCCTTGAAAGAGGAGGGCATAGGCCTTCTGGCCATGCCCGACGATTGAAAGGCAGATTGCCGCTCTGGCGGGTTTGCAGCGTCGAGCGGTTACGCGGTTCGTAGAACCGCGTAACTACAAAATGAGCATCGCGTCGCCAAAGCTGAAGAAGCGATAACGTTCTTCGATGGCAGCGGCGTAGGCATCCATGATCTGGTCGCGGGTGGCAAGCGCGCTCACGAGCATCATGAGCGTTGAGCGCGGCACATGGAAGTTCGTGATCAGCGCATCGACCACGTGATAGGTCGAGCCGGGCATGAGGTAAAGCTGCGTCGTGGCGTTCTCGCGCACCACGATGTCGCCGCGGCCAAGCGTATCGGCCCCGTCCTCGCGGCCTTCAAAATAGCGCGCCGTCACGGCCGGATCGGACACCGGCGCGTCCGTGTCAAACGCGCTCTCGAGCGAGCGCACCGCGGTAGTGCCGACGGCGATCACACGATGACCCTCGGCCTTCGCCTTATGCACGGCGTCGACAACCTCCTGCGACACGTGGTAGCGCTCGGTGTGCATGACGTGCTGCGTAGGGTCATCCTCCTCCACCAAGCGGAAGGTATCGATGCCAACCTCGAGCTCGACGGCGGCAAACTTGGCACCCTTGGCCTCGATAGCAGCCATGAGCTCGGGGGTAAAGTGCAGGCCCGCCGTGGGAGCGGCGGCCGAGTGCTCCTCCTTCATGGCGTAGACGGTCTGGTACTTCTCGGGATCGCCCTCGTAATCGGTAATGTAGGGCGGCAGCGGCACGTGGCCGGCAGCATGGATGGCCTCGTCAAGCGTGCGCGGCTCGCCGGCGGCATTGCAACCGGCCGGCTCAAAACGCACCAGGCGGCCGCCGCGGCTATCGGTGACAAAGTCGACGACTTCGGCCGTCAGCACTACGGGAGCCCCCTCGGGCGCATGGGCGCCGCCCGCACGATACTCAATCTGAGCACCGGGCTTCAGGCGCTTGCCCGGCTTGACCAGGCACTCCCAGACGTGACCCAGCGGGTCAACATCCTCGCGGCGCTTGAGCAGCAGCGTCTCGACCACGCCGCCCGAGCCCGTCTTGCGGCCAATCAGGCGAGCCGGCATCACGCGCGTCTGGTTGATGACGAGCACGTCGCCCGGCTCGATATAGTCGATGATGTCACGGAAGATGCGGTGCTCGACGGTGCCGCCATGCTCTAGCGGCGTTCCCGCCTGGGAGCCCTTGCGATCCACCACCAGCAGGCGGCAGGAGTCGCGCGGCTCGGCAGGAGCCTGGGCAATCAGTTCCTCAGGAAGGTTGTAGTCAAAATCATCGGTACGCATAGACACGTCGGATACTCCTTATATAGCTAAAGTCCGCTCTACATCCTAGCAGGCTGCCAGCTCAAAAGAACTACTTTTTGGACGCTTTGCGCTCGTCGCGGATGCGAGCGCGGTCCATGGCCGCCTCGACGGCCGAGAATCGGCAGCCGCAGTAATTCTGCCGATACATACCCAGCTCGCGCGAACGGCGTGTCGCCTCGGGGTAATACGGGCGAAAATCGCGAATCACCGGGGTGAGACCGCGGGCGGCAGCCAGACGCTCCAACACATCATTGCAGGTTTCGAACAACTGGTACGGCGAGACGGCGAGCGTCGTACCCACAAACTCAAACCCGCGCTCCTGGGCCACGCGGCATGCCTCGGCCAGGCGCAGGGCATAGCATGCACGACAGCGACGGGCTCGATCGGCGCCCAGCGGGGCCACGCCGGCCTCCCAACGCTCACGGTCCTCCCCCGCCTCGATGAGTTCGATGTCGCCATCGGCACACCACCGGCGCAGCTCGTCCAAGCGGCGCTGCCATTCATCGCGCGGTTGAATATTGGGGTTGGTCCAGCAAATCGTGGGCTCAAACCCCTCCTCGCGCAGCAGGCGAACCGGCTCAAGCGAGCATGGTGCACAGCACGCATGCAGCAATAACGACTTCATCGACATCTCCTCACCCAAAAAAAGCGCACGCCAAAGGACGTATCCTCGCAGGCGACAATGCGGCGGTCGCGCAAAATGGTCCGCACGTAATACCAGTCGCCTACACAGCCCGACAAATGCAAGCCGGCAGCCAGATAGCACAGCAGCGGATAGCCCGAAAACGCAAACCCCAGGGCAAGCGTTGTCGTCACAACAACCGTCGGCGCCAGGCAAACCGCCATGTACCGCCGGCGCGAATACACAACGCCTTCGGCGCAGGCATAGATCATCGCCGTCTCGCGGTTTGCCCCAAAGGTCACATGCGCACCCGCAGGCGCCAGCAGCTTAAAAAACACACCGTGCACCAGCTCGTGCACGGCAAATGACGCCGCCGAAACCGCAGCCAAACCGACTATCCAGCCCAAGACGGCCATCCAACCTCCCGCGTCAGCCGCATCCAAGTCCGAGGGCCCACCCAGCAGCATAAACACCGGCACCAGGCACACGGCAAACACGCCGACTACGACCATCCCCCACACGAAGCAAGCGTGCAGAAAATCCTCGTCCTCAAACGCATGTATGTTGGAAATCTCATTCATAGCATCTTAGGATAGCGCCCCTGCCACGTACCCGTCCGCATGTGCGATAATGTCGAACGATATGCACGAATTGACCACCGCGCCGCCAGGCCTTGCGCTCGACTGCGCTCTTACCATATGCGAAGGAGTCCCATGGCATCCAAATACTCCATGAACGACCGTCCCAGCTGGCCTCGCCGCGCCATCGTTACCGCCGGCGAGCCCTACGGCAACAAGGGTCTTCACTTTGGCCACGTTGGCGGCGTCTTTGTCCCGGCCGACTTCTTCGCCCGCTTCCTGCGCGACCGTCTGGGCCGCGAGAACGTCATCTTCACCTCGGGCACCGACTGCTACGGCTCGCCCATCATGGAGAGCTACCGCAAGCTCAAGGAGAACGAAGGCTACGACAAGTCCATTGGCGAGTATGTCGAGTCCAACCACTCCCGCCAGGCCGCGACCCTCAACAACTACAACATCAGCTGCGATATCTACGGTGGCTCGGGCCTTGAGCCGGCGGCCCAGATCCACAACGAGGTGACCGCCGAGATTATCGAGCGCCTGCACGAGCAGGGCACCATCTCCAAGCGCTCTACGCTGCAGTTCTACGATGCCAAGGCCGGCACGTTCCTCAACGGCCGCCAGGTGATCGGCCGCTGCCCCATCCAGGGCTGCAAGTCCGAGAAGGCCTATGCCGACGAGTGCGACCTGGGCCACCAGTTTGAGCCCGAGGAGCTCATCGCGCCCAAGAGCCAGCTCACCGGCGAGGTGCCCGAGCTGCGCCCGGTCGACAACCTCTACTTTGACCTGCCGGCCTACCTCGACTTTATGAAGACCTATACCGCTAAGCTCGCCCAGAACCCGCAGGTTCGCTCCGTTGTCTCCAAGACCATGGAGGAGTGGCTGCTGCCGGCTCAGCTCTACATCCAGAACAAGTTCCGCGAGGCCTTCGATGCCGTCGAGGATCAGCTTCCTGAGCACACCGTGCTGGAGCCCGAGGGCAACAAGAGCAGCTTTACCGTCACCTTCCCCAGCTGGAAGGAGCGCGACGACGCCCACGCGGTGCTCGCCAACGGCGGCGTGCGCTTCCGCAGCGGCAAGGCACTCGTGCCCTTCCGCATCACTGGCAACATCGACTGGGGCGTTCCGGTGCCCGAGGTCGATGGCGTCTCCGACGTCACCTGCTGGTGCTGGCCCGAGAGCCTGTGGGCGCCCATCAGCTATACGCGTACCGTGCTCGCACGCGATGCCAAGGCCGCCGGCGTGACCGAGGGCGTCGCCGCCCAGGACGCCGCCCTCATGGGCGAGCCCGCTGCCGACTCCACGCAGGTCCCCGCGCCTACCTACCAGCACAGCTCGCTCGACTGGCGCGACTGGTGGTGCTCTGACGACGCTCAGATCTACCAGTTCATCGGTCAGGACAACATCTACTTCTACTGCATCGCGCAGACCGCCATGTGGGAGGCCCTGGGTTGGGACCTTACGCAGAGCACCGTCAGCGCCTGCTATCACCTGCTCTACATGGGCAAAAAGGCGAGCTCGTCCTCGCAGACGCCTCCCCCGCCGGCAGACGACCTGCTCAACCACTACACCTGCGAGCAGATGCGCGCGCATTGGCTGTCGCTCGGCCTGTCCGAGAAGCCGGTGAGCTTTAGCCCCAAGGCATACGACACCCGCGTGACAGGCAAGGACAAGGACGGCAACGAGGTACGCGCCTGCGACGACAAGCGCGTTATCGACCCGGCCCTCAAGGAGAGCGCCCTTTTGACCGGCGTGTTCAACCGCCTGGCCCGCAGCTGCTTCTACGGCGTCGCCGTCAAGGAGGGCGACGAGAGCCCCTATCGCAACGGCTGCATCCCCGCCGGTGCCGCCTCCGCTACCGTGGTCGAAGACGCCGAGCAGGCAGCTCTCGCCTTTGAGCAGGCCATGTACAAGTTCGAGACGCACCGCGCGCTTGCCGTGTGCGATGACTACCTGCGCGCCGCCAACAAGCGCTGGAGCGACGCCTCCAAGGCCGCCAACAAGCTCGAGGGTGAGCCAGCCAACGCCGCCATGACGCAGGCCCTGGTCGACGCCTTTACCGAGCTGCGCGTGGCGACCGTGCTCATGCACGGTATTGTGCCGGCCGGCTGCGAGCTCATCTGCGAATACTTCGACGTCGATCCGGTCGCCTTCTTTAGCTGGGATAACATCTTTGCCTCCACGGACGAGTTTGTGGAGAGCCTGGGCGAGAAGCCCGGCGAGCACCGCGTGAAGCCGCTGCCCCCGCGCTTCGACTTCTTCAGCAAGCACGAGAGCCAGTACTAGGCCAACGCCAAGGCAGAGTAGTCAATTTGGGACGGGGCTATTTTAGCTACCCCGTCCCAAATTTAACTGCAACGCCTGCCGAAACGGACGGGTAGCTAAAATAGCCCCGTCCCAAATTGACTACTTTTAATGGAATGGGAAGGAAAGACGGATGTCCAAGCCGCGTCGTCGTAAGCAGAAAAAGCAGGTTAAGCCCGAGCTCAAGCTTAGGCAGTTTGCCGCCACCGAGCTTTCCGACCAGCTTGCCGCCCTTCCCTGCGCCGCCGACCTGCCGCGCTTTATGGTCGACACGGTAGCCGGCGCCTATGCACCCGCCGATGCCGAGCTCATGATCGAAGGCTTTGGCGCCGCGGCCACACGCCCAGTCACACTGCGCGCCAACACGCTCAAGGCGACCGCCGAGGACATCGCCGCCGCACTCGACGAGGCCGGCATCGCGCACCAAACCGTTACCTGGTACCGGGATGCTTTCATTCTGCCCGAGGCTCAGGTTTCCGACCTATGGGACCTCGACATCTACCGCGACGGCAAAATCTATCTGCAGAGCCTGTCGTCCATGATGCCGCCTTTGGTGTTGGGCGCCCAGGCAGGCGAGGACATCCTTGACATGTGCGCAGCCCCCGGCGGCAAGACGACGCAGATCGCTGCCCTCACCCAGGGACAGGCGCACCTCACCGCCTGTGAGATGAGCATTCCCCGCGCCGAAAAGCTCGAGTCGAACCTCCATCGCCAGGGTGCCAAAAACGTGCCCGTCATGCGCATCGACGCACGCGAGCTCGACGAGTTCTTCCGCTTCGACCGCATCCTGCTCGACGCTCCCTGCACAGGCACGGGCACCGTCATCAGCGGCAACGAGAAAAGCCTGCGCGGCTTGACCGAGCAGCTGCTGAGCAAGTGCGCCCGCTCGCAGCGCGCGCTTCTGGACCGCGCCATGGGAGCCCTCAAGCCGGGCGGCACGCTCGTCTATTCCACTTGTTCGATCATGCCGCAGGAAAACGAGGACGCCCTGCAAGAGGCCCTCGACAAGCATATGGACTGCGAGCTCATCCCCCTCGACGGCACGCCAAGCGAAAGTGAAGCACGACGCACCCAGGAAGCTGGTGAGGAGCCGCGCATCGAGTCCAACGCTCTGACCGAAGCCATTGCCGCGGGTCAGGTATCGGCCATCGTCAACGGCCTGCCCGGCACGCTCACCATTCCGCCTAGCCGCGACTTTGAGGGCTTCTACATTGCCCTGATCCGAAAACGCAGCTAGCGCACGGATCCAAAACTCAACAAGCTATCTCTGTGCGCGTTTGCCCTGCTGGTCGCGATGCTGTTTAAGCATCGCGCGCTCCTTGCGTTCGGCCCTTTTGCCCTTAATGGCCGTGACCACAAAGTAGATGACCGCGGCGGCAACGATTGCGGCCACACACAGGCCGATCGAGCCAAACATTGCTGTCAATTCCATACCGCGTCACCTCTCTTTTAAACGGGGCTTTCAAGATAGCACCTCGATACCCGCCACCACAGCTCCTTCACGTTCGCCGGCCCTTCGGTCTAACGGATGGCGCGGCGGGGAAAAATCAACTCGTCAAACGATTTAGCATTCGCAATTCCGGCTGCATCGCGCCGGCCATCATCACATAGAATCGAGCCTCCATGGATACCCTCAACGATCTAAATGAGCGCGTCGACGCCTTCGTCGGCACCAGCTCCTTCGACACGCCTGCGGCGGCAAACGACCAAGCTCCCATCGATGTGCCCACCGAGGTGCACGAGGACATCGTCGCCTCGGTCGATTTTTCCGAGGTCGAGCTTGCAGACGAGTTCACCGAGCCCCAAATAGCCGTCACGCCCAACGGCCTGCTCCCTATGGAGCCCCTGCCCATCGACGGACGCCTACGCAAGGCTGCCCTTCGCATGCCCGACGAGATCGAGGAGGCCAGCGGCTTCACGCTCTTTGGCCGACGCATCAAGTCGCTCATTTACACCACCGATGTCGCGGTTATCCGCAACTCCAACGCCGACGCCGTCTTTGCGGTCTACCCTTTCACGCCGCAGCCCGCCATTACGCAAGCGCTGCTGACCGTCGCCGAGTGCCCGGTCTTTGTAGGCGTGGGTGGCGGAACTACGACCGGTAAGCGCTCCGTGCAGATGGCAGCCGTCTCCGAGATGCAGGGCGCGGCGGGCTGCGTGGTCAACTCCCCCGCTACTGCCGAGATGGTCGAGCACATCACCAACATCGCCGACATCCCCGTCATCGCCACGGTCGTTCGCTGCGACGACGATGCCCACGCCAAGGTGCGCGCTGGAGCCAAGATTCTCAACATCGCCGCCGGCAAGAACACGCCCCAGGTCCTACGCGAGCTGCGCGAGCACTATCCCAACCTGCCGCTTATCGCGCCGGGCGGCAAGACGCCCGAGAGCATTCGCGAGACCATCGCCGCCGGCGCCAACGCCATCATCTGGACACCGCCTTCGGCCCAGCAGCTACAGACCGACATGATGCAGCGTTATCGCAAGATGAAGGAAGACGCCACACCTGTCATCTCGCGCGACGACGTGCCCATTATCGACCAGGTCGCCGCCGCCGAGGTCAGCCAAGTCGAGAACATGAATCCCGATGTGCCGATTCCCGACGAAGTCATCGAGCGCGTCGCTTCGATCCACGAGCGCGTCGAGGAGCATCGCGCCAACCGCGGCCTCAAGCCGTCACTGCACGGCTTTTTCTTCCGCGGAAAGAAACGCTAGCAAAACATCTTGGCCCGCCCCACAAACGTGAGGCGGGCCGTTTTCGTTTGAGCAATCATGCAGCGACGTGATGGGGCAAATTAATCCACGCGCTTGTCGCCCATAAAGAAGAGCGCCACCGTACCAGGTCCGGTATGCGAGCCAATCAGAGTACCGATGTCATTGATCTCAATCTTGCCTTTAAGCTGCGGAACCTGTTCCTCAATCAGCGCCGCGACCGCCTCGGCATCCTCGCGGCACGCCGACTGCGACATGATGCACTTACCCGAATAATCTGCACCGTCCTGTACGTGTGCCATCATGGTCTTAGCCATCTCGGAAATCGCGCGCTTCTTAGTGCGAATCTTCTCACGTGGCGACAGCTTACCTTCGCAATCGACCGTCATAAGCGGGCAAATCTTAAGCGCCGTGCCGATGATCGCGCTCGCGGCCGAAATGCGACCGCCGCGCAGGTAGCTCGACAGATCGGTCGAGAAGAACCAGTGGTGCAGGTTGAGCTTGTGCTCCTCGATCCAGGCAGCCGTCTCGTCGAGTGAAGCCCCACTATCGCGCACATCGGCGGCATATTCCAACAACAGGCCAAAGCCCGAAGACGCCGCCAGCGAATCGATGACGCGCACCTTGCCGCCCTCGGGATAGCGATCCGCAAGCATCTGCGCCGCGACGCAGGCCGATCCATACGTGCCCGAAATACCCGACGACAACGTCAGGTGCAGCACGTCTTTACCCTCGGCAACAAACGGCTCCCAAAACTCCTCGTACTCACCCACGCTCACCTGAGACGTCTTGGGCATGGCGCCCGCGGCAATCTGGGCAAAAAACTCGTCCGGCGTAATCGACTGATACAGATCGTCCGTATAGACAACATCGTCGATCTCGTAATGAAAACACACGACAGGGATATTGCGCGACGCAAAGAACTCACGGGTTCGATCGGCGGCGGATTCACAGGTCAGGACAAAATCACTCATATGAGGCTCCTTACTCATTGCTGCGCAAATTATCGCACAGTGAGCCTACATGCGGTACATATGTCCACTATTTACCAAATCGAACCAAAAATAGTGAACATCTTTACCACCATCGTCTCCACCGACCCGACGCATAAATATCTGAGAAAACACCCTCTGTCGTCTCCACCCAACCGACACATCTACCTTCACTAAATCGATTTACCAAACCGTTCAGCCGACAATTCAGCCGCTGGCGCAAAATCGAAACAAAAGCGGCGCATACTGGTAAACGTTTGACGCTGTTTATCAGTTTTACCAGCCCCATCGGAAGGTGTTTCATGGTCGCATTCGATCGCAACCCGCAAGACTTCAAGTATCTGCGCCTGCTGTCGAGACAGTTCCCCACCGAACAATCCGCATTTACCGAAATTATCAACCTCTCGGCCATCCTCAACCTACCCAAGGGCACCGAGCATTTTATGAGCGACGTGCATGGTGAGTACGAAGCCTTTATGCACATCCTCAACAACTGCTCGGGCGTCGTGCGCGAACATGTCGACGAGATCTTTGGCGACACGCTCTCCTTTGACGAAAAGGGCGAGCTGTGTACGCTCATCTACTACCCGCGCGAGAAGATCGACCTGGTCCGCAGCCGGCGCGAGGACTCGCCAACCTGGTACAAGACGATGCTTGACCAGCTCATCATGGTCGCTCGCTCACTTTCAAGCCGCTACACGCGCTCCAAGGTGCGTAAGGCCATCCCGCGCGACTACGCCTACATCATCGACGAGTTGTTGCACACGCACCCGGACGAGAACAACTATCGCGTGCGCTATCACGAGCGCATCGTGGAGTCCATCCTAGAGACCGCCAGCGCCGACGACTTTATCGAGTCGCTCGCCTCGCTCATCAAGCGCCTGGCCGTCGACCACTTGCACCTGGTGGGCGACATCTTCGACCGCGGCGGCGGCGCGGCCAAAATTATGGACCGTCTGCTCACCTACCATTCACTCGACATCCAGTGGGGCAACCACGACCTGCTGTGGATGGGCGCTGCGGCCGGTGAGCCCGCCTGCATCGCCACGGTGTTGCGCAACAACCTACGCTACGACAACTACGAGATCCTGGAGAACGACTACGGCATCTCGCTGCGTGAGCTTGTCGCCTTTGCCGATGCCACCTACACCGCCGGTGAGTCCATCACCCCGCTGATCAAGGCCATCAACGTGCTGCTCTTTAAGCTCGAGGGCCAGATTATCCAGCGCCACCCCGAGTTCGATATGACCAACCGCCTGTTACTCGACAAGATCGATCACGACACCGGCACGGTCACGCTCGCCGACGGCAGCGTGTGGCCGCTCACGACCAACGACTTCCCCACCGTCGACCCGGCGGACCCCTATACGCTCACGTCTCAGGAGCAGCACATCATCGACAAGCTCGTGTCCGAGTTTGTCACCGCCGATCACCTGCATCGCCATATCGATTTCCTCTATTCCCACGGCTCGATGTACAAGGTCGCCAACGGCAACCTGCTCTTCCACGGCTGCGTGCCGCTCAACGAAGACGGCACCTTTAGCAGCATGAACTGCTTGGGCACCTGGCACGCTGGCCGCGATTATCTCGATTTTTGCGATCACATCGCCCGCCGAGCTTGGCGCGTGGGCGACCGCGACGCTCTCGACTGGATGTGGTACCTGTGGATTGGCTTTAACTCGCCCGCCAGCGGACGCCTGGTGCGCACCTTTGAGCGCGCCTATATCGCCGATAAGAGCACCTGGGTCGAGCCGATGGACCCGTACTTTACGCTTACCAAGTCGCCCTCGGTCTGCGATGACATCATGCGCGAGTTTGGCGTCGCGCCCATGGCATGCTCGCCGACCGGCCACATCATCAACGGCCACACACCCGTTAAAACCACCAAGGGCGAGCAGCCCATCCGCGCTGAGGGCAAGCTGCTGGTCATCGATGGCGGCTTCTGCCGCGCTTACCATCCCAAGACGGGCATCGCCGGCTATACGCTCATCTCGAGCTCGCGCGGCTGCCGCCTCAAGTCGCACCGGGCCTTTACGACGGTTGCCGAGGCACTCACACGCAACGTGGACATCGAAAGCGAGACCAACCGTTTTGACCAAGCAGACCGTCGCCGCATGGTGAGCGACACCGATACTGGCGCCAAGATCCGCAGCCAGATCCAGGACCTGCGTCAGCTGCTCGATGCATATAGAAACGGTGCTATCGAGGAGCGCGCCTAGCACCACCCGCGGGGATTGGCTAAACTTGCTGAGTTTGTCATCCCCGCGGCGCTTCGGCGCCAGCTTAAGGCAGGTACCATGCAAAAGCTCCTTGCGCAGATCATGAAATTCGGCGTCGTCGGCGTCGTCGCCACGGTTATCGACTTCGGCATCATGAATCTGCTCCACTACGGTCTGGGCCTCAACATCCTGATTGCCAACACCAGCGGCTTTATCGTCTCGCTCATCTTTAACTACCTCGCAAGCATGAAGTACGTGTTTGCGCACAAGGAAGGCATGAGCCGCCGCCGCGAGTTCATCATCTTTGTTGTGCTGTCCGTGATCGGTTTGGTGCTCAACGACGGCATCGTGCTGGCACTCAACGCCGGCCTGGGGCTCGAGGCCAATATCGCCAAGATTTGTGCCACCGCACTTGTCATGGTCTACAACTTTGTGACCCGAAAGATCTTCCTGGAGGGCGACGAGACCAAGTAACTCGCAACCTTACAGCCTTACGATGCCCACGGACAATGCTCGCTCAGCACAGTATCGCCCGTGGGCATCGTTCGTTTACGGGCAAATTTTCAACGTTTGCGGATTACCTCTTGAATATTTGGCGAGTTCGTATAGTTCTTTCCAAAGACCTTACGTTTCCCTTGCAAAAGCTCTAAAGTATCCTCTGCTCGATTCATCAACGCATTGGATGTGATTACGTGCGCAAGGCACTGGCACAACCTCATACCAAGCAATTCCTCAAGTTCGCCGTCGTGGGTCTCATCTCCTTTGGCATCGACTGGGGAATGCTTATTGCGCTCGTCGAGCTGTTCCACCTCGACTTTTTGATGAGCACCACGGTCTCGTTTACCACGTCCGTCGTGGTTAACTACTGGCTCAGCATGAAGTACGTGTTCGACCACCGCGAAGGCATGAGCCGCAAGCGCGAGTTCACGATCTTCACCATCCTGTCGGTGATCGGCCTGGGCCTCAACGACCTGTACATGTTTGTGGGCGTCACGTTTTTGAGCATCGGTTACCAGGCCATGAAGGCCATCGCCACGTTCCTCGTCACCTGGTACAACTACTTCAGCCGCCGCTTTTTCCTCGAGGGCGCGCAGTCGTAGTTTGTTCGACATTTGCTTGAAGGTATAACCGGTTGGAATTCTCGTTCCAACCGGTTTTTTATTTGTCGAGAGACCCGGCGACCCAGTCCCATTCGCACGAAAACGGGCGGCCCGGATGTTTGTCCGAACCGCCCGTTTGGTACGATATGCCGAGGTCCCTAGCCTGTAACGTAATACCAGACCACGTTGTCGCCATTGGAGAGAACGTAGTTACTGCAGGCCGTCATGGGCGTTGTGCCGTTGACGGAGTACATCCAGCCGCTCGTGCCGCCGTACTGTTTCTCGGCCAAACCACCAATCGCGGAAACATACGTGCCGTACGATGAGCCGTGTGCGTTGACAGAAAGGCCCAGTGCACACAGGGCATCGTAGACGGTAGCGCCTTCGTTAAAGGTAAAGGTGCCACCAGAGGACACAGGATTGCCCGCGGCGCTCGATGTGACCGAAACCGTCACCGTAACGTAGTTGGACTCCTGTGAGCCGCCCTGGCCACCCGAGGAGGCGTTTCCACCATTAGAGGATGAGGCTCCATCAGACGACTGGCTACCGCCCGAAGAAGCACCGCCAGACACATTGGAAGTATTACCGGCTCCCGTATTTTGGGCAGCGGTTTTATCGTCAGACTTCTTGCCGCCCTGGTCCTCAGACTTCTTGCTATCCGAGTTTTTGTCCAATTCCTTGTTTGAAGACTCGGAATCGTTCTTGGCGTCGTTCGAACCCTTGGGCTCGTCTTTTGCATCATTCGATGACTTGGAGTCCTCGGAACTGGCCTCGCCCGAAGTCGTAGTCGAGTCAGACGCCTTTGCGTCCTTGGTGACGACGCTCTCCCCCGTCACGGTCTGAATGATCCAGTCGATGGACCAGGCACCGCTTGTGGAAGGATGGACGAAACCCAGCGAGACGACGATCAGAATGGTGCACGCGGCAGTCAGAACGCCGAGAAGCGCCTTGCGACGAGGGGCGGGCGCCGCCGAAGCGGCGCCCTTTTGCTTTGGATCATCGAGCTGGATAAACGAGGAGTCGGGCTGTAGCCCGCTGGTCTCCTTGAGCTTATCGGGCATTACCGTCACCCTTGCCGCGCTTGGTCAGCACGAAAACGGCGATGAGCGCGAGGCCAATCACGCCGGCGGCGATGCCAACGATGGCGAGCGGATTGGTGCCAGTCTCCTGCTCGGCAGCACTAGAGGACTTCTTAGCAGTGGTCGTGGAAGCAGCACCCGTATCGGACTTGGAATCGGACTTCTTGTCGGACTTGTTGTCCTTCTTGTCAGACTTCTTGTCGGACTTCTTGTCGGACTTGTTGTCCTTGGTCTCGGTCTTGGTCGACATCATCGTCTTGGTCATCGGCTTATGACCCGGGGCGACAGCGCCGCCAGCCTGCTGGCCCTTCGTGCCGGAGCCGGAGCCTGTGCCAGTGCCAGTGCCAACGCCGGAACCGTTGCCAGCGCCACCGTTGCCACCATTAGTGCCAGAACCGCCATTACCGCCAGGGTTAACGGCATTCTTGGTCCACTTGGCATACAGCGTCAGATCGGCCGTCACCGGCGCGCTAAAGTCATACGCCTGCGTGCAAGCCTCATCGGTATACCAACCGCCGAAAGTGTAGCCATCGCGCGTCGGATCGGCCGGCTTGACCAGCTTGCCGTCGGCCGTAGCAACAAACTTAGTGTCGCAAGCAGACCCGCCGTTGGAATTAAAGGCAACCGTCCAAGACTCAACGGCCCCAAGCTTGAACAGCGTGCCCGAGTCATTGATGTAGTACAAGTTGCCAGATGCATCGGCAATGACCGGAGAGTCGCAGTGCTGGTAATGGCCAGCCGCATCATAAATCTGCGTCGCCTCTGCATCGCCAAGCGTATAGCGATACACGCCACCACCAGCAGAGTAGTTGACGTAATCCTTGCTATCCGCGCTGTTAACGGTGAAGTACACATAGGTCTTGCCGCCCTGAGCACTCACCAGCGGAGTAGCAGCAATACCGTTAAATCCGGCCGGCAGTTCTTTACCGTCAGCAGCGGTGACCATCGTGGTCTTACTGGTCTTCAGATTATAGAGAGCCAGAGCAGAGCCAGTAGCCGTCTGTCCGCCAACAATCAAGTTTTCGCCAGCCACCGCCGGTGCGCTCATGTTATTAGTAAGACCCAGATCGACCGTCTTCTGCTCGCTCAGTACGCCCTTCGCCGAAAGCGAAATCACATGGAGCTTTCCATCGTGCGTCATCTGATAGAAGGTCGAACCATTGGACGGATCGGCGACACAGTCGGCGTTCGCGAGAGCGCCGAGTTTCATGGTCGAAACGACATCGCCCGTCGTCTTATCAATGCACTTAAGCGTACCCGCGCTCGTAGGAACGATGGCATACTTATCCGTCAAAGCCGCACCAGTCCAGTAATAGCCCTCGGCAGGGTCGATGTTCTGCCAAGAAACTTCGCCCGTGGCAATCTTAATGCGCGCAAAGGAGCCGTTGCCGTAGGTCGCGTTGTAATTCTCGTCATACGAAATATCGACCGAGCCTACATAGACGTACTCGCCGTCCGAAACGACGGTGCAGGAGCTCTGCGTCAAGTCCGTCAAACCAGGCGTCAGCCACTTGCAGATCAGCTTGTCTGCAGTAATCGCCTGGACCGCACCGCCGTTGAGCGGAACGATGATAAGGCCATTGGTATAGATCGGACGAGAGGTATAGCTCACCTTGGAGGCAAGCGGCGCAGAGGCAACCTTTTTGCCCGTGGACGAATCGATCTTAATGAGCTCGTTCTCGGTCGCGATGTACACAAAGCCGTTAGCAATGACAGGCTCGCTGCAGTTGGCATACTGCTGACCAGACTCGGCCTTCCAATCGAAGGCCCACTTAAGACCGGCGGCCTGCGCAGGCGTCTTGGCATCCGTTACGGTCGAGCCGTTGCCACTGTTGCCGTAGCCGGCCCACTCGGCATCCCAATCAGGAGTCGTCGCGCTCGGATCCACGACAATCTTGTCGGGATCGGGCATGGGCGAATTATCGGTGGTATAGGCAAGCGTGACCTTATCGCCGCTCTTGAGCGTAATCTGATTGGCGCAGAGTAAGGAGGGCTCTCCATTGATATACAGGTGCCAATATTTTTTGGTCGCACCATCATAGCCGTACGTCTTGCCTCCGAACGGCGAGTCGATGGAATTGAGGAACCAGTACTCACCACTCTGGGAGCCGTTGTACGCAACGCCCTTGGCCTTCAGAACTGCCTCAATAAGGTTCTGGGCCGTGGAGCCTTCGGGCAGAGAAACATTGCTTGCCGTGCCCCAACGCGTATTGTTCCCGTTGACATCGGGACCGATAACATCGGCGGATCCAAGCACCTGACCGGGGAGGGCAACGGCGTCAGCACCATACATAAAGGTGACGGCGTCACCCTCCTGGAGCTTGTAGGCACCGGCGCCAACGTCGGCGGACTTGCCATTTACGTAGAAGCGCCAATAGCTATTGGTCGCAGCATCATAGCCACAATAGGACTCATCATCGAACGGCGAATAAATGCCGTTGAGGAACCAGCCCCAAGGCGATTCGCCAGCATCGAGAGTAAGGCCGGTCTGCTCAAGGAGATCCTTGGCAGTAGAGCCCGCCTTGGACTCGTCTGGCCCGTCGAAGCCCAAACCTGCTGCTTGCCGTCCTTGTCCTTACCGAGGACCTGAACAGAAGCATGGACAGAATCGGACGGCAACTGGTCGCCCCAGCCACCGTAGAACCACGTGACGGTATCGCCGGCGTGGATGGTGACATTGTCCGCCGTATAGTCACTCGACTTGCCGTTAATGAACAGCTGCCAATAGGTCGAATAATCTTGGGGCGTACTCAGCTCAACACCGTTGTACTTAAGGCTAAGAATGAAGGAGCCCGCAGCAACGGCGTCAATATCATTCGCCTCGAGCGCGACCTTCGTAAGGTCAAGCGCGCTCGAACCGGACGTCACCACATACTGCGCGTTGTCGACCCAGGTCTGAGTCTTGCCCTGAGCATCGCGACCAATGACGGTCACATTTGCGGCAACCTGGTCCTTAACGACAGGGGACGCGCTACCAGCCGTATAGGCAAACTCAATCTTCTGCCCCTGGGTGAGCTTGACGCTGCTCGCGCCAACCGAAGAAGACGCGCCGTCGACGAACAGCTGCCAGTAGGCATAAGTCGCCGGATCGAAGGCAAGCGTGCGACCATCGCTCGGGGATGTGATGCTTTTGAGGTAGAAACCGTATGCCGTGTTCGGTTCGTAATCTGCTTTAAAGCCCGTCTTCTGCTGCAGCTTGACGAAGGCATCCGCAGCCGTCGCGCCCTCATCGAGCTTGAGCTGCGTAGGTGCCACCCAGGTCTGAGCCTTGCCGTCGGCATCGGTGCCGATAATCGAGAACGAGACCTCGACTTGCTTCTTGGCGACATCGCCGGTTTCTGTCGGGTTCTCTGTCTGGACGGCAGTCGCGGCGGCAGATCCTGCTTGGCCAGCGGATGCCGTCGAAGACCGCTCGCTCGTGGCAGGGCTCTTCCCCGTCGCCGAGCCTTCGTCGCCAGTTGCTGCCTCTGTTGTGACGGCACTGGCTGCAGGCGCGCTCCCGGAATCCGAAACCTCGGCGCCGCTCTGCTCAGCGGTACCGCCCGCAAGCGCTGCGTCCTCGCCCGGCGTCGTAGCCTGAGCCACAGCATCGGCAATGCCCTCGGCGCCCTCGGCCCACAGCTGAGCCGGCGTGGTGCTGAAGGCCATCGCGAAGGCCAGGAATGCCACCAGGCAGCGCCTGGCTACACCGCGTGCAATCGCGCCACGGCGATGCAACGAGGCACGCTCGTGCTCGTCCTCAAACATATCCATTTGTCCCCCATTGTCTGTACTTGGAGCGTTGCCCAGCGGCTGCCCCACGTCATCGCGCATGTTACGCTCGAGTTCCCCCATCGGGGTCCCCCTTCCCTCCAGAGCCCTATGCACACCGGCGGCATACGTCGCAGCCGCATGCAAGATGGGAGGCGATCCGACTTAACCTTAACGGCTCAGGCGCGCCGTCCGATCTGCGACGCGAACATCCCGAGCCAAGAGGAATTACGGTTACTGGTACAGCCGGGGACTTGCACCCCGATTCTCCCAAACGCGCAGGAAAACCGCGCATTCGTGCGTCTCCGCACCACCATCTAGGCCATCGATTAAAACCGTTAATATGCTATCACGCAAAAGGGCCTCGCACACAGGCGAAGCCCAAGGTAAAAGCTATTGTTTGCGATAGGAAAATGCGGTGACGGTCGCAGCCTCTAGTGCTTGCCGCCGTGACTGTTGAGCCAGATATTGCGGCCCAGCATAAGCGCCAGCACCAGCGCGCTCACGTAGCCCATAAAGCCAATGACCGGGATACCAAACACAACCGGCTCGATGCGCGCGTAGTACACCACCGACGAACCGATAAACAGACCGGCGATCACAATTGCCATCGACATGCGGTCGATAATCCCACCTAGCTGTCGCAGCGCCTTATCGCTGCTCATGATCTGCGTGTTCACCTTAAGCTGGCCGCGTGTGAGCATGCGCGAAGCCAAGCCCAGATACTCGGCCGCCTCGAGTGAGCCCTTCGCCGCGCGATAACTGCTCGCTGCAAAGTCGCGGCTCATCTCGCGCATGCGCGCATAGGTGCTTTTCTCGTTTTTAATATGCGTCTGGATGATTTGGATCATGTTGACGTTGGGCATGTACTCGGTCAGCAGGCCCTCGAGCGTCACCATGCCGCGAGCGAACATCGTCACCACGCTCGGCAGCTCAACGTCATTCTTACGTGCGAGGTTTAACAGCGAGGTCAAAAACTCGCCGATATCCAAGTCTTTAAGGTCAAGGCCCGCAAAGTCAGCCACGATAAAGTCCAAATCGGACAAAAAGGCCGAATGATCAAGCTCAGCCGAGTCGCCACGCGTCACGGCGAAGCGCATGAGCGAATCCTTGAGCTTGGGCACGTCACCCTCGGCCACGGCGAAAATCATGTCCTTGACGATACCGCGGTCATGGCTCGACATGCGTCCGACCATGCCCAAGTCGATAAAGTAAACGATGCCGTCCTTGAGAATGATGTTTCCCGCATGCGGGTCGGCGTGGAAAAAGCCGTCGTCGAGCACCTGCGTCGAATAGTCCTCGACGATTGCGGCACCGATCTTTTCCAAGTCATAGCCCTCGGCCACCAAGCGTTCAGGATCGGCGATCGAAATGCCGTCGACGTAATCCATAACCACCACGTGCTCGGTGCACAGGTCCAGATAGGATTTAGGGCACGTCACGCCATGAACGCTCTTATGGAACTCGTAGAAGTCGTTGAGGTTTTTGGCCTCGGCCAAAAAGTTGGTCTCCTCGCGAAACGAGGTCCACAACTCCTCGACTACGCCGTGCAGGTCAACGAATTGATCGGTGTTGACGAACTTGGAAACGATACGCACCACCGAGCGGATGATATCGATGTCCTGTGCCATAACCTGCTGCGCACCGGGGCGCTGCACCTTGACGGCCACGTCCTCGCCCGTCACCAGACGAGCGCGGTGCACCTGCGCGAGCGATGCACTACCAAGCGGATTGGGGTCGATCGCATCGAACATCTCCCCCAGGCGCAGGCCGTATTCTTCTTCCAGACAGCTGAGTACGACCTCGTACGGCACCGGCTCCACGTCGGAGCGCAGACGACGCAGCTCGTCGCAAAAGCGCTGCGGCAGAATCTCGGACCGGTTGGCCAAAATCTGCCCCATCTTGACGAACATGGGGCCGAGTTCCTCGAGCAGGCGGCGCAAACGAACCGGCGTGAGGTTATCCCACACGCGGTACTTTTTGACCAGGCGAACAATCTGCCCGATGCGTTCGCGACGACCCGCCGGCGTGAGCTGGTATTCCTCGTCCGGCGCCATCGCGTCGGGCTCCTCGGGGACCATATCGACAGCGCGCGGCTTCTTGCGAGCGCCCGAGACGGCGGCGTCGACCTCATCGACAACCGCCGCCTCGTCACCCAAGGGATCTAGATTGTTGTAATCGGTGGTGGAATCTGCCATCTGCGCTGCTACTCGGCCTCTTCGGTATCCTTCGCATCGTCGGGCTCAACGGACTCGACGGGCACCGAGGTCACGTTGTCCTCGACCGAATCGACGATGTCGCGCACATGGGCCAGGAAGGCCGTACGCTCGGGCGCAGTCATAACGCGGACGCGAGCCAGAATGAGCTCGTCGAGCACGCGTTGGGCCGCGGTCTCGCCCTGCATGCCCAGACGCTCGGTCAGGTCGGAGATGGTACCGCCGGCCTGCTCGAACATGTCGGACACACTGCGGGCGATATCGGGGGTGGCGGTGTCCTTGCGGACCTGCTCGCCTTTGGTGTTAAGGTCGTCGAGGACCTTCTTGCCGCCTTCAACAGCAACGGCGGCAGCGCCAAAGCCCACGTTAATGGCGCCGTTAACAAGCTGATCGAGTTTCATAACCATGGTTGTCTCCAATCACAAACAACTGCATTGGCGTTCTTGTACCCAAGATTGAGCGAAAGCGACAAAGCGTTTTAGCGCTATTCGATCGACGGGAAATCCCTACCTCACGTTGTCGTTCATCGCGAAGGAGTTCTTCATGGCACAGCTCGTGGTGTAGAGCACCTTGCCCAACAGAGCATCGGTCTCCACGCGCACGAGCTCGGCAAAGGCCTCGTTGGCGCGTGCAAGCTCGGCAGGCACCTCGGCCTCAGGCAGAGCAGCTACGGCAGCATCGACGTCATGGATCTGCTTGTGGCCCATGCCACCGACCTTCTCCTGATAATCCTCGACCGCGCGACCGCACTCATGGAAGCGGACGTCGGCCAGCGCGCCGATCAGGCGGTTGGCCCAGTAGAAGTTTTCGGACGTCACGCGAGCCTGCGTGTCGGCATAGTACTCGGGCATGGTCTCGACGTTGACGTACAGCGGAACCAGCGCGTTAAACGAGTTGGAGCCAAAGGCCATCCACTGCACGGCGCGGAAGGCCGGCTGCGCATAGGGGCGCAGCTGCAACACGGCAAGCTGGCTGTTGCGATTGATGCCGATGGGGCGATAGGCGCCACGCGTAGCGGGCGTGCCCTTGCTGCCGTAGCAGTCGTACTCCGTGCCCTGGTAGTGGCTCGAAAGCACGTACTTGATGTCCTCGATGGTCACCTTGCGCTCGGGCACACGGCTCCAGGGGATGTCGTCGCTCTCGGGCGTGTAGTCGGCCTCGGGACCATCCCACACGTCGCTGGGGTTGAGGCAGCGCTGCATGTACCAGGCGCGCGGCGTGTTGTAGACATGGTCGCTGTCGCTGTGCGAGCCAAAGGCCTCGCGCGGGTTAAAGACCGTCGCCGGACCGTCGCTCTCGACGCCCAGCGTCAGGTCCAGATGCCACTCGGCCATCCAGGCGCGCAGGTCGGCGGAGCACATATGGTCGGCCTGGGCGCCCTCGGCGTCATCCAGGTCAAAGCTGTCGATGCCCAGCTGGTTGGGCATGGTCACATAGGCGTCGTCGGGCACGCGCTTGGCGATCCAGTGGTGACCGCCGATGGTCTCGAGCCACCAGATCTCGTCCACGTCGCTAAAGGCGATGCCGTTGTTCTCGTAAGTGCCGTAGCGCTCGAGCAGGTCGCCCAAGATACGCACGCCGTCGCGGGCGGACTTGGCATACGGCAGCACCAGGGTCACCATGTCCTCCTCGCCCAGGCCACCGGGCTGCGCCGGCACATAGCCGTCCTCACCCTCGTTGCCCTTGGCGGGCACGTAGTCCACGAGCGGATCGGCGCCGCGGACGCGCTCGTTGGTGGTAAGCGTCTCGGTTGCGGACATGCCAACATTGAGCTCGTTGAAACCGGCCTCGGCCCAGATACCGTGGCCCGGGACAACATCGGGGACGCTCGTATAGCGCATGGGGTTATCGGGCAGCTCAACGGTCAGGTGGCTCAGGACGCTCGTGTAGACACGCGGCTGCTCGTCGGGATGCACTACGCGCATGCGCTTGGGCTCAAATACCCCGTTGGACGAGTCCTCGTTACGCGCGACCAGGGTCGACCCGTCGTAGCTTGCGTTTTTACCGACCAGAATCGTTGTGCACGGCATGCGCATCCTCCTTGAGCGAAGAAATCAAACGGCAACAGTGTATCGCTTCGGCGCAGAAAGGGCGAAACCACGGCCTCGGCAGCCCCCGTGGTCAAAAAATGCCTTGATTATCGACTTTATCCGAACACCTCCCACATTCATCCGCACATGTGCG
>CALDWI010000032.1 GCA_937923795.1 uncultured Collinsella sp.
ACGCCGATCTGCACCTCGCCCTCGCCCGTCTCCAGGCAGCGCACGAGCTTTTCGAGCGTGATGAGATCCATGTTGACGCAGGTGGGCTGCACCGCGGGGAAGTAGAACTTCTTGCCGGTGCCCTGGCAGCGGCGCTCGAGCTCGTAGAGCACGCCGCGGACCGTCACGATGATGAATTCGCTGGCGTCCGACTCCTCGGCATACTTGATGATGCCGGCGGTGGAGCCGATGTAGTCGGCCTCGGCCAGGACGTCGGCCTTGCACTCAGGATGCGCCAGCACGAGCGCGTTGGGGTGGGCCTCCGTCGCGTCGACGATCTGCTCGACGGTGATGATGTGATGGCGCGGACAGTAGCCGTTGTTGAGGATGACGTGCTTTTGCGGCACCTGTTCGGCTACGAAGCGGCCCAGGTTTTGGTCGGGAATGAACAGGATATGCTGCTGCGGCAGCTCGGACACGATCTTAACGGCGTTGGAGCTGGTGACGCACACGTCGCTCCAGCTCTTGATCTCGACCGTGGAGTTGACGTAGCAGACCACGGCAAGGTCGTCACCGTACTCGGCGCGGGCGGCGTCGACCGTCTCGCGCTTGACCATGTGAGCCATGGGACAGTCCGCGCCCGGCTCGGGCAGCAGCACGGTCTTGGTGGGGTTGAGCAGCTTGGCGCTCTCGCCCATAAACTCCACGCCGCACAGCACGATGGTCTGCTGCGGCAGGCTCTTGGCAAGCTTTGCCAGGTAAAAGCTGTCGCCGACGTAATCAGCCACGGCCTGTACCTCGGGCGCCACGTAATAGTGCGCCAGGATCACCGCGTCACGTTGGGTTTTTAGTTGCTGAATGGCCTCGACGAGCTCTACGGGCACCAGTGCCGCGCGCTCCGTTGCCGTCGTTGCCGATGCTAGGCCGGCCGCGATATCGCGTGCAAGCTCCGACGCATCCATGTTCGCGCTCTGTGCCATCAAGGCCCCTCTCTTTTGGCGAATCTTGGGGCTTTAGTATGACACCTAGGTTTACAGCTGACAAGACAGCTGTAAACCTAGGTGTAAAGTTGAAATAAAGATTCAATCATGTGGCAGGTCCATATTCGAACTGGCAAGCTGAGGATAGCTGAGCTCTCGATGACGCGGGAGGCATCTTTCGCCACCGCAATACCGCTCGGCGCGAGTTGCACGACGCGGGGCGCAAATGGAACACGCCTCCGCGAGCGGTCCGCACCCAATGTGGCAAAATCGAACTACTAAGGGGGCTCAGAATGCTCAAGATTATTGCCTGCGACGACGACGTCGCTTTTCTAGATAGACTGCACCGGATGATCGACCGTTGGTCGAGCGAGACGGGCACGGCGGTCGATGTTGCGCTCGTCACGCGCGGCGAGGACCTGCTGGCCCGCCATGCCGCATCGCGCGCCGACATCATCCTGCTCGACATGATCATGCCGCTCGTCAACGGCATGGACACCGCGCGCGAATTACGCCAGGCCGATACCGCCGTGCGCCTGGTGTTTCTCACCTCATCGCCCGAGTTTGCACTGGAGTCCTACGAGGTCCGCGCCTTCGACTATCTGCTCAAGCCCGTGGCCTACGAACGCCTGGCGCAGTTACTCGACGAGCTTTCGAGCATGCGCCCGGCGGCAACCGATGAGCTCGTGATCAAAACGTCCTTTGGCTACCACGCCCTGCGCCTGTCCGACATCGAATATGCCGAGGCGCGCAACAAGCACGTGGTCTTCCACCTGCGCGACGGACGCGATATCGAGGCACTCGAGTCGTTCCGCAGCGTCGAGGACCGTTTGGCGCAAAATGTCACCTTCTTTAAATGTCACCGTAGCTACCAGGTCAACTTGCGCAACATCGACCACTTCAATCGCACAGACATCGTCATGCGCTCCGGCGCGTGCATCCCGCTTTCGCGCAGCTGCAAGCAGGGATTCCGAGACGCCTACTTTGCGGTGCGTTTTGAGGGTGGGAGACACTGATGGTCTCCTCGGTCGAAATGGTCCTTTGGGCAATCCACCACGCCACGACGCTGCTCTTTGGCGTCTTTGCCTCGGCGGCGTTGTGCGGTGTCGAGATCAACCGGCGTCATGCGCTTGAACTGGTGCTGGTCGGTGCCGTAACCGGATGCGCATTTGGCCTCGCCAATGCCGTCGGCGGCGAGCTTTTCGCCCGCCAGGTATATCCGCTCGTCGTGCATCTGCCGCTCGTCATCTATTTGTGCGCGCGCTACCGCCTGAGCCCGCTGCTTGCCGTGCTCGGCATTACGAGTGCCTATCTGAGCTGCCAGTTCAGCAATTGGATGGGCATCGCCGCATTTGCCGCAACCGATTCTCAGATCGCGTACTATCTGGCGCGCATCGCGACCACACTCGCCGTCTTTGCCGTCCTGTTGCATTGGGCCCGTGACATCGGTCCGCGCTTGGCGATTAAAAGCACCACCGAGCTGGGCATCCTTTTAATCCTGCCGCTCGTCTATTACGTCTTTGACTATGCCACCAACGTCTACACCACGCTGTTCCACTCGGGCTCGGTGGTGACGGTTGAGTTTTTGGCATTTGCGCTCTGTGCCTTCTATCTTATGTTTCTTGCCGTTTACCTGCGCGAATACGAAGAAAAGGAAACCGCCGAGCGAGAGCGCTGGATGCTCGAAACCCGCGACAGCGCCGCCATCAAAGAGCTCGAGGCTTGGCGTCAATCTGGGCGCGAGCTGTCGATTCTTCGCCACGATATGCGCCACTTCCTACGCGGCCTGGCCGCTTTAATTGAGGAGGGCCACACCGACGAGGCGCTCAAACGCATCGATGAACTCTGCGAAGTCGGCGATCGCACTCCGTACGCCGCTTCTGCGCCAACGAGACCGTAAACATCGCGCTTTCGTCATTTAACTCGGATATCAATAGAAACGGCATTACCGCCAACCTGCGCGCCGCCGTACCCGAAACCATCCACGTAGGTGACGCCGACCTGTTTAGCGTGCTCTCAAATGCCTTGGAAAACGCTATCACCGCTGCAAGCGCCGCACCCCAAGGAAAGCGATTCGTCGACTTTGACCTGCGATTAGAGGACGGCCAGCTGCTGCTGTTAGTTTCCAACACGTTTGACCGCGCGCCGCGCATGGTCGACGGCATGCCCGTAGCCGGGTACACCGGACACGGCTTTGGAACCAAGAGCATTAAGCTTGCCGTCGAACGCATGAACGGCAACTGCCAGTTCCGCATTAACGGCGATCGGTTTGAGCTGCGCGCTGTGATGTAAGGGCGCGGGCGCGACGGATTTGCGTTCCGCGGGTACGGCTCGCCCGCTCGGGGTCGTTTGTCGACGCGGGCTCGCTACAGCGGGGCGGCCGCCGGAGTCAGCTGCTTGATGTAGGCCCACATGCGCTGCTTAGCGGCCTTGTCAGTGAGCGCCGCCTCAAAACCGTCGAGCGCGAGCACGCGGCGGCCCTGCACATGAGCGACCAGGCCGGGCTTGAGCATGGCGGTGTCGAAGTCATCGATCGCCACGAGCATATCGGCGTAGGTCTCGCGCATGGCGTCAGCCGCGTTGTTGTCGAGCAGTAGCACCGCCTCGGGGTCCAAGGCCTCAAGCGCCTCGCGGAACAGCTCGCACGGCAGAGTCTCGCCCACCGCGACCGCTCCGTCGCCCACGCCGGCGACGCTTGCCAGCACGCAAAAATCCTCGGGCGCGTAACCGATGGCCCCAAGCGCCTTGCGCAACGCCGCGCCATCCGGGCCGGCGGCAAGCTCGCCACCCGAACGCTCGGCCTCGTCCAAATCGCCTTTGACCAGCACGATCGGCGAGCACGCGTTGCCCGCGATACGCACGCCACGGACCGCAAGCGATGTGAGCTCTTGCTCGGCCGCCTGGGCGATGGCTTCTTTTTTCTGGCTTTGTGACGTGGACATGCGCTCTCCAATCGTTTACGTGCCCACCATTATATAAAAGAGCCGCCCGCGAGTGGTTGCTTTGCGGGCGGCTGGGTATAAGCACGGTCGTACTGAGTTTTACGCGGCTGAGCCGCGTCACATTATGGAGGTCACCATGGCTGACATTAAGCAGATTACCCCCGAGAATTTCGATTCCATCGTTAACGACAGTCTACCCGTGCTGGTCGATTTTTGGGCACCGTGGTGCGGGCCCTGTCGATCCCTCTCGCCCATCGTTGACGAGGTTGCCGATGAGCTGGCGGGCAAGCTTGCCGTTGCCAAATGCAACGTCGACGACAACCAGGACCTGGCCATGAAGTATGGCGTCATGAGCATCCCCACGCTGATTGTGTTTAAGAACGGCGAGGAGATTGACCGCTCGGTTGGCGCTCTGCCCAAGGCGAGGCTGCAGGCGCTGCTGGAGAAGCATCTGTAATACGCTTGTTACTTACCCGCCGTCTATGAGCGCTTTTGCACCGCTCGCCGGACTTCTGGATGCACCGAGTGCAACCACGGATAGTATGGTAATCACAAACAGCCCCCAGTGAACGGGTGCGGGTCGCACAGACTCGTACCCGTTTTCTTATGCAGCTGCGCGCAGAGCGGGCGTAGTAAAATCTGAACCACTGAACTGCCCCATACAAAAGGAGATTTCCCATGCATGATGTTGGAATGAACATGAGTCAGCTTGCCATGAGCGTCAAACAGGTCGACGACACCATCGAGCTCGCTCATGAGTGGAGCCATCAGCTGCTGCATGCGACCGAGAATTTTGACATGGAGCGCATCGGCGCCAAGCTCGAGGCAGCCATGGCCGCGCTGCACGAGGCCCACGACGCACTCGAGGGCTACGAAGAGGCCATCGAGGCCGACCACAACTCCGTCGGATCCGTGAAGCTGGTGTAAAGTGGCCGGACACGAGCATGGCAGCGGATACGAGCACGAGCATCCGCACGGGGCGGACGGTGATGCGAGCTGCCACTGTAGTGGCTCCGGCTCCGAGCTGGTCCGCTTTTCGGTCACCGCGCCCGACGACCTGCTGCGCCGCTTTGACGAGCAGATCGCGCGCCGCGGCGACGTGGCCAACCGCTCCGAGGCCGTGCGCGGCCTGATACGCGCCTCGATCGCCAAGGAGCAGATGCGCATGCCCGATGAGCATGTTATCGGGTCGCTCACCATGATCTACGACCACCATACCGGCGACCTGACACGCCGCCTGGACGAGGTGCAGCACGACTACACCGACGAGATCGTATCGACCATGCACGTGCATCTGGATCACCACAACTGCTTGGAGATTCTGGCGCTCAAGGGTCGCGGCGAGCGCGTCTACGAACTAGCCGACCGCCTGCTGGGCCTGCGCGGCGTTAAGCACGGCGAGCTCACGTGCGCCGCCACCAAGCAGAGCCTGGGGCTGTAGCGGGATTTCCCGCAGCGCACCTGCCAAATAGGGACAGGTTTGTTTTGGCAGGTTTAGAAGTTTTACCTAACAAAATAAACCTGTCCCTTTTTGGTCGGTTTTGATGAGGGGTGTCGCATGCGGCATGCGCATATTCATGTGACGGGCATTGTGCAGGGCGTTGGCATGCGACCGTTTGTGTATCGCGAGGCCATGGCACATGGCATTTGTGGATGGGTGCTCAATGCGGGCGACGGCGTGCATATCGAGGCGCACGCTTTGGCCGATGCGCTCGATGCTTTTGTTGCCGCGCTTTCTGAGCATGCGCCTGCGGCAGCTCGCGTTGAGCGAGTCGATATTGCGGATTTGGAGCCTGGCGGCTGGAGCGCTGCCGATGAGCAGGGCTTTCACATTGTGGCGTCGCAGGACCAGACCGCGCACACGACGCTCGTCTCGCCCGATATCGCCACCTGTGACGATTGCCTGCGCGAGTTGTTCGATCCCGCCGACCGACGCTATCACTACCCCTTTATCAACTGCACTAACTGCGGCCCACGCTTTACCATCATCCGATCGCTGCCTTATGACCGAGCGGCCACGTCGATGGATTGTTTTCCCATGTGTCCCAAGTGCGCTGCGGAGTATGTCGACCCACTCGACCGGCGTTTTCACGCGCAGCCCGATGCCTGCTTTGATTGCGGGCCGCATATTACGTGGCGCGAGGCTGTAAACGGCAATGCGTGCGGGAATTCGTCCGCGACACCGGCCGTCGGCACCACACGCGAGGCCAGCGACGCTATCATCGAGCGCTGCGTTGAGCTGCTGGCCAGCGGTGGCATCGTCGCCATCAAGGGCCTGGGCGGATTCCATCTAGCCTGTGACGCTGCCAACGAGCAGGCGGTGGCCGAGTTGCGCCGTCGCAAACGCCGCAGCAACAAACCACTTGCCGTCATGGTACGTAGTCTTGCTGATACCGAGCGCCTGTGTCATATCGATGATGCTGAACGCGATCTGCTCGCTGGCAGTATCCGCCCCATCGTGCTGCTGCGCCGGCGCACTGTTAGCGAGGACAACGACGGTTCCCCCGACATCCTCGCCCTCGCGCCATCTGTCGCGCACGACCTGCCCGAGCTCGGCGTCATGCTCCCCTATACGCCGCTTCAACATCTGTTGCTTGCCGCGGCAGAAGTCTGCGGTATGCACGCGCTCGTCATGACCAGCGGAAACCTGAGCGAAGAACCCATCGAGACCGACGACGACCTTGCCTGGGAACACCTCGTTGCCGCCGGCATCGCCGACGCGTTGCTCGGTAACGACCGCGCGATTCTCTCGCGCTATGACGATTCCGTGGTGCGCGTGGTCGACGGCGCCGTTATGCCCGTGCGCCGCGCTCGGGGATATGCACCCCAGCCGCTGCCGTTGCCGGCGCTCGACGGCGCTCCGTCCTGCGTGCTCGCCTGCGGGCCACAACAAAAGGCCACGATTGCGCTCACACGTGAAGGGACGAACGGCGAGGCGCCCTGTTTTGTGTCGCAGCATATCGGCGATGTTGAAAACGGCGGGACCTTCGATGCCTGGAACGCCGCGCGCACGCGCTTGGAAGATCTCTTTGATTTGGCGCCCGCCGCCTTGGCCTGCGATGTACACCCCAGCTATCTATCGGGCCAGTGGGCGCGCGAGCAGGCGCGAAAATGCAATCTGTCGCTCGTCGAGGTGCAGCACCATCATGCGCATATCGCGAGCGTAATGGCCGAGGCCATCGCCGCGGGCCAGCTTACAACCGACGCGCGCGTCCTTGGCATCGCCTTTGACGGCACCGGCGCCGGCACCGATGGGACCATTTGGGGCGGCGAGTTTCTTGTTGCCAGCCTTGGCGGCTTTGAACGCGCCGCGCATTTGCGCACCTGGGCGCTCCCCGGCGGGGCGGCCTCCGTGCGCGACGCCCGCCGCAACGCCTTTGCCCTGCTCAGTGAGCTCGGCCTGCTTGAACACCCGGGGGCCGAGCGACTCTTGGGCGGCCTAGACGAGCAAACACGTAGGGTGACGGCAACGATGATCGAGCGCGGCATCAACAGCCCGCGCACCAGCAGCATGGGCCGCTTGTTTGATGCCGCGGCCGCGATCCTGGGCATTTGCGGGCAGGCAACCTACGAAGGCGAGCCCGCCATCGAACTCGAAGCCGCCGCCTGGCGCGCGCTCGGCAGCAAAATCGCCCATGTTCCCGACAATAAAGACGGCTGTTCCGCATCTGACCCATTGCGGCTGGACAGTTTGTTCAGATTTGTATTAAATACAGACCCTCTAAACAACAGTTTTGGCTCAGGTTACCCCGAAGAGGGCTCTCCAGGCACCTCATTTGCGGCTAATTCGCCCATCGGATACCCCAAATCAGCCCATTCGGGGACCTCGCAGACAATCTATGCCACCCATTGCTGCTCTAAAAAGTACAAATCTGAACTAACTGTCCAAGCAACCTCGAGCAGACCTCTCGTCCTGGACCCCAGCTCACTTTTTAAGGCGCTTTTGGAGGGAATCAGAGACGGCGTGCCTGCCGGCAGGCTCGCGCTCGACTTCCATGTCGCCGTCGCACGCGCGTCGGCCCGCATCGCAAACGAGATCTGCGCCCGTGAAAACCTCGACACCGTCGCGCTCTCGGGCGGTGTGTTCATGAACCGACTTTTACTCCGGCTCCTCACCCGCGAGCTCAAAAGCATGGGTCTCACCGTCTTGGTTCCCCACTCCGTGCCCGTCAACGACGGCTGCATCGCCTACGGTCAGGCGGCAGTCGCACGCACCCGCCTCGCACAGGTCGCACCGCAATAGGCTGTTCGGCCAGCCCACAAGCCGCCGTCTCACAGGTGTAGCGCGTTTGCCCGCAGCGCCCGCGAGCGCTACCATCAACTGATGGATTATTGAGCGCCCGTCCAGCGCAAAGCGTATAAAAGGGGAACAATATGTGCCTTGCCGTTCCCGGTAAAGTAGTCAAACGCGACGACGACCTCAAGGCCACCGTCGACATGATGGGCATCGAGCGCCCCGTGTCGCTGCGACTCGTGCCGACGGCGCAGGTTGGCGACTATATTCTCGTACACGCCGGCTTTGGCATCCAGATCGTCGACGAGCAGGAAGCGCAAGAAACGCTCGAGCTTGTTAATGCCATGTCCGAGCTGGTCGAAGAAGACCAACTGGCCAGCAACCCGGCCGAGGCATACTAGTGGCGGCCGGACAGCCGGCGCGCTCCGGTATCGACTTTTCGGCATTTCGCGATTCCAAGCTGGCCCGCGAGCTCATCGAGCGCATTCATGAGCTTGTCGGCGACCGCGCCATCAACCTTATGGAAGTCTGCGGCACGCATACCGTGAGCATCGGGCGCTATGGCTTTCGCTCCATCATGCCGGCTGGGCTCAAGCTGCTGAGCGGCCCAGGCTGCCCCGTCTGCGTCACCGCCAACCGCGACATCGACCACGCGATCGCGCTCGCCAACATAGACCGCGCCATCATCACCACCTTTGGCGACATGATGCGCGTGCCCGGATCGTCCACCTCGCTCGCTGCGCAAAAGGCGGCAGGGCGCGATATTCGCATCGTCTACTCCCCGCTCGACGCACTCGACATTGCCGAGCAAAACCCCGATCGTCCGGTCATTTTTATGGGCGTGGGCTTTGAGACCACAACGCCCACCATCGCCGCCGCCATCTTGGAAGCCGAGGCACGCGGACTTTTGAACTTTTCGGTCTATTGCGCCCACAAGACCACGCCGCCGGCGTTGCGCGCCATCGCCAACGACCCCGAGACCGCCATCGACGGCTTTATTCTGCCGGGCCACGTCGCCACCATCACGGGCTTGGCGCCCTTTAGCTTTTTGGTCGATGAGTTCGATACCCCGGGCGTGGTCACGGGATTTGAGTCGGTCGATATCCTGCAGGGCATCTGCATGCTGGTCCAGATGGTTGTCGAGGGCAGGCCCGCGATTGGCAACGCCTACCGCCGTGGCGTCAACGCAGACGGCAACCCCGTGGCGCGCCAGCTGGTCGAGCAGGTGTTTGAGCCGTGCGACACCACGTGGCGCGGGCTGGGGCCGATTGCCAACTCGGGCCTTTCCATCCGCCCCGAGTTCTCGCGCTTTGATGCCCGTACCCGCTTTGACGTGCCCGTTGAGGCGACGGTCGAGCCGCGTGGGTGCCGCTGTGGCGACGTGCTGCGCGGGGCCATTACGCCGAGCAGCTGCCCCATGTTCGGCCACGCTTGTACGCCCGAACATCCCGTCGGCCCCTGCATGGTGAGCTCCGAGGGCAGCTGCGCAGCATATTTCCGCTACCGAGGCTAATAGGTTCCGCCGTTCTAACGAACGGCGGACCAGTCGACGCTGCGCCTCACCCATATAATTCCACCCACGATTGGAGTTTTCGATATGTCCCATAGCGTTACCGATAGCACCGTCCTGCTGGGTCACGGCTCCGGCGGCCAGATGATGAAACGCATCATCGACGAGGTCTTTTTGGATGCCTTTGGGTCGCCCGAGCTGCTCGAGGGCAACGACGCCGGCGTCGCTACGCTGCCCGCGAGCGGGCGCATCGCCATGTCGACCGACAGCTTTGTAGTCTCGCCGCAGTTCTTCCCCGGTGGCAATATCGGACGCCTCGCCGTATGCGGAACCGTCAACGACGTCGCGACCTCGGGCGCTAATGTGCGCTACCTCTCATGCGGCTTTATCCTCGAAGAGGGCTATCCCATGGACAAGCTGCGCCAGATTGTGCAGACCATGGCCGAAACGGCACATGAGGCAGGTGTGAAGATTATCACCGGCGACACCAAGGTGGTCGAGCGCGGCGGGGCCGACGGCGTCTATATCAATACCGCCGGCGTGGGCGAGGTACCCGCGGGCGTAGCGCTCAGCGGCGCCAACTGTCAGCCCGGCGATGTCATTCTGGTATCGGGTACGCTGGGCGACCACGGCATCGCCATCATGAGCCAACGCGAGGGCTTGGCGTTTTCGAGCACGATCGAAAGCGATGCTGCACCGCTCAACCACCTGATTGCCGACGTTCTGGCCGCAGCACCCGACACACGCTGCTTCCGCGACCCCACGCGCGGTGGCTTGGCGTCCACACTCAACGAGTTTGCGCAGGCCAGCGGCGTTGCCATGGAGATCGACGAGGACGATGTGCCCGTGCGCCCCGACGTGCAGGCAGCCTGCGAGATGCTCGGCTACGATGTGCTGCAGGTGGCAAACGAGGGCAAGATGGTTGCCGTCGTGCCGGCCGAGCAAGCCGATGCCGCGCTGAGCGCCATGCGCGCCGCCCGCTACGGCGAGAATGCCGCCATCATCGGTCGCGTACTGCCACTTGCCGAGGGCGCCCATCCCGCCGTGCGCGTGCGCACCGGCTGGGGCTCGACCCGCATCCTCGACATGCTCGTGGGAGAGCAGCTGCCGAGAATTTGCTAGGGCGAAACCACACGGTCGGCGCGATGCGGCCTGATACCCCTGGAGATGTTCAGATTCCAAGCACGCCCAACGCGGAAGCCCAGTATTATGGGGTGCGTTTTAAACCCAATGACGGGAGTTTTTATGGCAGCAGCTTTTTCCCATGTGATCTTTGACCTGGACGGCACCATCCTCAACACACTCGAGGACCTGGCGGCCGCCGGCAACCATACCTGCGAGATGCACGGCTGGCCCACGTTTGCCGTAGACGAGTACCGCTACAAGGTGGGAAACGGCATGCTCAAGCTGGTTGAGCGCTTTATGCCCGCCGAGTATGCGGGCGACGGCCGCATGTTTGAGCAGACGCTTGCCGAGTTTAGGGCTTACTACGGCGAGCACAAGGAGGACCACACCGCCCCCTATGCCGGCACGATCGAGATGGTCGACCGCCTGCGCGCCGCGGGTGTGCAGCTTGCCGTGCTCACTAACAAGGACCACGTCTCGGCGGCTCCGCTTATCGAGAAGTATTTTGGTTCCGAGCGCTTTGCGCTGGTGCAGGGCCGCGTCGATGCGTTTCCGCCCAAGCCCGAAGCGCCCGTCACGCTTCATGTGATGGAGGAGCTGGGCGCCGAGCCGGCAACCACGCTCTATGTGGGCGATTCCAATGTCGACGTCCTGACCGGTCACAATGCCGGCCTTAAGAGTGCGGGCGTCAGCTGGGGCTTCCGCGGCCGCGCAGAGCTGGAGTCCGCCGGCGCCGACTACGTGGCGGACACCCAGGACGAGCTAGCGGCGCTGATTCTGGGCGAGTAACGAGCGACACTGCTTAACGCAGCTGCGACAATTCTTCCGCGCGGAAAGCGCATCCCGTTTTGGAGCTCCGGAATGGGATGCGCTTTCCGTTTGAGACGCATCAGGGAAACCACATCCCGTTTCAGAGCAATATTCCGGGTCGCACTTTCCGCAACCCACCCCATCCGGAAACCGCGACCCACTATTCGGCCAAAAACCGGGTCGCGGTTTCCCAAGCACTCGATGCAACGCTGGCACAAGGAGCGCCCCCAACTGCCGCCTGGTCATTTAAGAACGTCCCCAATGACTACAAGTGCCGCACCATGGCAACGACGCAGGTAGAGAATGGACAACGAGCGACGTCCAGGACGAACAAGTTGGCATGAAAAAGGCGAGGCATAGACCTTCTGGTCATGCCTCGCCTTTTGAATGACAAATTGTCGTCCTGGGCGGCGCGCAGCGTCAACTGGTTACGCGGTTCGTAGAACCGCGTAACCCCCTAGCTCAGCATTGCATCCATCATCTCGGAGTTGACGGAGTCGTCGGCAGACCACTCACCGTCGTCGTTGCAGGTGTACTTGAAGATAACCGTGGTCTTTCTGGGCTCGGTGGCCTTGGTCACATCGACCATAACCTGACCGGCCATCTTGTACAGCTCGTCATCGGAAGGAACCGTGTCAAGCGCAGCGACCTTCTCCTGATACTGGGTGGAGAAGTCCTCGACGATCTTGTTCATAGACTTGCAGGTGATGGAGACCTCGGCGGTCGCGACACCCTTGTCCTCGTCGACCGTCACGTCGCCGATCTTGTAGTCAAAGCCCTCGAGATAGGTCTTGGCATACTCCTTGGGATCGATACCCAGCTGCTCGAACTCGTCGCCCGAAGCCTCCTCCAGACCAGAGAGGAAGTCGTCGCCACCGTTCTTGACCTCGTCAAACTGCGTCGTAAGATCCTCGGTGATGAGCTCCTCAACCGAAGGACCTCCACAGCCGGAAAGCACGACCACGCATGCAACCAAGACGGCCATGAGGGGCGCAAGCAGCAGCTTCTTTTTCATGTTGTTCCTCCCAATGAGCGGCACCGCGCTTCCCGGACGCGGCACACGTTGTAATAAGTAAGCCCATACTATCCACTTATGAACACCCTCGGCAACGCGAAGGCGCGGTCGGTTCGTTTTAGCGTCCGAACGGTTTGCAAGCCCGCCCAACGTGCAATAAAACGCTTCCCCGCGATGTAATAAAAAAGGTGGCCGGAAAACCCGACCACCCTTGCACATCCTTTGGATGCCACAGTTTACTTGCGGACGACCTTGACGATGGCGTCACCGGCGGCGACGGCGGAGTCGGCCTCGACGGCGAGTTCGACATCGGCAAACTCGGCGGTGTTGGACACGGCCACGACGACGCAGTCCTTGTAACCGGCAGCGGCGATCTTGGCGCGGTCGATCTTGAGTATGGGCTGGCCGGCCTTCACGACGTCGTCGGCCTTGACGAAGCCCTCGAAGCCGTCACCGTTCATGTTGACGGTATCGACGCCAACGTGCACCAGAACCTCGATGCCGCTATCGGACTGCAGACCCACGGCGTGACCCATGGTGACGGTCACCTTACCGTCGCAGGGAGCGTAGACCAGATCGTCCTCGGGCCACACGGCACAGCCCTTGCCCAGAACCTCGCCACCAAAGACGGGATCGGGCACGTCGGCCATCTTGATGACCTTGCCCTTGACGGGCGAGCACAGCACGTCGGCGCCAGCAGAAGCAGAGATGGAGGCCGGAGCAGCGGCAGCCGCGGGCTCAGCCTTCTTCTTGAACATATCAAACAGACCCATACGTTTTCTCCTCTTGATTAAGCGCAACGTTGTGCGCATGCCTATGGTAATTATAGTGCCAAATGGTTCAAATGCTAAGGTGGGGACTCGAATCGCGAGCCCTTCCCTGTAGCGCTCGTGGAATGGAGCGTCTCCTTTGCATCGCGGATCGATAAGCCGAGTATCGCCCGCGCACGGGACGGGCAGAAGCGGGCGCGCCAAACCCGGCACTTCTTTTCGCTCTCGAGTCCTGTCGCCGCCCCGTCCCTGACACTTCCTGATACCGACCGAAACGTGCCAAAATAAAACCGTCCCTTTTTGGTAGGTTTGGCGAGTGTGGATTTTCGGACGCTTAACTAACGAGCGTGGATAATCTCCCACTTTGAGCCTGCACACAGGCCAAAAACGGGAGATTATCCACGCTCATTCCTGAGTAGTCATTTATGAACGTCCCCAATGACTAGTCCGGCAACGCCGATGTTTCGGCAACGACAGCGAGCGAGCCGCATTCGGAGCAAGACGACGCCGCAGGTAGAGAACGGACAGCGAGCGGGTCGCATTTGAGACAAGGTGACGTGAAACGAAAGGGCGCTGACCTTCTGGTCGCGCCCTTGAAGTTGAACGTCAGATTGTCCAAATGCGGCCCGCGCAGCGTCGAGCAGTTACGGCGTTTGGTAAAACGCCGTAACTAACGTGCTCCGTACTGCTCGTAGTAGGCGTCGATGGCGGTCTTGAGCTCGTCGTCGATGACAACCTTGCCGTCGATCTCGTGGTTGTAGAGGGTCTCGACGACCTCAGCCATGGAGACGATGCTCGCGACGGGGAAACCGTACTTGGCCTCGATCTCCTTCTGCGCGGTGGTCACACCGCCCTTGCCGACCTCCATGCGGTTGAGGGACACGATCAGGCCCTTGATCTCGACATCGGCAGCAGCCTTGACCTTGGGATAGGTCTCGTCGATGGACTTGCCGCTGGTGGTAACGTCCTCGACCATGACCACACGGTCGCCGTCCTTGGGCTCATAACCCAGCAGGTTGCCCTTATCGGCACCGTGGTCCTTGGCCTCCTTGCGGTCGCAGCAGTACTTGACCTCCTTGCCGTACAGCTCGTGGTAGGCAATTGCGGTCACGACGGCCAGCGGAATACCCTTGTAGGCCGGTCCAAACAGCACATCAAAGTCGTCGCCAAAGTTATCGTGGATGGCCTGGGCGTAATACTCGCCCAGCTTCTTGAGCTGATAGCCCGTCACGTAAGCGCCGGCGTTCATAAAGAACGGGGACTGACGGCCGCTCTTGAGCGTAAAGCTGCCGAACTTAAGGACGTCGGACTCGACCATAAACTTGATGAACTCTTGCTTGTAAGCCTCCATGCGGGCTCCTCTCGTAATCGCGTACGTGCCTTCCAGTTTAGCGCAGGCGAAGCGTAGATGCGGGCGCGCTTTGGGGCCACGGCATTCTGTAAAGGCTTTGTCAGGGGGAATGGTTTTCCGAACAATGGGGTTGACATGTCAAACCCCCTCATCAAGAATACGGGCGGATTAAAAAGGGGTACAAGATACCCAAAGCGCGCTGCGCTCAGCCTTTAGGAGGTGTGCCATGGAAGGCAGTCCTAGTCGAAAAACCTGCATGTCGCCCTCGGCACGCCGCGAGGACTCCGCACACGCATAAACGCCACCGGCAGATCGCCAAAACCACCACAAAGGCGCGCTGCACCCTTTGTGGGCTCAAGAGCTTGACGTGAGCGACATCTAGGTTTTTTGATGCAAATACGACACGTACGCTAACTCCCCTCAACAAGGAGGACCCTATGCTGATGCTCAAAACCGTCACGGTACTCGAAGCCATCTCCAAGCGCCGCCGCACGGCGCGCCCTGCCGCTCATACCGGTCTGTCCAAGAACACCATATTCGCCGCCACCCATAGTGCCGAGGACGCCCTCGTACTGCTTGACGCCACGGCAAACGGCCTCACCGTCGAGCAGGCAACTGAGCGCCTGAACGCCGTCGGCCCCAACACCATCGAGGCAACGACCAAAACGCTCGCCCGCCGCATCGCCGACGCGTTCATCGATCCCTTCGCCGGCATCCTCGCCGCGCTCGCACTGGTCTCGCTCTACATCGACGTGCTCGCCGTGCCCGAACCGCAGCGCGACCCCTCCACGGTCATCGTCATCGGCACCATGCTGCTGGTATCGGGCGGCATGAAGTTTATCCAGGAAGCCCGCAGCGGCAATGCGGCAGAGGCCCTCAAGGACCTGGTCTCCAACACTTGCACCGCCCTGCGCGACGGCGGGCGCATCGAGATCCCCTTCGACGAGCTCGTCCCCGGCGATGTAATCCGCCTCTCTGCCGGCGATATGGTGCCGGCAGATGCCCGCATCATCACCGCGCGCGACCTGTTTGTGATCGAGTCCGCACTCACCGGCGAGAGCGAGGCCGTCGAGAAGACCACCGCCGCCACCGTCGTCGAGGGCGCCGACGGCTCCGCACTACCACTCTCTGCCTGCAAGAACATCGTCTTTACCGGCACCTCCGTGCAAAACGGCGCCGCCATGGCGCTTGTCGTTGCCACAGGCTCGGACACCTACCTGGGCGGCATCGCCAAGATGCTCAACGGGCGCGGCGAAAAGAGCGCGTTTGACCGCGGCGTCTCGAGCGTCTCCATGTTGCTCGTACGCCTGATGCTCGTTATGGCGCCGGCCGTCTTTGCCATCAACGCCGCCACCAAGGGCAACGTCATCGACGCGCTGCTGTTCGCCACGAGCGTGGCCGTGGGCATCACGCCGCAGATGCTTCCCGTCATCGTGACCACGAGCCTGTCGCAGGGCGCCAAGGACCTCGCCCGTCGCCAGGTTATCGTCAAGAAGCTGCCGGCGATTCAAAACCTCGGAGCGATGGACGTCCTGTGCTGCGACAAGACCGGCACCCTCACCGAAGACCGCATCGTGCTCGAGCGCTACCTCAACACCGATGGCAACGAGGACGCGCGCGTGCTGCGCCATGCGTTTTTGAACAGCTTCTTCCAGACCGGCCTCAAAAATCTTATCGACCTGGCCGTAATCGACCGTGCCGATGTGACGCCCTCGACCGTCGTGCCCGATTCTATGCTGGGCCAGAGTCTGCGCGACCGCTACACCAAGGTCGACGAGGTTCCCTTCGATTTCTCGCGCCGTCGCCTGAGCGTAGTTGTCGCCGACGCCCAAGGCAAAACCCAGATGGTTACCAAGGGCGCCGCCGAGGAAATGCTCGAGATCTGCTCCTTTGTCGAGATCGATGGCATCGCTCAGCCGCTCACCGACGAGAAGCTCGCCCAGATTCGCAAGCAGATCGCCGGACTTAACGCCGAGGGCCTACGCGTAATTGCCGTGGCGCAGAAGACCAATCCGCGCTGCGTGGGCGAGTTTGGCATCGCCGACGAGTGCGACATGGTGCTGATGGGCTTTTTGGCCTTCCTCGATCCGCCCAAAGCAAGTGCCGCGGGCGCCGTCGCCACCCTCGAGGCCAAGGGCGTGGCGGTCAAGGTCCTAACCGGCGACAACGACCGCGTCGCCGCCACCGTCTGCGAGCAGATTGGTATCGATGCGAGCAACGTCTTGCTCGGCTCCGAGATCGATACGCTCGATGACGCCGAACTTGCCGAGCGCGCCGAGAAAACCCACCTCTTCGCCAAGCTCTCGCCGCTGCAGAAGGCGCGCCTGGTACGTGTCATGCGCGAGATGCTCGACCGCACCGTGGGCTTTATGGGCGACGGCATCAACGACGCCGCCGCCATGCGTGCGAGCGATTGCGGCATCTCGGTCGATTCGGCCGTCGATATTGCCAAGGAATCCGCCGATATCATCTTGCTTCAGAAGGACCTGGGCGTGCTCAAGCGCGGCATCATCGAAGGCCGCCGCACTTACGGCAACCTGCTCAAGTACCTCAAGACCACGGTGAGCTCCAACTTTGGCAACGTGCTGTCCGTGACCGTCGCGAGCCTGTTCTTGCCGTTTTTGCCCATGAGCGCCCTGCAGCTGGTACTGCTGTCGCTGGTCTACGAGATCGTGTGCATCGCACTGCCGTGGGACACCGTCGATGACGCCTGGACTGCCCGCCCGCGTGCCTGGGACGCCGCGTCCATCAAGGGCTTTATGCTCGAGCTGGGCCCCGTGAGCTCGCTGTTTGACATCGTGACCTTCGCCGCGCTCTTCTTTGTCGTGTGCCCCGCCGCCATGGACGCAAGCTGGCCCGAGCTTGCCGCCGCGGGCGACGTCGCGGGTATGGCGACCTTTGCCGCACTCTTCCAGAGCGGCTGGTTTGTCGAGTCCATGTGGTCGCAGACACTCGTGGTCCACATGCTGCGCTCCCCGCATCTGCCGAGCCCGCGCGACCACGCCGCGCCCGCACTGTGCGTTCTCACCGTGCTGGGTCTGGCGCTCGTCACCTGGCTGCCGGCAAGCCCCATCGCCGATGCGCTCGGCCTCATGCCGCTGCCCACGAGCTTTTTTGGGCTGCTCATTGGCATCGTTACCGCCTATATCGCGCTCACCCAACTGGCAAAGCGCCGCTACATTGCCCGCCACGGCGAGCTGCTGTAGCAAGAAGACGGAAAACACCCTGCCAGCTGCCGTTGCCACTACCACAGCTACCAACGCCGCTGCCGTTGCCTCTGCCGCCGCCGCAGTCTATCCCCCCAGCAGTTGCGGTGGAATAGTTCCTGTTTAAAGCCCCGTGACTTTAATTTAGGGACTATTCCACCGCGACTTATTGGGAGATTAGCTAGTCCTTGGGTGTCCAGGACCAGAAGAAGTTGATAAGGGCTACACGCGAGGCGGTGCCGGTCTTTTTGTTGATCGAGGAAATGTGACGATAGAGCGTGGAGCGCGAAAGGAAAAGCGTTGTGGCGATGTCCTGAACGCTCTGGTCCGAAACGACCAAGACCTCAAGAATATCGCGCTCGCGCTCTGTAAGCCCAAAGGTGGCGACGAAGGCATCAAGGCGTTCATCGGACGTGAGCTCCGCTGCCTCCACGGGCTCGGGGTCGGAGCACGTGGGCGCAAGATTCCCACCAAGATCGTCGGTGGCAAGTGGCAGGCCATCCTGCATCACGGCATCATCGGCTCGTTGCCCCAACTGCCCCAGCAGCGTAATCGCAATGCCCACAAACATCACGAGCGCCGCACCGATCGCAGCCAGCACGTTTTGACTCGAGATGATCGCCACCGCCGGCGCCGTCACGAGCATCGAGCACACGTTGTTGACGACGCGACCCATGCACGGCCAAAAATATGACCTGCGCGCATAGAGCGAGACGGCGGCATATTTTGTGGTAAAGAACACCACAAAGAAGCCCGAGCCCAGATAAAAGATGATCGTGGCAGCAAGCTCGTTGCCGCCATTGCCATCGACGATGAGCACAAAGAACGAAAGCGTGGACAGTATGGCGGCACATGTCATGCCGATATTCATATACGAGCGGCCGTGCAGGTCAAATAGGACGCCGGCAGCCAACGAGCTCACGACAAGCAGCAGGCGCGGCCAGTCACCCAAATCAACGGCTCCGGTAGCATGCAAGGTTGTGAGACCCGCGTTGAGAGCGGCGAATACGCCGGAAAGATACGCCGTCGCCACGGTCAGGCGGACCACGGCGCGGCGGAATGCCGCCTTTGCCTTGGGATCGTCTTGCCACTTGGCGCCATATTCCAAAGCATCTACCGAAAGCCCGGCAACACTGGGTTCAAAGCTGGGATCGGACTCGTCGCGCAGCTTGGCGCGTCGGGCACCGTGGAGCAACGCCACCTGCGCGATCGCACAGACAACCAGAACAGCCTGCTGAGGAATGCCGGCAGGCATCACCATGTGGTTGAGAACCTGCACCAGAACGCCCATGGCGTAAGAAAGTGCGGCGGCGCGCGCCAAGCAGGGCGTTCGCGCAAAGCGCCTCGCAAAATTTGCATGAGCAGTCGATCCGCAGTAGCCCAGCGCGCAGCACGCCACCAAACCGCCGGCAATTACCACCTCAACCTGAACCGCCATAATCAACAGCAGCAATGCCGCCACCAGCAAAACGCCCGTGACGTCACTCGTTGCGTCGATAGCATGGGGACGGCGATAGTACAGAATGGGACGCACAAAAAAGCCAATCACGCTCGCGCCGATGACAAGGCTCTCATAAATAACGACCTCGTTCGGAGACACGAACTCGGCCATGCGCACATCAAAAAGATACTCGCACGCCAAAAACGTGAAGAAGAACAGCGCCAGGCATATAATCTCCCGAATGCCCCGACGCAAATATGCGGTTGTGTCTCCCATGCCCCTCATGGTTAACCCCCAGCCGCTCAATTGTCTGGAAATCTATTTTAATAAAGAACCAGTCTCAATATTGAAGCTGAGCTCGAAATGCTGCAAATTCGACCCCGGCCGTCCACATCACGCCGCGATTTTGAGCCGCAGGGCCCAGAGGGGCACGCGCGATCTCTAGCTCGGCCAGGAGTGTCTCCAACTACCACTCATTTAAGTGCGTCCCCAATGAGTGGCCCCCAATGAGTGGCCGAAGAGTGTCCCCGGCGTCCAATCAAAAAATGGGCCATGTGTCCCAGTTGTGGAGACTCCTTGAGCCGTCTGGGTATCGCGAAGGATCGCGCACTCCCCCATCATCAAAAGTGACACACGCTACCAGTTGATGGGAGGCAGCCATGGGCTTCTTTGACAAGATGTTCGAGAAGAAAGAGTGCGCGATTTGCGGTACCGAGCTGGGACTTCTAGGTAAGACAAAAATCAATGAAGGCTACCTGTGCAAAGAGTGCGCCGGCAAGCTCTCCCCCTACTTTCACGGCTATCGCTCCAGCACCGCGGACGATATCCGTGAGCAACTCGCCTACCGCGAGGCCAACGCCGAGCGCCTGTCTTCGTTCAACCCCACGCGCACGCTTTCTGCCGGGCGCACCAATATTATGCTCGATGAGGACGCGGGCCTGCTGATCATCACTTCGCAGAGCCGCTGGCGCGACGCCAATCCCGACATCATCGAGTTCTCGCAGGTACTCGGCTGCGATATGGATATCGACGAGCAGCGCACCGAGATCTATCGCGAGACCAAGGACGGCGAGCGCGAGAGCTACAACCCGCCGCGCTACGACCTGGATTACGACTTTAATCTGACCATCCACGTCAACACGCCGTACTTTACCGAGATCAACCTGCGCGTGAACGACTCCACCATCGATCAGCGCGGCTCCATCGAATATCGCGAGGCCAAGCGCCAGGCAACCGAAGTCCGCGATGCGCTGGTGCAGCTGCGCCAGGAGACGCGGGACAGCGTCGTGGCCGCCAAGGCCCCCAAGACCGCGGTGACCTGCCCCTTCTGCGGAGCCACCACCATTCCCGATGCCAGCGGGCGCTGCGAATACTGCGGCGGCGCCATCGGCGCATAGCCCCCGGCACGGAAAGGACCGATCATGGCCTTCGAGAGCGTTAACTATCAGTGCCCTGCCTGCGGTGGCCCCTTGCATTTTGCAAGCGCCGAGCAAAAGCTCGTCTGCGACTACTGTGACTCGCGCTTTGAAGTCGAAGAAGTCGAGGCCCTCTATCGCGAGCGCCAGGACAAGGCAGACGCCAAAGCCGATGCCGCAGCCGCAACGCCAAAGCCCGTCGCCGACGACGCGGTGCAGGAGCTCGCCCAAAACGCCGGCTACATCTGCTCGTCGTGCGGCGCCGAGCTCGTGTCCGACGGCACCGTCGCTGTCACCACCTGCCCGTACTGCGGCAACTCCGCCGTGGCGCCCGGTCAGCTTTCGGGCGACTTCTCGCCCGACCTGGTGATTCCATTTAAGCTCGGGCGCGATGACGTCACGGCCGCACTCAAGGAACACTACAAGGGCAAGATCTTGCTGCCCAAGAGCTTTGTCACCGGCAGCCACATCGACGAGGTCCAAGGTGTCTACGTGCCGTTTTGGCTCTACGGTGCCCGCGTTGACGGCGAAGTGTACTTTGACGCGACCAACGAGACCGTGACCGAGGAATCCGACCGCACCGTCACGACCACCGACCACTACGATGCCTATCGCAAGGGCAATATCTCGTTTAAGCGCGTGCCCGTCGACGGATCGTCCAAGATGCCCGACGGCCACATGGACGCCATCGAGCCGTTTGACTACGACGCACTGCGTCCGTTCTCGGTCGCATATATGCCCGGCTACATCGCCAACCGTTACGACGAGGACTGCGAGACCTGCAAGGCGCGCGCCGAGCGCCGTATGGAAGAAAGCACGATCTCGGCCCTGCGCGAGACCGTCGTCGACGAATACGACGATGCCACGGTCGAAAGCAAGCAGCTCGACTACACCTGGGAAGACAGCGACTACGCCCTGTTCCCCGTCTGGATGCTCTCCACCTCGTGGAACGGCAAGAGCTACCTGTTTGCCATGAACGGCCAGACCGGCCGCTTGGTCGGCGAGCTTCCTTGCTCCAAGCCCAAGCTCGCTATCGCCTCGGTGCTGTTCTTTGTGATCGGATTTGTCCTCTCCCAGATCCTCTTCATGGGTGAGAACGCCTTCGATCCGGATTACCTCACCTTTGATATCGAGGGCATCCTCATCAACATCGTCGCGCCGCTGATCATCGTGGTCATCGCAGACGTGCTGCTGGTGGGCCAGCTCAAGACGGCCAACGAGGCCACCCACGCCGATTGCTACTGTGGCGAGCTCGACCTGACCGAGAAGCACGACACCTTCAGCCACACCGAGACCACCGTTGTCATGAAGGACGACAAGGACGATTAACCATCCTGACCAATACCACCCGGCCTTTGACGAGAAAGGAAGATCACCATGGGACTCTTGAAAGCTGGATTGGGTGCTGCCGGCGGCGTCATGGCCGACCAGTGGAAGGAATTTATCTACTGCGAATCGATGCCCGCTGACGTCTTGGCCTGCAAGGGCAGCAAGCGCACCGGCGGCCGCAGCTCCAACACGCGCGGCGAGGACAACGTCATCTCCAACGGCTCGGTCATCGCCGTCAACGACGGCCAGGGCATGCTCGTGGTGCAAAACGGCAAGATCATCGAAGTCGCGCTGGAGCCCGGTGAGTTCGTCTTTGACACCGGCAGCGAGCCGAGCGTCTTTAGCGGCAACCTGGGCGATTCCATCAAGGAGACCTTCGCCAATATCGGCAGCCGCTTTACCTTTGGCGGCGACGCGGGCAAGGACCAGCGTGTCTACTTCATCAACACCAAGGAGATCATCGGCAACAAGTACGGCACCGCCTCGCCCGTGCCCTTCCGCGTGGTCGATAACAACATTGGCCTGGACGTCGACATCTCCGTGCGCTGCAACGGCGAGTATTCGTACCGCATCACCAACCCGCTGCTGTTCTACACCAACGTATGCGGCAACGTGACCGATAGCTACACGCGCGACAAGATCGACAGCCAGCTTAAGTCCGAGCTGCTCACCGCCCTGCAGCCCGCCTTTGCCAAGATCTCGGAGATGGGCATCCGCTACAGCGCCATCCCCGGCCACACCACCGAGCTCGCCCGCGCGCTCAACGAGGTCCTCTCTGCCGACTGGCGTGACCTGCGCGGCGTTGAGATCGTAAGCTTTGGCGTCAACTCCATCGCCGCCTCGCAAGAAGACGAGCAGATGATCAAGGACCTGCAGAAAGCCGCGGTCATGCGCGATCCCACCATGGCGGCAGCCAACATCGCCAGCGCCCAGAGCGATGCGATGCGCGCGGCAGCCGCCAACCCCAACGGCGCGATGGCAGGCTTTATGGGCATGGGCATGGCAGGTGGCATGGGCGGCATGAACGCCAGCCAGCTGTTCGCCGCCGGCCAGGCACAGCAGCAGGCCGCCCCGCAGCCGGCTCCGGCTCCCGCCCCCGCACCGGCTCCCGCCGCCGCACCTGCGGCCGGCACGTGGACTTGCAGCTGCGGCGCCACCAACACCGGCAAGTTCTGCTCCGAGTGCGGCAGTCCCGCACCCGCCCCGGCACCGGCAAAGTGGTTCTGCCCCAACTGCGGCAGCGAAAACGGCGGCAAGTTCTGCAGCAACTGCGGAACGCCCCGGCCCTAGCCCCTCTATCTGGTAATTGGCGGGGGATCCGCCACCCCCGCATTTGCTTCTATGGGTTTCGTTCGATGAAGGAGGACACCATGAAGACAACGTTCAAAAAGTCCGTACTCGCATTTCTGACATGCGTCCTGGCGCTCGCCTTTGCCCTGACGGGCTGCAGCGGCGGCGGCAAGGACCCCAAGGCCAACTTCGTCGGCAGCTGGCAGTACTCGGGTGGAACCTTGGATGGCGAAGAGCTCACCGATGAGTACATGGATATGCTCAAGGAGTGGGGCCTCAACTGCGTCCTGATCCTCGACGAGGACGGCACAGGCGTCCTCGATATGTTCCTTGAGGTCGCCGACCTGAAATGGGAAGCCAAGGACGCCACCACCGTAACGATCACCGCCGAAGATGAGTCGCACGACCTGAAGCTCAAGGACGACAAGCTCGTCCTTGAGGTGGAAGGCGACAAGCTTATCTTCACCAAGTCCGACAAGGATCTGTCCGGCACGGTGAAGAAGGATCGCGAGGCGGCCGAGAAGGAAGAAGAGGTCGATGAGGCCGTCGAAGACGACGACGTCCAGAGTGTCGAAATCTCCCCCGCCGTCACCGTCGCCGATGACGATCTGTGCACCATCACCATCACCGAGAAATTCAAGGACGACTGGGGCGACATCGGCTTTGTCGTCAACATCACCAACAAGAGCGACAAGGACCTGACCTTCTACGCTCCTTCCGGCAAGACCAACGTCAACGGCACTATGAAGGAACCCTGGTTCTCGGCTAACCTGATGCCCGGCACCAGCGCCACCGAGGAATTCACGTTCTCGAGCGGCGAGCTTGACAGCCTTGACGACCTGGTCAATACGACCATCGGCATCGACGCCTACCTGACCGATTCCTACGAGGACGTCGCCTCCTACAGCGCAACCATCGCGTAGCGGCAGACATCGACGGCCGCGGATTGGCGGATACATCCGCGCACATGTCAGGCGGGGCCGCAGGAGTTGATCCTGCGGCCCCGTCGTTTTTGTGCCGATGCGTAACGAGCGCTAGCGCTCCATATTGGGAACGATGCTGCCCTCCGTTACTGCGCGCACGGCCAAGCGCATGATGTTGTCGTAGCCGGTCTTGTTGAGGATCTCCGAGATGCGACGCTTGATGGTGCCCTCACTCATAAACAGCTCGGCCGCGATCTCGCGACGGCTCTTGCCCTCGCAGGCAAGGCGCAAAATCGATAGCTCAACATCGTCGAGTGCCGCCGTACCCGAAAAAATACTCTCGGGCGGCTTGGGAAACGTGCAATAGCCCGCCAGCGTGGAGCGCATCACGGCGAACAACTCGTCGATACCGACGTTCTTGTACACAAAGCTATCGACGCCCGCCTCGCGGGCCTGATCGACAAAGGTGATCTCGGGCATGCCGGTCATGATAATGACGCGGCACTCGGGCAGTTGTTCTTTAATGCGCGCCGCCGCCACGATGCCGTTGGAATCATGCTCGGTGCATACGTCCATCAGTATCATGTCCGGGCGCTCCTTGAGCGCGACACCCAAGGCCTCGGAAGCATCGGCAATGGCGGAAACAACGGTCATATCGGGCTGGTCGCCAACGGAACGCGCCAGGCTCTCGCGCAGGATGGCCTGGTCTTCGACTATAAGGACGCGGATCATGAGCTTCTCCTTTGAGCTGTGGCGCTGGCGTTGAGCGGGATGGACACCGCAAGCGTAAAGGGCGGGGCGGCATGGATTTCCAGGCAGCCGCCCAGATCTTGCGCGACATGCCTCATACCTGGGATACCCGTTCCCTCGCGATACGATACGGGTGCAGGCGCGCCGTCGTTAGAAACGGTCATCCGCGCAACAGCGCTGTCTTCCGACGTCTCCCGCCACAGGCGCACATGGACCCGATGGGCCTGTGCATGCTTGGTGGCATTGGTCGAGGCCTCACGGATAATCTGCAAAAATGCGGCGGCGACACGCGCGTCCTCAGGCAGCGCACCCTCAACATCGATCTGCACACTCACCAGGCCAAAAGCATGGACGATATCACCCAGCTGCTCTGCAGGCTCGCTGGCACCGCCACTGCGCAAATCGGCGGCAATTGAGCGCAGCAGCGGGTCGATCTGCTCGAGCGACTCGTCATCCAGGCGCCCCTCCTCCAGATAACGATGGAGGATGGACAGGCGCTGCCCGATCACGTCGTGCACGCGAGCGCGCATACGCAGATAGGCCGCATTGTCAGCAACTTTTTTGACTTCTTCGATCTGGGCTTGGAGCTCTTGGCCCGCAAGCTCAAGCAGGTGGTTGGCTTGCGCTAGGCGATCATGAGCATGCGCATACTCTGTTACATCCAGGCCGATAATGCGCTCAAAGAGGCGGCCCGAAACCATAACGTCATCGTGCACAAACAAGCGAATCTCGGCGGGAGAAACCTCGACCACCGCCCGCGCCTCACCAAAGCGGTCCAGATTAATCCGCACACGGTTCTGGCTGCTTTCGGGCATTTGCATGCTGAGTTTGCGCAGGCCGTTCCATGTACCGCTCATATCGCCTAGGTCGGTGGGCATATGAAGCTCCACCAGGTTTTTGCGCATGCAGCGGTTCATGAGCAGCGGACGGCCCCTCGGGTCCAGATACAGGATGCCCACGGGAATCACGTTGATGGTCTCGATCGTCGAGAACGCGGTGATATCCTCCTGGCGGTTACGGACGTCCATCAAGAGCGCCGCGATGGAACGGAACAGGAAGAACGCTCCCTCTGCGATAAGGACAACGGTCCACGCCGAGCCCATGGCAAAAACCACCGGCGGCGTCACGGCGACAACAAGCAGCAGCTCGACCAGCATGACGGGGCGACGATAGCGCACCATAAGCACCACGCCATAGGCAAAGATTGCGGCATTGAGCCACAGCGCTCCGCCCATTGCCCTGGCGCAAACGTCAAGCGGCGCCACCAGATACGAGCCAGACGACGCGAACAGGATAAGCGCCGAAACCACCAGGTGAAGCACGAGGCTCGCCTCGTAGGTGCAAACCGCCTTACGGTTATAGGACGATCGGCGCGATGCGATGAGCGGAACGTGGATCGTCTGCAGGCACGCAGCCAGGGCAAAGACAATATCGAGTGCAACGATTTGGGGAAGAATGAGCGAAATCTGCATCGTCACTCACCCGCCCTCGGCATCAAGACGATCATGCGCAGCTGGCCGGGCTCGCCCTCAAGGCGGTATGCCACGTTGCGCCCTTGCAGAGCGCTTTCGAGCTCTTGCGCAGCGGGCGTCTGCGAAAGATCTGCATCATCGTTGGAAAAAAGCGCGGCACGCAGCTCGACACTGCATCGGTCATGATCGCCCAAGTGATACATAAGCGCCGGATGGTCGGTGGTGTAGGCAAAAAACGCAAAGTCATACACGCAGTCGTACAGGGCGCTTACCGTACTGGCGTGCATCGGGCGCCGTATGGCAATAATCGAGGCGCAATCGATATCGATCGTGCGCAGGTCGCTTGCGAGCTCGTTGGCAATGAGCTGAATGCGGTCGCGATCAAAACCGCTCTCCCCGTGCTGTGCCAACGTGAGCGACCCTTTGCGCTTGCAATAGGCGACGAGCATCTTGGCGCGCTGCAGCATGCGGTAACGCTCGTGCGAAGACGATTCATCGGTCAACGGCGGTAGCGAGCTCAGCAGGTCGTACATCCCTTCGAGCGCGCGGGCAAGCGCCTGGTCCACGTCTTGGACCAGCAAGGTCTCGGCCTCTTGGTCTGCCAGGTGCGTCTTAAGGTCGTAGTCGGCGGCGAGCAGCTCGTTTTGACGCTGCAGCTCCATGCGACGATGTGCCAGTTCACGGTTAAGCTCGTTGAGATCCGACACGTCTTGGGCAAGCAGGGCCGATCCGCCCAGCAGTGGAAAGGCACGGTACATCACATCGGGATCGGACGCCACGGCAAAGGCATGGGCGCGGCCGTGCGCCTGGGTCCGCAACTCCTCGCGCACGCCTACCGGCATTGGCTTTGACGCCGGCGTGGCATAGACTTCCTGCAGGTCGCGCGTTAGAACTTTGAGGTCAAGCGGCAAGGTGTCGAAAATGCCGGCGATGTCGTGATATGACGGAATGACACCGCAATCGAGACAGATTTCCATCGCCACCACGCACAGAACGCAATAGATGAGCGAGAAGTTGAGTCTCCATGCCCAGGGCACGCGCAACGCATATGAGATGGCAAAGAACGCGCCGCCCAGCAGCACGAGCGCCGCCGTGCCCGAGAAACGTTGGGTGCGAAAGGACGAGGACCGGCCCACCAGGATAAAAAAGGCCACAAAGTTAAAGGCCGTCCACACGAGGACGGCAAAATAACCCCAGCCGTACGTGTAATCGTTGCTCCAGGTGTCGCTTGTACGGTCAAAGTGGAAGACCTGCTGGTGAAAATCGTTGGTGAGCACAAATCCGATAAGCAGGATGGCCACAATCCACAGCGCAGCGCAGTAGCGGCGACCCAGGCGGTGTTGCTCCAGACCCGCAAGGCGCAAACCACACAACTGGTAGAGCAGCGGAATGAGCGTCATGGGCACGTAGTACAGGTACCACAGCACGGTGGCATAGAACGGCGTGAACGACTTGTACTTGAGAATGACTTCGATCATCCACAGGGCGCAGATGGTGGCGATGGCAACAAGGCGGCGGCGCAACACATAGTCCAAACAGCGCAGATAGACCGATACGCCCCAAATTGAAAATACAATTGCGGCGACAAGCAGCGGGAGAGAGCTCGAATGGACGAGCGCATCCACGACCTCTTCGGACACCTCGCTATAGGCGGGCACGGCGTTAGAAAGTTTGGGGTCGAAGGCGAACAGCGCCGGCAAGACTGCCAAAAGCACGAGGAACAGCGCGGTGATGGCACCGGCGATAGCAAAGACGCGGTGACGGTACACCTGATGCGTTATGCCAACAAGGAATCGCGGCATGGCGAAGAGCCTGCCGCCCCTGGGATCCGCAACCGGCGCGGTCCGGGCGGCCGCGTGGCCGATATGTCGCTCGCGGGTACCCATAGTGCTTTTAGTGTACCGACAGATGGGTCGAAAAAGCGGGCCGCATGTCCCAAAATCCGCAGACGGCAAGGCGCCCGGCAGCCTCCCCCGTCTGGCACTTCCCGATATCCGCCCGCCCCAAACCACCGCAAAGGAGACAGGCACCTTTGTGGTGGTTTGGGGCGATGCGCTAGTCCACGGTGATGTCGATATTTTTGCCGATGAGACCTACGTAGCCGCTCTCGGCAGCCTTGGGGCTGTCGGCGTGGCAGAGAACCCACTTGTCGGCCTTCCAGTAGCAGTAGCTGTCACCGGCGGTAGGCATGTCGGCCGCAGCCTCGGGGCGCGGACCATTGGTGCCAGCGGGCAGCGCCACCATCACCTGGAAGCCGCCTTCGTCGACCATGCACGGCGTGTAGTGAAGCGTGGTGTTGAAAACCTCGACAACCTTGCCGGCCGGCACGCGGAACGCCTTGACACACGCGGTGTCGAGTTTGCCGTCCTCGATCTCCCAGCGATGCGCCACGAGCAGGATAAAGTCGCGCGCGCCCAAGTTGAACTCGCTGGCACGGTGATACTCCAGGCAGTTGAGACGCGTGTTGTGGCCGTTGCACCAGCCGAGCTGGAAGGGACGGCCACCAAACATGAGAAAGCCAAGCTTGTCGGCATCCTTGACGTCCTCGAGCTCCGGCGCGCTTGCTACGTACTTGCTGCCCTCGGGAATGGGCGTGGCAGAGAGCGCCTCGAGCACGGGCGACGTGAGCTCGGACGAAACGTTATCCCAAACGTTGCCATAGGATTTGAACTCGGGATCGTTGACAGAGTAGATATGCATGTTCACTCCTGTTCGTAAATGTGACTATACGAACATTCTAGAACAAACATGAGCGATTTTGAACGCTCGCCCCGACCAATCAACAAAAAGGCGCCCCCGCATAAGCGAAGGCGCCCAATGCGCGCGTTTTGGACGATAAAGCCCTTATGCCTGCTGATAGTGCAGGTGCTTCTCGTCGATATCGGCCAGGTCGCGGTCGAGGTAGCGGCGCGCAAGCCAGTTGGCCATGGGAAGGTTCTGGTCCAGGTAGTTGCCGCACTCCTCGGGAGCGGCACCGGGGACATCGCCCTCAAAGTCGGCGACAAACTCGAACAGCTCACGCACGAGCGGCAGGATCTCCTCGCTCGTCACCTCGCCAAATACGACGAGGTAAAAGCCCGTGCGGCAGCCCATGGGGCCAAAGTAGACAATGCGGCCCGACCACTCGGCATGATTGCGAAGGAACGTCGCGCCCAGGTGCTCGATGGTGTGGCACTCGGCCGTGTTCATGACCGGCTCCTTGTTGGGCGTGGTCAGGCGCAGGTCAAAGGTGGTGACGGCGGCCCCGGTCGCCGGATCGCGGTCGATGCGGCTCACATACACGCCGGGCTCAAGCAACAGATGGTCAACGGAAAAGCTCGCAATGCGCTCCATGGCAGATCCTCTCGGTAGTCAATTTGGGACGGGCTCTTTTAGCTGGTTCGAATGGTCGCACCAATCATACCAGTCAAAAAAGCCCCGTCCCAAAAAGACAACTTAGCCCAGGACGCGGGCCATACGCGTCTTGAACTCGGACAGGAAGCGCGGAGCATCCACGGTCAGTGCCACAAGCGTGCTCTTGTCCGGATCGGACAGGCGGCGCTCATCGCAGATGGTGCGACCGCGGTACTCGCCCAGCAGATCAACACGCAGGTTGCAGCCGAGCGCACCTACGAGCGTGGGGTCGATCGCCACGGCAACGGCCAGCGGATCGTGCAGCGCACAACCACCCAGGTAGGGTGCGTTCATCTCGTACGAGCCAATGTAGTGCTCGACCATGCTCGCAAATGCGCAGCCCGCCATGGTGCCCGAGCCCGTCCAGCCGGCAATGTCGCGGCGTGTGAGCACCACGCGATGCGTCACGTCCAGACCCACCATGGTGAGCTTACGGCCCGAGCGCAGCACCGCGTCGGCTGCCTCGGGGTCGCTCGCCATATTGGCCTCGGCGCCCGCGCTCACGTTGCCGGGCACGGTAAGGGCGCCGCCCATCACGACCACGCGGCCGATGGACATCATCGCCGCCGCATCGCGCTCCAGGGCGAGCGCCAGGTTGGAGAGCGGGCCAGTCGCCACGTAGACCAGATCGGGACCATAGGTGCGCGCGGCATCGATCAGATAATCGACCGCAGCGTTGCCGTCGGCCGAGGTCGCCCCCACCGGCTCGTAGGGCGACGCGGGCACGCTCGCGCCGCCGATGCCGTTCTTGCCGTGAATGAGCGCGGTGGACGCCGGCGGCGTATAGGGCTCAGTCGCCTGCAGAGGACGGTCGGCACCCAGGTACACCGGAACCTCGGGGCGACCCAGCAGATCGAGCACCGCCAGGCAATTGTGCGCCGATTGCTCGACGCGCACGTTACCAAAGCACGTGGTGATGCCCACGAGCTCCACCTCGGGGCTCGCGATGGCATAGGCCAGCGCCATCGCATCATCAACACCCATATCCAGATCAAGGATCAGCTTCTTGATTGCCATTGTTCTACTCCGCTTCTCCGTCTTGTACTAAATCGTCTAAATCAAACACGCGCTCAACTTCGGCGCGCGTGGGAATCGATTGCTGAGCGCCCAGGCGCGACACCGTCACCGCCGAGGCGCGAGCGCCCGCGGCCATGCACTCAAAGAGCGGCAGGCCCTCTAGGCGAGCCGCCGCCAACGCGCCGATAAACGTATCGCCGGCGGCCGTGGTATCGACTACCGTACTCGAAAGTGCCGGCATGCGCAGCAGCTCACCGCCATCGCCGAGCGTAACCGAGCCGGCACCGCCCAACGTGATGACCGCAGCCCCGGCACCCTTGTCGAGCAGCGCATTGAGCGCCGCGACGCAGCTTGCATCATCCGTGGGCAGAATGCCCGTCAGAACCTGGCACTCGGTCTCGTTGGGGCAGACCAGGTCGACCGCAGGCCAGACCTCCGCAGGCAGCTCGCAGGCAGGCGCTGGATTAAAGACCGTATAGAACCCCAGCTCGTGAGCACAAACAAGCGCCTCGGCCGTCGCCGCAAGGTCACATTCACCCTGGGCGATAAAGACGCTTCCGGCAGCCGGGGCAATCTCGCTGGCGTCGTCGTCGAGCTCATGGGCCACCAGACGCCTCAACGCGCAGGCAACGTCCGCGCCCGCAAGCGCATGGTTGGCGCCCGGTGACAGTATGATGCGGTTGTCGCCCTCGCAGCGAATGATGGTCGCCGTTCCCGTCTCCACGTCATCGCGATGCACTACAAAGTCACAGTCCACGCCGGCGTCTTGGAGCCCCGCCACGAGCGACGCGCCGAACGCGTCGCGACCGACCGCGCCGATCATGTGCGTGCACGCGCCCATGCGCACGGCAGCCACGGCCTGGTTGGCGCCTTTGCCGCCGGCATTAGTGATAAACCCGCTGCCGCCGACGGTCTCGCCCGCACGCGGCATGCGCTCGCACGCCACCGAAAGGTCCATGTTCATGCTGCCGAACACCGCAACGATGCCGCAATCTGCCATGGAAACCTCCTCGTCCGCGAGCTCTGCACCCGCTGTCGGCCGTCAATCGTGCGCTCTCGCACCTCTATAACTTTAGTTCACTTTGATGTGGACGCGCGCTTGAGCTTGCGCCGGCAGCAAGCATTCACAGGAGCAGGCGGCTACAATGAAGGCGTGCTGATTATTCTCGTTATTGGATGAAGTTTTATGGAACAATTCCCGCGATCGAGTTCGCGCAGCTCACGCCACGCGAGCGATCAACAAGCGCCGCACGAACGTTCGCGCGCTAACCGACAAGCCACCGAACCGTGCCGCGCTGCAGGCCCCCATCGCGCGCCCGCCAACAAGGGTGCCCGCACCAACAGCGCCGCAAAAGAACAGGCGCCCACGCGCCCCAAATCTCGCTATATCCCCGCCCTCGACGGCCTGCGCACGCTTGCCGTCGTCGCGGTGGTGCTCTATCACCTCAACCTCACATGGGCACAAGGCGGCCTGCTTGGCGTCACGATTTTCTTTGTGCTCTCGGGCTATCTGATCACGCGCCTGCTCATCAACGAAGTGTCAAAGACCGGCCGCATCGACCTCAAGAGCTTCTGGATTCGCCGCATCCGTCGCCTGTTCCCCGCCGTGGTAACCGTTGTGGTGGTGACCTGCGCGCTGTGCACCATCTTTAACCATGTGATGCTCACCAAGATGCGCCCCGACATCCTGCCGTCGCTGCTGTTTTTTAATAACTGGTGGCAGATTGCCCAAAACGTCTCGTACTTCAATGCTCTGGGCGACCCCTCGCCGCTCACGCACTTTTGGTCGCTCGCCATCGAGGAACAGTTCTACCTGATTTGGCCGCCATTGCTGTTTGCCATGGTATCCATGCATGTGAGCAAGCCCAACACGCGCCGCGTGGTTCTGGGCCTTGCCGCGGTATCTGCCCTCGCCATGATGGTGCTCTACAATCCCGCCGCCGACCCCAGCCGCGTGTACTACGGCACCGACACCCGCGTGTTCTCGCTGCTACTGGGTGCCTGGATGGCCTTTATCCCCGATCGCGACCTGGCGCCGGTGCGTCTCGCTCGTCGTTTGGGGCTCAATCGCCTGGCCGGCGCCGCCAAGCACGGCAAGAACGCCGAGGGCAAGCCTGGCGAGAAGGCCGACGAATCAGCCGAGACCGGCCCGGCACAGCCGAGCGCCCTCGTGCGCTTTTGGTCCTCGCCCGCATCCATCGATGTGTTGGGCCTCGTGGGTCTGGTTGGCCTTGCCGCCATGGTCGCGCTCACCAACGGCTACACCGCGTTCCAGTATCGCGGAGGCACGCTGCTGTGCTCGATCCTCACACTCATGGTCATCGCGGCCTGCGTGCAGCCCCAGGGAATGGTTGCCCGCGCGCTGTCCGCCGAGCCGCTCGTATGGGTTGGCAAGCGCTCGTACAGCATCTACCTGTGGCACTATCCCCTGCTGTTGCTCATGAACCCGGTCGCCAACATCAACGATACACCGTGGTGGCAGTACATTTTGCAGGTGCTGTTGGTGGTCGCCGTGGCCGAATGCTCATATCGCTTTATCGAGACGCCGTTTAGAAAGGGCGCCTTTGGGCGCACCGTATCCGAGTTCCGCGACGGCACCGCCACGCCCGCCAACTGGGTGCGCGCGCACGTCCCTGCCTGTGCAGCCTGCGCTGTCGTGTTGGTCGTTGCACTGGGCGGCCTGATCTTTGTGCCCGAGACGTCTGCGCTGAGCGGCGAGGGCGCCGAAGTTCTGAACAAGGAAGCCAAGAACGCCGCACCCACCGACCAGCAGGCGGCCGACGACACCGACAAGGACAACGACGGCTTCCCCGACGGCTCCTACGACCTGTTGATGATCGGTGACTCCGTGTCGCTGCGCGCCGTTGATTCCTTTGACGGCGTGTTCCCGCACAGCCATATCGATGCCGAAAAGGGCCGCCAGTTCGATGCGGGCCGTGCGACATTTGAGGGCTATCTTCAACAGAACCTTGCCGGCAAGATCGTGGTCTTTGCGCTGGGCACCAACGGCTTGGTAACCGACGACCAAATCGACGCCATCATGGCCGATGCAGGAGATAAGCGTATTGTGGTGTTTGTGAACACGCGCAGTCCGCAGCCGTGGGTTGGCTCTACCAACCAGGCCATCGCTAACGCCGTTACGCGCTACAAGAACGTGCGCGTTATCGACTGGTACGGATACAGCGCCAACCGCAACGACCTGTTCGATGGCGATGGCACGCACCTATCGACCACTGGCGTGACTGAGTACCTCAACTTGATCCACGATGCCGTCAAGAAGGACCTGCCCGTGCATCCCGAGGATCACGTCAACGATCCGCAGCCGGCAGCCGTCAAGTCTGCCACCGACGCACTCGTCAATGCGCTCGCTCTCAAGCCGCACAAGCTGGGCACCGACAAGTAACCTGCAGCGCAAACTTCCCACATCCGGAGGGGGTGTCTGCCACGGCAGACACCCCCTCCGGCAGTTAGGGACACTCCTGGCGCAGCCAATGAAGACCTCTACGGATGAATTCCAGGCCGCTCCGTCGCTCCAGACATCGTTTCCGCGCCTCGTGCCTGCCCCAAACAATCAAAACAAGCCCTTTTCGCCGCGCCCTCAAAGGTCTGTGGGCAAAAAAGGGCAAATATGAGTACTGTTACCATTTTAGTAGCAGGCAAAACCACCCAAAATGACGTCCGAGCGACCCCTACAACCCCCTAAAGCAGCCAACCTGACTGGTTTAAGGCGTATTGGAGCCAATTTTAATGAACATACTAAAGGCTATGTTCATTATCTTTTAGGATGTAAATGCTATTCACTTAGCAACAGTACTCATATTTGGCATTTTTTGTCCATTGCTATATAACTAACACCCTATAGCAGACAAAAAACAGGCCGTAGCCCATCGCTGCGGCCTGTTCGGAAGCAAAAGTGGGCGTTAAGCGCTGTAGCCCATCGCTTGCAGCACAAACATGACGACTGTCAGCACCGTAATCACGGCGATAGTCGCCCAAGTGAGCACGTTCCACACGCGGCCATTGCGGTTGGCACCCATGATGTGACGGTCGGCGGCGATAACCACCTGGAACACCAGAACCACGGGCAGTAGCACGCCATTGATGACCTGTGAGGTCATCATAATCTGGAACAGATCGACGCCGGGCATAAGCACCAGCACGGCAGAGATACCGATGATGGCCGTAATGATGCCGCGGTAAACCGGGGCCTCGTCCCAGCTGCGGTCGGCACCGCGCTCCCAGCCAAATGCCTCGCAGATAGCGCTCGACGTAACGCCCGGCAGCACGCAGGCGGCCAAGAAGCTCGCCGCGACCAGGCCCGAGGCAAACAGTACCGTGGACCACTGACCCGCAATAGGCTCCAGCGCGCGGGCAGCATCGGCGGCATCGCTAATCTGAATACCCGCCGGGAACAGCACCGTACCGGTCGTGATGATAATGAAGCCCGCAATGATATCAGCAGCGATCGAGCCGCTCACGGTATCAATACGCTGCAGCACGATGTCGTCCTCGCCCGCGTTCTTATCGACCACGTTGTTCTGCGCCAAGAAAATCATCCACGGCGCGATGGTGGTACCGATCGTTGCGACCACGAGCGACACGTAGCTGGGGTCATTTTGAATGTTAGGCACGACCAGGTCGACCGCGACCTCACCCCAGTTGGGGCCAGCCATAAACGCGGCGACAATATAGGTCACGAAGACGCAGCTTACCAGCAGCAGAATCTTCTCGATGCGCTGGAAACTACCCGACATGGTAAGCATCCACACCAGCAGCGCCACCAAAGGCACCGAGATGCTCGCCGGCACGCCAAAGAGAGCAAGGCCGCTGGCGATACCCGCAAACTCCGAAATGGTCACAGCCGTGTTGGCGATCAACAGCGCCGCCATAGCAAGTACACTCTTGCGCACGCCAAAGCGCTCGCGGATGAGCGATGCCAGGCCCTTGCCCGTGACGCAGCCGCAGCGCGCCGCGGTCTCCTGCGTCACGATGAGCAGCACAGTCATGACGGGAAGCATCCAGAGCATCTTGTAGCCATAGTTGGCGCCCGCACTGGAATACGTTGCAATGCCGCCGGCGTCATTGCCCGAAAGCGCCGCCAGCAGACCGGGGCCCATAGCGCCAAAGATGGCCGCGATGGTCAACTTTTGCTTGGTGCCCGACTTTTGCTTGGTATTTTGCACGCGACCACCTAACCAATGACCGACATGGTGAGCAGCACCGCAGCGGCGCAGTACGCTACGCACGAGATCATGACGGCAATAACGTTCATGGCGGTGCCCGACGTGTTGAGGTCATGCTCGTCACGCCAGAACAGCACCATCAGGTAAATCACGGCGCTCATGTTGCCAACCAGGCAAATGATGGCAGCGATATTAAAGCACCCGGTAAAGAGTTGCTCCTCAAACATGGGCGCATCGGGGAATGCGGCGGTGCGCACCAGCTGGGCGCACAGGTAGGTCACGAGCGACAGAATCAGGCCCATGCCCGTGCTCTGGAAGAAAAATCCCAGATACGGCTTGGGCTCATCGTCATGGCCGTCGTACTCCAGGAAGTAATTCTTGACGAACGACACCATGCGCGAGGCAGCCAACAACACGAGCGGCATGGCGCACATGGGGAACACCACCAGATGCGCGGAGCCCAGCGCCGTCCCCAGCACTGTTGCCATGATGCACGAGGCAATGCCCCACACGACAACCCAGTACTGGCGATGCACAAACCAGCTGAGCACATTCGTCGAGTCGTCGGACGCGCTATCGCCCGAGCCGACGCCTGCGATCTGCAGGTCCTCCTGGTGCTCCTCGGCGATAACGTCCATGGCGTCGTCAAAGGTCACGATACCCAAAATGTGACGGTTCTCGTCGCAAACGGGGATGGCGACCAAGTCGTACTTGGTCATCTCGTCCGTTACGTCTTCCTGGTCATCGTCGGGCGACACATAAACCAGGTCGCGATAGGCCAGCTGGCCCAGCGTGGCATCGCGTTCGGCCACGATGAGCGTACGCAGCGAAAGCACGCCGGTGAGCATGCCGCTCGGGTCCTCGGTATAGACGTAGTAGACGCTCTCGAAATCCTCGTCGAGCTTGCGGATCGCCTCGATGGCGTCACCGACCGTCGCCGTGGCGGGCAGGGAGACAAACTCCGAGGTCATGATACGGCCGGCGGTGTTGTCCTCATAGCCCAGCAGGTTACGAATCGCCTTCTCCTCCTGAACGCCCATCAGGCGCAGAAGCTTCTCGGCCTTCTCGTAATCGAGCTCGTCGATCAGGTCGGCGGCGTCGTCCGGGTCCATCATGGCCAGCATCGACGATGCGTCCGTGTCGGACAGGCCCTCGAGCATCTCGGTCATAAGCTCGTCGTCATCGAACTCCGAGATGGCCTCGGCGGCCTGGGCGGTATCGAGTTGCGCGAACACCTGCGCACGCAGGCGCGGGTCGAGTTGCTCGATAATGTCAGCAATGTCGGCAGGGTGCAGCTCGCCGAGCGTCTTGTGCGACACCGAAAGCTGGATGTTTTTAGTCGAACGGTCGAGCAGGTCCATGTAGGACCAGGCGATGATGTCCTCGCCGAGCGGTTTGCCCAGGTGCTTCATAAAGCTCTCGACGACATGCTCGAGTGCGGGGCTGATCGCGCGCAGCAGGCCGCGGGCGCCGACTTCGGCACCCAGCAGACGCAGCTGATTTTCGCCCGACATGGAAAACTTGATGTCGTTTACGCGCACGACCTTCATGCCCTGCGTGTCGACAATCTGCTTGTTGAGCACGTCGCGGGCGAGCAAGAGTTCGGTCGGCTGCAGGTACGAAAAACGGATTTCGGTGGCCGGCGACTTAAGGTGCACACCCGTCTCGTCGATACGGTCGACCCATTTGCGCCAGCTGATCATAAACGGCGTCTTGCCGGGTCCGCGGAACGCGAGCGACGTCACGTGCGGAAAAACTTCGCCGGTAGCAATGCCAAAATCGTTCACAACGCCGAGCTTTTCGCCATCGACGTCCAAGACCGGCAGTTTGAGCATCTCACTCAGATAATTCACTGGTGCTCCCCATCATTATCCCTTCGGACTGCGGCCATGCTGGCACGCCATCCGTGGGCTTTTAGATATGTATACGCATGCGCGGGCGGCACGCCGCTCGGCGCTCACACCCCGTGCATGCGCAAGAAGCACCTGCATGGGGTCATCGACTGTATGGTCGAGGTTTGGATTTCACCTGCAACCTTTCTCTTGACCCTTGTTATCCGCAGTAACTATAGCATCAGCATCGCGCCGTGGCGCCAAATTTATGCTCCAAACATCGCAGGCATACCAAACGCTGACGCATCCGTGACATAGTCATTGGGGACATTCTTAAATGACTACCCAATGACTACTCCGTGGTGTCGTCGTCCTCAGCAAGCTGGGGGAACACGGCGTCCTTGGGCATGGTGACCTTCGTCAGCGAGGTGAGCTTTTTGCTCAGCGACGTGTCCGTCTTGACCAGGTCGCTGAGCGTCACGATCTTGTAGCCGTCGGCAATGAGGCCGTCGATAATCTGCGGCAGCGCCTCGAGCGTCTGCTCGGCGCATTCGTCTCTATCGGTGAGCAGCACGATATTGCCCGGCGTCACCGAATCGAGCACCGTCGAGACCTGCTCGTCGGCACCGTTGAGCAGCCAGTCGCCCGAGTCAATATTCCACGAGACCACGGCGGAGACCAGGTCCATCGCATCAATCCAGTTTTGCTCGTCAAAGGCAGCGTAGGGAGCACGCAGCAGCATCGTCTTCACGCCGGTCGCCGACTTAATCGCATCGGTGCCTTTCGTGATCTGTTCGCGTACCGCCTCACGGTCCTGACCCTTGAGCGAATCGTCGCTGTAGCTGTTGGATCCGATCTCGCACCCGGCGTCGACAATCGCCTTGGCCGTGGCAGGCGAGGCCTCGGCCGCATCGCCCGAAAGGAAGAACGTCGCGGTGACGCCCTTTTCCTTGAGCACCTGCAAGATCTGTTTGGTGGCGCCGCTCGGACCCTCGTCAAACGTCAGTGCCACGTACTTTTTGTTGCCCTTGGGCGCCACGCTGGCGCACGCAACAACGCAATCGGTGGCGGGCACAACCTCGCCGCGGTCTTGCGTCTTGCCTGACTGCTCACCAACCCACACCTCGGATCGGCCCTGGACACCCCATGTCTGCACATACTCGATAGCGCCCGTGCCCTCGACCTTGAGCTTGGGCTCGATAACCGTAGCCTGAACCTCGTGCTTCTCGTAAGTGTTACGGCCATCCTTGACCGTCACCTTCTCGCCGCCCTCGAGTTCGCGGCTATCCCATTTGCCCTGCTTCACGCGCTTGCCGTCGACCTTCACCGACAGCTTTTCGCCCCCATGGCGCTTGAGCACGCTGTCATCGACGGCCAGCAGGTCGCCTGCGTCGTAGGTGTCAGTCAACTCCTGGTCGTCGATGAGGTTTTGTAGCGTAGAGCCCACGCGCACCGCGGTCTTCTGGCCGTTGAGCTCCACGTCCACGCTGCGGTTGACGTAGCCCACGACGGCAGCGATAAACAGCACGAGCGCGCAACCCACGGCGATGAGCGCGTAGGGCAGGCGAGACGAACGACGGGGCGTACGGCTGTTGCCGATGCGCGCACTGCGATCGCTAAACCCACGGCTATGGTTGAGGTATATCGCGCCGGGCTTACGGTGACGCTTGCGCTGACCGCTGGGCAGCTGCCCCAGATCGCGGCGCGCCGTCGAACGCGCACCCGAACGCCCGTTTAAGTTGGATCCGTTTTGGCGCATGTGCCCTCCCCCATAAACACAGCAAGCCGGAGCAACAGGTCTCCGGCTTGCCTCCCATCATTTGGTACGTCGCTATTTTGTAGCTTTTGACGAGCCTCCGCTCGCCTTTTGGTATTCGTCCTTAAAGGCCTTGAACATGCCGCGCGTCTTGCCGAGCTGCTTGCCCAGTGCGCGACTGCCCTTGTCCACGGCAACCGATCCCTTGTCGTCGAGCACCTTGGCGCCCTTTTTGACCTTGTCGCCCACCACGACGCTGGCCTCGGCGGCCTTGGCAGCCGCACCGCCCGAATACCCGAGCGACTTGACCTCGTCCGAGACGACCATCGCGCCGTTCTCGTAGCCGCGCAGCATCGTCGGCGGCACCTGCGTGTCACCAACCAAAATACTCGAAGCAGCACCGGCGGTCACATAGAATGCCTGCACGATGCCCGAGCGTGGCTTGAACTCAACGTCCGAGCAATAGCCCACGACGTCGCCCGATTCCGTGCGCACGTCCATACCGACCCAGATGATGCAATCGTCCAGGTTGATGTCGAGGCGCTTGGCAGCGGCGGCATCGTACGTGTCCTTGACGTCATCGACCGCAATGGCGCCCTCGTAGACACCAATGGCGTCGAGCGCTACGAATCGGTCGGGACGCTCGATCATGCCCGCGATATCGGACTGGCGGACCATAAAGCCGACCACGCGCGTACCGCCCGGGGTAAAGACCGGAAAGTGAATCTTTCCGAGCTTTTTAGGGCTGCGCGGCGTGCCGTCCTTTTTGGTGCGCTTGTCCTCGGTAGGCTTGCGATAGATCTTGGCGCCGACAAAATCCCCGGCGCGCATTATGCCTCGGTCGAGGGCTCCGCAGCCTCGGTATCAGCCTCGACGGCGTTTTCGACCACGACGTCGGCGGCAGGCGTCACGTTGCCGCCCGAAATGGCGTCGTTGAGCTGCTCGCGCAGCTGGTCCATGCGCTCGCGGGCCAGGTCGACCTTGGCGCGCAGGTCGTCGGTCTTGGCGTCGACCATCGGGCCAAAGTCATTCACCGCAGCACGGGCCTCCTCGGCGCTGTGCTCGTAGGTGTCGCGCATATTGTCCCAGGCGTCGTTGGCGATATCGGCAGCCATGGCGCGGGTCTCGGCGCCCGAGCGCGGGGCCAGAGCAACGCCGACAATAGCGCCGGCAGCGGCACCAAAAAGTGCGCCGGAGACAAAGCTGAAAGTCTTACCCATGATCATTCCTCTCCTGCGGGCACGTCGGTGCCCACCGTTTGAATGCTGTCCATTATACCCGCAGCGCATCACTTGCCGCTCCGCTCATCTGCGTACGGCAAAGGCGCAGGTATGTGATGGTGATAAACGCCTAGGCCTACTCCTGGGGCATAGCCGGCATGGCCACCGTGGCACCCGGGTCCTCGCCGGCGCCGTCCACGAGCGGCAGACCGCCCTCATGCGCAGGTCCTGCCGGAACCGTCGCCGCACCGCCAAAGACGGCAGCGGAGGCCTCGTGGTTCTCGGCAACCGCACCCTCGGTATCAATCGCCACCTGGGGCTCGTCGTCAAAGTTGGGGACGCCCTGGGGCTCGGTGGGAACAGGCTCGGCGGTCGCATCGGCAACGGGCTCGGCGTCGACCGGCACATCGCCCTCGTCAGCGCCCTCGTCCTCGGCAGCATCTTCGCCGTTCGCAGCGGCGACGGCCTCGTGAGGATCCTTGCCCTCGGCCTCGGCGCGCATGCCCAGCACCAGGTTGCGCAGGCCCGCGACCGTGCCTTCCACGTCAGGGGCAGGCTGGTCGGCGTGCAGATAGGCCCAGTCCATCATAAAGGTGGCCGAAGACAGCGCGCCGATGGCCAGCGCGTCGTCGGGGCACGAAAGCTCAACCTCAAAGACGCGCTCGTCGTGCTCGCTTACGCGCGTGCGGCCGCACGAGATGCTACCGGCAAGACCGGTCTCGTTCATGAGCTCAACCGTCACGTGCTCCAGCAAGTGGCAGAGCTCGGTCTGGCCCATGCAGTCCTGGAACTCGCGACCGGAATCGCCCAGGCACAGGTGCTTGGCAATCGCGGGCACCAGGTAGTACACGCGCGCCGTGGCCTCGATGTCCTCCGAGGTCATGAGCGGCATGCCGGGGTTCACCAGCACATGCGCGCAGATCTTGTCCTCACTGACGGTGACCTTAAGGATGTTGAACAGGCCTGCCATAACTCTCCCCTACTCTTCCTTGTCCTACTCGTCGCCGTCGTGCGGATTCGCGGAACCCGCACCCGACGTCGTCGGCTCGTCTACCGAAGACTCGGAATCCTTCTTATCGGTTTCGGCCGGAGCGATCACGCGAATGAGCGAGATGCGCTGGCCACGCATCGACTGAACTTTAAACTTGTACCCCGCGACCTCAAACACCTCTCCGATGTCGGGCACCGAGTCGCAAAGCTCCAAAATCCAGCCGGCGATGGTCTCATAATCATCGCTTTCCTCGAGCGGCCAACCAAGCTCAATCGCGTCATCGCACGAAAAACGCCCATCAACGAGCCACTCGCGGCGCGAAAGGCGCGTGAGATACTTGTTGTCGGGGTCGAACTCGTCCTCGATCTCGCCGACGATCTCCTCGACGATATCCTCGATGGTGATAATGCCGGCCGTGCCGCCGTACTCGTCCACGACCACCACGATCTGGTCGTGCGAGGTCTGCATCTCGGACAGTAGCGGCAGGATGTCCTTGGTGTCGGGCACAAAGGTGGCGTCGCGCAAAAAGCCGGCGATGGGCTGGTCACCCTTGCCGTCGAGCGCGGGTTGGATCAGGTCCTTGATGTGCGCGATGCCGGCGACGTTGTCGGGGTCCTCGTGATAGACGGGGATGCGGCTGAAGCCGGTCTGGCGCATGGTGGACAGCACGTCGGCGACCGTCTCGTCGTCCTCGCACATGGTGGTGTCCACGCGCGGCACCATGACCTCGCGGGCAACGGTGTCGCCTAGGTCGAAGATCTCGTGGATCATGCGCTTTTCCTCGTCGAGCAGGTCGTCCTGCTCCGAGACCATGTACTTGATCTCTTCTTCCGAGACGTTTTGGCGGTCGTCGGCGCTCTTGATGCGCAGGATGCGGGCCAGGCCATCGGAGCAGGCGCCGGTCAGCCACACGAGCGGACGGGCGATCTTTTGGAAAAACGACAACGGTCCCACGACCTGCTTGGACACGCCCTCGGCATTGGCCAGGCCGATGCGCTTGGGGACGAGCTCGCCGATCACGATGGACACGAAGGCGACCGCGACGGTGATGATGACCGGCGCCAGGCCGCGCGCGATGGCGGAGAGCGGCGCGATGCCAAAGCTCATGAGCCACGTGGCGAGCGGGTCGGACAGACTCGTCGAGGCGACGGCGGACGAGGCGAAGCCCACGAGCGTAATGGCAACCTGGATGGTGGCGAGCAGCTGGTCGGAGTCGGCAGCCAGCTTAATGGCACGCTCGGCGCGCTTGTCGCCCTCCTCGGCCTCGTGCTCCAACACGGCGCGCTTGGCCGTGGTGAGCGCCATCTCGGACATAGAGAAGTAGCCGTTGATGAGGGTCAAAACGAGGGTGGTGATAAGGGAGATGGTTATGTCCATCGGGAGTTTCTCGAACCTCCAAGATTCGGGACGTCAGGTTAAAACGTTGATGGCGGATACGGCAATTGCACCGGCGCCCAAACGAGAACGCGGGCGCGCAGGCGTGGTCGCTAGATTACGAAGAGGATCACCGCCATGAACTGGAAGATGCTGCCGGCGAGCACCCACAGGTGAAACACGCTGTGCAGATAGCGCACGTTTTTGGCGATATAGAACGGCACGCCCGCGGTGTAGCACACGCCGCCGACGGCGAGCAGGGCAAGTGCCACGGGGTTGAGCAGCGCAACAAGTTCGGGCAGTTTAAAGACAACGAGCCAGCCCATCAGCAGGTAGACCAGGCCGCTTACCCAATGCGGCTGGCGCTCGCGTAGGAAGCACTCGAGGGCGATGCCGATGATGGCGATGGCCCATACGGCAAAGAACAGCACAGCGCCGCCGTCGTTTGCGAGCGTGATGAGGCAAAACGGCGTATAGCTGCCGGCTATGAGCAGGTAGATGCAGCTGTGGTCGATGATGCGAAACACGCGCTTGGCGCGCGCGGGCTGAATCGCGTGGTAGAGCGTGGAGGCTAGGTATTCGAGGATAATGCTGACGCCATAGACAATCGCCGCGGCCATATGGGCCGGGCCTCCGCCGCGCAGGGCGGCGAATACGATCAGGAGCACCAGGCCCGCGATACCCAGCAGGCAGCCGACACCATGGGTGACGGAGTTCATGATCTCCTCGCCCACTGTGTAGTGTGGAACGGCCGCGGTCTTGGGTCGCGGCTTAGAACTGTCGCTCGAATCGGACATGCCGGTTACATCCTCCAACGTAAAGAGTTCTCAACACTATATCAAAGCGTCTGGGTACGTGTGAAATTTGCACCATACGTGACCCCTTGTTTACCCATTCTTTGCCTGTTGACGCATCAACGGCGAACGTCCATAATGCGCTTGCATTAAATGTTGATGTATTAACATATTATAGGAAAGCTTCTTATGTCTCAAAACGCACGTTCCCATCGAAAGCTCAAGATAGCCGGCGTCGTTGCGCTGGTGGTTGTCGTTGCGCTGCTCGGATTTGCCGGCAACTTTCTGTTTGACTTCGCGCTGAATCCCCGCGCGCCATACACCATGAAGATGATGCAGGATAGCAAGAACGACAAAGAAGGTGAGCAGCCGGATGCCGAGGAAACCGAGGCGCGGGCGTGGTTTAAAGAGAATCGCGAGAGCAGCAGCCTCACCGCAGATGACGGGACCGAGCTTGCCGCCTGGCATTTTGCTGCGTCGGAGAGCACGCACGACTACGCCGTCTGCCTGCATGGATATACCAACGAGCCCATCGGTATGGCCCGATACGTCAAGCGATTCCACGACCGCGGCATGAACGTAATCGCACCCGCCGCCCGCGCCCACGAGCGCTCCGGCGGCGATTATATCGGCATGGGCTGGCCCGAGCGTCTCGACATCGTCGCATGGATCGAGCGAATCGTTCAGGCTGACCCCGAGGCGCGCATCCTGGTCTTTGGCGAGTCGATGGGTGCGGCAACCGCCATGAACGTCGCGGGGGAGTCTCTGCCCGCAAACGTAAAATGCATTATCGAGGACTGCGGTTATACGAGTGTTTGGGACGAGTTTTCTCTGCAACTCAAGGACGTGTTCGGCCTGCCCAGCTTTCCCTTGCTCGATGTAGCAAACTTGGTGTGCAACGTGCGCGCGGGCTACGACTTTCATAAGGCGAGCAGTGTGGAGCAACTCAAACACGCGACAGTTCCCATGCTGTTTATCCACGGCGACCAGGACACCTTTGTGCCGTACAGCATGCTCGACCAAAACTACGACGCGTGCGCCAGCAAGGTCAAGCAAAAGCTCACTATCCATGGCGCCACCCACGCCAAGAGCGCGCAGGTCGACCCCGAACTCTACTGGAACACGGTCGACAACTTCCTCGACGAGTATTTTTAGGCAAAAAGCAACGTCTGGGGTTTTGTTGCCAAAAAACGGTTTGTGGTCGGCGGGATTCGATTTTTCGCCGCACTTCCAAAAAGCCGCCCGTGAGCGCTGTGCTCACGGGCGGCTTTTGCTCAACTAACGCTACAAAGGCGCTTATTTTGTCCAATAGCTAGGCGCTACTTGACCTCGATGAGCTCGTACTTGCTCGTGCCCAGGCCGATCTTCTCGGCGTGCGCGATGCACGCGCGCCAGTCGGTGTCGGGATGCGTGATGCAGAAGGGATCCTTGGCCTGCTCGCCCTCCAGATGCTCGTGGTTGTGCTCCATCTTGGCCGCGCTATCGGTGAGTTCGGTGTTGGGCAGCGGCTCGGATGCCATGACGGCATCGGCGCAGGCCTGGTCGATGGCGACCGGGTCGAAGCTCGCGAACATGCCGATATCGTTGACGATAGGCGTGTCGTTTTCGGGATGGCAATCGCAGTTGGGGCTGATGTCCATGGCAAGCGAGATGTGGAAGCTCGGGCGGCCGTCGACAACGGCCTTTGTATACTCGGCGATCTTGCAGTTGAGCACGTCGGCCGCGGCGTCATAGCCGGGCTTGATGCAGTCCTGGTTGCATGCCGCAATGCAGCGGCCGCAGCCCACGCAGCGATCGTGGTCGATGGTGGCCACGTGCACCGTGTGAGTAGCGCCGCTGGCAAGCTCGCGCTCGCGGGTGCCGTCGAACGAGACAGCGTTGTGCGCGCAGATCTTTTCGCAGGCACGGCAGCCAACGCAGTGCTCGGTCGAGGCGTTCGGCTTGCCGGCGGCATGCTGCTCCATCTTGCCGGCACGGCTGCCGCCTCCCATACCCAGGTTCTTCATGGCACCGCCAAAGCCGGCCTGCTCATGACCCTTAAAGTGGGTGAGGCTGATCACGATATCGGCATCCATGAGCGCCTGACCGATCTTGGCCTCGTGCACGTACTCGCCGCCCTCGACCGGGACGAGCGCCTCGTCGGTGCCCTTGAGGCCGTCGGCAATGATGATCTGGCAGCCCGTGGCATACGGGGTAAAGCCGTTCTGGTAGGCGGTATCGATGTGCTCGAGCGCGTTTTTGCGGCTACCGACATAGAGCGTATTGCAGTCGGTGAGGAAGGGCTTGCCGCCCAGCTCCTTCACGACGTCCGCGACGGCGCGGGCGTAGTTGGGGCGCAAAAAGCTCAGGTTGCCCAGCTCGCCAAAGTGAATCTTGATGGCGACGAACTTGTTCTCAAAGTCGATCTGCTCGATACCGGCGTGACGGATGAGGCGCTTGAGCTTGTCGAGCTGGCTCTCGCGAGCATGCGTGCGCAGGTTGGTGAAGTACACCTTAGCGGGTGCTGCGGGTGCAGTTGCGGTCATAGATCTATCCCCTCGGTCTATATGGCGTTACAGACATAAGGGATGGTACCAGTTAAAGCAGAGTTAATGTCAAGCGCGGCACCTAGTCATTGGGGACAGACTTAAATGACTGAAACCACTCATTGGGGACGGACTTAAATGAGTGCCTCGCCACCTGGCAGCTAGGGACGTTCCTTTCCTGCCGGCAGTTGGGGACAGTCCTTGCCAGCACGGCCGGCGAACCGGCGAATCGGCAAAGACTGTCCCCGATGACTACTCCTGCACCTTGAGAGCTTCGGCCAGGCCCACACGTTTGATGGAACGCATGTGCAGCAACGCCACGACCAGGTAGGTCGCAAAGCCAATGCCGACGCATGCAACCATGGACCAAGCGGGCGCATAGATTTCGATATTGCCGTTGTAGGCGAGCAGCATCGAGCGGAAGATGGCCGTGAGCGAGCCAATAATGACCGGCAGACTCAGCACGAGCGACGCCGCCACGCACAGCGTGATCGAGCGGATGTACAGATGCGAGATCTCGCTATCGCGATAGCCAAAGACTTTCATGTAGCTGATCGAACGGGCGCTGTGGTCGATCACAGCCTTGGTCAGTAGATACATAAACAGCAGGAAGATAAACACCGCGAGGCCAACCATCATGCCGATCATTTTGCTCATCATGCCGATGAACTGGTCGCCCACGGCGCGCATGTCGTCGGGCGTGGTGTCGCCGGCAAAGTAGCGCGCGTCGAGGTCGAGCTTCTCGTCGCTCACATAGCCGTTAAAGTAGGCCGCATCGTTGCCAAAGAGCTCGTTAAAGTCGTCGATACTCATATAGATATTCATGTCCGACTTGGAGCCCCAGGCACAGTCCTTGCCCGCGCACTCAAGAGAATAATGCTCGCCCTCGTACTTGTCGTCGAGCGTGACCTTCTGGCCCTCGCTCCAGCCAAACTTGTCGAGCAGGCCGCCGCCAAAGACGACACAGCCGCCGCCGACGTCCAGTCCTTTCCAGTAGCGCGAATCGGATGAAATGCCGTAGACGGAAATCGTCTCCTGCCCATTACCATCACCGCGGTCGTACTGCAGCTGGTAGACGGCGTATTTCTCGGCCTGCGCGATTGCACCCGCATCGTTATCGGTCGTATTGACCGGGTGGATATCGTCGTTGTCAGCGTCGATCTTAGAGGCCTTGTCAATCAGGTCGATAGCCTCGTCGCGGTTGCAGCCGAGGATATCGGCAAGGTCATCGAGGCGCGCATAAAGCGCATCCTTCTTGTCCTGGACCTTGGTAAGCGCATCCTGCGCCGCAGTCAGGCTCTCGGCAGACGGAGATGCGGTCGCGGCATCGGCTGCCGTCTGCGCCGCATCGGCCGCGCCGTCAAGCTCGTCATCGGCATCTTGGGCGGCGGAAAGCAGCGCGCCGTCAACCGACTGCAAGCGCTCGAGTGCTGACCACTGCTCGCGCTCCTCGGCAGTGCCCTCGAGCTCCAGCGGCGCCTTGAGCGTGTACTGGTGCTCGGCGACCAGGCTTGTCTCGAGGTTGTCCGCGTAGTGCGTCATCGTGGGCAGAATCGCCAGGCCAAAGAGCAGCAGCAGCGAGGCAAACGCAATGCCCACAAAGAGCGTGGCAAAGTTGCCCAGGTTGCACAGAAAGATACGCAGGCGGAAGCGGGAAACAAAACCCATGCGCTCCGGCAGTTGCATACCGCGCTTGGTACCCGATTTGCCGCTCGCCTCGTGACGAAGGAACTGCAACGGCGTCTTGCCCATTTTGCGAAGCAGGCCCACCAGCGTGATGAGGATGAGCGCGGCGGCGGGAACCACGGCGCACTTCACAAAGATCTCCCAGCTCCAGTACACCTGGAAGGGCGGCAGGCTGTACGAACCGTAATAGAGGCTGCGCATGGGCTCGGTAAAGAACACAACGCCGAGCGCAGTGCCCAAAAGCGCCGCGACCACGCCCACGATGGCGGGAAGTGCCAGGTAGTGCAGCACGATCTCGCGACGGCGATAACCGCTGGCGAGCAGCGTGCCGATGATGGCGCTCTCCTCCTCGATGGTGGCGTCGGTAAGGACCACAAAGACGAACGCCATGATCACGATGATGATGTCGAGCAACGTCGTCCACATCATGGAGTCGCCGTCCACGTCGTCGCGCGCATAGCCAATGCCCTGATTGGAATCGGCATCGATCAGATCGTCCACGCGCGCATCGGCATCGGTCAGCGCCTCGACCATATCCTGCTCGGCATCGGTGCGGTCCGCGACGGAAAGGTCGCGATCGGTAAAGGTAAAGGAGTAGGTGTAGGCGGGTGCGCCGCCGGCATCTTCGAGCGCGGCAAAGCCGCCATCGGTGACCTCGGCCACGCCGTACGTGATGGTGTTCACCGTAAAGTCCGAATTGTTGAGGAACAGCGCCTGACTATCGGGCTGGGTCATGATGCCGCAAATGGTGTAGGTGCGACCCTCGAGCTCGACTTTATCGCCCACGGACAGGTTGTTATTGGTGGCAAAGACACGGTCGATGGCCACCTCGTCATCCGCCTTGGGTTCCTTGCCCTCACAGTAGGACGCAATGTCCACCTTAGCGCGGTGCGCATAGGTGCGCAGCGTGCGCTTGGTGCCGTCGTCGCCGGCGGTCTTTTTGATGATGGCGTCGATGGAGAAATTCTTGTAGAGCGTGACGCCGCCGACGTCGCCGGCTGCATCCTCGGCGGCCTTGAGTTGATCGTCGGTAGCCTCGAAGGAGGTGGTCACGCGGCCGTCCTCAATCGCGTACGCATCGCGCATGTCATCGATAAGGCAGCCGATGGAATGCGCTGCGAGCAAAAATCCCGAGGTGAGAGCGATGCTTCCGCACATAAGCAAAAAGATGCCCAGGTACTTGCCGATATTGCGGCGCAGCTCGCGCGGGAGACGTTTTGCGAGAGGTGTCATGGCGCCGCCTACCAATCGAGCTCGGCGGCCGCGACGGGCGACTCGTTGAGCTCATCCTCGACGATGCGTCCGTCGCGCAGGCGCAGCACGCGGTTGGCCATGCGGGCGATGGCGGCGTTGTGCGTGACGATGATGATGGTGCAGCCGTACTCGTGATTGACATCCTCCATGAGCTGCAGGATTTCCTTGGACGTCTTGTAGTCAAGCGCGCCCGTGGGCTCGTCGCACAGCAGCAGGCCCGGGTTTTTGACGAGCGCACGGCCGATGGCGCAGCGCTGCTGTTGGCCGCCCGAAACCTGACGCGGGAACTTGTTGCGGTGCTCGTAGAGGCCCAGCGAACGCAGCAGGTCGTCGACATTGAGCGGGTTTTTGGACAGGTGCGCCGTGACCTCAATGTTTTCCTTGATGGTGAGGTCGGGCACCAGGTTGTAGAACTGAAAGACAAAGCCCAGCTCGCGGCGGCGGTACTCACCCAGGTCGGCGGGCTTGAGCACCGTGAGGTCGCAGCCGTCCACCATGATGGAGCCGGCGTCGGCATCCTCCAGGCCACCGATCAGGTTAAGAAACGTCGACTTGCCCGAGCCCGAGGGCCCCAGCATGACGCAGATCTCGCCGCGATTGATGGACGTGTCGATGCCGTCGAGCACCGTCAGGCGCGCATCACCGTCGCCGTAGTGCTTTTTGAGATCCTTAACCTGGACGTAGGCTTCCTGCGTTGCCATGGTATCCCCCATTGTTAGCCTAGTACTACTTTATGAACGTAATAGTAAACCTTGGCGAACTATTTTGGGGCGAGAGTGGGGATTTGTTTCAGACTAGTCATTGGGGACGTTCTTAAATGACCAGTCACAAGGGACGCTCTTTCGCCACCCGGCAGTTGGGGACGCTCCTTATCTGCCCCCGATGGCTAGTCATTTAAGTCTGTCCCCAATGAATACTTTTGGTCGTTTAAGTCTGTCCCCAATGAGTAGGTGTCTAGGCGTGGGATTTGTTGTGGGCGAGGGCTAGGCCTACGGCGGCGATGGCCGCGGCAAAGAGCACCGTGACGCCCAGGTCGCAGGCGATGTCGCCCAGCACGGTGGACGTCAGGTCCGCGGCGAGCGCCTTGCCGATCGCGTCGTTCACCCAATACGTCGGCACAAAATGCGCCGCGGTCTGCACGGCCGAGCCCATGAGCGACAGCGGCATCCAGGCGCCGCCCAAAAACGTCATGAGCATGCCGAGTAAGTTGCCCACGCCGTTGAGCAGCTCCTCGCGCGCGCCCAAGCTCGACAGCGTAAAGCCAACGGCCAGCGGCGTGCACGCCAGGGCAAACGTCACCGCCAGCGCCAGACACACACGACCCGCGCCGACCTCGGCAACCGCGCCGGCAAAGCCCACGACGCCCATCATGCTCGACACGAGCCAAATGCAGACGGTGAGCACGGCGGCGGCCGCAAACACGGCAAGCGAACGCTGACGCTCGGAGACCGGGCTGGCATCCATGCGGCGCACGCGCTCGGGCTCGTTCATGCCCGAGAACACCAGCCCCACCGACACGATGACCGACGAGATAATCGCATACGCGCCAAAGTTGAAATACGACTCGAGCGTGGCAGCAGCAGCCGAGTCGACCTTGACCCGCTCGATCTGGACCTCCGCGCGCTTTGCAGCGGCATGCTCGGCGGCCTTGGCAACGTCGCCGTTAGAAGCAGCGGGCTCAAGCGCCGCCGCAGCGCCCGCGAGCGAGATCCAGCGCGAGGCCTCGGCAGACGACAGCGCCGCCGCCATGGTGCCGGCACCGTAGGTCACATCGAGCTTGGGCAGGGACTCCCCCACGCGGGCGGCTGCAACGAGGTCGTCCTCAAACCCCTCCGGGATAAAGAACACGCAGTCGGCGCTGCCCTTGGCGCTGTTGCTCTTGGAGAGCGCGTCCGCAAGGTCGTACGTGTCGTCGCCAACACCCGTGACCAGGTCAAAGCGCAACCCCAGATGCTTGGTAAGCGCACGCGAAAGATCGCTGTCGTCGCGGTCGACCACAATCACATTGGCGTCGTAGGGCTTGTACTCGGTGAGCTGCGACGAGTTCCAGCTCACCGATGCCGCGATGAACACACCCATCAGCGATATGAACACCGTATAGATGAGCAGGTAGAACGGATGCGCGAGCGCCATGCGCAGCGCAGTCTTAAAGGTGCTCATAGCGGCTCCTTCCAAAAATCAGCGTGGCGGCGGCAACAAACACCAGCGTCATGAGGACCAGCGCGCCCGCACGGATGACAAAGGGACCCAGGTCCTCAAAGAAATACAGGCGGTTGAACATGTCGCAGATGAGCTTGACGGGGTTGAGCCAGCACTCGGCCGGGCAGGCGCGGGCGACGTCGTCGGCAAGCGCCATCGCCGGCTCGCCGTAGAGGCCGGCGAACAGGGCGCACGTGGTGGCAAAGCCCGTGAGGATGCCCGACTTGGACGCCTTGCCGCCCTTAACGGGAAACGTGCCCACAAAAAGGCCCAGGCCCGTCGCGGCAAGCGCGGACACGGCGCCGCCCACCAAACACAGTCCCTCGCGCCCGCCAAAGTCGACGCCCACGACCAGGCGCACGTAGCCAATCGCGATCGTCATCGAGGCAAAGGAGACCAGCCACGAGCCCACAAAGATACCGGCCAGCGACGCCGTCTTGGAAAGGCCGCCCACGCAGCGGCGCGCGCCAAGGCCCGACAGATTGGGCTGCAGGTCGACAACGCTCAAGGCGGCAAACTCGGCAGACATCATCGCGACCAGGCCAAAAAGCGCGTAATAGTAGATGACCGTGCCATCGGGCGTGGTGCGTGTCAGGCTTACGCGGCGGGTGCCGCCCTCGAGCGACAGGGCGCGCGCAACCGCCTCCGGGTCGGCGAGCGCCGCCGGGTTGTCCTGGGCAATCTGGGACATGAGCTCGGCATTTTGTGTATACGAACTTGCCACCGTCTCCAGGATGCTGCGATCGGTGAGCACCGATGATGCGCGCGAGCTGTCGTAGCTCGAAAGCAGTGTGAGCTTGGGCGTGCCCGCGTCGTCGACCGTATAGATACCCGCGACCTCACCGGCCTTGAGCGCATGGTTCGCAGCAGCCGCGTCGTCGCACTCGTGAATCTTGAGCAGCTGGTCGTCGCCCTCCTTGGCAAGCGACGTCGCCACATCCTTAAAGGTCGAAGCGTCCCAGGCCTCGTCCGCCACGATGGCAACCGGCACCGGATCGACCGTGCCGTCGGAGCTGAGGTTCGCAAACATAAACATGAACATCGTGGAAAGCGCGATGGGAAAGAGAGCGCCCCAGACCCACGTGCTCGGCCGGCGCAGCAGCGTCTTGACCGTGGTGATGATGGTGTTGAACATGGCCGCCCCCTAGTCGCGCAGCTCGCGGCCGGTGATCTCGAGGAACACGTCGTTGAGGGTCGGCGGCTCGCTCCACACGCGGCCGAGCGCCACGTCCGCGGCGCGCAGCGTGTCGAGGATGTCGACCAGATTGTGCGGGCTCGCTTCGCAGGTGCAGACGAGCTCGCCGCCGGACAGTTCAACCGAAAGCACGTGTTCGAGGGCGCGCAGGCGCTCGACCGTGGCGGTCTCGACGGCGCCGACCTCGACGGTCACGCGCTCGCCCATCTGAATCATGCGCTTGAGCTCGTCGTTGGTGCCCTGCGCCAGCACGCGCCCGCCGTCCATGATCATGATGCGGCTGCAAATCTGCTCGACTTCCTCCATGTAATGGCTGGTATACACCACCGTGGCACCTTCGTCGCGCAGGCGGCAGATGCCCTCCAGGATGGCGTTTCGGCTCTGCGGGTCGACCGCCACCGTGGGCTCGTCAAAGAAGATGAGCTCGGGCTTGTGCGCGATGCCGCAGGCGATGTTGAGGCGTCGCGCCAGGCCGCCCGAGAGCTTGCCGGGGCGGAACTTGGCAAAGTCGCCCAGCCCGACAAAGTCGATCGCCTCGTCCACCAGCGCGCGGCGGCGCTTGCGGTCGTTGACGTAGAGACTGCAGAAATAATCGATGTTCTCGCGCACGGTGAGCTCGTCGAACACCGCCACCTGCTGCGGCACCACACCGATGCGGCGCTTGAGGTCGTAGCGGGCGGGCGTCATGGACTCGCCGAACAGCTCGATGGTGCCCTTGTCGTAGGCAAGCAGCTGCACAATGCAGTTGATGGACGTGGTCTTGCCCGAGCCGTTGGGGCCCAGCAGGCCAAAGATCTCGCCGGGGGCGATGCTCAGGTTAAAGTGGTCGAGCGCAATAAGGTCGTCATAGCGCTTGACGAGGTTTTCGACGTGAACGATGTCTGTCATGAGGCGGCCCTTCCGTTGATTGCGGCCCGGTACGATTGCATCATCGCAGGAGCCGCCGGCGCGCACCAGTGAGCTTTGTCACGAGTGCGGGGGCTCGGTCGCGTGGCACGCTGACGCGACCGCCCCACCGTGCGGGAGGAATGTCACGGTTGCGCTAGGCGGCCCCTCCACCACGCGCAGCTTCGCGTACAATACCCGTATGAACAGGCTTTTCGACAAATCGATCGTGCTGGCGTGCTGTATTGCGGCCGCCATGGGTCTTGCTGTAGACGCTCGCCTGGTCGCGGCGTTTTGCCTTGGCGTTATTGCCACCTCACTGGCCGAGATCGCACAGAGAAACCGCGCCCGCCGTGCGAGCGAGGCCGCGAGCTACGCTTACATCATCGCGGCTGTCTTCGTGCCGCCGTTTGTGCCGTTTGCGCCTCTCGCCTTCTATGACATCGCGCGGCGCGTGCGCCGTGAGCACGCCTGGGTCGTACTGGGCATTGGCTCCGTCTTTGCCTTTGCGCTCGTCGCGGACCTTCGCACCGACGCGCTTACCGTCCGAACGCTCCTGCTGACCTCCATCCTTTCGGTCGCCGCCGCCTTGTTATCGCTACGTACCGCCCAGTTGGAGCGCGAGCAGCAGCGCATGCGCCGTACCCGCGACGAGCTGCAGGAACGAGCCCTCGCGCTCGAGGCGCGCAACCGCGATCTTGCTGACCGCCAGGACTACGAAGTCGAACTCGCGACACTCGCCGAGCGAGCCCGTATCGCGCGCGAGATTCACGATAACGTCGGCCACCAGCTCACGCGCGCCTCACTGCAGGCCGAAGCCCTACGCGTGGTCCACGCCGACGAGCCTGGCGTCGCCGCCGATTTCGCCGACGTTAAACGCACGGTTGACGAGGCGCTCCAGCTTGTGCGCACCAGCGTCCACGCGCTCAACGACAACGCCGTCGACCTTTCCGTGCAGCTCGAACGCATTGTCGAAGGCACACGCTCGGACGGCGGCCCGCAGATTGAGCTTGAAGTTATGGCCGAACATGCGCCCGCAAACGTCGCCAACTGCTTTGCAGCGGTCCTGCGCGAAGCGCTCTCCAATACCATGCGCCACGCTTGCGCCCAGACCGTCACCGTACGGTGCATGGAGCATCCGTCGTTTTACCAGCTCATTGTTACCGACGATGGCGTGGGTGAGGTCCAAGCAAGCGGCCGCGGCACCGCGGAGGGCATGGGGCTCGCCTCCATGCGCGAGCGCATCGAGGCGCTTGGCGGCACCTTCACCGCCGGCCCGCGTGCCGGCGCCGGCGGCTGGCGTGTGTTTGCCACCGTTCCCAAACAGCAAGGAGATGAGGGCCGATGAGGCTCATCGTTGTCGACGACGACCGCTTGGTGGTCGATTCGCTCAAGATTATCTTGGGCGCCCAGCCGCAGATCGAAGTGGTGGGCACCGGTGCCAACGGCAACGATGCGGTGGCGCTCTACGCCGAGCACGCACCCGATATCGCGCTGCTCGACATCCAGATGCCGGGACGCGACGGCCTTTCGGCCGCGCGCGAGATCCTTGAGCACGACCCTGCGGCGCGCGTGGTGTTTCTGACGACGTTCTCGGATGACGAGTACATTGTGTCGGCGCTCAAGCTGGGCGCCCGCGGCTACCTGATCAAGACCGATGTCGCTGCCATTCCGCCGGCGTTGGCGCAGGTCATGGACGGCAAACGCGTGCTCGAGGGCAAGGCGATCGAAGATATCAACTTTGATGGGGCGGACGTCGAGGCCGGCGCGACCCGCCGGCCCGCCGCCTTTGCCGGCCTGACCGACCGCGAGTTCGAAGTCGCCGAGCTCATCGCCCGCGGCCTCGACAACAAGGAGATCGCTGCCACCGCCTATATGGGCGAAGGCACCGTGCGCAACCACATCAGCTCAATCCTAGCCAAAATGGGGCTACGCAACCGTACGCAAATCGCCATTGCGTACCTGCGAGGGTAATTACCCAACGACCAACCGCTCCGACAGAGCAAAATAGCTGTTATCGATTTAATGCCATTTCAAAACTATGCCGGTTTACGGGGCTAAGCTCAGGGCCCCCATCCATACCCGCGTTTTCCGTAAAATGACGGCTTGTCTACCTGCGGTTTTATTTTCACGGATATCGGCATGGTTGGGAGCGCGTGACTTAGCCCCGTAAACCGGCATAGTTTTGTCCGAGCGGCTCTGCACGAGCGCCTCCGCAAGCCTCGCGGGACCAAAATGATCCGTTTTCCTCCGTCCCCAAGGAATCACCCGGAACCGCTCGCCACGAAACCTGCCCATCTACTACGTTTGACTCGATACCCTTGACCATACCCCCGTTTTCCAGAAAACCGCAGGCGTTCTACCTGCGGTTTTCTTTTCGCATTTTTTGCCTTGGTTGAGGGCCGCCGCCCAAACGTAGTAGATAGGCCCATTTCATGGCGAACGGGCCACACGGATGTCCTCGCGAGGCCAAAATGATCCGTTTCCCTCTGTCCACGGGAGATCAAGTGCTGTTACGAATATGGTGTCATTTCAAAACTATGCCGGTTTACTACGATAAAAACGAGATTCCCGACCACGCGTGATTTTTTCGCAAAACTACAAGCCGTCTACCTGCGGTTTTGATTTTGCCAAATGCGGTGTGGTTGGAGGTGGGCGATTTATCGTAGTAATCCGGCATAGTTTTTTTCGCGACGGTACAACCGTGCGTTCACGCGCGGGGCCGGTGGGGCAATTTTGCCCCACCGGCCCGTCTTCGCGCTATTCCGGCTTGGTTACTACCGTGGGAGTCTTATCCGCCGCAACTGGAGTACGAGCGGTGTCCATAGTCAGGCAGTGCTTGGGGCAGCTTTCGATGCACTCGCCGCACACCACGCAGGCGTACGGGTCGATCGACCACGTTCCGCCCTTGCGATCGACCGCGAGCGCGCCCGCCGGGCAACGCCGCGCGCACATGCCGCAGCAAATGCACACGTCCATGTCGTTGACGATATGCCCGCGCAGGCGCTCGGGCGCCGCGAGCTCCTCCTGCGGATAGCACACCGTAACCGGCTGCTTGACCATAGAACCTAAGGCCGTCTTGGCAAATGTCAGTAAACTCATGCCGCGCCTACCTTTCCGTGCAGCTAATGCAGGGGTCGATGGTCAGGATAATCATGGGCACGTTGGCAAGGAGCACGCCCTGCAGCGCATGTGTCAGACCCGCCAGGTTCTGCGACGTCGGCGTGCGCACGCGGAAGCGTTCCAGGTTCTTGGTGCCGTTACCGCGCACATAGTAATACGCCTCGCCGCGCGGCTGCTCAATCACAACCTCGCCGCGTGCGCCGTCGGCCGGTGTAAGCTTGGTGCGCCCGCCTATCCCGTCGTGCGGAATCTTGCCCACAAGCTCCTTAATGATGTCCATGGCCTGCGTGACCTCGGCACAGCGCACCTGGCAGCGGGCATAGCAATCGCCATCGGTAGCAACGATGGGCTCAAACGCAACCAGATCCGCATAGGCACCGTCGTCAAACATGCGCACGTCGTAATCCACGCCCGAGGCGCGCCCAAACGGGCCGACCATCGACAGATCCAGCGCATCTTTCTTGCTGATCACACCCACGCCATGCAAGCGCTCGCCGCAGCTGTCATCGTCCAAAAACGTATGCACCAGGGCCTCGTAGTCGGGACGCATGGCATCGAGCGTCTGGACAATTCCGGCCAGCTCGGAGTCCTCGATATCGTGCTTAAGGCCGCCGATCTCGTTAATCGACAGAATCACGCGGCCACCGCACGTGCTCTCGAAGATCTTGAGAATCTGCTCGCGCAGGGTCCACGAACGATAGAACAGTGCCTCGAAGCCAAAGGCGTCGGCGAGCAGACCCAGCCACAACAGGTGCGAATGAATACGCGAAAGCTCGTGCAAAATGGTGCGGATATACTGCACGCGGCCGGGCACCTCGATGTCGAGCATGCGCTCGCAGGCGCTGGCATAACCGTAGCTGTGGCCCACGGCGCAGATGCCACAGATGCGCTCGGCGATGTAGCCAAACTGGTGCATGTCGCGCTTTTCGGTGAGCTTCTCGAGCCCGCGGTGCACAAAGCCGATCTGCGGAATTGCCTCGATGACGCGGTCGTCCTCGATTACCAGGTCCAGATGAAGCGGCTCGGGCAGCACCGGGTGCTGCGGGCCAAACGGAATAACGGAGCGATGTGCCATGGACCTTACGCCTCCTTTTTCTGCTTGTCGCGGGCGGCCTTGGCGGCAAGCGCCGCGCGGACCTTGGCCGCTTTCTCGGGATCCATGGCGGCGAGCTTTGCCTCCATCTCGGCAGCCTTGAGCGCGGCCTTCGCAGCAGTTTCATCGTGCTGAGCATCGGAGCCGGCAGCCGCAGCGGGCTGAGCGACGGCAGCGCCCGCAGCATCGCCAGCGCCCGCAGTGCCCTCCCCCGCAGCGGCCGTGGCAGTAGCAGCCTTCTCGGCCGCGGCCTTGCGCGCCTTGGCCTCGGCAGCGGCACGGACCTTCATGGCTTTCTCGCGCGCGGCCTTCACCTCGGGCGTGATAACGCTCATGGGCTCGGCAGTCGAGACCTGGTAGAAAAAGCCCTTAAAGTCAATCTGCATATCGGTAATGGCAAGACCAAACAGGTCGTGCGCTTCGTTTTCAAACGGGAATACTGCCGGATAGTACGAGCTGATGGACGGAATCTCCTGGTACTGATTAATTCCCTCAACCACCAGGTTCTCGATCGCATAGCTGCCGTCCTGCGCAATATGCTCCTGAGCAGCACGAACGTCGATAAACGTATAGACCAAGCGATACGATCCGTCGTCCACACAGCGCTCGGCATGCATCTGCACAAAGCGCGCGCCGGTACCTTTGAGCGCCTGCACACGCGGCAACAGTTCATCGATCCCGACGGTGGTGTAGATTGCCTTTTGCATTACTCGGCCTCCTTTGCAGCGGCGGGCGCGCCGTCAGCCGCGCCTGCGTCGACACCGGCCCCGGCCTCAGCCGCAGCCACAAACCCGTCCTCGCCCAGCTCGACGCCACCATCCCAGGTTGCGGCGCCGCCCACGGTAAGCGGGTCACCGCCAACACGCATCACGGCCTCCTTCTGGTCCAGGATGCCGCACGCCTCCACGATGGCATCGATCACGGTCTCGGGACGAATGGCGCACCCGGGCGCGTACACGTCCACGGGAATCGCGCGGTCTACGCCGCCGATCACGTTATAGGCATCGCGGAATACGCCGCCCGAGCACGCGCAGATACCGCAGGCCACCACGCACTTGGGCTCGAGCATCTGGTTGTAGATCTGGCGCACGACGGGCAGGTTCTGAGCGTTGACCGACCCCGTCACCAAAAAGATATCCGCATGCTTGGGGTTGCCGGTGTTGACCACGCCAAAGCGCTCCGCATCGAACAGCGGCGTGAGCGAGGCCAGCACCTCGATATCGCATCCGTTGCAGCTCGAGCCGTCGTAATGAATAACCCACGGCGAGCGCGACATTTTATGATCCATGGATGCCGCCTCCTAAATAAACACGTCGACGAGGATGGGCATAAGGTTGAGCAGGCCAAACACCAGCGCCACGCCCCATCCGAGCTTAAAGCAGCTGCGCCAGGTGCTGCGTGCGAAGGTGTTATCGATCAGTACCTCGACAAAATACGTCGCGACCATCACGACCAGGGCGACCACCCAGCTCACCGGGTTGTCCCAAACAAAGAACATGCCCACCCACATCAAAAACAGCACGGTCTCGCACCAGTGCATAAGGGTCATCTTGGCCAGCGTGCCGCCGCTCATCTCGGTGGCGACGCCCTGGACGATCTCCTGATGCGCGTGATGCGAGTACGAAAGGTCAAACGGCGACTTGCGCAGCTTGATGGTAAGCACCGCGAGCAGCGCGAGGAAAATGGGCGCGCTGTACACGACGATGGGGGCCGACTGCCCCGTCACGGCGATGGAATCAAAGCTGTCGGTGGCAAGGTACAGGCCCACGCTCATCAGCAGAACGGCGGGCTCGTAACTCATGACCTGCAGCAGCTCACGGTCGGCGCCAACCTGGGCAAACGGGCTTTGCGTCGAGGCGGACGCCAGCACCACAAAGATCGCGGCGAGCGTCACCATAAAAGCGCACAGCAGCGTGTTGGAGCCCGACACAAAGATGCCGCCGCCCACCACGGTAAAGATGAGCGCGCACGCCATATAGGTATCGTCCATGGTGTTTACGCTGGCAGGGGCTTTGCGCAGCAGCTTGGCAACGTCGTAGAAAGGCTGGAGCAGGCGCGGGCCCACGCGGCCCTGCATGCGAGCCGATAGCTTACGGTCAAGGCCATCGATCAGGCCGCCCACAAGCGGCGCCAGCAGGGCAAACACCACAGTACCAATAAATATGCCCACGACGCCCGAGCCTTCAAAATACTTGCCGCGCAGCACCGAGGGCGCACTCATGGCAAGCCGCTCGGGCCCAATCCACGCGCAACACAGCAGCGCAAACAAGATAATACTGCAGCACACGACGCTACCCGCGGGACCAATACGCTTCTCGCCAAGGGCGTCCTCCGAGTACCAATTGCGCTTTTCAGCCTTTACCTCGTGTCCCATCGAGCCGCGGAAATGGCGATATTTATCGGTTCCCACGCCCGAAAGGTACACGTTGACGTGCGGCTTATTGCTCACGCGGAATGAAGTCAGCAGCACCACGGCGATAAACGCCACGATAACCACCATCAGATACATGGCGTCCTTGCCGATAACGTACGGCACGCGGCCAAACACCATGGCCAAGTAAGGCGACACCAGACCGCTCGAGATAACCGGGAACGCCACGCAGCACAGAATCAGCAGCGCGGCGATGGTGTTGAGGGCCATCCATTCGGTCTTATGAACATTGACTTCAACGTTTTGAGCCGTGGGGTCGACGCCCGAAAGCTTGGCAAGCCACTTGCCCCAGAAGTAAAACGTCGCGGCCGAGCCAAAGGCCAGAACCATGATCATGAGCACGTTGCCGGTCTGGGCAAACGCCACCAGGGCGCCCCACTTGGACACGAGCATGCCAAACGGCGCCACAAACATGCCCATGATGCCCAGCATCATCAGGCGCGTCAGGTGCGGCATGCGGCTGAACATACCGTCCATGTCCTCGATATTGCGGCTGCCGATATGATGCTCGGCCGTGCCCACGCACAGGAACAGCAACGACTTTGCCACCGTGTGGAACAGGATCAGGAAGATGGCCGCCCATACGGCCTCGGGCGCGCCGACACCCAAGCAGGCACTGATGAGGCCCAAGTTGGAAATGGTGGAGTACGCGAGCACACGCTTGGCGTTGCTCTGCGAGATGGCCATGAGGGCAGCGAGCAAAAACGTGATGGCACCCACACTCGTGACCATAAAGCCGGTCACGGGATAGATGGCATAGAGCGGGCTCAGCTTGACCATCAGGAACACGCCGGCTTTGACCATGGTTGACGAGTGCAGCAGGGCGCTCGTGGGCGTGGGGGCAACCATGGCGCCCAGCAGCCAAGTGTGGAACGGCATCTGTGCGGCCTTGGTAAGGGCGGCGAGCGATAGCAGGACGACCGGCATCACCAGCAGTGCGGACTGCGCGGTACCGGCGCCGGAAAGCTCGATCATGCCCGAGATGGTCAGCGGCATGCCGTTGACGTGCAGAAACATAAGGCCCGCCAAAAACGCGATGCCGCCCAGCATGTTGAGGATGATCTGGGTGAAGGCGTTTTTGATGGCCTCGGGCGTGCGCGTGTAGCCAATCATGAGGAACGAGCACACGGTGGTGATTTCCCAGCCGCAGAACAGCCACTCAAGGTTGTCGCTCGTCACGATGACGAACATGGCCGAGAGGAACAGGAACATGAGCGCCAGGAACTGCGGGCGACGGTCGGGCGCGGTCTGCCCGCGCAGCGCGGCCTCGTGCTCGTCATGGGCCTGGAAGTCCTTCATGTAGCCCAGGGCATACACGCAGATAAGGCTGCCGACAATGCCAACGGCGAGCACCATGATCACACTCATGTAGTCCAGGTAGAGCGGGGTTGCGGTGACGGCTTCGGTCGCGGGCAGCGTCATGGCTGCAAAGGCGAGCGAGCCCACCAGTTGGACTATGCCGAGCACCGTGGTGAGCGCGTTCCTATATTTGTACGCGTTGTATAGGATGACGGCGCACAGGATGACGTCGATGACGGAGCTGATGATCGAGAGCACATGCGAGGTACCGGGGGCAACCTCAAAGCTCTGCGGACCCGTGCCAAAAAACATGACGGCGACTACAACCGTCACCGCCATAATAATGCCGGAACCTATGAGCCCCACCGCATCGCGGGCGCGGTCACCGCGCGCGAGCAGCATGCTCAGCGCCGGTACCAGCGGAAACAGGGTAAGGAAATACAGTAGCGTCATACCATCACTCCCCCATGCAAAAACGCTGCAATTGTTTAACGTTATAGCTCAATTGAGGAGCAGCGGCGGCAGGTTTTCGGTCAACTGGGGAGTTTTAGGCGTACGGGGTAAGGGCACGTCCGCTTTGGAGCAGTGGGGCGACGCTCCCCTATCGCAGCGACAGGCGCGCGGGCCACTGCGCGCGGTTTATTGGCCACTTTGGAGGATGTCCCGACAGGCTCGCGCCGGTCCAAAAAGTTGGCGCGGCAAGAAAAATGCGCCCCTATGGGCGCACCATCCCGTTTGCTATTCCGCCTTTTTAACGCGCGGCTTGCGACCGCGCGGCTTATCGACCAGTGCGGCCTCACCGCTCTCGCGGTACTGACGGCACCAAGCCTTGACCGAAGACTCGCTGGGAATCTTGTGCTTGATCATGGCCTCGCGAACCGTCAAGCCGTTTTCCAGACGGTCCTTAACCACAGCGAGCTTTACGTCGTACGAGTAGGTGTGATGATGCGAACCGGCATTGAGAACGGCGTCGGCACCGCCCACGGCATACGCGCGGGCCCACTGACGAGCCGTGGCCTGGGGAATGCCAAGCTCCGCGGCGAGGGCGCGATGACCGACCCCCTCTTGGAGGATCTCGACGGCGCGCTGCCTAACCTCGGGCGCATGCGTGCGAGTCCTAGTTGCTTCCGACATACCTGCCACTTCTTAGCCTTAACCGTTAATCTGCTTTCTTACGTGCAAGTTAGATAGTAGCATTTTACTGTTTGCTCAAAGCAGTTAATTAAAATAGACGCGGCGTTATCTGGGCATTTGGCACCAAATTACGACATTTCTTTATCGATTATTTACGCTGGTAGCTGACTCGCAGCTAATCGTCATTCGCTTGTCAACAAAATTGGCATCTCTTTATGTCCTTTGATATAGAGGATATAGTTATTAACCCCTCCCCCAATAATTTTGAGTGATCTGCGAGGCAGTAGACGTCCTCACTCCTCATGGTTACCGCGCATTGCCATCCACCGGAGCAAAACAAAAAGGGCGGGACCTGCTGCGCTTGCAGGCCCCGCACCGGTTGACACCCGACGGGGCACAGCCGGGCGAGACGGATCCGTGCTACCGCCCCGCCTGGCCGCGATGTTCAACTACAGCTCGTTGGCCGCGTGATACGCCGTGCGAATGGCGCTCGCAATGTCGGCGGTGCGCTCACCCGAGCAGTCGCCCACGCAGGTCACGGGCACCGTCACGCCATCCAGGTCAAACGCGTTGGCCTTGGAGCCCACGGCCATCACCACGTAATCGCAGGCGATCTTCACCGGCTCCTCGGCGCCGTCCTCGGTGGTGCGAACAGCCTCCACGCCCTCGTCGGTAATGGCGGTCAGGCGGGTCTTCACGTGCTGCTCCACGTTGTGCTCGGCAAAGTCGCTCATAATCAGCGGCAGAATGGTCTCGGACTCGCCCGCGGCAATCTTGTCGAGCATCTCCACGATCGCCACCTCGCAGCCGTGCTGCAGCAGATACTCGGCGGTCTCGGTGCCCACCAGGCCACCGCCAATGACGGCGACGCGGCCGCTGAGCTCCACCTTGCCGGCCAGCACGTCCCAGCTCGAGACGACCTTGTCCGAGTCGCCACCCGGAACGGGGATGACCACGTCGTGCGCGCCCACAGCCACAATCGCGGCATCGGCGGCGTTGAGGTCCGCGGGGCTAGCGACGTGGTTGAGCTCGACCTTCACGCCCAGGCCAGGCAGAATCTTCTCGTAGTACTCGACCGAGCGCATGATCTCGTCCTTGCGCGGAGGCGCAGCCGCCAGCACAATCTGGCCGCCCAAGTGATCGCTCGCCTCGTAGATGGTCACGTCGTAGCCGCGCTTGGCCGCCACGCGTGCGGCCTCCAGGCCGGCAATACCGCCGCCCACCACGGCGATCTTCTTGTCGCCCTCGCCCGGCTTGATGGCGATGGTCGCCTCGTCACCGTTCTCGGCGTTGAGCACGCACGAGATGTACTTGCGGTTTTGGATCGCGTCGACGCAACCCTTGTTGCAGTTGAGGCACTCGCGGATGGGCTCGCCCGTGGCGGCCTTCAGCGCAATGTCGGGGTCGCACATGAGCGAGCGGCCGTAGGCGATGATGTCGGCAGCGCCGTCTTCCAGAATCTTCTCGCCGGCCTCGACCGAGACCACGCGGCCGACGGTTGCCACCGGCACGGAGACCAGGGCCTTGACGCGCTCGGCCACGGGCAGCGTCCAGTTGTAGGGCATGGCGCCCATGGGCGGAATGGTGTCGCCCATGTTGCCGGTGTGGTTTGCCTGTGCGACCTGGATCATGTCGATGCCCGCACCCTCGAGCAGCTTGGCGAACTCGCATGCCTCGTCGGGCTGCAAGCCACCCTTGCCGCGCGGCGTGCCATCGGGGTTCTCCATGATCACGGGGAGCTTGTACTCCACCATCAGCTGCGGCGCGGCTTCCTTAATGGCGGCGACGACCTCCAGCGCGTAGCGAACGCGGTTCTCGAACGAACCACCGTACTCGTCGGTGCGCTGGTTGAGGATGGCCGAGCACAGCGAACCCACCAGGCGGTCGCCGTGGACCTCGATGGCGTCGATGCCGGCCTGCTGCGCGCGGGCGGCCGAGGCGGCGATGGCCTCCTTGATCTGGGTGAGCTGCTCTACGCTCGCCTCGTTCACAAAGTGCTGCATGTCGTGGTGCAGCTTGGCGTATGCCTGATTGCGGATCTCGTTGGACTCGGCCATCTTGGCGGCAAAGGCCTCCTCGTCGCCGGCGGCCTTGGCCTCCTGCGCGGCCTTGGCGGCGGCCATGGAACCCATGACCATGCGGCCGACACCGGGCACGTCGTACTCGGGGTGGAACAGCTGCAGCGCGACCTTGGCGCCGTGCTTGTGGACGGCATCGGCCAGGGCCTTAAACGTGGGGATTTGGGCGTCGGTCGCCAGCTTGGGCGTGGGGCTTGCGGTCATGACGGGAGCAACGTCGCCGATGACGATGTAGCTCACGCCGCCACGGGCCAAGCGCTCGTAAAAAGCCAGGCTGCGCTCGCCGATGGAACCGTCACGCTCCTCGTAGCCGGTGGTCAGCGGCGGGAACATAATGCGGTTTTTGAGCTCAAGGGGGCCAACCGTAATGGGCTGGAGCAGCTTGGATGCAGGTGCGGTCATGGACATTCCTCTCTTGTAGGCGCGGCGGCGATGATGCCGCGTAGTTGTCTAGAGTATATGGCATGGGAATACAACAGCGCAACGGAAATCGGCGGACAGCAGGTAGCGGCAGGTGGATGGGGATGGGCGGGGCGGCCCGTCGGTTTATCTCAATCTGTAACAGTTACGCGGCAAAACTGGGTCTTACTGTTACAGATCAAGATATTCCTCTCGACCCATCCTCAACAATCTCGATCTGTAACAGCTAGGCCCACTTTTGACCCCTACCTGTTACAGATCGAGACAAACCAAACCCGCCTGCTAGAAAATCTCAATCTATAACAACAACTCGGCAAAATCCGTCCCTCGTGTTACAGATTTAGACAAACACGACCCAACCCACCGGTATATCTCGGTCTGTAACACCCAGCCGCCTAAATCGGGTCTAGATGTTACAGATCGAGATTTTGTTTGAGAAGCCGAGAATTGGACCGAAAACACGGTCCCGGAATAACAAAAAAGCTCGCCGGCTAGGCCGACGAGCTGCAAGTTCTTGGTCGCGGGGGCAGGATTTGAACCTACGACCTCCGGGTTATGAGCCCGGCGAGCTACCAGACTGCTCCACCCCGCAATGTCTGGGCGCCTCATGTGCGCAAGAAAGAATATTACGCGGGAGTTCGGTAAACGGCAAGGAAAATCTCGTAGAGCATAATTCCTTCATATTTAAACCCCTCAGCCCCTATCACCGTAAACGAATCGCAGCCGAGCGCCGTCGACGGCACGTATACAATGGTGCGCGTCCTTTTATGCCAACACCGGGAGTAGACATGCTGCTCGCTATCGATATGGGAAACACGCAGACGGCCATGGGGCTGTTTGACGGAGACGAGCTGGTGCAGTCGTGGCGTATGCCCACCGACCGCTCCTATACCGCCGACGAGATCCACGTGCGCCTGATGGGCTTCTTTAAGATGTACGACCTCTCGCTCGGCGCGGTCGACGCGATCGCCTTTGCCGGCGTGGTGCCGCAGCTCTCGCGCGAGTGGCACGCCGTGGCCGACCGCATTGCCGCGGACGCCATCGTCATCGGGCCGCAGACGGCCGCCGTGACCAAGCTGCGGGCGGCGCGCCCCCAGGCCGTTGGTGCCGACCGCATCGCCAACGCCGTCGCTGCCGAGACCTTCTACGACGCGCCGGCGATCGTGGTGGACTTTGGCACCGCAACCAATATCGACGTCATTGATGAGGACGGCTATTACATTGGCGGAGCGATTGCGCCGGGCATCCGTATCTCCATGGACGCGCTTGCTGCCCGTGCCGCCAAGCTCGCCAGCGTGCCGCTCGAGGCGCCCGAGCACGCCATCGGCCGCGATACCGAGGAGTGCATCAAGGTCGGCGCCGTGATGGGCGCCGCCGCCATGGCTGAGGGCCTGGTCGCGCGCATGAAGCGCGAGCTGGGCCGCGAGGATGCCACCGTTATCGCCACGGGCGGTCTCGCCAGCATCGTCGCCGATTCGACCGATGCCTTCGACGTGGTCGACGGACAGCTCACCATCAAGGGTATCTGCGAAATCTACCGCCGCATGCAGGAGCTGGGATAGAGTAGGAGCTTAAGTCAAGCACGCCCGATGCCACAGTCCCCGCAAACGTTCGCCAAGCCCATTCCCCAGACAGGCGAAACCCTCCCCGGCACAGGCCGAAGAGGGCTTCGTTGTCATCGTTATCTTTGAGCGCGAGCGCCCCGCGCTACAGCCCGCGAATTCGTACAGCCTCGGGCGGAAACTCCTGCTCGCCGGCATCGGTCTTGATGGTCGCGCGACCCCAGATGTCCAGGCCCGCAAACACACCGACCGCAAGCGGCAAACCGTTGGGCGACACCGCCGCAACTTGGCGGCCCAGCAGTGGCACCATGTCAAAGTACTCGCCCAGCACGGGAGCCAGCGGCCCTGCGGCGCCCTGCGGCGTGTTGGCAACAGCCGCCCAGGCATCCACACGGGTCAGCACGGCGGCGGCCAACTCTTCGACCAGCGCTTCGTCAGCTACGTCCACACCAAGCTCGCTCAACGCCGAACGCTCAATATCCACCGTCACGGCACCGAACATGCCCGCAGCACCGGCACCGCCGTTCACGGCAACACGCGCGAGCGACGTCTCAAACGCAGGCGCACCGCACACGATATCGCTCGGCCACTGGATACCCACCTTACCGGCAAGGCCCAACCCCGGCGTCGAAGCCGTGCCCACAAGCGCATCCATCATGCCCATCGCCGCCACAAACGGCAGGCCGTGGAAGGCATGCATGTTCACGTCCGGGCGCACGACCAGCGAAAACGTCAGCGAAGCATCGCCCGCGCTCCAAGCGCACCAGCCCGCGGACGTACCCTCGCGGCCCGCGTCGCGCGCGGCGTCAAGCTCGGTACCGGCAACAACAGCATTCATCTCGATCATCTACATACGCCCCAATTCGCCCACGATATGGCCCACGCGGTCCTCGGGCTCCTTGACCTCGACGCCGTTGTAGCGGAAGAACCGCGCCGGGTCGTGCATCAGGTCCTCGAGCGGCACCAGCACAAAGTCGCGCTCGCCAATGAGCGGATGCGGCAGGCGCAGCTTTTTGCCGCCGTGGGTCTCGCCGTCCATCCACAGCAGGTCCAGGTCGATGGTGCGCGGGCCGTTGACCTTGGCTTTCTTGGAGCGGTCACGCCCCAGCTCGGTCTCGATCTTCATAAGCTCGTCGAGCAGCACCAGCGGCGCCAGCTCGGTCTTGATCTCGATGACGGCGTTGGCAAACGCATCCTGGCGCGTCTCGTAGGCAGGCTCGCTCTCGTAAATACGCGAGCAATTGGACACGCAGGTGAGCGGGATCTCGGCGATCATGTCGCGCGCGGCGCGGATGTTGTCGCAACGATGCCCCAGGTTGGAGCCCACGGCCACAAACGCACGGCGCGGCTGCGGCTTGGCGACAGCCCAGTAACCGTTCAGGAACTGCGCAAAGCCGGTGACGTCGTGCACGCGTACGATGTTGGCACCGGCCTGGATAGCGCCCAGGCACACGCCAAACGTGGCGGCATCGCGCGCGGCGGCATCGGTCACGCCCGAGATGGCGCCCACAAAACGTTTGCGCGACACGGCGCACATGAGCGGATAGCCCAGCGACGCCATCTTGGCGGTCTCGCGCTGGATGACGATGTCCTCGTTGGCCGTCTTGCCAAAGCCCGGACCGGGATCGATGCAGATGCGGTCGCGCGACACGCCGGCATGGATGAGCGTACGAGCCTGGTCGGACAGAAAGCCCATGACACGGCGCATGATGGGCGCCGAATCGGGCAGGGTAAAGCGGCGAAGCTGAGAGGTGGGCACGTAGGCCTCCTCGCGGCGGGCGCTGCGGCGCATCATGGCGGCCAGGCGGTCATTGGACTCCGATTCGGCCTCGGTGGCTGCGGGCGCGGCCTCGGGCGCGGGCGCGACAGTCTCGGCGGCAGCAGCCTGCTCGGCGGCCGGCGTCTCCTGCTCGCTTGAAGGCTCGGGCGTGGGCTCCGGTTCGCCAAACGGCAACGAGGGCTGCACCACGCCGCCCGGAAGCTTGGCCTCCGACTTAGGCTCGCCCAGCAACTTGCCGCGACGGCGGCGAGCCGGCTTCTCGGCCTCACGCGCGGCCTCGGCAGCCGCCTCGCGCGCCTTCTCGGCAACAAACGCCGCTGCCGAGGTATCGAGCTGCACCGTTGCGTGCGTGCGGGTGGGCGCGGCGACCTCGCCGGCATGCATCACGATGACGCCGCAGGTGCTCGTCTTAACAAACTCGACCATCTTGGGGTCGGTGAAGCCGGTCACGTCGTTGACGATCGAGGCGCCGCAGCGCACGGCCGCCTTGGCAACCGCCACGTGGCGCGTGTCGATCGAGACGATAGCGCCCTCTTTGGCCAGCGCGCGCACCACGGGCAGCACGCGGCGAGCCTCCTCGTCGGGGTTGACCGGGGTAAAACCAGGGCGCGTGGACTCGCCGCCCACGTCGATGATGTCGGCACCGGCGTCGAGCATCGCCAGGCCGTACTCGATGGCGGCATCCGGGTCGAAGTGCTCCCCACCGTCGCTAAACGAATCGGGCGTCACGTTGAGGACGCCCATGATGCGCGGGCGGTCAAAGCTGAGCTCATACTTTCCGCACCGCCATGTCTTGCTATCGTTCGCCATGAACATCCTCCTAAAATGCCCGCGCCACCGCGCTCGGGCGCAGGCGGTGGGGTCGCTTTGCAATCAGTTTTTCTATTGTATCCGCGCACACGGGCTAGAACGCAAACGCGGCCGCGATGTCGCAAGAAATCAGCAGGTCGGCATTTGCATCCTGATCGGTGGGAGCGAGATTGCAAATGGCCAGGGTATCGCCGGTAAAGTAGCGCGTAAGGCCCGCCGCCGGATACACCACGAGCGAGGTCCCGCCCACGATGAGGACATCGGCCGCGGCAATGGCGGCGACGGCGCCGGTCAGCACGCGCTCGTCGAGCGGCTCCTCGTAGAGCACCACATCGGGCTTAATGCGCCCGCCGCACGCAGGACACACGGGCACGCCCGCGGCGTCCTCGTGCTCGCGCGAGCAAATCCACTCGGCGCTATAGACCGCGCCGCACGACTGGCAAATGTTGCGATGGACCGATCCGTGCAGCTCGAACACGCGCTGTGAGCCAGCCATCTGATGCAGACCGTCGATATTTTGCGTCACCACGGCATCAAGCTTACCGGCGCGCTCCAACTCGGCCAGCTTGGTGTGGCAGCGGTTGGGCTTAGCGTTAAGCGCGATCATCTTGGTGCGGTAAAAGTCGAAGAACTCGGCCGGATGCGCCTCGTAAAAGCTATGCGAGAGCATGGTCTCGGGCGGATAGGCAAACTGCTGGTGATATAGGCCGTCCACGCTGCGGAAATCGGGGATGCCACTCGCCGTGGAAACGCCCGCGCCGCCAAAGAAGACCACGCGCTTGTGGGTGCCGAACAGCTCCGCCAGCGCGGCGGAGGCCTGTTTGGAGTCCGTTATCGCCTGCGTCATATGAGTCCTCCGTCCTTGTTGGTCGGGCAGCGTCGGGCGATGTCCCAGCATGCGGCCTTTGGGTCAGCACGCGCGGTGCCCACCACCGCCCCTGTTGCGCTAATCTTAAGCCTGCCAACCCCGTCGAAAGGACACCATGCCTCAGACTTACACTTTCGCCTCGTGGAACGTCAACGGCCTGCGCGCCGTGCTCAAAAAGGACCCGAGCTTTATCCAGATCGCGCAAGAACTCGACGTCGATATCCTGGCGTTGCAAGAGACCAAGTTGCAAGAAGGCCAGGTTGATATTGACCTGCCCGGCTATCGCCAAACCTGGAGCTACGCCGAGCGTAAAGGCTATTCGGGCACTGCGGTCTTTAGCCGCCAGGAACCGCTGCGCGTGCTGCACGCCGACGCGCTGTTACCCTACGCCGGCGAGGGCGAGGCGGCCGAGCTCGTCGCCCAAGCCGCAACCGAGGGCCGCGTCTGCGCGTTGGAGTTCGACAAGTTCTGGTTTGTGGATGTCTATACGCCCAACGCCCAAAACGAGCTCGCGCGCATCGATGTGCGCATGGCCTGGGACGATGCCTATCGCGGCTTTTTGAGCGCGCTTGAGCGCGAGACCGGCAAGCCCGTGGTGACCTGCGGCGACTTTAACGTAGCGCACGAAGAGATCGACCTTAAGAACCCCAAGTCCAACCGCGGCAACGCAGGCTTTTCGGACGAAGAGCGTGGTAAGTTTACCGAGCTGCTCGACGCCGGTTTTACCGATACCTGGCGCGCGGCAAACCCCGACGTCGAGGGTATCTACAGCTGGTGGAGCTATCGCTTTAATGCCCGCAAGAACAACGCCGGCTGGCGCATCGATTACTTCCTGGTGAGCGACGCAATCGCCGGCAACGTGCGCGACGCCGGCATCCGCGGCGATATCTTCGGCAGCGACCACTGCCCCGTCACCCTCACGCTAGAGCTCTAGCGCCAAGCAATTCCTGGGGGACAGAGGAAAACAGATCATGTGACCCCTCTCCCCCTATAAGTTGCGGTGGAATAGTTCCTGTTTGGGCAGCAAATAGCCAAAAACGAGAACTATTCCACCGCAAGTTCGTGAGGGAACGCGAAATGCCCTACAGTCCGTATTTCACGACGACACGGTTAATGCGACGGCACCAAGGCTTGTACAGGGCGGCCAAGAACACGCAGGTCGCGAGGCCGTGTGTGATATCGAACGGCACTGCCGTGGCAAGACGCGCCACGGCACCCGCCCAAGTAAGCGGCTGTACAAATCCAATGATGTCATACGCGTTAATCACGACGCCATAGAGCAAGCCCGACGCAAAACCGTACGCCAGCAGCGCCGGCAATCGCACGGTGCCGTCGGCGCGGTCGAACGCACCCGCGTACGCCAGCGCGCCGCCAACATAGCCAACCAGGCCCCAGGCATACATCTGCCACGGCGTCCACATGCCCTGCCCAAAAAAGAAATTGCTGGTCAGCGCCGCCAACGCACCGACCATAAAGGCGTTACGACGACCGAGTGTCGCCCCGGCGATAATGGCGATGGCACTCACGGGTTTAAAGTCGGGAATGGGGCCGAACAAGATGCGGCCCGCCGCAGCCAGCGCCGCCAACACCAGCGTGGGCATAATCTGGCGCAGGCCCGGTCGCGACGCCTCGTAGCCCGCAAAGAACAGCGCGAGCACGAGCGCCACCACGACAAGCATGGCAAGCGCCGCCTGCTCAATGCCCGCCAGCAACGCCGCAGCCATCACCACTGGCACCGCCAGCAGCAGCGGGATCTCCAGTTTTGTAAGCAGGCGCGCGACGCGATAATCCGTCATCCCATCACGCCCTATAAAACACGTTGTCGGTAAAGAAGTCGGCCGGCGGCTCCATGCAGGCAATCTCACCGTCAAACATCATGGCAATGTCATCGGCAACCTGCTCAGCAAAATCCAGATCGTGCGTAGCCATGATGACGGTGCCGCCAGCCTTCGCATGGTCACGCAGGGCGCGGGCGATGATGCGGCGACTCTCCAGGTCCAAGCCCTTCGTGGGCTCGTCAAGCAGCAGCAGCTCGGGGCCGATCAGCAGCAGCTTTGCCAGTGCGAGCAGCTGGCGCTGTCCGCCCGAGAGGTCGTAGGGGTGGCGCGTCTCCAGGCCGTCCAATCCCAGTTGCGTCGCACGCTCCCGCGCCAAGTTCTCGTCATATCCGCAGGTCGAAGCCCATTCCATCAGCTCGTCGCGAACCGTCTCGGCAACCAGCAATGCTTTGGGATTCTGAGGCAGCAGCGCCGCCGAGGCCGCCCCGCGCTCCATATGCCCACGCTGCAACTTGACCGTCTTGGCCAGCACCGAAAGCATCGTCGACTTACCGCATCCGTTGCCGCCCACGATCGCATGCACCGCACCGGCCGAAAACGACGTATCGAGCCCACGCAACACCCAGCCGGACGCTCGATCGTAGCGAAACCAACCTTCCGACAGGGTGGTAGCCGACCCAGCGTGCATTTTTTGGAGTATTCTGCTTCCATCCGTGCGCGGGAAGGCTTCCGAGCCATTCTCGAGCGACGTTTGCGCCACAAATTTGGACGATTTGTCCAATTCTGAACTTTTTTTCGCGCTCGATACGTCCCCGGGCGGCTCCAGAGAGCCCAAATTGTCCTCACGCCTGCTGAATACTCCGTTTTGTGCACATCGGATGGCACCCCACCCCCACGTGTCATCGGAAAACAGCGATTCTCGGCGTCCCAAAGATGCCATATCCGCCGCCTCGTGCACGCGGCCATCCTCAATCCGGTACGCACACGTCGCGTATTCGAGCATTGGGCGCGGCTGATGCGTCGCCACAACAACCGTGCAGCCCAGCTCGCGATTCACACGAAACAGCGCGTGCAGGAAATTCTTCTCGGCAACGGGATCGAGCTGAGACGTGGGCTCGTCGAGCAGCAGCACGTGCGGGCGCAGCGCCAGGACGGCGGCAAGCGACAGCAGCTGCTTGCGGCCACCCGAAAGCGTATCGGTATCACGATGAAGCCAGTCCTCCAGACCAAAGAAATAGCTGGTCTCGGCAACACGGCGGCGCATCTCGTCGCGCGACACACCCAGATTCTCTAGGCCAAACGCCATCTCGTGCCACACGGTCTCGCACACGATCTGGTTCTCGGGATCCTGGAACACATAGCCCACGCGCTCCGCAGACGCGCGCACGTCCATGTCGGCAACGTTCTCGCCCAGCACGCGCGCATCGCCAGTGCGCTCGCCCGCCGGAGCGATCTCGGGCTTGAGCAGCGACAGCAGCGTCGACTTACCCGATCCGGTACCGCCGACAAGCAGCGCAAATGCACCTTGAGGAACAGACCAGTCGAGCCCCTCGAGCACCGCATCATCAGCCCCGGGGTAGGCAAAGCTCAGGCTCCGCACCTCAATCGCCGGCATATCCGGGCCGCACGCCGCGCCCGACACCGGGCCCCTATCCAACCGAGCCATCAGCCAAACCTCTTCTTATCAATCGCGTGCAACGCGCAAGGCAGCACCATCCAGGCAGCGTACACGACATAGCCCGGCCACGGCGCCGGCACCGAGAGCTGCGGATAAAACGAATACTGCGTCGTCGCGGTCCATGCCACTGCCACCACAGCGGCGCCAAACAGCGCAAGCCCCACCAGCGCGGCAACATCGCCGCGCCCCAGCCGGTACCGCGCATACGTCGTACGACGCGTCGCGGCACCCCACCCGCGCGAGCGCATCGCGTCCGCGCGCTCCAGCGAATCTTCCATGCCCCAGCCCATCAACACACTCGATGCCCGCAGGCGCGAGCGCACGGGGTCGGCCGGCGCGCGCCCCGGCACGTCAATCGCATCTTGCACCGCCAGCACCGTGCGGCCGCGGCGCAAAAACTGCGGGATAAGCCTCATGCACATCGAGATCATGAGCGCAATCACCGGCGCGGCGTTGCCTAACAGTGCGAGTACCTTGTCGTATTCGAGCATCGACGCCGCGGCCTCAAACCACAGCACGCTCGCCACAAACAGCCCGCCCATGCACAGGCCGTATACCATGCTTTCCAGATACACCGCGCGCATGCCAATACGGAACAGCTCCGTCGAGCCCGAGGCGTTAAACAGCGGATTGACCAGCGCGATAATCAAAATCACCGGCAACTGCCAGCGGAGTGCGCCCAGCGTGCGGGCAGCCCCACGCGTCGCAAATCCATACGCCAGCCCGCCTGCGAGCGACAGCGCGATTAGCACCGGTTGCATCGAGAACATGGTGAGCCCCAGCGTCAGCACTATATAGAGTGCCGGCACAGCCGGATGCGACATCGAGAACGCCGCGACGGGCTCGCCGCCAAACTCCTCTTGTATGTTGTCCACGGGCACCCCCGTCCCCTCGCTCAAACGACAGCTCCGCAGCACCGCCAACGCCGCACGCAAGCAGCGCAAACGCCACGCCGGCGGCGCAAGCCTCAAGCGCCGCAAACCAATCGCTACGCGCTCAACATATGCCTGCGGTATCATATTGCGCCGTGTATCGTTTCCAAACACACGTCTCTATAACGTAACAGGAGATCACATGGACGCAACCGCAATTATCCTCGCTGCCGGCGAGGGCACCCGCATGAAGTCGAACCACTGCAAGGTTTCGCACAAGATCCTGGGCAAGCCCATGGTCCAGTGGATCGTCGACGCCACCATCAAGGCCGGCTGCAGCCGCGTCGTGGTCGTCATCGGCAGCCACGCCGACGAGATGCGCGCCCTCATCGACGGCGCCTACGCCAGCAGCGCCACCAAGGTCGAGTGCGTCGAGCAGACCGAGCGCCTGGGCACCGGTCACGCCGTGAAGGTCGCGCTCGAGGCCTGCGGCATCACGCAAGGCCCCGTCGTCGTGCTCAACGGCGACCTGCCGCTCATCACCGCCGACACCGTCGCCAAGTTCGCACAGACCGTCGCTACCGGCGAGCTCGCCTGCACCGTCATGACCATGACCCCGCCCGACCCCTTCGGCTACGGCCGCATCAAGCTGGGCGCCGACGGCCAGATCGAGCGCATCATCGAGCAGAAGGACTGCACGCCCGAGCAGGCCGCCACGCTGCTGGAGTGCAACGCCGGCTGCTACGCCTTTGACGGCGCGCAGCTCGCCGCCCACATTAACGAGATCGGCAACGACAACGCGCAGTCCGAGTACTACCTGCCCGACATGCTCGAAATCCTCAAGGGTCACGGCCAGGCGGTCTCCATCTTCCACTGCGATGACTACCGCGACGGCCTGGGCGTCAACAGCCGCATTCAGCTCGCGCAGCTCACCGCTATCGCACGCGACCGCATCAACGAGCACTGGATGGCCGAGGGCGTTACCTTCATCGACCCCACGCAGGCCTGGATCGGCCCCGATGCCGTTATCGGCCGCGACACCGTCGTGTGGCCGCAGACGCACCTGATCGGGCACGTCACCGTGGGCGAGGAGTGCCAGCTCGGCCCCAACAGCCGCCTCACCGACACCACCGTCGGCAGCGGCTGCACCATCGATGAAACCATCGCCATCGAGGCCGTCATCGAGAACGGCGTCGACTGCGGCCCGCGCGCCTACCTGCGCCCGGGCACTCATATGCTCGACGGCTCCAAGGCCGGCACGCACGTGGAGATCAAGAAGTCCACGATCGGCGAGGGCTCCAAGGTTCCGCACCTGTCCTACATCGGCGACACCACCATGGGCCCCGGCGTCAACGTGGGCGCGGGCTCCATCACCTGCAACTACGACGGCGTGCACAAGCACAAGACCGTCATCGGCAAGGATGCCTTCATCGGTTCCGACACCATGATGGTCGCTCCCGCCCAGATCGGCGACGGCGCACTCGTGGCCGCCGGCTCCGTCATCACCGAGCCGGTCCCGGCTGACGCACTCGGCCTGGGCCGCGCCCGTCAGGTAAATATTGAGGGCTGGGCCGCCGATTATCGCCGCCGCCTGCACGAGGACGACGAGGCATAACGTTTTACCAAGCATCTAAGGAGCTGCTCCCATGGGGACGGCTCCTTTTTCTATGCTGACCTGCGCGGCCGGATGAGTGGTCGGTTCGTGTCCGTTGACGGTAAAGACGTTATCAAGACTCGATAAACCCCGCCGCGCGGTTACAATGCAACAAGGCATCTATATGGCATTCGATATAAAGGAGAAGGGTAATGCCGATTAATGATCCCGAGAAGTCGGAGAATATGCGCAAGTCCATCCGCGTGTATTCCGGTTCCTCCAACCGTCCCCTCGCTCAGAAGATTGCTGAGTACCTTGGGGTCGAGCTTTCGGGCCTTACGCTAAAGCAGTTCGCCAATGGTGAGATTTACGCCCGCTACGACGAGACCGTCCGCGGCGCCGACGTCTTCCTGATTCAGTCCGTGGCCGGCGGCAACGTCAATGACATGCTCATGGAGCTGCTCATCGCCACCGACGCTGCCAAGCGCGCATCCGCCCGCTCCATCACCGCCGTCATCACCCACTACGGCTATGCCCGCCAGGACCGCAAGGCCGGCCCGCGCGAGCCCATCACCGCCCGCCTCGTCGCCAACCTGCTCGAGCGCGCCGGCGTCAACCGCATCATCACCCTCGACCTGCACCAGGGCCAGATCCAGGGCTTCTTCGATATCCCGGTTAACCACCTGTCCGCGCTGCCTCTGTTTGGCCAGTACTACAACGACATGCACTTCGACACCGACAACCTGGTTGTCGTCTCCCCCGACGTGGGTCGTGCCAAGGCCGCCAAGAAGCTGTCCGACATGCTCGGCTGCGACCTGGCCATCGCCCACAAGGGCCGTCCGCGCCACAACGCCGCCGAGGTCATGGGCATCATCGGTGACATCAAGGGCAAGACCTGCATCATCAACGACGACATGATCGACACCGCTGGCACCCTGTGCGCCAACGTTAAGGAGCTCAAGGCTATGGGCGCTGGCGACATCTACGTCTGCGCCACCCACGGCATCTTCTCCGGCCCGGCCATCGAGCGTCTGAACGACGCCCCCATCGTCGAGTGCGTCGTCACCGACGCCATCCCCGTCGAGGTGGGCGGCAAGATCAAGACCATCTCGGTCGCCGAGGAGTTCGCTCAGGCCATCTCTGCCGTTTACCACGAGGAGCCCGTCTCCACGCTCGTCGGCGGCGACTTCGCGCTGTAATCCAGCGTCCATCGCATCATCTTTGGTGTTTTTAAAGGGTCGGAGGCTCGCTTCCGACCCTTTTTCTACCCCTCGACAACCTGCCATGGACAGTTAGTTCAGATTTGTATTAATTTAGCCATTCGTTTGGGCCATTTAATACGTCGAAAGCGCTCTTGCCGGCATAATTCCGTTCAATCCCTCCGCCTATGGATCTCTTCACCATGCCGTTGGCCCCATTTTGCCCACCGATTCCTTCAACAACGGCAATACGCCCCGGTCGCCTTATACAAATCTGAAATAACTGTCCAACACCCACCTTAGCAGATGCCTCCAAGGCCAGCCCATCGCTCCATTCTCCACTTTTTCAAGGCATTCCACATGATCACGCTACCGCCCACGGCGCGCGACACCCCTTTGAGCGAAAAGACCGATACGGCAGTATCACTTCGCCAACGGATTAGTACCTTATAGCTATGACGACCGTGATTTCACATCTTTCCGCCCTCCGCGCAATTCGCCGCGCTCGACGGGCGTACTCCGCCCTTCCCTGGGACGTCATCGATGACGAGCAACAGACACAAGCCCTCGAAGGTTGCGTTCCCAACAAGGACGCCATAGACTTTGCGGCCCTTGCAATACTTGACGCCTGGAGCGAAGACGACTCCGAGTGTCTAGATCTCTTTGTTGCGGGCGGCAACAACAGACGACCCGACGGACGGCTCCTCCAGCACACCATCACCGCCCCGCTTCCCCAAGGTGCGATCATGCACATCGAAGCCGACATCTACGCAACGTCCCCCGCCATGACGGCCATGCTTTGTTCCAAAAATGAATCAGTTGCCAAAACCTTGATGCTTCTCATGGAGCTGCTCGGAACCTACTCGCTTCCGCCCGAGGCAACTTACCCCATCGCCTACGACGACACGTGGCCCAAGGCCAACAGCTTCGAAGCGATGGACGACCTCGATTGCCAGGGCGACCAACCGACACCCGAAAAGCAAGCCGAAACCCGCTACGAACAGGCACACTACAAATGCGAACCCGCCACAACCATCGAAGAGCTCGAGGCAGTCGCACGGTTTGCCAAAAGCAGTTCCTACGCCTCATTTCGTACGGCTGTCAAACTCGCCCGGGCCGGATCCGCATCCCCAGCGGAATCATTGATGTTCGCCGTCCTGGGCGCACCCATGCGCTTTGGCGGATTCGGGTGCTGCAGCTTGCCCATGGGAGGCTTACTGCTCAACTATCGTGTCGACTTCGACACCCTTGCGGTCAACATGTCCTCGGGCATCCCCTACGCCATCTGCGACTTATATTGCCCGGCCGCTGGAGTCGACAACGAATACAACGGAATTGGACATGAGCTTCAAAACGCCCGCATCCACGATGGCAATCGTAACAATGGCCTTAAAGCCATGGGTATCCACGTCCTGGTTATCAATCGTGACCAAATGAAGGACCTTGTTGCACTCGAAGCCTTCGCCCAAACGATGCATCGACTCGCGGGAGTTCGATTCCGATATCGCATCAAGGGCTATCGAAAGCGTCAGGCCGCCTGGCTCAACGCCCTGCGGGCCGGAATCGGCCTCGCGCCGGTCTAAAAGACTTTTACCCAGTGTTACCTAGCATGGCTGGACAGTTAGTTCAGATTTGTATAAACAGACGGCTAAATTCGAGGTAGTTTGCCGCCATTCCGGCGCCAATCACCTCATTTGAAGACTCGAAAGATCTGAAATAGCGCAAAATGTGCTCTCCAAAGCGCCATGGCAGTTCCGCGGTCCCAATTTTGGCAGTCAAAGACCTCTTGGTTTAAACAAATCTGAACTAACTGTCCACCCCGGCTTCTGACGACTGCCCAACGCCCTCATGCAGCCTCATTCACCCTCCATTTGACAGCAGCAACGGGGTCGCTCACCATAGCAGGCGACAAATCGACGAAAGGAAGCACATGGCAGCTGCACAGCCGCTTAAGATTCGCATGGTTGCCGGACTTGGCAACCCTGGCGATGAGTATGCCGAGACCCGCCACAACGCCGGCTTTAAGGCAATCGACGAGCTGGCCCGTCAGGCCGGCGTCACGTACTGGAAAAACCAGGCCGGCGCCGAGGTCGCGCTCATCAATATCAACGACCCCGAGGAAGAGGGCGGCAAGCGCCAGATTGTGCTGGTCAAGCCGCAGTCGTACATGAACACCTCGGGCGGTCCCATCTCCAAGCTTTGCCGCGAGTACAAAATCAAAGCCGAGGAGCTGCTCGTGATCCACGATGAACTCGACATTCCCGCCGGCGATGTTCGCGTCAAGGTAGGCGGCGGCCACGCCGGTCACAACGGCCTGCGCTCCATCATCGACAAGATGGGCAGCCGCGACTTCAGCCGCATTCGCACCGGCATCGGCAACCCTCCCGGCAAGATGGCTGTCGCCGACTACGTGCTCAAGCAGCTGCGCGCCCGCGAGGCCGAGGACTTCCAGGACACCTGCGCCCGCGCCGCAGACGCCGCCGGCCTGGCGATCGTGCACGGCGTGGTCTATGCCCGCGACCACGTAAACGGCGCCGCCTCCGCCAACGGCAAGCACTAAAACCTACCATTTAGGGACAGGTTTATTTTGGCAGGTTTTATCTGCGGAAACGCCGCGGCAGCCGCACCGTAATAAACCCTGTGCCGCCATACATATGCAGCGCTCCAAAGGGGGCCGGCCTCACCGAAGCACGAGGCCGGCCCCCTTTGCCGTTTTGCCTGATAAAACCCGCCAAAATAAACCTGTCCCTTTTTGGCAGGTCACTTTTCCCGCCTGCCAAAGACACACGTAAGCGACATGTCCATGAGGGTATAATTTGCACCGTATGTCTGCACAACGCCTGTGCGCGTACGGTTTTATTCGGGCTACCGTCCATTTCCGTGGAGGCACGGTTCGGTCGCCCTAACAAGAGAGGGGTTCTATGTATAAGATCCTGGAGAAGACGCAGTTCTCGGAGAAGGTGTTCAAGTTCCGCATCGAGGCGCCCGCAATCGCCAAGCATGCGCACGCTGGACAGTTCCTCATGGTTCGCGCCAACGAGACGGGCGAGCGTGTCCCGTTTACTCTGGCCGGCTGGAACGGTGACGAGGGCTGGGTCGAGTTCATCTTCATGGTGATCGGCAAGACCACCGAAATGCTTTCCACCTACGAGGCCGGCGAGTCGCTGCGCGACGTCGTGGGCCCGCTGGGCGTTCCCACCGAGATGGCCGAGGGCCCCTGCGCCGTCATTGGCGGCGGCGTCGGCCTGGCAATTGCCTTCCCGGTCGCCAAGCACCTGGTCGAGACCGGCCATGAGGTCCACGCCATCATGGGCGCCCGAACCAAGGACCTCCTGCTCATGGAGGACCAGTTCCGCGAGCTCCTCGACGAGGACCACATCCACATCACCACTGACGACGGTTCCTACGGCGAGCAGGGCGTTGTCACCGCTCCGCTGGAGCGCCTGCTGCAGGACAAGGCCGTGAGCCAGGTCTTCTGCGTCGGCCCCGTTCCGATGATGAAGTTCTCGACCCTCACCGCCCAGAAGTACGACACCCCCATCACCGCGTCGCTCAACCCCATCATGGTTGACGGCACCGGCATGTGCGGCTGCTGCCGCGTCGAGGTGGGCGGCGTGACCAAGTTCGCTTGCGTCGACGGCCCCGACTTCGATGCTACCCTGGTCGACTGGGATGACCTTCGTGCCCGCCAGGCCGCTTACCGTTCCGAAGAGGGCGAGTCCCTCAAGGCCTATGAGGAAAAGAGCTGCGCATGCCACTAGTTAACGGTCGTTTCGTTGCCGATATGAAGTCGCCCCGCACCCCCGATAACGAGGAGCCGGCTGCCGAGCGCGCCTGCGACTTCCGCCCCGTCGACAAGGGCTTCACCGAAGAGATGGCGCTGGCCGAGGCCGAGCGCTGCCTCAACTGCAAGAAGCCGTTCTGTGTTGAGGGCTGCCCCGTCAACATCAACATCCCCCGCTTTATCGAGCAGATCCGCGAGAAGGACTTCGGCGGCGCTCTCGATACCATCCGCGAGGACTCCATGCTTCCCGCCATCTGCGGCCGAGTCTGCCCGCAGGAGAACCAGTGCGAGGGCAAGTGCATCCGTGGTAAGAAGTCCGAGCCCGTGGCCATCGGCCAGCTCGAGCGCTTCCTGGGTGACCGCCCCGAGCTCGCCTCCACGCCCAAGATGGCTCCCAAGAACGGCAAGAAGGTCGCCGTCGTCGGCTCCGGCCCGTCCGGCATCACCTGCGCCGGCGAGCTCGCCCGTAACGGCTTTGACGTCACCGTCTTTGAGGCCTTCTTCACCGGCGGTGGCGTGCTGGTCTACGGCATCCCCGAGTTCCGTCTTCCCAAGGCGGTCGTCAAGCGCGAGATCGACGGCCTGGAGGACATGGGCGTCAAGTTTGAGTACAACTCCGTCGTGGGCAACATGGCCACGGCCGAGGAGCTGTTCGAGCAGGGCTTCGACGCCATCTACGTGGCGACCGGCGCTGGCCTGCCCAAGTTCCTCAACGTCCCCGGCGAGAACCTGCCCAACGTCTTCTTCGCTAACGAGTACCTCACCCGCGTGAACCTGATGAAGGCCAACAAGTTCCCCGAGTACGACACCCCCACCAAGCACGGCAAGAACGTCGTCGTCTTTGGTGGCGGCAACGTGGCTATGGACGCCGTCCGTACCGCCAAGCGTCTGGGCGCCGAGCACGCCATCATCGCCTATCGTCGTACCGAGGATGAGATGCCCTGCCGTCGCGCCGAGCTGCACCACGCCAAGGCCGAGGGCGTCGAGGTTCTGCCGCTCGTTTCCCCGCTCGAGTTTGTCGCTGGCGAGGACGGCTCCGTGTGCGCCGTCAAGGTCCAGAAGATGGAACTCGGCGAGCCCGACGAGTCCGGCCGTCGTCGCCCGGTGCCCATCGAGGGCGCCATCGAGGAGATCCCCTGCGACGTCGCTATTTCGGCTATCGGCACCAACGCCAACCCCTTCGCAAAGAAGATCGGCGGCAAGATGGAGCTCAACAAGTGGGGCTACATCGTCGCCGACGAGGAGACCGGCCAGACCACCGATCCCCGCATCTGGGCCGGCGGCGACATCGTCACCGGTGCCGCAACGGTCATTCTGGCGATGGGCGCCGGCAAGAAGGCCGCCGCTTCCATCACCAAGAGCCTGCTGGGCGAGTAATCACCCGCAGCGCTAGCCACCAAACGGCAAAGTCCCCGTCGAGCACACGCCCGGCGGGGACTTTTTCTATGTCGGCCGACCGACCGCCACAAAGGGGCGGCGCCTTTGTGGTGGTTTTGGTCGGTTAGCCTTCGAGTTGGGCCACCTTGTAGCGGTAGGCTGCGGCGATAACGTCTTTGCAGCCTTCGCGGCCCAGCTTGGCGCGGTTGACGACGATGTCTTTACCGCTCGTCATCTTCCACTTTCCGGCGCTGTAGCGCTTATAGAACGCCTCGCGCGCCTTCTGCTGCTGCTTGACCAGCTTGGCGCCCTTCTTTTTGTTAAGACCGCGCTTCTTGCGCACGATCTCGACGCGGTCCTCAAAGGGAGCGGTCACCAATACGGCAATGTGGTTGGGGTTGTTACGCAGCAGGTAATCGGACAGGCGGCCTTCGATAATGCAGCTCTCGGTCTCACCCAGATCCAAAATCACCTGGCTCATCTTTTGGAACAACTTGTCCGAGTACGAACGGGCATCGTAGCGGTCGGGCAGAAACGCCATGTTCTCCACGGCCAGGCGCTCGTCGTAGGCGGCCATCTTGTCGAGCGACTCGCCCGCGCGCAGCGACGCACGCACCAGCAGCTCGTTATCGTACAGCGGAATCCCCAACTCGTCGGCAAGCATGCGACCAATCTCGTGGCCCTCGGCGCCAAAGTCGCGCGCGATGGTAATGACCACAGGATTCTTCTTGTTCTCCAGATCGCTCATCGCGATTCCTTTCTAACAAATGAGAAATAGGCGATTCCTGATTCTCATTTTGTCACTTACGACCGTCCTGGTTTCCCAAGTGCGGCAGATTGCCCCGAAAGAGGAGCGCCGCGTACTAAATGTACGCAAGCGACGATTGAGGGGCAAGATGCCGTGCTTGGGGAAGCAGGACTACGCTGCCACAATACGACGTTGATACGCTCGGACCAGCAGCGAGATACCAAAGTTGAGCACAAAGTACATCGTGAAAACCAGGCCGTAGAGCATAAGCACCTGCGACAGGTCGATCGCGTGGGCCATCACGACGTTGGCCGTGTACATGAGTTCGGCCACGTTAATGCCCGAAAGATACGAGCTGTCCTTAATGACAGTTGTGCACTGGCTAAACAGCGCCGGAATGATCGTCTTAAACGTCTGCGGCAGAATGATGTAGCGCATGGTGGCAAAGAAGCCAAAGCCCTGGCTCTGCGCCGCCTCAAACTGGCCGCGCGGAATCGAGTTGAGGCCGCCGCGCACAATCTCGGCCATAACGGCGCTGGTAAACAGCGTAAAGGCGATGGTCGAAATCACAATGTCCAAACCCTGCACCGTAAAGTAGATAAAAAGGATCCACAGCAGGTTTGGCGTGCAACGGAACAGCTCGATATAGGCGCTCACCAAAATACGGAACGGGCGGGGCGCATAGCTTTTAACGAGCGCCAGTACCGTGCCAAAGATGAGCGAGAAAAAGATCGACAGCGCCGAGATCTCGATCGTCTTAACAAAGCCGCCCCAAATGTAGAGCAGGTTGGTCGCGTTGAAGATTTCCATGCGCTAGGCCTCCTCTACGTTGTCGAGCCCCAGCTCGGCCAGGCTCACACCGCGCGGACGCTCCTTGGAGCGGCGCTCGAGCCACTGCACCAGTATGGCGAGCGGAAAGCAGATGATGAAGTACATAAGGCAGCAGACGATGTATCCCTGCAGGTAACCGTACAGACTCACAAAGTTGTCGGAACGGTACATAAGGTCGCCGCCGGCCACAAGCGCCAGCACCGACGTATTCTTGACCAGGTTGAGCGCCTGGTTGCACAGCGGCGGCAGAATGATCTTGAATGTCTGGGGCAGTACGATGTACCAGTACGCCTGCGCACGGGTGAAGCCCTGGCTCTGGGCCGCCTCCATCTGACCGCGCGGAACCGCCTCGATACCAGTGCGGATGACCTCCGAAATGTAGGCCGCGTGATACAGACCCACGCCCAAGAAGCCCAGCACGAACGGCGCGATGCGCACCGGCTGGTCGGCACCGGTTATGGCCTGCAAAAACTGCGGACCGGCCATGTACATAAAGAGCACCTGCACGGGCAACGGGGTGTTCTGGTAAAACTCCACGTACACGCGGCTTATGGCGCGCAGCACGCGCGAGCGAGTGGTAGAGAACACGCCCAGCAGCGTGCCCAGCACCAGCGACAACAGCAGGCCGGCAACGACCACTTGCAGCGTCACGCCAAAGCCCTCCCAGAAGGGCCCCATATTTTGAAATGTCGTCGACCAACGGTCGGCGTCAAATAATCCTTCGAGCATTTGATTCCTTCCTTGGACGATGCGCCTATACAAGACCCCAGGTCTTGACCTCTTGGTCGAGCCAGCCGTCGGCCAGGCGATCGCAAATCACCTGATCGACCACGGCCGAAAGGTCGCAGCCCTTCTTGGTCGCCACGCCGTAGCCCTGCTCGCCAAACTTGACCTCGGGCTGCAGCAGCTCAACGGTCTCGTTCATGTAACCGGCCAGCGTGGAGCGGTCCATGGCAAAGACGTCGATATTGCCGGCGTCGAGCGAGCTCTTGATGATGGGATAGCCGCTAAAGGCCCTAAACTCTGGCTTGCAGCTAAAGCCGTTGTCCTTGATCATCTGCTCGATCAGGCCCTGCGTGGTAGCACCCTGGCTCACGCCGATGACCTTGCCGTCCAGATCCTCAATCGAGGTAAAGCCCGAACGCTTCTTGACCATGAGCCCCACGTAGTCGGTGCGGTACGGCGTCGAGAAATCCCAGCTCTTCTTGCGCTCGTCGGTGATGGTGTAGGTCGCCGCGACCACGTCGAGTTGGCCGTTATCGATCAGCGGGCCGCGTGTCTTGGGCGTTACGTCGGTAAACTCGACAAGCTCCTGGGCGCGGGCCTCCTTGTAGCTCACGCCAAAGACGGCAGCGGCGATCTGGTAGCACAAATCGACTTCCATGCCCTCAAAGCGGCCCTTGGCGGTGTCGTAATAGCCATAGCCGGGAACGTCCTTCTTAACGCCGGTATTCAGATGGCCACGCGACTTGATGGCCGCAAGCTTGGACCCCTTGTCGGAACCCTCGCCGCCGGCGGAGTTGCCGCAACCGGTAAGCGCGGTCCCCGTCAGCGCGAGCATGCCGGCGCCCGCCAGCTGCAAAAAGTGGCGGCGCGACACGGCCGCCCTCGTCATATCCGTCATGTCCATCACCGCGCCTAGTGCAGAATCTTGGACAGGAACTCGCGGCAGCGCGGGTTCTCGGGGTTATCGAAGAAGTGCTCGGGCTTGCCCTCCTCCAGAATGCGGCCGTCCTCCATAAAGATGACGCGGTCGGCCACCTGACGCGCAAAACCCATCTCGTGCGTCACGCAGATCATGGTGATGTCCTCCTGCGCGAGCTCAATCATAACGTCCAGAACCTCCTGGACCATCTCGGGGTCGAGCGCCGAGGTCGGCTCGTCAAACAGGATGATGGGCTGCTTGGTGCACAGGGCACGGGCGATGGCGATGCGCTGCTGCTGACCACCCGAGAGATTCTGCGGATACTCGCCGGCCTTATGTGCCATGCCGACGCGCTTGAGCGCAGCGATGGCGATCTCGGTCGCCTCCTCCTTGCTCTTCTTTTGCAGCTTGATGGGCGCGAGCGTCAGGTTGCCGAGCACCGTCATGTTGGGATACAGGTTGAACTGCTGAAACACCATGGAACTATACTTGCGAGCCATCTCCAGGTGATTCTTTTTGGTGAGCGGCGTACCGTCGATGACGACCTCGCCCGACGTGGGCTCCTCCAGATAATCGACGCAACGGATGAGCGTCGACTTACCCGAGCCGGAAGGCCCGATCATTACGAGCTTCTCGCCGCGCTTGACGGTGAGATTGATATCTTTGAGCACATGCAGGTCGCCAAAGTACTTGTTGAGATGCTTGATCTCGATCATGTCTGCCATGAATGTCCCTTCCCTGCGTTTACACGAGTTGAACTATTGTACGGAAAGAACCGCGTTTCCGCAGCCCACACTACATTCCCGTAAAGAACCCGCAACCTTCCACCCACTCATTGGGGACAGACTTAAATGAGTACCTGCTCATTGGGCACTCATTTAAGCCTGTCCCCAATGAGTGCCCAGCCCAGCAAAAAGGGGCGCGACCATGACGGCCACGCCCCCTCAGCCTCAACTGTGTGCCACTCGGCCCCTACGCGAGGCGGGCTCCGACGATCTTTGCCGCGGCAGGCTTATCGAAGTTGCCGCCGGTGGCCTTGCCCAGGGCACCCATGACCTGACCCATCTGCTTCTTGGACGTGGCACCCAGCTCGGCGATGACCTGCTCAATCAGGGCCTCGAGCTCCTCGCCCGAAACCTGCGCGGGCAGCAGGCTCTCCAGAATCTTGACCTGCTCGGTCAGGTTGTCGGTACGCTCTTGGTCGGTGCCGGCCTTGATGGACATCTCCAGCGTCTCGCTCGTCTGCTTGATCAGACGCTTGATCATGCTGTTGACGTCTTCCTCGGTCACATCGCGGCGCTCGTTGACCTCGATATTCTTCACCTCGGCCTTAACCTGGCGAATGATGGACAGGCGAACCTTGTCCTTGGCCTTCATGGCCGCGATCATTTCTTTCTGCAGCTCTTCGTTGGTCATCTGCAAATCCTCTCTAATAGCGTGGGCGGCACTCACGCGAGCACCGCCCCATGGTTACTCAGTCTTCGACGAATCGTCGGTCGAACTCTTGGTGACGCCCTTCAGACTCACGTTATAGGGTACGTCCTTGGGCATGGGGTTGACGGTGATGTCGGCATCCTTCTTGTACTGCTCCAGCCACTCGCTGTACGCGGTGCTGGCCGCTTGCGTCTTCACCACGTTGGAGACGTACTTTTTGATGTCCTTGGGCACCTGGTTGATGTCATCAACCTGATTATCGACATGGAAGTAGTCGGTGCACTTGATGATGTGGTAGCCATAGGTCGACTCGACGACTTCGCTCACGTCGCCCTTGTTGAGTCCCTCGAGCGCCGTCTGGTAGCTGTCGACGAAAGTGGTGAGCTTATCCCAGCCCACATCGCCCTTCTTCTCCTTGGAACCGGTGTCCTCGGAGTACTGCTCAACGGCGTCCTCAAAGCTCAGATCACCGGAGTTGATCTTGCCCAGGCACTCCTGCGCCTTGGCCTTGGCGGCAGCCTTGTCCTCGTCGGAAGCGTCGGAATCAACCTTGATCAGGATGTTCGACGAGCGGCGGGCGTCGTTGTAGCTGGACAGGTTTTCGTTGATGTAATCGACAATCTCGCTGTCCTTGGGCTTGCTCGTGGGCGCGACGGCATCCTTGAGTTTCTGCTGCGCCAGACTCTCCTTGAGTGAGTCCTTGTAGGTGTCCTCGGTATAGCCGTAGGTCTTGAGGGTCTTCTTAAAAGCCTTGGCGCCGCCCGCGCTCTTGCACGCGTCCTTCCAAGCCTTCTCGACCTCCTCGTCCGACACCGTAACGCCGTTTTCCTTCTGTGCCTGTTGAAGCAGAATCTGCTGCGTGTAGGAGTCGATGAGTTGCTTGCGGTACTTCTTGGGCGTGAGGTCGTTGTCAACCAGATACTGCGCCCAGTCCTTGTCCTTGGTGTAGCCGTAGGACGTGCGCATGCTCATGATCTGCTTGGTCACGGTGTCCTCGGTGAGGTTGGTGCCGTTGATAGTTGCAGCAACACCGCCGGTCAGCTTGTAGCCCGAGGTGTCCTCGGCCTGCGACATAAGGCCGGAGCACGCCATGGCCGAGACGGAGAGCAGCATCGCCAGCACGCCGATGACCACCAGGACAATCTTGACGGTCTTGGACACATAGGTCTTGCGCTGCTTCTTGCGAGAGCTGGAGGCGGCGCGGGACCGTTGCTCGGACGTCGGCGCGACCTCGGGGTTCTTTTTCTTATTTGCCATGTTTGGCCTTTCGCATTACGAATCGAACAAACGCCATTGTGTCACAACGCAGCCCCCGCGACACACCTGGTGCATGGGGGACAGGTTAATCTGCACCATTTTGGTGCAAAGGGGACAGACCCGGCAGTCAGGGACGTTCCTTTTAGGCCGGCAGTTAGGGACGGTCCCCCAGTGCCGACCTTAAAAGTGGCGACGGATGGCGTCGACCATGCCCTGCGGCGTGGTCTGGCCAAGTACATCGGCTGCAGCGTCGGTGTCCATAAAGATATTCATGAGCGCCTGAAGTGCCTCGACCTGGCCGCCCGGCTCGGCAATGCCCAGGTTGATGACGATCTGCGCCGGCACCGGGGCACCCATGCCCGCCATCGCGTTGAACGTCACAGGTGCGGCGGGCTTTACCACCGCAATATAGGGCTTGGCCACAAATCCCGGATCGGTATGCGGAATGGCGATGTTTGCCGCCGGCATGGCGAGACCCGTGGGATAGGCGTCCTCGCGCGTGCGGACGGCGTTGAGCCAACCCTCGGCAATGTAGCCGCGCGGGGCAAGCTCGCCCTCGAGCCGCGCAAACACCTCGCCCGGCGTCGCGCACTCCCAATCAAAAAACACCAGCTCGGGCGTAAACAGCGCTTCGTTATTCGCCATACGCTCACCTCTCTCACCTAGTCACCTGGGACGTTCTTAAACGACTAGTCGTTTAAGAACGTCCCCAATGACTACCTAAAACAAAGGATGGCCACTTGCGCCTTGGCGCCAATGACCACCCTGACTACTCGGCTAAATTGTACTGTGCGCCACTAGCCGCGAGGCGCATCAATTGCGACCTTGCCGCTCTCCAGCACGTGAACGCGACCGTCGGCGAGCATTTGCACGACCTCGGGATACAGCACATGCTCGATCGCGTGGATGTGCTCCTCGAGTGTGTCGACGTCCCAGCCCTCCTCGACAGCCAGCGCGCGCTGGGCGATGATGGGGCCGTTGTCGTAGATCTCGTTGGCAAAGTGCACGGTCACGCCGGTCACCTTGACGCCGCGAGCAAACGCATCGTCAATCGCATGGGCGCCGGTAAAGCTCGGCAGCAGCGCCGGATGCAGGTTGACCACGCGATTGGGGAACGCCGCCAGCAGCGGCGTGTGCACCATGCGCATGTAGCCGGCCATGACCACATATTCGCAGCCGCGCTCGAGCAGCTCATGCGCAATGATCTCGTCAGCCGCGATGGGATCGGCATAGACATCCTTGGACAGCGTGAGTGTCTGGATGCTCGCACGCTCGGCACGCTGCAGGCCCTTGGCCGAAGGACGGCTCGACACCACAAGTTCAATCGAGGCGTTGAGCTTGCCGGCGGCGATCAGGTCGATCAGCGCCTGCAGGTTGGTACCCGAACCGCTGATAAGCACGCCAATCTTAAGCGGCTCGGCCGTATCGGTGCCGGTCGGACGGGTGTAGGGTACAAAGCCCAGGCCCTCGGCAGCAGTCATCTGCTCGTTAGCGCTCATCGGAGTACACGACCTTACCGGAGCCCTCGACGCACTCACCCACGCGGAACGGCTTCTCGCCTAGCGCGACCAGAGCCTCGGTCACGGCAGCCTCGTCCTCGGGGGCGACGATCAGGCACAGGCCGACACCCATGTTGAAGGTCTTGCATGCCTCGTTGGGCGCGAGCTCGGCCTGACGCGACACGTAGGTGATGACGGGCGGAACATCCCAGCCCATCTCGGCGCCGTTGCGGGTGACCACGGCATCGACGTCGTCGGCGAGCGCGCGGTTGAGGTTCTCGGTAATACCGCCGCCGGTGATGTGGGCGATGGCATGAACGTTGGCGCCACCGCGCAGCAGCTCAAGAATCGGCTTGACGTAGATGCGCGTGGGGGCCAGCAGAGCGTCGGCCAGCGAAGCACCGCCGAGCTCCTCGAGCGGACGGCTCAGCTCCTCGGCCTTAGCGGCAGCGTCGGGCGTGCCCGGCTTGATGCCGTCGACACCGATAACCTTGCGCACGAGCGAGTAACCGTTGGAATGCACGCCGGTGGAAGGCAGGCCCAGGATCACATCGCCGGGGCGAACGTTCGCGGGGTCGAGCATCTTGGGACGATCGACAACACCCACGGTAAAGCCGGCGAGGTCGTAATCGGCGGGGGCCATGACACCCGGGTGCTCGGCCATCTCGCCGCCCACGAGCGCGCAACCCGCGAGCTTGCAGCCGTCGGCCACGCCCTTGATGATCTTTGCCATGTGCTCGGCCTCAATGTGACCGATGGCAACGTAATCCAGGAAGAACAGCGGCTCGGCGCCCGAAGCCAAAATGTCATTGACGCACATGGCGACCAGGTCCTGGCCCACCGTCTCGTGACGGTCCATGATCTGGGCGAGCACGAGTTTGGTGCCCACGCCGTCGGTGCCGCTGATCAGGATCGGGTCTTCCATATCCTTAAGCGCGGCGGCCGAGAACAGGCCACCAAAGCCGCCGATGCCGCCGATAACCTCGGGGCGGTTGGTGTCCTTGACCATCTGCTTAATAGCGTCGACGGCGCGGCCGCCCTCGGCGGTATCGACGCCGGCGTCCTCGTACGTCACATGCTTGCTGTCGCTCATCTGAGCCTTCCTCTCCCACTACCGTTTGCCGCACAGGCACCAAACGGTGCTCATAGTTGCGTTCATTTCGGCGCACGCCATAACGGCACGCGCCGTCATATCAACAAAACAGCAGGTAAAACCTACCAAAATAAACCTGTCCCTACATGGCAGGCTTTAGGCCTCGCCGTGCTCCTCTTCCCAGCTGCGGTCGTCGTATTTCTCGACCACGGCGTCGTCGTCAACGTGCAGCGGCTTGTCCAGGTTGCGGGGCTTAAAGCCCTCCATGAACTTGTCGCGGCCAAAGCTCTCGGGAATCGCCACGGGGTAGCGTCCGGTAAAGCACGCATCGCAGTAACCGCCCTTGGGCATGACCTTCAGCAGGCCCTCGACCGAAAGGAAGGCCAGCGAATCGGCGCCGATATACTCGCAAATCTCGTCGACCGTCTTGTTGGCGCTGATAAGCTGCGACTGCACGTCGGTATCAATGCCGTAGAAGCACGGCCAGATGACCTCGGGCGAGTTGATGCGGATGTGAATCTCCTTGGCGCCGGCGTTGCGCAGCATCTTGACGAGCTGCACCATGGTGGTGCCGCGGACGATGGAGTCGTCAATGACGACCAGGCGCTTGCCCTCGATGTTGTCGCGCAGTGGGTTGAGCTTCATACGCACGCCCATGGCACGCAGCTCCTGCGTAGGCTCGATAAACGTACGGCCCACATAGCGATTCTTGATGAGGCCCTCGCCAAAGGGAATACCGCTCTCGTGCGAATACCCCTCCGCGGGCGGCAGGCCGGAGTCGGGCACGCCGATGACCAGGTCGGCCTCGACGGGCTCCTCATGTGCCAGCTGACGACCCATGTCATAACGGCAGGCGTAGACGCTCTTGCCGTTCATGATGGAGTCGGGGCGAGCGAAGTAGACCTGCTCAAAGATGCAGTTAGCAGGCTCTTCGGCGGCAGGCACGCCCTGCTCGGACACAAGGCCCTCGGCGCTGATGCGCAAAATCTCACCGGGACGGACGTCGCGGACGTACTCGGCGCCCACAATGTCGAGTGCGCAGGTCTCGGAAGCAACGACCCAGCCGCCGGCGCGCGTGACACGGACGGCGGAGTCGACCGTCGCGGCGCCGTCCTGCGACGGCAGCTGCGAAACGGATGCGGCATCGGCCTGGTCCAGGCCCTCGTCCACCAGCTTGCCCAGCACGAGCGGGCGAATGCCGTGCGGATCGCGGAATGCGTAGAGTGCCTGCTCGTTGATGAGCGTCATGGCGTAGCCGCCGCGCACGAGCTCCATGGTCTTGCGAATGCCCTCGCGCAGATGGCCTGTACGCTGAGTAAAGTAGCCGATAAGCTTAGTCGCGACCTCGGAATCCGAATTGGAAAGGAACGGCACGCCCAGCTCGATCAGCTGGCGGCGCAGCTCGTCGGTGTTGACGAGGGTACCGTTGTGCGCGAGCGCGATAATGACGCTGTTGATGGTAGAAAGATGCGGCTGCGAGGCTTCCCAGCTCTTGGCGCCGGCGGTGCCATAGCGCACGTGGCCCACGGCCAGCTGGCCGGAGAGCGTCGACAGGTCGGCGTTGGAGAACACGCGGTCGAGCAGGCCCAGATCCTTGCGGACCATAACCGTACCGCCGTCACCAACGGCGATTCCCGCCGATTCTTGGCCACGGTGCTGCAGTGCACGCAGGCCAAAGTACGTCAGTCGAGCCACGTCGCGATCGGGCGCCCAGACACCAAAAACGCCGCATTCCTCATGCAGCTGGTCGGAGTCCGGATCATACGTCGACATGGCGTTCACCTGTCCCGCGGCGCGCTCGGCCGCGCGGATGGTTTCTTGAGACATGGCATCCCCTCAGAGCCTCGTATTTTGGCGTTACCCGCCTTATTATACGCACGGCGCGACGCGCTCCCCAGCGCATGAGCAGCGCTTTTTAAAAGCCCACCGAGCTTATTATCCGTTTTGCGACCAAACATTTTATTGGGTAGTCCACTCTCAGGGGCAACGGCCTCGAAGACTTCCCGTGCGCCATGTCTCGCCCGCGCTAGGGGCTACATTGTTGCAATTGGGACGTTCGTCCTGTCTTTTAGCTGGTCGTCGGCGTATCCTTGTAGGCTACTACAAGACGAGAAAGGTAGCGTATGGATCGAAATCAACTCGACCCCAGTGTCCCCAGCACCACGGAGGCCAAGAAGGTCCCCCTTATCATCAAGGTCTACGCAGTCCTGTGCACCCTATCTGGCGTGGGCACGCTCCCGTCAGTCGCCGTCTTTATGTGGCAGGTCATCACCGCACTCATTAACGGCAACGTCGCCGCTAAGCTCGGTGATAACACCCTGGTCGCGGTTGGCCTTATCGTCGCCGGCATTATGCTCTCGGCGGCAAGCGCGATCATCTTGATCGTCTTTGGCCTGGACCTCATCAAGGACCAGCGGCGCAATGCCGCCCGCCTGTCTTACGTCCTCATCGCATTTACCGTCGTGGAGCTTTTAGTTGACGTGATGCTCCAGGGCATCGGACCCTTCCTGCTGCGCCCCGCCGTCCAGCTTGTCATCCTCATTGCGCTGTCGGCCACCGTCGACCCCACGCTACGCCAGGAGCGCGAACTGCAGCGCCGTCTGCAAGAGATGCTCGACCGCGATGCCGCCGCCGAGGGGATGCTCGGCCGCGACGAAACCGGCGAGGGCTACATCAAGCTCAACTACTTCAACCTGTTCTGGGTATTCTTCGTCTGCAGCGTGTTAGGTCTCATTCTCGAGGAAGTCTGGCATATGGTCGTCGTCGATCCCGGCGTCTATCAGGACCGTGCCGGTATGCTATTTGGCCCCTTTAGCCCCATCTACGGATTTGGCGCGGTGCTCATGACCATGGCGCTCAACCGCTTCTATAAAAAGAATCCTCTGATCATTTTCCTGGTAAGTGCCCTGATCGGCGGCGCTTTCGAGGTGTTTGTAGGCTGGTTTATGCAGACCTCATTTGGCGTGGTGTCGTGGAGCTATTCACACATTAGGCTATTCGGCATGCCCGATCCCATCGCGGTATTGACCGGGGGACGCACATGCACGCCGTTTGCCTGCATGTGGGGCCTGGGTGGCCTCATCTGGATCAAGGTCTTGCTGCCGCGCCTGCTTAAGCTCATCAATATGATTCCATGGAAACGCCGCTACTCTGCTACCGTCATCCTGACCGCCGTCATGTTGATCGACGGCGTCATGACGTTGCAATCGCTCGACTATTGGTATCAGCGCGTCAACGGAACCGTTCGAAATATTCCCGTCGCACAGTTCTATGATAAGCATTTCGATAACGAATATATGGAGAACCGTTTTCAGAGTATGACCATGAGCCCCAAGGACGCCACACGCGTGTAGCAAACGCCAGAGCAAAATAGCTCCAACACATCAAAGCCCGCTGGCAGATCTACATGAACTGCCGGCGGGCTTTCGCTATAGACAGACTCGGATTGCCGACGAGGCCTTACGCCTCGCGCTCGACCTCGCTCACGCACTCGTTCTTGATGGTGCCGACGAGCGACTGCAGCGCATCGACCACATGCGGGCGAATGTCTCCGCCAATGAGCACGAGCATGATGTCGTCGCCCACGGTAAGCTCGCCGCTCGCCAGCCACACGCGCACATAGCCGATACCCGGCATCGTGCGCGTCGCCTCGATAGCGGCCTGCACCTTTTCGGCATCGAAGCCAAACACCATGCCGCCCACCTTGTGGCCTGGCGCCACGCCATCGGTCTCGACTCCGCGCACTTCGGCCTTGGGCGTCGCGCGCACCACGCCGTTGTGTGTCAGGTACATCCCACAATCAGCCGCCGAAACATCGGCCTTGGCTTCGCGCAGCCAAGCATCAACCGAAGGCATCGATTTGCCGTTCTCAAGCATCATTTCTCCTTTCACCGTCATTGAGTAGCCCATAATCTATTCCTCGACCGGCGTGAGCACCATGACGGCACGTGTGTTGCTCAGCGATAACGAACGACAGGTCACAAGCGTTACGACCTTGGTTGCCGAAGCAGCACGATCGGTGGCATCGCTCGCCACGGCAGAGGCACCGTCGAGCATCTCGGACAGGTAGTTCTTGAGCCCGTCGTCGCCCTCAAAATTGGGTGTGCGCGCCTTGGCATACGTGTCCTCGACAACTTTGGTCGCCAGTGGTCGCAGTTTATAGGTGGCGTCGCGCGTGATGTAATACGCGTACTCTATGCTGTCGAACGTCACCTGATCGGTCGTGTCCGAGATCACATTGAACATCGATCCGTCGTTCATGTGGTGGCCGTAGATCGTGGTCTGCTGATCCACCATGCCCGGCGCGGTGTCATTGCTATCCAGGAAAATGGCCCCGGATGCATTGGCCGTACCGTCGAACAGCGTGTTGAGGTATTTGGAGTTGTTGTTGGTCTGCACCACGGGATAGTTGATGTTGGTTCCCGGCGCGTAAATCCAACCCACAACCTCGGGATTTGTCTGGGCAAGTGCATCGAAGTCGATAATCGGCACGCCGCTGGCGTCCTTATCGCTTACATATTGCTTCTCGATTTTCTGGTACGAATCGCTTGCCTGTTTATAGCCAATCTGAGCATTGATAAAGATGGCAGCGGCGGCAACAATCAGGCCGATGCCGATGATGATGAGCAGAATGGGAATAATGGAGCGGCGCTTTTTGCGCGGCGGCTCGGTGTAATCCGACGGCGCGGCATGCGATGAAGACCGGGGCGGCTTCTTAGCGTTGCTATAAGATGAAGGTCGATATGCGGCTGGCGCGTCCTGTCGACGATGCGTCGCCGGCGTCACGGGGCGCGGCGCGCGCGGCTGCTGAGGAGAGGATGTCCGACCCTGCTGTGCCGCATGGGCAGCACCCGGCTTCGACGGATCGGGAATCTGAGAAGCCTTGAATCGTTTTCCCTGATAGTCGGACATGGCTCTCCTTATACTGCGGTGAAACGGCGGAACGCCTAGGCGTCGGCCATCTCCTGCTTCATCTTCTCGATAACCTTGCGGTACTCGGGGTCGCAAGCGCCCAGAATCTGTGTGGCGTAGATGGCGGCGTTCTTGGCGCCGTTGATGGCAACGCAGGCCACGGGCACGCCCGAAGGCATCTGCACCATCGACAGCAGCGAATCCATGCCGCCCAGGTCACTCGTCTTCATAGGCACGCCGATGACCGGCAGCGGCGTAAAGGCAGCCACGACACCACCCAGGTGAGCGGCCTTGCCGGCGGCGGCGATAATCACTTTGATACCGCGATCGGCGGCAGTCGAGGCCCACTCGTGGACCTTCGCCGGCGTGCGGTGTGCGCTCGCAATGACGAGCTCATAGGGCACACCGAGTGCCTCGAGCTCGGCGGTGCAACCTTCCATAACACCCAGATCGGACTTGGAGCCCATGATGATCCCGACAACCGGCTTTTGATCTGCCATAAACAAAGACCTCCTGTTGAGAGCGGTGACGCGGCGGATCCGCGACCCTTAACTACTGAGAGTAGTATAGCTGCTCCCGTCCCTGCGGTCCCCGGGTGCCCCGCGTCGGGCTGGGTTTTTATCTTCGCTCCCCTTGCTTCGCAAAGTCGCTCAGACAATAAACCCAGCCCGCCGCGGGGCACCCGGGGACCTACCGGGAATTGCCATGACATACGTTGGCTGAAATATTAACGTGGGATCCGCCGTTCGAACGAACGGCGGATCCCACACTCACTTTTTATTCAGCCCTAGTCATCGCGCAAAGCCCCTCCCGCCCCGGCCGGACAGGTCACACTACACCGTGTGCTGCGGCAGGTCCTGCAGGGCGATGACGTCCATGCCCATGTCGTTGGCGCTGCCGTGACCCTGCTCGTCCTCGCGCACGGCCTCGATGGCACTCACGTACGTGTTGGCTGCAGACATCGCGGTCACGCAGGTCACGCCGCGGCGCACCGCCTCGGTACGCAACAGATAGCCGTCGCCACGCGAACCCGGGCCGTACGGTGTGTTGATGATTACCGCAATCTTGCCATCGGCGATGAGATCGCCGATATTGGGACGCTCGCCGTCGTGCGGGCCGCTAATCTTCTCCACGACTTCGCACGTCACGTTGCCGCCGCGCAGGACGCGCGCCGTACCCTCGGTAGAGCAGATGTCAAAGCCCAGGTAACGCAGGATACGAGCGACCGAAAGGATATGACGCTTGTCGCGGTCGCACACGCTGATGAATACCTTGCCGGCACTGGGGTCGGGCAGCTTGTAGTCGATCGCCAGCTGCGTCTTGGCATATGCCTCAGGATAGCTCTTGGCGATACCCATGACCTCGCCCGTCGACTTCATCTCGGGCCCCAGGATAACGTCGGCACCGGGGAAACGGCCCCAGGGCATAACGGCTTCCTTCATGCAGAACCAGTCCAGCTGACGCTCGTCGCTCGGCAGGCCCAGGCTCGCGATGGAATCGCCTGCCATGATACGCGCCGCGCACTTGGCCAGCGGCACGCCGGTGGCCTTGGAGATAAACGGCACGGTACGGCTTGCGCGCGGGTTTGCCTCGATCACGTAAACAGTCTCGCCCTTGATGGCATACTGCACGTTAACCAGGCCGCGGACTCCCAGCGCCATCGCGATGCGGCGCGTGGTCTCGCGGAGCTTCGCTTGCAGGCTCTCGCTAAAGCTAAACGGCGGGATACAGGTCGCGGAGTCACCGGAGTGAATACCGGCCTCCTCGATATGCTCCAGAATGCCGCCGATGTAGACCTCTTCGCCATCGCACAGGGCGTCGACATCGGACTCGATCGCACCCTCCAAGAAACGGTCGAGATACACCGGGTAGTCGGGGCTAATGCGCGCAGCCTCGGCCATGTAATCGCGCAGATGCTCGGCATCGTAGGCGATCATCATGCCGCGGCCGCCCAGCACGTAGCTCGGACGCACCAGCAGCGGGTAGCCGATATGCGCGGCCACGGCCTCGGCCTCCTCAAACGAGGTTGCCTGGCCCGCCGGCGGGTACATGATGCCCAGCTTGTCGAGCAGGGCGGCAAAGCGCTCGCGGTCCTCGGCAAAGTCGATGGCATCGGGCTTGGTGCCCATAATGTTCACGCCGCTCTCCTCGAGCATGCGCGCCAGCTTAAGCGGAGTCTGGCCGCCGAGCGTCACCACGACGCCGTCGGGTCGCTCAACATCGATGACATCCATGACGTCCTCGTAGGTGAGCGGCTCAAAGTAAAGGCGGTCGGACGTGTCGTAGTCGGTCGAAACAGTCTCGGGATTGCAGTTGACCATGATGGTCTCAAAGCCGCGGGCTGCCAGCGCGTAGCTCGCGTGCACGCAGCAGTAATCGAACTCGATACCCTGGCCAATGCGGTTGGGACCGGCGCCCAGAATCATGGCCTTGGGCTTGTCCGCCGGCGTGGTCTCGTCGGGAGCCACGCACTTCTTGGCATCCGGGCTCGTGCGGTAGATGTTCTCGTACGTCTTGTAGTGGTACTCCGTGGCGCTCGAGAACTCCGCAGCGCAGGTATCGACCGTCTTCATGCTGGGAACCACGCCCAGACCCTTGCGATAGGCGCGCACAAAGCGCTCGTCCGAGCCGGTCAGCGCGGCGATCTCGGCGTCACTCGTGCCGTACTGCTTGAGCAGGCGCATCGCGTCGGCGTCGATATCCTCCACACGCAGGCCGCGGATGCTCTCCTGGACCTGCACCATGTCGTTGATACGGTTGAGGTACCACGGATCAATGCCGCAGATGGCATGGATGCGGGCGATGTCCCAGCCGCGGCGCAGGGCCTCGACCACAAAGAAGATGCGGTGCTCGGTCGGGGTGCCCACGGCCTGGGCGAGTTCATCGTCGCTCAGTTTATCGGCACCCTCCTTGCCACCGGCGCAAATGCCCTGGTGACCATCCTCCAGCGAGCGCATGGCCTTGCCGAAGGCTTCCTCAAAGGTGCGGCCGATCGCCATAATCTCGCCCACGGCCTTCATGCGCGTGGTGAGCGTGGGGTCGGTTCCCTTGAACTTCTCGAAGGCAAAGCGCGGCACCTTGACCACGCAGTAGTCAATCGTGGGCTCAAAGCAGGCGGGCGTTGCCTTGGTGATGTCGTTGACGATCTCGTCGAGCGTGTAGCCCACAGCCAGGCGCGCGGCGGCCTTGGCGATGGGGAAACCCGTGGCCTTGGAGGCCAGCGCGGACGAACGGCTCACGCGCGGGTTCATCTCGATGACGATCAGGCGGCCGGTCTGGGGGTTCACGGCAAACTGCACGTTGGAGCCACCGGTCTCGACGCCGATCTTCTCCAGAATGGCGAGCGAGGCCACGCGCATGCGCTGATACTCCAGGTCGGAGAGGGTTTGCGCCGGCGCCACGGTGATGGAGTCGCCGGTATGCACACCCATGGGGTCGAGGTTCTCGATGGAGCACACGATAATGCCGTTGCCGGCGTGGTCACGCATGACCTCCATCTCGTACTCTTTCCAGCCCTCGATGGACTCCTCAACCAGCACCTCGTGGGCAGGTGAGAGCTCCAGGCCCTGGCTCACGATGGAGACGAGCTCCTCGTGAGTATGCGCGATGCCACCACCGGCGCCGCCGAGGGTAAAGCTCGGACGCAGCACGCAGGGATATCCCACGCGCTCGGCGATGGCCTCGGCGTCTGCCACGCTGTAGGCATAGCCCGAGCGCGCGACCTCCAGGCCGATCTCGGCCATGGCCTCGTTAAAGAGCTTGCGGTCCTCGCCGCGCTCGATGGCGGCAAGGTCGCAGCCGATCATCTCGACGCCGTACTTGTCGAGCGTGCCGTCCTTTGCCAGTTCGACGGCGGCGTTCAGACCGGTCTGGCCGCCCAGCGTGGGCAGCAGCGCGTCCGGGCGCTCTTTCTTGATTACGCGCTCGATAAACTCGGCAGTGATGGGCTCGACATAGGTGCGGTCGGCCAAGCCCGGGTCGGTCATGATGGTCGCCGGGTTGGAGTTGACCAGGATGACCTCAAAGCCATCCTCCTTGAGCACCTTGCAGGCCTGGGCGCCGGAGTAGTCGAACTCACAGGCTTGGCCAATGACAATGGGGCCCGAGCCAATGACGAGGATACGCTTGATGTCAGTACGTTTCGGCATGTTAGTTCTCCTCGGTCTCAGCGGTCTCGGACTCAGCAAAGTTCCAGCCGGCAAGGCGGTCCTTCGCGGTATCGATGTCCAGGTAGTTCTCCTCGCCGTCCATGAGTCGCGTAAAGGCGGTAAAGAGATAGTGGGCATCGGTGGGGCCAGGCGAGGCCTCGGGGTGGTACTGGACCGAGAAGCACGGGGCGTCGAGCAGCTGGATGCCCTCGGCGGTGCCGTCGTTGAGGTTCACATGTGTCAGGCGAATGCGGCCAAAGCGCTCGTTCATCACGACCGGCGCGATTCCACGGCGCACCCAGACGCGCAGATCTCCATCAGCCGCATGCTCGGTCTCGCCGCCGGAAAGCTCGGGGACAAGCTTGCCCAAGCTGGGGAACAGCAGGCCAAAGCCGTGGTTTTGCGCGGTGATCTCCACGCGGCGGCTCACCAGGTTCATGACCGGCTGGTTGCCACCGCGGTGACCGAACTTAAGCTTTTCCATCTGGGCGCCGCAGGCCAGGCTGATCATCTGGTGACCAAGACAAATACCAAAGACCGGCACCTTGCCGATCAGCTGCTGCACCTGCTCGTAGGTCTCCACCACGGCGTCGGGGTCGCCGGGGCCATTGGACAAAAAGACACCGTCGGGATTCATGTCGAGCACCTCACTCGCGGGCGTATCCCACGGCACGACGGTAAGGTCGCAGCCGGCGCGGACCAGCCCCTCCAGAATACCGCGCTTCACACCGCAGTCGTAGGCGACCACCTTGTGACGGGCAGGAGCGACAGCCGCAAGTGCAAAGTCATGCGTGGCAGGCAGGTCGACGGCGGCAAAGGCGTGGGGCTCAGGGCAGCTCACGGTCTTGACCAGGTTCTTGCCTACCAGCGTGGGCGCTGCGGCCAGACGCTCGGCAAGCTCGTCGACGTCGAAGATCTCGGTCGAGATAATGCCCATCTTGGAACCATTATCGCGCAGATGGCGCACCAGGGCGCGGGTGTCGACACCCTCGATAGCGACGATGCCGTGAGCGCGCAGGTACTCCGGCACGCTGACGGCCGAGCGCCAGTTAGAAGGCGTGGCGCACATGTCGCGAACGATCATGCCGCGCATAGCCGGAGCGCTCGCAGGGCGCACGGCGTCGCCGGGGAAGGCCGACTGGACGTCGGTCTCGTCGATACCGTAATTGCCGATCTGCGGATAGGTCATGGTTACGATTTGGCCGGCATAACTCGGGTCGGTCATGACCTCAAAGTAGCCCTCGAGCGAGGTGTTGAAGCAGACTTCGCCGGTCGCGGTGCCCTCGGCGCCGCATGCACGTCCATAAAAAATGGTCCCATCCTCAAGATACAGGATGCAGGGACCACAGGTGCCCTTGCTGGTTTTGGCCAGCATACGCTGGCAAAGCTCGCTGGGCGCGAAGGTGCGGGCGGCAGCGCCCGCGGTATGGTTGTTCGCCATAATTCTCCTTCCCGGTCTCACAGGACCGGCTTAAAGGTGTGTAGTTAGGCCTCGCGGTATTGTAACCGCAAGCATGCCTCATGGCGTTAATTTCATCGAAATGTTTACGAAATGATAATTATGACTTTCTATGCATAATGATTATTTAATCCCCGTCCTAGAATAATTATCCCGCGTGGGCTTGTGGCTCACGCGGGATGATGACGTCTTACTTTCTCTTGTCCTGCTCCAGCAAATCGGACGGTGAGCGATCGGGCTTGCCACCGCGGAAAATCTCGCGGCCATGCAGACGATGCTCCAGGTCACGTTCGGCCTTTTCCTCGTCAATCTTGGTCTGGCTAACCACCGGGTCCTCAATCAACGACGACACCGAGTTCACCTGCTTCTGAATGCGTTCGGCGATGGTGTCATCCATACTCACGATGCGCATCTTCCAGTCGATACTCGTGGCGTTGGATGAGCTCTTGGTCCACACGAACGTCAAAATGGCGCTCTGGTGGCCCCGCGCGGGGAACATGCCAAAGAAGGAATCGTGCTGAATGTTGCTATCCTCGTCGATATAGGCGTGAACGTTATACACCACGCGGTCGATCTTATCGTTGAGCAGCGCGTTGGTCGCAAGCGCCGCGGCCTGGATCTGCCCGTTGGACAGCAGCTCGAGCTCGTTGGCAGACGATGTGTCCAACACCGTCACCTCGACCGTGCCCGTACGCTCATCGGCTTCATCGACGGTAAAGTCGAGCGGGAACTGCGTAAAGCCGTTGCCCCACTCAAGGCCGCCCTTCAGCGCCGTCGAAACGGTATCGACCGAAACGCTCTCGGACAGGTTGGCGGTATTCAGGCGACGCATCACGCCGTAGCCAATCTGCATGCCCACGATCAGCACCAAGATGCCGATAACCACGGCCATGGCAGTCTTCGTAATGGTATGGCTCACCTGCGAACCCGAAGGATCGTCCTCGGACAGCGGGTCGATATGTTTTGCCTGGCTCGCGCGGTCCTCGCTGCGCAGCTGCGCTAGCGCCGCTTTGTCACCGCGCTTGGCCGCGGCCTCTTTCTCGCGCATGCGCTCGGTACGCTTTTTGGCAAGCGTAGGATCCAAGACGCCGGATGCATCGATTTCGGAGAATAACTCCGTCACTTCTTCCGGAGTCAAAGGGTTCTTGTCAGCCATAAACTTCCTGTCATATCAATCAGTCGAGCTCGTGCGCACGCGCACCTTCGAACTGCATTCGATAGTAACGGGCATAGGTGCCGCCACGGGCGAGAAGCTGTTCATGCGTGCCACGTTCCACAACGCGACCATGCTCAACGGTCGCAATCTCATCGGCGTGTTTAATGGTCGAGAGACGGTGGGCGATGATGATTGTGGTACGGCCGCGTGCCAGCTCTTCGAGCGACTCCTGGACCGCCTCCTCGCTCTCGTTATCCAAAGCGCTCGTCGCCTCGTCCAGAATCAGGATCTTGGGGTTCTTGAGAAACACGCGCGCGATGGCAACGCGCTGCTTCTGTCCGCCCGAAAGACGGCTGCCGCGCTCGCCCACGACCGTGTTATAGCCCTGTGGAAGCGACTCGATAAAGGCATCGATGTTGGCGCGACGGGCGGCCTCAGCGATCTCTTCCGCCGTAGCACCCGGCTTGCCGTAGGCGATGTTCTCGCCAATCGTACCGTCAAACAGGTAGACATCCTGCTGCACCAGGCCGATGGCACGGCGCAGGCTATGCTGCGTCACGTCACGCACGTCCTGGCCGTCGATGCTAATGGATCCGGCAGCCACGTCATAAAAGCGCGGCAGCAGCGAACAGGTCGTGGACTTGCCGCCGCCCGAGGGGCCAACCAGCGCGATGGTCTGCCCGGGCTTGATAGACAGGTCCATATGGTCGATAACGGGACGCTCGTCGGCATCGCCCTCGCCCAGCTCAACGTCCTCGTAGTTAAAGCACACGTCGTGATACTCCACGGCGCCGGCAGTCACCTGCAGATCAGTGGCGCCCGGCTTGTCCTGGATATCCGGCGCGGTCGAGAGCACCTCGTCCATACGCTTAAAGCCGGCGATAGCCTTCTGATACGTTTCGGCCGAATTGACGAGCGTCTCAAGCGGCGTGCAGAACAGCGAAATATAGAGTGCAAAGGTCGCCATATCGACCGCCTGCAGCTGTCCCTTGGCGACCAGCCAGCCGCCCAGCAGCACCACGATCACATAGAGCACACCCGAGAGCAGGCCATACGTCGCGGTATAGACGCCCATGGCGTGATACATGTTCTCCTTGGACGAAAGATAGCGATCGTTTGAGGCGCGGAACTTGAAGCGTTCGGTCTCCTCATTGGCAAAGCTCTTGACCACGCGCATGCCCGCCAGCGAATCCTGCAGCTGCGCATTAATGCCGCTGATTTTTTTGCGGTTGTCGCTAAAGACCTCGCGCATGCGCATGTTCTGCCAAAACATGATGACCGCAAACGCTGCCGTCACCACAGCCATGGCAAGCGCCAGCACCGGGGCGATGGTAAAGAGGATCACAAACGAGCCGATAATCTCGATGCCGCAGATGATGATCCACTCGGGCACGTGATGCGCCGCCTCGCAGATATCGAACAGGTCGTTGACCACGCGGCTCATCATGTCGCCCGAGCTGTTGCGGTCGAAGTATGCAAAGCTAAAGCGCTCATACTGGTCGAACAGGTCCTCGCGCATTTTGGACTCCATACGCGCGCCCATCACGTGACCCCAATAGCTCACAAAATAGCGGCAGGCGCAGCGGACGGCATACATCAGCACCAAGCCCACCGCGATCATGCCGAGCGCCTGCATAATGGCAGCCTGACCCTGAGTAAATAGCCCGCCGGTCAAATTGCGCAGGATAATGGGGAACGCCAGGTCAATGGCGGCAAGCACCAGAGCACAAACAGTATCAGCAACAAAAAGCCCCATCTGGGGCTTGTAATACGAAAGAAACCTCTTCAGCATAATCACCTTACGCGGTTTTACCAAACCGCGTTTCGTCTCGACGCTGCAAGTGCTCCATTTGAACAATCTGGCCTTCAATCGTCGGTCGCGTATATCCATACGCTTCCCTCCTCTTTTAGGCCACCTTGTCTCAAATGGAGCACTTTCGCTGACTTACACAAACCTGCGGGATCATCCCCGCTCGTTAAAGATCGGCCCCACCCAGGCGGTGCGCGATGCTATCGCAGGCCAAGGCGCCTACGACGGTCTTGGCGTCTTCGATCTTGCCGTCGAGTACGGCGTCGATCAGCTCGTGCAGCGGCACCAGGTCCACGTTGACAAACTCGTCATCATCGGGGTTGGGCGCATCAAACTCGAGCTTGGTAGCCAAGTAGATGTGGATAATCTCATCGCAAAAACCGCAGGACGTGACAATCGACGTCAAAAAGCGAATACGACCAGCCCTAAAGCCCGTCTCCTCGTGCAGTTCGCGCTTGGCGCAATCAAGCGGGTCCTCGCCCGGATCGAGCTTGCCGGCGGGAATCTCGACCGTCACGCGGTCGATGGCGGTGCGGTACTGACGCACCAGTACGATCTTGCCGCTCTCGGTCAGTGCCACAACGGCCGCCGCACCCGGATGGCGAACGATATCGCGGGCGCTGCGGTGACCGTTGGGCAGCTCAACCTCAAGACGGTGGACGTCGAGGATCTTGCCCTTCCAGGCGCATTCCTCCGAAAGAATCTTCTCGTGCAGCTCGGCATCGTGCGGGTCGTCATCGCCCAGCACCAGCGCCGGCTCGTCAGCGACCTCGCCACCAGGCTCGCCCTCGGCGTGCCCATACATGCGGCTGTCCTCTTCGACGATCTGCGCGTCCACGAGCTCTTCGTTCTTCTCGTCCATCCGTCTCATTCCTCTCGGATTTTAGGCATCCCAGGCGTCGCGGCCGCGCAGCGCGCGCAGGCCGATGTCGTGACGCAGGGTCTTGCCCTCAAAATCAATCTTCTCGCAGGCCTCGTAGGCAAGGTTGCGAGCGTTCTCGAACGTGTCGCCCAGCGCGGTCACGGCAAGCACGCGGCCACCATTGGTCACGAGCTGGCCGTCCACCACGGCAGTGCCCGCGTGGTACACGGTCACGTTCTCCATGGCCTCGGCATCCTCAATACCGGTGATGACCTTGCCCTTCTCGTAGCTGCCGGGGTAGCCCGCGCTCGTCAGGACAACGGCCACGGCCCACTCGTCACGCCAGTCGAGCTCAATCTGATCGAGCTCGCAGTTGGCGCAGGCGAGCATGACCTCAACCAGGTCGTTCTTAAGGCGCGGCAGCACGACCTGCGTCTCGGGATCACCAAAGCGGGCGTTGAACTCCAGTACCTTGGGGCCGGCGGGGGTGAGCATAAAGCCGCCGTACAAGCAGCCGCGGTAGTCGATGCCCTCGGCAGCAAGCTCGGCCACGGTCTGCTCCATGACCTTCACCATGGTGGCGTGCTCCTCGTCAGTCACGATGGGCACCGGGCTGTAGACGCCCATGCCACCGGTGTTGGGACCCTTGTCGCCCTCGAGCGCGCGCTTGTGGTCCTGCGAGGTGGCCATGGGGCGCACGGTCTTGCCGTCGGTAAAGGCCAGCAGCGAGCACTCGGGACCAACGAGCATCTCCTCGATAACCACGGTGTTGCCGGCATCGCCAAAGGTGCCGCCAAAGCACTCGCGCACGGCCTCCTCGGCCTGCTCAAGTTCGGTCGCCACGATAACGCCCTTGCCTGCGGCAAGGCCGTCGGCCTTGACGACCAGCGGGGCGCCTTGCTCGCGTACGTAGGCGAGAGCCGAAGCCTCGTCGGTAAACGAGCCGTAGGCTGCCGTCGGAATGCCCGCACGCTCCATGAGCTGCTTGGAGAACAGCTTGGAGCCCTCCATCTGGGCGCCCTCGGCACCCGGGCCAAAGCAGGGAATACCCGCCGCGCGCACGGCGTCGGCCACGCCCGCCACGAGCGGAGCCTCGGGGCCAATTACCACGAGTCCGCATCCGTGGCTCTGCGCAAACGCCGCCACGGCCGCAGGATCGCAGTCGTCGAGAACAACGTTCTCGCCGCAGCTCGCGGTGCCGCCGTTACCCGGCGCAATGTAGAGCTTGCCGGCGCGCGGTGATGCTGCGAGCTTAGCTGCCAAAGCATGCTCACGGCCGCCGCTGCCCAACAACAGGATGTCGATGGTTTGAGTGTCCGCCTTCAAGGGTGCCTCCTCTATGGATTAACGGCCCGCTCCGCGCGAGCCCTTTGCAAGCAAATATACCCCTCGGCCGCCCGCTTGGGCTGCAAAGGGGTATATCGCAATAACCAAATAGTCCCGATTACTTCCAGAATCGGTTGATAATCTGCTCGCGACCAGCGCCAACGCCAATGAACGTCACGCGGGTGTGTGCCAGATCCTCGATAAACGCCACGTAGTCCTGAGCCTCCTGCGGCAGCTCGTCAAAGCTGCGGCAACCGGTGATGTCGCACTTCCAGCCAGGGAGCTCCTCGTAGATGGGCTTGGCATGCTCAAAGCGCACCTGATGCTCGGGCACGCTGGTATAGCGCTCGCCATCGACGTCGTAGGCCACGCACACCTTGATGGTGTCGAAGGCCGAAAGCACGTCGAGCTTGGTCACGGCGATGTCGGTGAGGCCGTTGACGCGCGAGGCATAGTTGGCGATAGGGCCGTCGAACCAGCCGCAACGACGACGGCGACCGGTGGTCACGCCGTACTCATAGCCCTCCTCGGTCAGCGTGTGGCCAGCCTCGGACTCATAGGAAAGTTCGGTGGGCATGGGGCCCGAACCGACGCGGGTGATATAGGCCTTCATGACGCCCAGCACGCGGTCGACGTTCTTCATGCCCACGCCGGATCCGGTGATGGCGCCGCCGGCGGTGCAGTTGGAAGACGTCACGTACGGATAGGTGCCGTGGTCGATGTCGAGCAGCGTCGCCTGGGCGCCCTCAAACAGCAGGTTCTTGCCCTCATCGATCATGTTGTTGAGCAGCAGGCTCGTCTCGGTGATGTAGGGACGCAGGCGCTCGGCCATCGGCAGGTACTCGTCGCAAATCTGGTCCACGGTGTAGGTGGGCAGGTTGTAGATGAGCTCGAGCTCGGGGTTCACGCGGGCGAGAGCGGTCTCCAGCTTGTCGCGGAACAGCGCCTCGTCCAGCATGTCCTGCATGCGCAGGCCAATGCGGGCCATCTTGTCCTGATAGCACGGACCGATGCCGCGCTTGGTGGTACCGATGTTCTTCTTGCCAAGCTTCTGCTCAAAGGCGCCATCCAGATCGATGTGGTACGGCATGATGACATGCGCGTTGCCGCTAATCTTGAGGTTCTTGGTGGTGATGCCGTCGGCCTCGAACATATCGATCTCCTCAAGGACAACCTTGGGGTTGACGACGCAGCCGTTACCGATCACCGACACGTGGTCGGAATACATGATGCCGGAAGGCACCTGGTGCAGGCCGTACTTCTTGCCGTTGACGACGATGGTGTGACCGGCGTTGTTGCCGCCCGAGTAGCGCACGACGGCATCGAAGTCGCCGGCGACCAGGTCGCAAATCTTACCCTTGCCCTCATCGCCCCACTGGGCACCGACCAAAACGGTTGACGGCATGTTTACTCCTTACATTCATGGACTGTCTACGCGCCACGCCGGCACGCAGAAGCACAAAACATTCCCAGTATACCCGTGCAACGGGTGCCTGTCCTACTCCTCGGCATGTGCCCCATCAAGCTCATAGAACTTGGTGGATGCCGGCAGGAACATCAGGTCGACGTCGCCGATCGGGCCCGAACGGTTCTTGGCCACGACGATACGCGTAACGCCCTCGTCGGGTCGGTCGTCGCGCGAGGCCTCGGCCTCGTCGGCGGAACGGTCCAAGAACATGACGATATCGGCGTCCTGCTCGATGGAGCCCGATTCACGAAGGTCGGAAAGCTGCGGGCGCTTGCCGGTACGGGATTCGACCTGACGTGAGAGCTGCGACAGCGCGATGAGCGGGATCTTGAGCTCCTTGGCCATGATCTTCAAACCACGCGACATCTCCGAGACCTCGACGGTACGGCTCTCGGAGCGGCGTCCCGGCGGAGGACTCACCAGCTGCAGGTAGTCCAGGATGATGATTGCCTTCTCCTTGTTATGGAGCATGCGGCGGCTCTTGGCGCGAATCTCGGTCACTGTGGTGCCGGGCGTATCGTCAATCAGAATATCGAGCTTGGACAAGGTCTGCGTGGCCTCGTTGATATTGGCCCACTGCTCGGGGCTAATGCGGCCCATGCGGAAGTCACTGATCGAGATCATGGCGTAGGCGCAAATCAGACGCTGGGCAATTTCCTTGCCCGACATCTCCAGCGAGAAGAAGCCGACGGTATATCCCGCGGCGGCGGCATTGAGCGCCAAGTTCAGGGCGAACGACGTCTTACCCACGGCGGGGCGGGCGCCGATAATGATGAGCTGACCCTCGCGGAAGCCCATGAGCATGCGGTCGAGCGACGGGAAGCCCGTGGGCACGCCCGCAGCCTGGCCACCGGCCTGGCACACTTCCTCGGCCTCGTTATAGGCCTCGACCATAAACTCGGTCAGCGTCTTGTAGCTCGACTTGACCTCGCGTGCCGTGACCTTGAGCAGCTTGCTCTCGGCCAGCTCGACAACCTCTTTGGTGTCGGTGGGGGCGTTATATGCCAGCGCGTTGATCTCGTTGGTGGCGCCGATCAGCTCGCGCAGCATCGAATCGCGACGAACGATGGCGGCATGGTGCTGCCAGTTCACGAGCGACAGAGTCTGACCCATCAGCTCCAAAATGTAGGCCTCGCCGCCCACGGCATCGAGCTTGTTGATGCTTCGCAGGTAATCGATCAGCGAGATGGAGTCGATGGGAATGCGGCTGTTGTACATATCGACCATCGCGGTGTAGATGGTCTTATGAATGGGCCGGTAGAAATCATCGGGCTGCAGCTCGACCTGGGCCTCTTCGACCACCTCGGGCGATAGCAGCATAGCGGCCAGTACATTGGCCTCTGCATCTTGGTTTTGGGGAAGACCCAACTTTGAGCCGCGGTCCTCAACCGTCAGCCCGGTCTCCCTATCGTCATATGCCATGAGCGTCCTCATTCATATCGCTTGCGAGCATCCATAGTATCAGCCACGGTCCCAAAACGGGCCGCGCCTCGGCAATCATCACTGAACGAAACGGATGAACGGTCCTGCACATAGGACTTCGACGTAACGTTCACCATGACACTCACTCAGCGCAAAAAACAAAAGGGCGCCCTGGTTTCCCAGAGCGCCCTTCTTAGAACAAGATTGTTGCGTCGCAGCAAATGCTACTCGGCAGCAGCCTCAGTCTCGACCTCGGCGGTCTCGGCCTCGGCGACCTCAGCGGCCTCCTCGACCTCAGCCTCGGCAGCGAGCTCCTCGGCGGTAACGCCGACGAGGACGACAACCTCGGCCTTGATCTCGCGGTACAGCGAGATGGCAACGGTGTGGGCACCGGCAACCTTGATGGGCTTACCGAGCTCGACGCGCTTGCGGTCGATGTCCATACCGAGCTGAGCCTTGATGGCGTCAGCGATCATAGCGGCGGTAACGGAGCCAAAGAGGATGCCCTCGTCGCCGACCTTGACGTCAACGGTGACCGTCTTGCCCTCGAAGGCAGCCTTGGTCTCGTTGGCGGTAGCCAGACGGACGGCCTCGCGCTTGGCGATGTTGTTGCGACGCTCGTCAAGCTGCTTGAGGTTGCCCTTGGTGGCGGCAACAGCGAGCTTCTTGGGGAACAGGAAGTTCTCAGCGTAACCCTGAGCGACCTCTACGACGTCACCCTCGCCGCCCTTGCCCTTGATCTCATCGAGAAGAATAACCTTCATGATGCGTCTCCCTTCTTAGCCGCGGTTGCCACGAGAGGAAACCACGGGGACGGTGTACGGCAGGAGAGCCATCTCGCGGGCGCGCTTGATGGCGTTGGCGATGTCATGCTGATGCTGCGTGCAAGCGCCAGTGACGCGACGGGGCTTGATCTTGCCACGGTCGGTCATGTACTTACGGAGAAGCTGAGTGTCCTTATAGTCGATGAACTCAGTGTTCTCCTTGCAGAACTGGCAGTACTTACGACGCGGCTGACGTGCAGAAAAATCATTAGCCATGTCAAAATACCTTTCGTTTGGCAACTTCGGCGAACCGAAGCCGCCTCTCACTCAAAAATAGGTGAACAACCCTTAGAACGGGATGTCCTCATCGTAGACGTCGACCGCGGGCGGCGTTGCCACCGGTGCGGCAGGACGTGCTGCGGGCGCGGGAGCTGCGGGGGCGTAACCGCCCTGATCGTAGCCACCCTGGCCACCACGGGAGCTCATAAACTCGATCTCATCGACGATGACCTCAAGCTTGCTCCGGCGCTGGCCGTCGCGCTCCCAAGAGCTGTAGCGCAGCTTGCCCTCGATCGCGACCTTGTTTCCCTTTGCCAGGAAACGGCTCACGGCCTCGGCGCGGGTGCCGAACATGGTGCAGTCGACAAAGTTGGGATAGTCCTCCCACTCGCCAGTCTGCGCGTTGCGGCGACGATCGTTCACGGCGACGCCAAAGGACAGAACCTGGGTTCCGCCGGCGGTGGCGCGCAGCTCGGGATCGCGGGTGAGGTTACCGGTGATGTTCACTCGATTGATGCTCATAACTCACTACTTCCTCTTGGGGCACAAGCCCAGTCCAAAACGACAGTCTTACTCCTGGTCGTCGCGACGGACGATCATGTGGCGGACCACAGCGTCGGTGATGCGCAGGACGCGATCAAGCTCGGCGATCTGGGTAGGATCTGCGTGGAAGTTGATGAGGGTGTAGTCACCATCGGTGAGGTCGTTGATCTCGTAGGCGAGCTTGCGCTTGCCCCACTCGTCAACGGAGTCGACCTTGCCAGCGCCCTCAGCGATCGTGGTATCGATACGCTTCATAACAGCGAGACGAGTCTCGGGGTCGAGCGACGGGTCAACAAAGAACAGCAGTTCATAAGCCTTCATATTGTCACCTCCTCTGGGCAAATGTGGCTTCAGGTCGTGAAGGTGCGCCTGAAGCAGGAAAAGACTTGGTAATAATATCTTTCAACCTCCCAGGCCGCAAGAATATGCAGCTACAACCTCATGACCTCCACATATGCCCATACTCGCACGACGTTTCATGCGCATTCCAACCAAATGCCGACCAAGAGCTTGACGGATTTGTGGACAAGATACGGTGCCGCGGGGACAAGCTGAGCCAAGCCGCAGGTCAACGGGCACAAGGCTGTGGTCGCAAAATACATACCAGTGGCCTACAGCACCACCCAAAGATTTTTAAATTCATTGCCAAGTCGCTTATGAATACCCCTTTTGAACAATTGAGTTGATCAACCACGCTGGTCGGAAGCCGTTTTTTTGGCACCTCAAACCCCACTGCAACGCCAAGCGCGGCCGAACGTTTTAAAAAATGCCAACTTTTCTGTTTGCACTTTGCGATTCCTCGTGTATACTGACTTTCGCATTTAACGGAGAGTTGTCCGAGTGGCCGAAGGAGCACGATTGGAAATCGTGTAGGCGTCAAAAGCGTCTCCAGGGTTCAAATCCCTGACTCTCCGCCAGTTAATTCCAAAGCAGGCCTTCGAGCCTGCTTTGTTTTTACCCCACGCGGAGGGGTGGCAGAGTGGTTGAATGCGGCGGTCTCGAAAACCGTTTGGCCTGTATAAGGTCACGAGGGTTCGAATCCCTCCTCCTCCGCCATTTTGGTTGAGAAAGCTCCCGAGAATGGGAGCTTTTTTGTTATCGAAATACGTCTCGATCCCACGCTTCCCCAAACATGTACGTCACCCTCCAAAACCGACATTTTTCGACATCTTTGAAGGTTGACGTACACGTTTGGATTGAGTTCACGGGAGTGGCACTATTCGGAAGGTGCCTCTTCGTCTCGCATGCCCTTCCAGTTGCGGATAAGCGCCTTGCGTAGTTCGTTTTGCTCTCGCTGGTACCCGGTGTCGGTACAGCGAGGCATGCCGAGTGCTTCGCGAATGTTGTTCATGGCGCGGTGAAAGGCGAGCTGGCTGCCGAACTGAGCCGAAGTGAGCGTAACGATTCGATATCCCATTTGGGAGAGAACGGCTTCTCGCTCCGCATCTGCTCCCTTGCGCTCGAGCTCATCGTGAAAACCGCCCTTATATTCGATACCGAGCTCCCTGCGCTTATAGGTAATGAGGGCATCGATTTTGAGTGTTCGGGCTTTTGTGCAATGCCAGAGACGTTGAGGGATCTCGAGCGGTTTGTTGAGTTCGATACCTCGGATACCGGCGCCGCCTTCGCTTGTTGGGAGCGAGAGGGCGATTGCCGAAGCGGTCTCCATAGGCGAGGCCGAGTGATCGTAGATGTGCCTGAGCGCGAGCCGTGCACGTGTGGCACCGGGTTTGCCGGGGTGCTGATCGAGCAGTTTGGTTATTTCATCCTTGGAGGTAGTGGCTGGTTGCCCGGTATAAGGGCCGGCGGGATTGAGCCTCATGTGATAATCGCCGCAAACTTCATAGCCATATTCGAGATATTCGATCCTATCCATCCACTCGGCAGCGAGCACAAAGGTGAAGGCTTCGTCGGTGATGAAGATTCCGGGCGTCAACTCGTTAATATGCTCGTAGGGAAGATTTTGTCCAAGAATGTGACAAACGACGCCTTTGGTACGAATTCGCTCGAATTCGAATACAACCGCGATATCGATAGTCTTAAGCATATCGGACGGAATGCCGCAGTCGGTAAGAGCCTGTCGTATGCGCGCAACACGTTGCTGGGTGGAGATGCCTTGTGCGCCTATCTGGTAGTCGTGCCGCGCAAGAGACTGAACCAAATTCTGGGGTGCATGATGGACAAGCCATGCGGTTTTATGCGAAATGAGAACAGGGGTATCCATTGAGGGCCTCTCGCTCTGAGCCGGTATCCAACTCTTATGTCCGTTGAAGTGGGGAAATATACCGGATGTGAGTAAATCAACTCACTCATGCTGTGAGCTCAATCCAAACATGTACGTCCGCCTTCAAAGATGTCGAAAAATGCCGTTTTTGGAGGGTGACGTACATGTTTGGATCCCTGGCATTCCAGCAATGCCATGTCAGCATCCGCTGCCAACCGTTTACCGAGCAATAGGGTCGCCACGCCCGCCAACCATGTACTATGTACGGGCATTGTCTAAACCCACGATCCAAAGGACCCCATCTTGCCCGTCGTCGCCGCCATAACCATTACCTCACATGCCTCGGATGCCATGGTCGCTATTCCGTTTTGGCTCGAGATGTTCGCCGTCGTCGCTGCATCGATCTCGGGTGTACTGGTTGCGCGCGAGCACAAGCTCGACCTGGTGGGCGCGGTCGCGCTCGCGGTGGTCTGCGGTCTGGGCGGCGGTCTCTTGCGCGACATGACGTTGCAGGTGGGCAACGTCTACATCCTCAACCAGCCGATGGCACTCCCGCTTTCCATTGCCACGGCAGCCATCATCTATATTTTCCCGGCAATCGTCGACAAACCCGAAAAGCTCATTCCCCTGCTCGACATCATCTCGGTCGGCATCTACGCCGCCACTGGAGCAGACAAGGCGCTGGTCTACGGCTTTGCGCCGGCGGTGTGCATCATGATGGGCTTTTTCACCGCGGTGGGCGGCGGCATGTTGCGCGACGGCTTTATGGGCGTGGTTCCGGGCATTTTCCAACGTACTAATTTTTATGCCATCGCCGCCATCGCCGGATCGACAAGCTATGTGTGTCTCGTTATGAGCGGCATCATGAGCAATGTCGCCGCGCTGGTCGTATGCGTTGTCGTGACCATGGGTCTGCGCTGGCTCTCGCTGCGCTTTGACATCAAAAGCCCCACCGAAGAAGACATCGCGCGCTTTTTGCACCGTAAAAAGTAGGCAGCCCGGCACGACCCTTCGAAATGCAACCGAGAGGTTCTTTTAGAGCGCTCGCACGTTGGGTACCCTGTTAGGTACATGCCGAGTATCTAACGAAGGATTCACTATGCCCTGCAATCAATTCCCGTCGACCCAGCGCCGTAAAGCGTGGGGCCGCATCACCATCCTGTTTGCGCTCATCGCGCTGGCGATCACCGTGCTTCCCACAGCGTCATTTGCTGGCACGGACACGGCAGGCAATGTCCTTGCGACCGACAATGACGTCGATCCGTCTGGCGTCGAGGGTGACCTGTACTGGGCCGGCCAGGCCCTCAACTTGGACGATGCGTCCATTGACCGCGATATCATCGCCGCGGGCGATACCCTCTCTATCCGCGACTGCACGGTGGGCGGCGCCGTCCGCTTGGCGGCACGCACTATCGATATCGCCAAGACCACGGTTGATGGCAGCGTCACGGTCGTCGGTCAGCACGTTGTGCTCAATTCCGACAGCACCGCCAACTGTTTTTACGCGATAGGCGAGACGGTTGCCCTGCGCGGCTCTACCAAGTCGGCAGCGCTTGCGGGCGATACGGTGACCATCGATGGCACCGTCGAGGGCGATGTCGAGGTTTGGGCCGACAAGCTCATCCTGGGCAAGAACGCCCACATCACCGGCACCGTGAACGCGCACGTCTCCGAGGACCCCGAGCGTGCCGCAGGAGCCGAGGTAGGCGCGCTCAAGATCGACCGCACCGAGAACGAGGATACTTCCACCGTTAACGATGTCATCGGCGGTATCGTCGCCGCGGCACTCTCGACCTGCTTTGTCGCTCTGCTGCTCGAGCTCGTCTTTCCGCGCGCGACCGCCAGCGCCGCCGGCATGCTCCACCAGCGCCCCATGCCCCTGTGGATGAGCGGTCTTCTGAGCACGATTGCTATCGTCCCCGCCGTCCTACTGCTGATTATCTCTATCGCTGGTCTGTCGCTTGCCGGAGCCCTCTTGTGCGGTGTTATTGGCATCGCGTTGGTGTCGAGTGCCTTTGCGGGGTGCGCGATCTCCCGCATGGTCGGACACAACCAAAACCGCTACGCCATGGCAGCCGTGGGCGGCGTAATCGCAGGCGCCCTCACGGGGCTTCCCCTCGTAGGTGACTTCATCAGCGGCGTAGCCTTTGTCTTTATGCTCGGCTACGTTATCCAGATCATCTGGCGCAACGCCCACCTCAAGCCGCAGCAGCCGGCTAACATGCCAGGACTCCCCACCGCTTAGCCACCAACCACCACAAAGGTGCCAGGTTACTTTGCACCAACAAACGAAGCGGGGCACTCGGTCATGTCGACCGGGTGCCCCGCTTTTCTTGGAGGGTTCTCTAGTAACTTTTTCAAAACCAATGATCATCAGGTCGGTAGGCCTGTGCGTCACTCGCTACGGAGGCAGCACGCCATTAAGCAGGGGGGCAATTATTTTTCACGACGACCGCCTCCCCGCTTGATGACGAGCGCGACAACAATAGCCGCCACTCCGATGGCAGCCAAAGCCGCCACCAGCACCAACGTTCTATCTCCCGTCGAGGGCATAAAGCCTCGACTTGCTTCTTTGCTTGGAGTGTTGAGCACCGACAGTTCAATCGAACCCGTCCCGGCATCAGCGGTATCAACCCGCAGAGGGCTTTCGGCCGACACGGTCACCTTGGGCTTCGCGGCTGCAACCTGTTTAACGTCCAATCCCTCGGACGTAACCGTTACCGTTCGCTTGCCCTCAAAGGCGGTGTATCCCTTGGGAGCCGCGACCTCTTCGACGGTGTAGACACCCGCGTCCACACCGCTCAATTCCACATGGCCGTCCGCGCCCGTGGTGACGCACGCGGCGGCATCCGTCGACCACGAGCCGTCGGTCGTTAGGATGCGCCCGCGGTCATCGATGATGCGCAGCTTGGCACCCGCGAGCGGTTTATCGTCCGAGCTTGAGCGCTTGATCAGACTGAGTCCCCAGGTGTAGGCGCACGCGTCATCGCTCGGCGTGCGGGTGAAGCCGGCGTCGCCGGACTGGTCGGCAAAGGGAGAGCGCGGGTAGCGCAGGTAGACCTCGT
>CALDWI010000033.1 GCA_937923795.1 uncultured Collinsella sp.
CATAAAAGCGCCCTGGGCCGTTATGGGCTCAGGGCGCTCAGTTTTAATGGCTGGGACGGAGGGATTCGAACCCCCAACAGCCGGCACCAAAAACCGGAGTTCTACCGTTGAACTACGTCCCAATGTGTGGTGTTGCCCAAAAGCAACTCGTTTAGTTTACCTAATCTGCGAGGGCATCGCAAACGCCATCGAGCAGGCGTACGGCGAGTGTCTGCGCGTCGCTGGCCGTGAAGGTGCCGTTGTAGCGCGTCATGCCCGTGAGCTCAATGCGAATGCGTGCCGGCTTCTGCTGTGCGGCGACATTGGCAGTGCGGATGCGCTGGGCCAGGTTGTGGCACTCGGCGAGGGCAATCGTGGCGCGCGGTGCGGCGTCGGTGGGCAGCTCGTCGCTTGCGATCTCGAGCACCAGGTCAACGTCGGTTGGGACCTCGGAGTCGCAGAGCATCATGCCGCTGTTGTCGGTCGTTGCCGTGGCGATATTCCACATGCGCGACGCAACACTGCGTGCGATGGGGTCCTCGCCGATAACGGCAATCTGGAAGCGCTCGAGCACGTTGGCGGCGCGAGCAAAACCGATGCGGGACTCGGCTTCGGTGACCGAGGGCTTGCCCTCCCACACATGGTGCAGGCGGTTGATGTAGGCGTAGGTGTCCTGGAAGGCCATGCCGTCGGCAAACAGGCCGACATTTTCCTGGAACTGCTGCAGGGCGGCCTCGGTATGCGGGCCAAAGTAGCCGTCGTCTTCGCCACAGGCAAAGCCCAAAACGTTGAGAGCGCGCTGCAGGGCCTGCACATCGGCGCCATGGAAATTGGGCATGCGCAGATAGAGGGTGCGGTCGCCCAGCTTATACGAAGCGTCTACAAGGGCGCTCCAACAGGGGATATCGACGGCATGACCGGCAGCAAGGCCGCTGTCGAGCCTGAAGGTGCTGACGGCCTGCTCAGTGGTGGCTCCAAAGTACTTGTCGGTGACTTCGGCGGCATCAATCGTGTAGCCGAGCTGCAGGAGACGAGACTGCACGTCCTCGACGGCTGCTCCTTGCATGCCCGTTGTAATAGGTTCCATGAACGAACCCCTTTCGGCGTACCATTCGTACTATTTGAGCGTCTGTCGGATAGACAACGCAAAGGGATGCATAAACATGCACTCAACAGTGTAGCAAGTTGTGCCTAAATACGCTGCTGACAGGTTTTATAACCCCCGTTAGTTAAGGCGCTCCACAAAGAAATCTGCCATGGAGAGGAACAGCTCGCGTGCGTGCGGATCAAGCTCAACGTTCTCGATGGCCGCTTTGGCCTTAGCGGTCAGGTCGAGCGCGTAAGTGTGGGCGTAGTCGATGGAGCCGGTCTCCTGGAAGATCTCCACGGCGCGTGCGAGCTGCGCGGGATTATCGGTGCCTGAGGAAAGAATCGCCTCGACCTCGCCGTGGTGGCGCTCATCAGAGAGGGCGTGTACGGCGACAAGCGTGCGCTTGCCCTCGGTGATGTCGGTGCGGAAGTCCTTGTTGGCGGCTTCCTTAGTGCCGACAAGGTTGAGCAGGTCGTCCTGAATCTGAAAGGCAAGGCCCGTGTGCAGGCCAAAGGCGCGCAGCGCTTCGATTTGCTCATCGTTGCCGCCGCCGATAATGGCTCCGGCGGCAAGCGGCGTGGCTCCGCTGTAAAACGCGGTCTTGTGCGTCGCCATGTCCAGGTAGTCATCAACCGAGATATCAAAGCGCCCGTCGCGGACCCAACCCAGGTCGAGTGCTTGACCCTCGATGGTGCGGACGATCATCTCGGTAAGCTCGTGGAGCACGCGCAGCTTCACGTCGGACTCCAGCGTAGGGTCGTCGAGAACCGTCTTGGTGACCATGGTGAGCGCCAGGTCGCCACAATTGATGGCAAGGCCCGTGCCCTCGGTAAGGTGCATGCAGGGCTTGCCTCGACGAAGCTGTCCGTTGTCGGCGATGTCGTCGTGGATCAGCGCGCCCGACTGGAAGTGCTCGATAGCCGCTGCGGCGCTGCGGGCGCTCTCGAAGCTGCCGCCCACTGCGGCGGCAGCGAGCATGCAGATGAGCGGGCGGTGGCGTTTACCGGCGTTGGCCGTAAATGCCGAAAGTGGTGCGTACAGGTAACGCTCGATATCGGCAGAGGTCGCCTGTCCGTCAAAGAATGTGGCCAGATAATCGTTGATTTGGCCAAAGTGCTGGGCTAAAAAGCTGGTAAACGGACTGGACACGGGCTCTCGCATTCTTTCTGAAGGTTACATCGATGTAGTGCGCAGGCAACATATTGCCACATTGTGCCTGCCTGCGTGGCAGGTTTGGGGATTTAAGGCAACGGCGCATGTCGGACGAGTTTCGTAGTTAGACCAGTCCAAAGTGTTCAAGCGCCTTGATAACGCCGTCGTGATCGACCGAATCGGTGATGTAGTCCGCGCGCTTTTTGAGATAGTCCGGTGCATTGCCCATGGCGATGCCGACGTCGACGGCATTCATCAGCGAGATGTCATTGCTGGCATCACCGATGCCATACACCGTTCCATGGTTGGGGTCGAGAGCGTCGAGTACGGACTGGATACCCTCGCGCTTGGTACATTCGCGAGGCGAAATCTCGGTCACTTCGAGCTCGAGCTCATTAAAGCAGAGCAGCGACTCAAGCGCTTGATTCTGGGCGATGCAGTTGGCAAGCGACGTGGACATTAAGATCTTGTAGGCGCTGTAATGTTGCAGTTGCGTAATTGCATCGCCCACGGTGCGGGCGTATCCAGGGGCGTCGGGTGCATCAGCACTCATGCGAACGACGCCGTTGAGTCCCTCAAAACGAATCACTTCGTCCGATTGCTCAAGAATGGGAGCAAGGCGCTGCAGCATGCCGGGCGTCATCGCCAAATCGCGAATCACGTGTCCCTCAAGTTCGACATAGCCACCCGCGAGGCAGACGATGCCGGTCCAGGGCAGCTCGAGCAGCTTTGGATGGATGCAGCTCAGCGTGCGCCCTGTGCAGATAAACGCCATATTGCCCTTGGCAACAAAATCACGGATGGCTTGCGAGACCGCTTCATTGGGATAAGGGGAGAGGTCTCGCTCATCCTCGGGGAGCTCTTGGGCGAGTTTGGGATCTTGCCAAGCGAGCGTACCGTCGATGTCGAAGAAGCAGATGTCGCCGTTCTTTTTTGCGATTCCAACGGTGGGGGAGGGTGGAGTGGCGGGGACAAAGCCCGGTTCGAGCCCCATGATTCGATCAAAGTGCTCTTTGATACGGGGAACGGAGATGCCAATGATTACCTGAGCCGTTTTGCCGGTGACGATGAGACCCTTGGCGCCCGCCGCGACGAAGGCTGCGTTGTCTGCGACAATGGAAGGGTCTGCGACCTCGACGCGCAGCCGCGTGGCGCAATTGGTCGCTCCTACAATATTGCTAACGCCACCCAAGAGCGCAACGACTTGCTCAGCAAGCAGATGATCTTGGGATGATTGGTTGTCGGTGTCGTTTTGGGCCGCGCCTTCTTTGGCAGAGCTTTTTCCCGTCAGATGTGCGAGCACCGCATCGCTGGCGATACGATCTTCGCGGCCTGGGGTTTTTAGGTCGAAAGCCAGAATGAGGCCCCGGAAGACCAGAAAAAAGACAGCGCTAAACATCAGTCCGATACCGAGCGCCAAAAGGTAGGAGCCGGCATGTATTCGCATGAGTGGGATGAAGTTGAAGGCCGTCATTTCCATGAGACCGCCCGAGAAGATGCCGACGATACCGAAGAGGTTCATGGTCATGGCAAGGCAGGAGGATAGGACGGCATAGAGCAAAAAGAGTCCGGGATAGGTGAACATAAAGAGAAACTCGAGCGGCTCGGTGACGCCGCAGATCACCGAGGCGACGATGGCGGGCAAAAGGATGACCTTAAGGCCGGCGCGGCGTTCGGGTTGGGCGGTGAAATAGAATGCTGCCGCGATGGCGGGAAGGCCAAAGAGCTTGCCCCAGCCGGTGGCGGTAAAACCTGCCCAGGGTGCAAGTTCATTTAAAGGGCGCGTGCTATGGGAGAGAATGGGGAGCAGGTTGGTCCACGTGGCGTAAATACCGTCGTTAATGACCAGATTGTCGTAATAGATGGGCATGTAGAGCAGGTGGTGCAGCCCCATGGGCTCGAGTGCTCGCTCCAAAAACACAAAGATGCCCACGCCGAAGGGGCCGACGCCCGCAAGTGCGTGGCGCAGCGTTTCGGTCACAGCGTATGCGAAGGGCACGATGGCGGCCGAGATAGCGGCAAGGGCAAACACGGCAAAAAAGCTGATGAGGTAGACCAGCGAGGAACCCGAGAAGGTGCCGAGCCAATCGGGAACCTTGGCATCGTAGAAGCGGTCATGGATGGCGACGACGGTTGCCGATACCGCCAGCGGGCCGATAATGCCGGTGTCGAGCGTCTTGATGCCGTCGATGACGGTGATACCGTTGGCGGGGGTCAAAGATGACGGGTACTTAAGTCCAAGGTTGTCTCCGCTCAGCTTAATGATCTCGCTCAAAAAGAAGCAATAGGCAAAATAGGCCACGAGTGCCTCGAGGCAGCAGCGTGCAGGTTGCTTTTGGGCAAGACCGATGGGCAACGCTACGGCAAAAAGGAGCGGGAGACGTTTAAAGACCGTCCACGAGCCGCGCTGGATGATGGTCCAGAAAACGTACCAAGGGGTTCCGTATACGGCGAGATCGCCGACGATGTCCGCAGACGTTGCGAGGGCGGAGACGCCGACCATAAGGCCCGATATGGAAAACAGCATGGCGGGCGCGAACATTGCTCCGCCAAAGCGTTGGATTTTTTGCAGCATGTTCTGCCTCTCGACCATAAGCCCGCCGTGTCTGCGGTGGAACGTTTAAACAATGAGTTAATTGTAGGGGAGTGAGCGTTCGCCACATTGATGGTTTTGATTCGAATCGATTGGAGTATCACGGGCGCCGTTGACAGTTAATAATCGGTGCTTTGCCGATAGACGGTTTAAACAACCCAAAGAAATGCTATCGTGCCTAGCCAAGCATATTAATTAGAGGTGGAACAATGCCAAAAGCGATATACGAAGGAATCTACCGAGAAATACGCTCGCGCATCATTAATGGGACCTATGCGTTTCAGGAGATGCTGCCAACCGAAGCTGAGTTGACCGCGGAGTTCGGATGTACTCGCAATACCGTCCGTCGCGCCTTGGGCATGCTGGCCGACGGGATGTTTGTGCAGCCCATACACGGCAAGGGCGTGCGCGTTATTTGGCTTAAGGGCGAAACCGACATGTTGGGTGCACTCGAGGAAGTCGAGTCGTTTGGCGAATTTGCAAAGCGCAACAATGCCGTCGCATCGACGGACGTTAAGTCTTTTGAACATTTGATCTGCACTGAGCAACTCTCTCGTCGCCTGGGCTTTAAGGTGGGCGAGGAGCTGATTCGCGTGGTACGTGTCCGAAGTCTCAACGGCAGTGCGCGCCAAGTGGACCATGGCTACTTTTTGGCGTCGATCGCCAAGGGTCTGACCCCCGAGATCGCGGCAGAATCTATCTATGACTATCTGGAGCACAAGCGTGGCATCAAAGTGATGGCGAGCCGCCGTACGGTGAGTGTCGAGCTCGCCAACGATGAGGATTGCAGCTATCTTGACCTCGGCAAATACAACTGCGTTGCCGTCATGGAGAGTCAGTCGTACACCTCGGATGGCATCTTGTTTGAGGTGACGCATGCCCGCACGCATCCTGAGATCTTCCACTACCGTGTCAACTCCAAGCGATAGTCGGCTAGCTCGCAGCCTGACGAGACCCGTGCCCTCAAAGAGAAAACGCCCGGTCAAACCGACGATGCATCGGCTTGACCGGGCGTTTTCTCTGCATTCGATAACAAATAATTGTTTATACAAAACTTGTCAAGTATCAAGTTGAAATTACCGTTCACCGAAGTTTTTCTACCGCTCTAGTAATACTTGTTCAAACAACTAGCCAAATAGCGTATCGTACAAATCAGCAAAAGGGGCAAAGTCCCCGAGCCAATCTCCGAAGGCGGCGGCAAAGGGTGCCGCCACGGTGTGAAAGGGTGGATTGTAATGAAGAACGAAATGAGCAGAAGGCAGTTCCTGGGCTTTGCTGGTTCCGCGGCTGCGGTTCTTGGTCTGGGTCTCGTGGGTTGCGGCGGTTCTGCCGGCTCCGGCTCCTCTGCTTCTGGTGACGCTGCCGAGGTCTACTTCCTCCAATTCAAGCCCGAGGTCGACAAGGAGTGGAAGGAGATCGCCAAGGCGTACAAGAAGGAGAAGGGCGTCGAGGTCAAGATCGTGACCGCCGCCTCCAACACCTACGAGGAGAAGCTCAAGTCCGAGATGTCCAAGAGCTCCGCTCCGACCCTGTTCCAGGTCAACGGCCCCACCGGTCTTAAGAACTGGAAGGATTACTGCGCCGACCTGTCCGATACCAAGCTCCGCGGTGAGCTCATTGACGACTCCCTGGCTCTGCAGTCCGATGGCAAGGATCTGGGTATCGACTGGGTCCAGGAGAGCTACGGCATCATCTACAACAAGCAGCTGCTCGAGAAGGCTGGCTACAAGGCCGAGGACATCAACTCCTTCGACAAGCTGAAGGCTTGTGCCGACGACATCCAGGCCCGCAAGGACGAGCTTGGTGTTGAGGGTGCCTTCACTTCCGCCGGCATGGACGACTCCTCCAGCTGGCGCTACACCACCCACCTCGCCAACCTCCCGCTCTACTACGAGTTCGAGAAGGAGCACAACCAGGAGGACGACGAGATTAAGGGCGAGTATCTCGACAACTTCAAGCAGATCTTCGACCTGTACATCACCGACTCCACCTGCGATCCTTCGCAGCTTGCCTCCAAGACCGGCGACGACGCCACCAACGAGTTCGCAACCGGCAAGGCCGTCTTCTATCAGAACGGTTCTTGGGCCTACGCTGACCTCACCAAGGCCGGCATGACCGACGATCAGATTGGCATGATGCCCATCTACATCGGTGTCGACGGCGAGGAGAACCAGGGCCTGTGCTCCGGCGGCGAGAACTACTGGTGCGTCAGCTCCCAGGCTTCCGAGGATGCCCAGAAGGCCACCGAGGACTTCATGTATTGGTGCGTCACTTCTGACACCGCCACCAGCATCATCGCTGACAAGATGGGTCTGACCGCTCCGTTCAAGAGCGCCAAGGAAACCACCAACGTCTTCTCGCAGCAGGCCGTTGCCATGGCCAAAGACGGCAAGAAGACCGTTGCTTGGGACTTCGTCTACATCCCCTCTGAGGAGTGGAAGAAGAACCTCAAGCAGGCTCTGATCGCCTACGCTGCCGATAATAGCAAGTGGGACGGCGTCAAGAACGCCTTCGTCGATGGCTGGAAGACCGAGAAGGCCGCTTCCGAGTAAGCAGTTGCTGCCCAAGCTATCTGATTAGCGACAGGGGGCGGGCAGACGTTGGTTTGCCCGCCCCCTGCATATTGAAAGGACCCTTTTATGGGCAAAGCACTCAAGCGCTGGTGGCCGCTCTTTATGCTGCCCACGTGCCTGGCGTTTATGATCGGGTTCGTGATCCCTTTTATCCAGGGCTTCTATCTCTCGTTCTGCCAGTTTATTACCATTAACAACACGCATTTTGTCGGTATCAAGAATTACGTGCGCGCGCTGTCCGATTCGCAGTTTGCTACGTCGTTCTTCTTTACGGTGGCGTTTGCCTTCCTGTCGACGGTGCTTATCAACGTGATTGCCCTCGCCATCGCGCAGGCGCTCACCCGCAAGGCGCTCAAGGGCACCAACATCTTCCGTACGATCTTCTTTATGCCTAACCTGATCGGCGGCATCGTGCTGGGCTACATTTGGCAGATTCTGATCAACTGCCTGCTCTCCAACGTGGGCGCCCAGCTCATCGCCCTTAACTCTGCTGCTGGCTTCTGGGGCCTTATCATCCTGACCCTGTGGCAGCAGGTCGGCTACATGATGATTATCTACATCGCTGGTCTGCAGTCCATTCCGTCCGACTACATCGAGGCCGCCAAGGTCGACGGCGCCACGGCATGGCAGACGTTTTGGAAGGTTAAGATCCCTAACCTGATGCCGACCATCACCATCTGCCTGTTTCTGTCCATCACCAACGGCTTTAAGCTGTTCGACCAGAACCTCGCCCTTACCGGTGGTGCCCCCGCGCACTCCACCGAGATGCTCGCCCTGAACATCTACAACACGTTCTACTCGCGTGCCGGCATTGCATGGCAGGGCATTGGCCAGGCCAAGGCAGTCATCTTCTGCATCCTGGTCGTAGCCATCTCCATGATCCAGCTTAAGGCCACGAGGTCCAAGGAGGTGCAGCAGTAATGAAACGCGATAAGGTTATCAACCGCGCGCTCTCGATCTTCTTTACGATTCTGTCGCTCGCGTGGATCTACCCCGTGTTCATGATTGCGCTCAATTCCTTTAAGAAAGCGACCGCAATCAGCACCACCACGGCGTTCGATCTGCTCACGCCCGAGACGTTCAACGGCCTTGCAAACTACCTGCACGCTCTTAACGAGCAGGGCTTTGCCTCGGCATTTATGTACTCGCTCATCATCACGGTCACGTCGGTCGTGCTGATTCTGGTGTGCTGCTCCATGTGCGCTTGGTACGTGGTGCGCGTCAACAGCAAGATCTCGAACTTCTTCTATTACCTGTTCGTGTTCTCGATGGTCGTGCCGTTCCAGATGCTCATGTTCACGCTGTCCAATTTGGCGGACCGCATCGGCTTCAACACGCCGTTCAACATCTGCTTTATCTATCTGGGCTTTGGCGCGGGCCTGGCGGTCTTTATGTTCGCCGGTTTTGTAAAGAACATCCCGCTCGAGATCGAGGAGGCGGCCATGATTGACGGCTGCAACCCGGTCCAGGTGTTCTTTAAGATCGTCCTTCCCATCATGAAGCCCACCTATCTTTCGGTCGGCATTCTCGAGACCATGTGGGTCTGGAACGACTATCTGCTGCCCTACCTTACCCTCGACTCCACCAAGTACAAGACCATTCCTATCTTGATCCAGTACTTCCGCGGCGGCTACGGCCACGTCGAGCTCGGGCCCATGATGGCCTGCATCATGATGGTCGTTATCCCCATCGTCATCATGTACATCCTCTGCCAGAAGTACATCATCGACGGCGTGGTGGCGGGTGCCGTCAAGGGCTGATGCCGTAACTGTTTTGCAAGTTTCTGCGGCGCCCTCAACATGGCGCCGCATATCGAAAGGTAAAGACATGGCCGAGATCGTTCTCAAACATGTTCAGAAGGTGTATCCCAACACCGAGTCCAAAAAGAAGGGCTTCTTTGGCAAAAAGAAGAAGACCGAGGAGAAGAAGCACAACCTCAAGGTTACCGAGGACGGCGTGCTCGCTGTAGAGGACTTCAACCTCACCGTTCACGACCAGGAGTTCATCGTCCTCGTTGGCCCCTCTGGCTGCGGTAAGTCCACGACGATGCGCATGGTCGCCGGCCTGGAGGACATCACCTCGGGCGATGTGCTCATCGATGGCAAGCGCGTCAACGATGTGGCGCCCAAGGACCGCGACATCGCCATGGTGTTCCAGAGCTACGCTCTGTACCCCAACATGACGGTATACGAGAACATGGCGTTTACGCTCGAGCTCAAGAAGGTCCCCAAAGACGAGATCGACCGCAAGGTTCGCTCCGCTGCCGAGATCCTGGGTATCACCGAGTACCTCGACCGTAAGCCCAAGGCGCTTTCGGGCGGCCAGCGCCAGCGCGTCGCTATCGGCCGCGCCATCGTGCGTGACCCCAAGGTCTTCCTGATGGACGAGCCGCTGTCCAACCTGGACGCCAAGCTGCGTAACCAGATGCGTGCCGAGCTCATCAAGCTGCGCCACGAGATCAAGGGCACGTTCATCTACGTCACCCACGACCAGACCGAGGCCATGACCCTCGGCGATCGCATCGTGGTCATGAAGGACGGCGTCGTCCAGCAGATTGCCACCCCGCAGGAGGTCTTCAACCATCCCGCGAACATCTTCGTCGCCGGCTTTATCGGTGTGCCGCAGATGAACTTCTTCGATGCCCAGCTGGTGCGCTCGGGCAACGGCTTCACCGTCAAGACCGAGGATATGAACGTGGCGCTCGCCCCCGAGACCTGCGCTCAGCTTGCTCTCAACTGGGACGGCGGCGACGTGAAGGAGATAACGGCCGGCGTGCGCCCCGAGCAGATTCTGCTTGCCGACAAGGACGAGGAGGGTGCGCTCCAGGGTACCGTCGAGGTGACCGAGCTCATGGGTTCGACCGAGCATGTTCACGTGACCGCTCCCGATGGCCAGTTCGTCCTGATCATTCCCGTTGTCGACCTTGAGGCCAAGGGTGCGCTCAAGGCGGGCGACTCCATCTGGTTCAAGTTCGAGAAGAACGCGACCCATCTCTTCGATAAGGTGTCTGGCAAGAACCTTATCTAGGCCCGGTGCATCCGGACCCTCCCTTTGGGCGACTGCGGTATTGCCATCCTTTTGCCGCGGTCACATATAAGGCTCCCCTCCCGTCCACTGGGCGAGAGGGGAGCCTTTCTTTGTGTTGGGACCGTTCGTCTGTCAGTTTGTCTCAATCTGTAACAGGAGGAGGGCCAAATTGGGTCTAGATGTTACAGATTGAGACAACGTCGAGCTGCCTGTCCTTTCATCTCGATCTGTAACACGAAGAACTGTTTTCGGCAGTTACCTGTTACAGATCGAGATTGTTTGGTCGAGACAAACCATAGACCGGCGTATCGGCACAAAAAGCGGAGCCGCGTTGCCGCGACTCCGCTTTCAAGAGGATGGGTAAAGAAAACGAAATTAGCTCAGGTGCCAAATCTCGTCGTTGTACTGGGAAATCGTGCGGTCGGACGAGAAGGTGCCGGCGTTAGCGATGTTGATGAGCGCCTTGCGCATCCAGGCGTCCTGGTCCTCGTAGTCGGCCAGCACGCGCTCCTTGATCTGGATGTACTCCTCAATGTCGAGCAGGGCCATAAACCAGTCCTTGCCCTTAATGTCGTCGTGCAGGCGCTGCAGACGCTCGGCATTGCCGGTCGCCATAAAGGCGGGGTTGGTGATAAAGTCCACCAGCAGCTTGATACCGGGCTTGCGGTAGAGTGCGCCGGCGTTATAGCTGCCGTCGGCGTAGAGCTGCTCGACCTGCTTGGAAGAGGCACCAAAGGTGTAGATGTTCTCGTCACCTACGAGTTCGGCGATCTCGACATTGGCACCGTCAAGCGTGCACAGGGTTAAAGCACCGTTGAGCATGAACTTCATGTTGGAAGTGCCGCTCGCCTCCTTGGAGGCCAGGCTGATCTGCTCGGAGATATCGGCGGCGGGGATCACGCGCTCGGCAGCAGTGACGTTGTAGTTCTCGATCATGACAACCTGCAGGTAGGGGGCCACATCGGGATCGTTTGCGATCCACTGCGACAGTGTCAGGATCAGATGGATGATGTCCTGGGCGATGGTGTAGGCAGGTGCTGCCTTGCCGCCAAAGATGATGGTGACGGGATGCTTAGGTCTATTGCCGTTCTTGATGTCGAGATACTTCCAGATGATGTAGAGCGCGAGCATCTGCTGGCGCTTGTACTCGTGGATACGCTTGACCTGAACATCGATGATGGCGTTGGAGGGAATGGTCACACCCTGCTCGAGCGCCATGAACTGGCGCATGATGGTCTTGGCCTCGGCCTTGGTGGCGGCCAGGCGCTCAAGAACATCCTTGTCGTTAGCGAATTCGGCGAGCTTGCTCAGGTCGCCGGTGCTGCGCCAATCGGTGCCGATTACATCGTCGAGCAGGCTGGCGAGCGCGGGGTTGGCGCCGTGGATCCAACGGCGGAAGGTGATGCCGTTGGTCTTGTTGGAGAACTTCTCGGGATAGATCTCGTAGAACGGGTGAAGCTCGGTGTCCTCCAGAATCTTGGTGTGGAGCGCGGCGACGCCGTTGATGGAGAAGCCAAAGTGGATGTCCATGTGAGCCATGTGGACGGTGTCGTGCTCGTCGATGATGGCGACGCGCGGATCATCGTGCTCGGCCTTGGCAACCTCGTCGAGCTTGACGATGATGTCGGCGATGGCAGGCGAGACCTTCTGCAGGCTGGCGAGCGGCCACTTCTCGAGTGCCTCGGCAAGGATCGTATGGTTGGTGTAGGCGACCATGGAGCGCACGATGGTAACGGCCTCGTCAAACTCGATGTCGTGCTCGGTGGTGAGCAGGCGGATGAGCTCGGGAATGACCATGGTGGGGTGCGTGTCGTTGATCTGGACCACGGCGTAGTCGGCCAGATCGTGCAGGTTGCTGCCGCGCTCGACGGCCTCGTCGATCAGGAGTTGGGCGGCGTTGCTCACCATGAAGTACTCCTGGTAGACACGAAGCAGGCGGCCCTGCTCGTCGGAATCATCCGGATAGAGGAACAAGGTGAGGTTCTTGGCGATCTTCGTCTTATCGAAGTCGATGGAGCTGCCGGGGACCAGGCCGTCGTCGACACTTGCCAGGTCAAACAGACGCAGGCGGTTCTTGGTGGGCTGGCCGTAACCGGGCACATCGATGTTGACGAGCTTGGAGGTGACGGCAAAATCGCCAAACTCGACGGTGTAGGAACGGTCGTCATCGATCAGGATGTCCTGCTCGCCAAGCCATTCGTCGGGGACGGCCTTCTGCTGATTGTCGACAAAGCGCTGACGGAACAGGCCGTAATGGTAATTGAGGCCCACACCGTCGCCGGTAAGGCCCAGCGTGGCAATGGAATCCAAGAAGCACGCGGCCAGGCGACCCAGGCCGCCGTTGCCCAGCGACGGTTCGACCTCAAATTCCTCAATCTTGTTGAGGTCGTGGCCGGCAGCGGTGAGCTGGTCTTTGACCTCGGCATAGATGCCAAGGTCGATCATGTTGTTGATCAGCAGTTTGCCAATCAAAAACTCAGCAGAGATGTAATAGAGCTTTTTCTTGCCATTGTTGAGCGGGCAGGCGGCGGAGCGCTCCTGTACGAGCTTGACCAGCAGTTTGTAAATGTGGCGGTCATCGAGTTGCTCGAGCGAAGTTCCAAAGGACTGCTCGGCAAGATCCGCAAGATCGATACGGGGCATGTTTCCTCCTGTGGTGAGTTGACGACATGTCAGAAATTCAAAAGAAGCCCGCGCGAGGGGATTGGGGTGGCCTCGCGCGGGAAAAGCGGTCGCGTCCGCACGGTGGGGTGAGGTCGGGCGCGGTGGCTCCTATTGAGGAAGCTCGATTTCGGCTTCCGACGGGATGCGGAAGTAGGTCTCGGTCCAGTCGGTGAGTTTGTGCTCGAGCTCGCGGGTGATGGCGCCGTCGAGCATGCGCCAGGTCCAGTTGCCGCCCAGCGTGGCAGGGGTGTTGATGCGCGCCTCGTTGCCCAAGTTGAGCAGGTCCTGCATGGTGTAGATGCACGTGTCGCTCACGCTGGCGGCGATGGTGCGATTGAGTGCATCTGCCATGGGTTCGCCAGCCTGCTGATGGGTGTACAGGGCTGCCTGCTCGCGCTGACGCGGGGTGGCCGTTCCCTCAAACCAACCGCGCGCCGTTTCGTTGTCGTGGGTGCCCACATAGGCGACGGTGTTGACGATGTAGTTATGCGGCAGGTAGTACGAGTTGGTGCCCTCAAAGGCAAACTGCAGGATCTTCATGCCGGGAAAGCCCGAGTTGTCGCGCATGTCGATGACGCCGGGGGTGAGGAAGCCCAGGTCCTCGGCGATGATGGGCAGCGTGCCGAGCTTTTCCTCGAGTGTCTTGAAGAACTTGAGGCCGGGACCCTGCGTCCACGAACCGTAGGACGAATCGGGCGAGGAGAACGGCACCTCCCAATAGGCTTCGAAGCCGCGGAAGTGATCCAGGCGGATGACGTCGTACATATCGAGTGCGGCGCGAATGCGGCCTTCCCACCAGGAGAAACCGTCGGACTCCATGGCGTCCCAGTCGTAGATGGGGTTGCCCCAGTACTGGCCGGTGGCCGAGAACTGATCGGGCGGCGTTCCCGCGACGCTCACGGGATTGCCGGCGGCGTCGATCTTAAAGAGCTCAGGTGTCGCCCACATCTCGACGGAATCACGCGAGACATAGATGGGCAAATCTCCGATGATGAGAATGTCGCGCTCGTTGGCATAGGCCTTGAGGCGGCTCCACTGGCGATCGAAGAAGTACTGCGTCATCTGGTGGTAGAGCATGCGCTCGGGATGGGCGGCGCAGATCTTGCTGGATGCCTCGCCGCGGGTGCGGAGCTCCGCGGGCCACTCCCAAAAGGCCTTGAGACCGCACTCCTCTTTGACGGTCATGAACTCGCAGTAGGGGATGAGCCAGTCCTCGTTGGCCTGGATAAAGTCATCGAAATCGGCCGGCTTGTCGGCAGCAAAGCGTTCAGCGGCTCGGTCGAGAATCTGACGGCGGCCGCCAAAGATGGCACCGTAGTCGACATTGCTGGGGTCGGATCCCAGATACACACCATCGATATCGCGCTGCTCCAGATAGCCGGCCTCGATAAGCTCGGCAAAGTCGATAAAGTTGGGGTTGCCTGCGCGGGCCGAGAACGACTGATAGGGCGAATCGCCATAGCTGGTCGTCGTAAGGGGCAGAATCTGCCAATAATGTTGTTTGCACGAGGCGAGGAAATCGACGAAGTCGTAGGCATTCCAGCCAAAGCCGCCGATTCCGTATGGTCCGGGCAGAGATGAGACGGGCATGAGGACGCCGCTTGCACGCTCCATGAATGCGCTCACCAACCTTCTTGTTGTGGGGTCGGCCTGCCGATGGGTGTGCAGTCCGCCTCCGGTGTTCTGATTCGACACGCCTATTGTAAAACATGTTGTTTAAACATGTACAGGCAAGATAAAAAAGTTGGTCGATTTTCGGCAAATGGCTACATGCCATGAAAAAGCCCCGACCTCACAACGTGAGATCGGGGCAAGAGCGGTATGTAAGTTTTTGCTACTCGGCGTCGGCGAAGCCGTTGGGGTTATGGCTCTGCCAGTTCCAACTATCGCGGCACATGTCCGCGATGTCGTACTGGGCCTTCCAGCCCATCATGCGCTCGGCCTTGGAGGCATCGCACCAGTTGGCGGCGATGTCGCCGGCGCGGCGCTCGCGGATCACGTAGGGCAGCTCCTTGCCGCAGGCCTTGGAGAAGGCGGCGACGACCTCGAGCACCGAGGTGCCGGTGCCGGTGCCCAGGTTAAAGATCTCGACGCCGGTTTTGCCGTTCATCCAGTTGAGGGCGGCAACGTGACCAGATGCCAGGTCGCACACGTGGATGTAGTCGCGCACGCCGGTGCCGTCGGGGGTGGGGTAGTCGTTGCCAAAGACCTGAACGGCCTCGAGCTTGCCCACGGCGACCTGGGCGACATAGGGAACCAGGTTGTTGGGGATGCCCTTGGGGTCCTCGCCGATCAGGCCTGACGGATGGGCACCGATGGGGTTGAAGTAACGGAGCAGCACGACGTCCCACTCGGGGTCGGCGGTGTGGACATCCATGAGGATCTGCTCAATCATCCACTTGGTCCAACCGTAGGGGTTGGTCGCGGGCTTCTTGGGATCTTCCTCGGTGACAGGCGGATTGTCCGGATCGCCGTAGACGGTCGAGGAGCTCGAGAAGATGATGGACTTGCAGCCATGGTTGCGCATGACGTCAATGAGCACCAGGGTGTTCTCGATGTTGTTGTGGTAGTACTCGACGGGCTTGCTCACCGATTCGCCGACGGCCTTAAAGCCGGCGAAGTGGATGACGCGGTCGATCTGGTGGGTATCGAAGATCTTGTTCATTGCATCGCGGTCGAGTACGTTGGCCTCGTAGAAAGTGAGGTTCTTGGCGGCCTCGTCGCCCACAATGGTTTTGACGCGGTCGATGGCGACGGCGCTGGAGTTGGAGAGGTCATCGACGACGACAACCTGGTAGCCGCCCTCGAGCAGCTGAACGACGGTGTGGGAACCGATGAAGCCGGCACCGCCGGTAACGAGGACGCAGGTGTCTTTGGGGTCGAGTGCTTGGGACATGTAGTCTCCTATCGAATCAGGAACACTTCTTGAGGGGAGTATAGCGCAGCTAGGTGCGGTGCAACTGTTTGACACAATGAAGAGCAGAGCAATGATAACGTGCTCATAGGACGGGAATGCATAACGGTTCATGGTAGTTCCAGGCTGTGCGCATGCCGCCGGCCGTGCGGTTTTCTGCCGTTCGTGGAAATCGTTGGGATGCGTCGGATGTACGGTAATATGTATGTCTTGAGCGACATATAAACAAAACATGTAACGGAGTACATATGTCACCAAACAGCGATTCCATCTTTACTCAGGAGCTCTCGCGCCGCATCGCCCTCAAGGCCCTGTTCGGTGCCGCTTCTGCTGCAGTTCTTTTTGGCCTGCCTGCCCGCGCCCATGCTGCCGAGGCCAGCCAGGAAACCACCGACAAGCTGAATGCCGCCCAGGCCAAGCTCGACGAGGTCCAGGCCCAGCTTGATAGCATCGCTAACGAGTATGCGGCGCTCGCTAACAAGAACGCTCAGACACTCAACGATATCGAGGGCGTTCAGGGTCAGATCGACGACACCCAGGAGCAGATCGACACCAAGAAGTCGGAGCTCAAGAAGAAGCGTAACGAGCTTTCCGATCGCGTGGCGGCAAGCTACAAGTCGGGTGGCACCAATATCCTGTCGTTGCTGCTCGCTTCTGGTTCGTTTGAGGAGCTCGTCGCCAACGCACATTACGTCGAGAAGATCAACAAGAGCGACCGTGACGCCATCGAGGACATCCAGACCATCCAGCAAGAGCTCGATACACAGAAGTCCGAGCTCGAGTCGCAAAAAGCCGACTTGGAGAAGCTCAAGGACCAGCAGACTGCTCAGATGCGGGATATGCAGGCCAAGCAGCAGGAGGTCCAGACGGTTCTGAACGGCCTCTCCGACGATGTCAAGGAGCTCATGGCCCAGCGCGATTCCGAGATTCTTGCTGCCGCCCAGGCCGAGGAGGCTGCCAAGAAGGCTGCCGCTGCCGCGGCTGCCGCAAACAAGAACAATTCCTACTCGGGTGGTTCAAGTTCGGGTGGCGGTTCGTATGCGCCCGGAACTCCGCAACAGAATGCCGGTTCGGGCAAGCAGCAGGCCGTCGTCAACGCGTGCTACTCCACGCCCTCGCCTGGCCAGAACTGGTGCGCGGCGTGGGTCACCAATGTCTTCCGCAACGCCGGCGTTGGCTACTTTGGCGGTAACGCGTGCGATATGTTTAACGCATGGTGCTATAGCTCCGATCGTTCGGCGCTGCAGGTGGGCATGATCGTGGCCGACTCCTCGCATAGCGGTACTGGCATGCCGGGTCTGATCTATGGCCACGTGGGCATCTACGTTGGCGGCGGCATCGTTATGAGTAACGAGGGCGCCATCACGTCGAGGTCGCTTGACTCGTTCATTGGGTTCTACGGCACTGGCTCTGGCGTGCGCTGGGGCTGGCTCGGCGGTATTGCGCTGTCGTAAAGCCGACTGGGCCGCGTGCCCGCCCGCAATATATTTGATTGCCTGCTCGGGCAGTCCTGCGCAAGACGAAGGCCACATTAAGTGGCCTTCTTTGCGTGCGGAACTCGCGATCAATCAAATATATTGCGGGCGGGCACGCGGCCCTCTCGGGTTCGGGGCGCGACACACCGGACTGGTTGTCTGATATAAAGAAAGTGAAGGCCCCTTTCGGGGCCTTCTTTGTTAGAGGAATTCGCCTACTCGGTGGACTTCGGGTTCTAGGTCTACGTTGAACTGCTCTTTGACGGTTGCTTGGATGTGGCGGATGAGTTCGTCGACGTCGGCTGCGGTGGCGTGGTCGGCGTTGACGATGAAGCCGCAGTGTTTTTCGCTCACCTGGGCACCGCCGACCGCGTGGCCGCGCAAACCGGCGTCCATGATGAGCTTGCCGGCAAAGTGGCCCTCGGGGCGCTTGAAAGTGGAGCCGGCGCTCGGCATGTCGAGCGGCTGCTTGTCCTCGCGGCGCTGACGGTAGTCGTCCATGTCGGCCTTGATCATCGCGGCGTTGCCCGGGGCGAGATTGAAGGTGGCCGAAAGCACGATGAAGCCGTCGTCGGCGATGCGGCTCTTGCGATAACCCAGGTTGAGCTCGTCGACATCGAACTCGATGATATTGCCACTGCCGCGGGTGCCGTCGTCGAGCATGCGAGCGGGCTTGTAGACGCGTACAGATTCCAGCACATCGGCCATGCAGGCACCGTAGGCACCGGCGTTCATGTAGCAGGCGCCGCCGACCGATCCAGGGATACCCGAGATGGGCTCCATGCCGGTGAGGTCGGCCTCGGCTGCTGCCGCGGCGACATCGGAAAGCAAGGCGCCGGCTGCCGCCGTGACGTGCGTGCCATCGACGGTGATGTCGGAGAGGCCTTCGCCCAGCGCCACGACGACACCACGGATGCCCTTGTCGCCAACGAGCAAGTCGGAGCCGTTGCCCACGATGGTAAGCGGCAGATCGCAGCGATAGCAGGTATCGAGCGTGGCGACGAGGCCCTGCTCGGTGTCGGGTGTGACAAAGACATCGGCCGGGCCGCCGATCTTAAACGTGGTGTGCTCGCGCATGGGCTCGCTCATGAGTACGTTGTCCTCGCCGGCAACGCCAGCGAGCGCGCAGAGCAGGTCCTCGTTAAAAAAGTCGTTCTCGTGCATGCGAATATCCGCCTTTTGGTGGTTGTTGACATCAATCGATTGCAATATACCCCACCTGGACGGATTTGGTGCGCTGGCGGCGATAAAACAGCCGTCCACCGGATTGGTAAAGTGTTTATCACCGAGGTAGATGGGCAGTCGCTATACTTTCAAGAGATTGCGCGTAAACCCGGAAGGAGCGAGATGGCCAACAAAGTCACCCTCAAGCAGATCGCCCAGGAGGTGGGGCTTTCCCCTTCGTCGGTTTCGCTTGTACTCAATAATCGGCCCTGTCGCATCTCGGAAGAAAACCGCAAGCTCATCAAGGAGGTTGCGGCGCGCAACCACTATGTTCCTAACCAGATCGCGCGCAGTCTGGTCATGCGCGAGTCGCGTACGCTGGGCCTTATCGTTCCCAATATCGAGAGCCGCTTTTTTGCCTCGCTCGCCGGCAGCTTGGAAAAGCGCTGTCGCGAGGACGGCTATGCACTCTTTATTACCAGCTCGGGTGGAAGCGCCGATGACGATCTGGAACTGCTACGCCAGCTGGTGACGCGCGGCGTCGATGGTGTGTTCCTGGTCGTGGGCGACGAGTTCTCCGACGATCGCGCCCTGCGCGAGGAAGTGAGCCATCTGCCTATCCCTGCCGTGATGGTCGACCGCGCCATTGAGGGCCTCGAGTGCGACAAGGTGATGTTCGACCACGAGATGGGTGGCTACATGGCCACCCGCTATCTGATCGAGCAAGGCCACCGTCGCATCGCCTGTCTGGTTAACGCGCGTCGCTCCAATACGGGTCGCAAACGACTCGCCGGTTACGAACGCGCGCTGCGCGAGGTGGGGCTGCCCATCGACGCGCGCCTGGAGTTTGAGAGCGAATATTACATCCCGAGTGCCTATGAGGCCTCGGAGGCTGTGCTTGCAACCGATGCCACCGCCGTGTTCGCAAGCTCGGACAACATTGCCCTCGGTTTGCTCAAGCGCTTGCACGAGATGGGGAAGAGCATCCCGGGCGATATCTCGGTCGTAAGCTATGACAACTCGGCGGCCGACGTTCTCTTTGAGCCGGCACTGACCGCGATTGAGCAGGATCCTGGTGTTCTCGCGGAGCATGCTTTTGGCTGCATGTCCAAGCGTCTTGCCGGTAGGGGCGGTAGACGTGCCGAAGAGGTCGTTCTGGAGCCGGCGCTTATCGTGAAGGGCAGCGTGCTTAACCTTACCGAATATAGCTAAGCGCACTTGTTTGTTTGCATAGATTGCATGCGGAGCGTCCGCTATTTGCCGGCGGGGCCGGGGCGCCTGCTTTGTTTTGAGAAGTTCGCGAAGCCCACCTCTCAAAACAAAGCAGGCACCCCGGCCCTCGTCCGTAAGCTCTTCCGCTGGGCGAGCCATAGACGCCGCGCACCGATCTACTAAAGCATGAGCTTGAAATTGGTGCTATATTCGGCTTGAGTTGTTTAATGCTAGTACGGGAGGCTGATATGGGGCTGTTCAAGAAGAAAAACCCGCAGGATGCCTTTGATCCCGATGTGTTTACCATCACGGATACGATTTTGGACCCGCCGCGGTTTACGTTTTTGCCGGCTATCTACCAGGATGCCACGCGTCGCAAGTGGGCCGTGCATCAGCGCGGCGGCGAGCCGAAGATTTTTGACTATGCGGACGTGTTGCAGTGCGAAGTGGCCGAGGCGGGCGATCCGGAGGCCGAGGAAGTGGTCTCAAAACAGGAATTTGCCCAGCGTATCCTGGCAAATCCTGCCAAGGCGGCGAAAATAAACGCTGCCAAGCGTAATATGTGTCTTGGTATGGGCGTTGTTGTGGCGGTTCAGACGGGAAAAGACGAGGTTTCCAAATTAGAGATTCCCGTTATGACCGACGAAGTCAAACGCGATTCAAGTCTATATAAGTCGTATCGGAATGTTGCCGAGAAGATCAAGGCCGAATTTGATGCCATGGGAGGGCTGGTCTAATTTTGGCGGCATACGTTTCTGAATGAGGAGTCTGTGTAATGGCAGGCGAATCTTATGCAATTCCCCCCAAAGATCGTGCTGTTGAGGGAATTCTTTGGTATATCCAGCACCACCAGCTTGCCGGCGGCGATCGCCTGCCGGCCGAGCGCGTGCTGTGCGAAGAGATCGGCGTTTCGCGCACGGCGTTGCGCGCCGGTATCACGCGGCTCATCTCGTGTGGAACGCTCGAGAGCCGTCGCGGATCGGGTACGTATGTGTGCCCTCCCAAGCCGCTGAACATCTTCCAGGAAACGTATAACTTCTCCGATGCTGTGCGGACTGCCGGCCTGCACCCCTCTTCTCGTCTGGTTTCCACCGGGACCATCGAGGCGGATGAGGCACTTGCCGACAAGCTTGGGGTGTCTGTAGGCGCTCCTTTGCTTCGCATGCAGCGCGTTCGACTTATTGAGGGCGAGCCGGCGTCAATCGAGACGGCTCACGTTAACCTGTCCCTGTGCCCATCGCTTATCGAGCACGATTTTGAGTGCGAGAGCCTTTACGATGTCTTGCTCAAAGAAGGTGGCGTGCGTGTTGAGCATGGACGTGAGCATATCTCCATCTCGCGTTTGAACGCCGAAGAGGCCGAGCTGCTCCAGCAAGAAGAGGGAACGCCGGTGTTCTATGAGAGCACGATCGAATTGGATAAGGACATGCGTTTTGTGGAGCATTGCAAATCGGTGATTTTGCCCACAAAGCTCCGCTTTGCCGATAACGGCGAAGAGAACGGCATGAGGAGCGTGGCAGGTGAACAATGGCTGAAACAGTAGATGCCACCCCGGTCTATATGCGCATTCGACGCCGCATCGAGGAGCGTATCGAGCGCGGTATATATCCCACGGGTTCCATGATTCCGTCCGAAAAAGACCTCGCCGAGGAATTTGGTACGACACGCTTGACCATCCGAAGCGCTGTCGATGAGCTGGTTCGGCGCGGGCAGATTCGCCGTGTTCGGGGAAAAGGTGCCTTTGTGGCGCAGAAAGTACCTGCTTTTTTTGAACGCACGGGCGGTTTCCGTGAATCGGTCCGTGCTTCGGGCGGCGAGCCGTCCGTCCGTATTCTCGCGCGTTCCAAGCGTTATGCGGGGCCATACTACGCCGACCTGTTTGGCATCGCCGAGGATGATTTGCTGTATTCGATTCGGCGTTTGAACTGCGTCAACGGCGACCCTGTATCGATTGAGATGGCGTTCATCCCGTGCCTGCTGTTTCCAACCATCGAAGATATTGACGTGTCGGTCTTCAGTTTGTACGAGACCTATGAGATGCTGGGCCGAAAGCCAGTTATGGCACAGGAAAAGCTCGATATCGAAGCGCTGGGCGCGCGAGATGCCGGCCTGCTTGGACTGGAGCAGGGCGATCTTGCCTTGACGCTGGAGTGCGTAAGCTTCGATGCGGGCGGCCAAGCGATCGAGTACGTCAAATCGTTTAACCGCGGTGATACGGGTGGATATACCTATACGTACTAGCTGGTGTTTTGTGAATAACGCCTGGGAAACTAACTAGTTTTGATCGTTGGGTCAGCTGTATATACAACCTTACAGGGCCCAAAATCGACCGTTCGCCGAAGGGGATAAATTAATCGACAGAGAGGTATCAAAAAGCCGTAACCTGTAACTGTGATTGGTATCAAATACTAATGATTTGTAACGAGGTGAGACGATGAAGATGCTCGATTACGTTCAGCTTGCCCATGTGCGTATGGGGGAGAACCTCGAGCGTTCGTCTGAGCTGGTAGCGCAGCTCGTTGATATTTTCCAGTCCGGTTCTTTTAACGCACTGCGCATCGTTGCTTCGGGTTCGTCGCGCCATGCCGCCGATTGCGCCCGCGATTACCTGCAAGATGCGCTGCAGATGCAGGTGTCCGTTGTGACGCCCGAGGCCTTCGTCGATTTTGAACACACCTATCCGCAGCATGCGCTCAACATCGCCGTCTCGCAGAGTGGCTATTCGACCAATACGATTGCGGCGCTCGATTACATGCGCGCACACGATATGGCTGCAGTTGCGCTCACGGCAAACGTCGAGGCACCCATCAAGGAACACGCTGACATCGTTCTTGACTACGGTGTGGGCGTCGAGTCGGTGGACTTTGTAACTCTGGGCGTCGAGGTTCTCGTTGAGTATCTGGTGCTCTTTGGTATTTACGGCGGTCAGGCGCGCGGAACGGTTGACGCCAAAGGCGTTGCCCAGCGTCTTGACGACCTGCGCGAAGCTATCCAGGCCAATGCCGTGATGTGCAAGACCGCCGAGGAATATGTCCAAGACCACATGCTCGAGCTTTCTGAGCACATGCCCGCCATGGTCGTCGGCAACGGCCCCAACTACGGCGTTGCCGAGGAGGCGGCGCTCAAGCTGAGCGAGACCATCAAGATTCCTGCCATGCATCACGAGGGCGAGGAGTTCGTTCACGGTCCCGAGATGCAGATCGTTCCGGGCTATTTGGTGTTTATCGTTGACGATCCGCAGGGGTCGGAGCGTCTTGCGAATATCGCCGATGCGCTATCGAACGTTACGACAAAAACGGTGCTGCTCACGGCCCATCCCAGGGGTAGGGCTCACGAGGTTGCGGTGCCTCAGGTGGCTCCGCTGCTCAGCGCAATTCCCAATCTTGTGTTCTTCCAGACGATTGCGGCAATGATCGCCGAGCGTCTGAAGTCATGGGACGTGCACCCGTATCTCGATGCCGTCTCCAAGCAAATGGAGGTCAAGGCAGAGGGCTACGAAGAGTCAGTCAATGCGCTTAAGGCCAAAGCGGCCGAGTGTTACGGAATGTAAGCGGGTTTTGATGCCCGTTGGCATGGGGGATGTGGAAACAACCCCAGAAAGGAGAGACAAATGAAGGAAACCGAGAAGATCGAGATCATGCATTTCGACCAGGAGGGCTACCTCGAGGACGGCAAGGCGCTCTACGAGACCGGCAAGAAGATGACCGCGCTCGCCGACAAGGTCGCCGACGAGGGCTACGACGCCGTGTTCCTGATGGGCGTCGGCGGCACCTGGGACGAGCTCATGCAGCTCGAGTACCTCATGAACAAGTTCGGCGACCGCGACCTCGAGGTCTACCTGATCCACGCCGCCGAGTGGAACGCCATGGGCCACAAGCGCATGACCGAGAAGTCCGTCGTGCTCACCGCCTCCGAGTCCGGCACCACCCCCGAGGTCCTCGAGGCCGTCAAGAAGATGAAGGACATGGGCGTGCGCGTCTACGCCATGACCAAGCCCGAGGGCCCCATCGGCCAGGCTGTGGGTGCCGAGAACTGCGTCGCCATGGCTTCTGACCATGGTTCGGGCGGCTGCGAGAAGGGCTACTACCTCGCCGACTGCTTCGGCCTGCGCCTGCTCAACCGCCGTGGCTGCTTCCCCAAGTTTGATCTGTTTATCGAGCAGACCAAGGACATCTGGAAGGACATGCTCGACATCCGCAAGCGCTTCGAGCCGCGCGCCGAGGAGCTCGCCAAGAAGTACGCCCTGGCCCCCTACACCATGTTCATCGGCTCCGGCGCCCTGTGGGGCGAGACCATCCTGTTCTCGATGTGCATCCTGGAGGAGATGCAGTGGAAGCGCACCCGCTACATCACCTCGGCCGACTTCTTCCACGGCACGCTCGAGCTCGTGGAGCCCGGCGTCCCCGTGTTCCTGTTCATGGGCGAGGACGAGAACCGCAAGCTCGACGAGCGCGTCCGCGCCTTCCTGACCCGCGGCGTGACCGGCGACACCGACATCAACATCATCGACACCGCCGAGTTCGCGATCCCCGGCCTTGACGACGAGTTCCGCGTCATCGTCTCCCCGTGGATTTTGACGGTGCTTGTGACCGACCGCCTGGCTCGCTACTACGAGACGGTCACCAAGCACAACCTCAAGTATCGTCGCTACTATCACCAGTTCGACTACTAAAGAAAACGGGTGCGGGAACGTGCCGGGCTATTGAGAGGAACACAGAATGAGACAGTACATCATCGCCAGCCATGCGCACTTCGCTACCGGCATCAAGGAGAGCGTCGAACTGCTCTCGGGCGCTCGCGACAACGTCCACGATCTTTCGATGTTCGTCGATGGCCGCATGGACGTGGCCGAGGAGGCCCAAAAACTGCTGGCAGGCATGTCTGCTGACGATGATGTCGTTGTCTGCACCGACCTCTTTGGCGGCAGCGTCAACAACGAGTTCACCAAGATCGTCCAGACGCGTCCCCGCACGTACCTCGTTACCAACATGAACCTTCCTCTCCTCATCCAGCTGCTGTTCTCTGACGAGTCGGCGCCGGTTGAGGAGACGATTCGCGCCATCGTCGCTGCGGACGATACGCGCGTGAAGTTTGTCAACGATCTTTTGGTCGATGACGACGAGGAAGAAGAGTTCTAATCCGCAGCACCTACTGACACGCCGTAAGACGGCACAAGACCTTTGGGGGGTCACATTATGATTCAGCTACTTCGCGTTGACCATCGCCTGCTTCATGGCCAGGTTGCAGTTTCCTGGGTTCAGGGCCTTGGCTCCAACTGCATCTTCTGCGTGGGCGATAAGGTCGCTAACGACCCGGTGTGGAAGACGACGCTCAAGATGGGCAAGCCTGCCGGCTGCAAGCTCGTCATCAAAGATATGGAGCATGCAATCGAAGCTATCAACTCGGGCGTGACTGACAAGTACAAGATGATCATCTGTGTCGCCACTATTGCTGAGGCAAAGCAGCTTGTTGAGGGCTGCCCGCAGATCAAGTCGGTCAACCTGGGCAACACCAAGCCCAAGGACGAGAAGCGTCCCGATGCTCGTCAGGTCTCTCGTCAGATCTTCCTGACCGCGGCCGAGGAAGCCGATGTGCGCGAGATGCTGGATCGTGGCGTTGAGGTCGAGATTCGACCCCTGGCCGATGACCCCAAGGTTGACTGCGCCAGCGTGCTCTAGGCGTTCAATTTCGAAGAGTCTGAGCTCTTCGTAGTGTCCTATTAGGAAAGGGGGATATATGCTTACCCAAGCAATCCTCATCGGACTTATCGCCGCATTTGGTAAGTTCGACTGCCAGCTCGGTACGCTCTACGCGTTCCGCCCCATCGTCCTGTGCCCGCTCGTGGGCCTGGTGCTGGGGGACCTGCAGTCCGGCCTCGCGATCGGTGCGAGTCTGGAGCTGCTGTTCATGGGCTCGATCTCCATCGGCGCCTACGTGCCGCCTGATGAGACGATCGGCGGCGTGCTCGCCTGCGCCTTCGCTATCCAGCTGGGCCAGAGCACCGAGGCAGCCATTGCGCTTGCCATGCCCATCGCCACGCTGTGCCTTGCCATCAAGAACATCCTCAACGCCGCCCTGCCGATCCTGGTTGACCGCGCTGATGTCTTCTCCGGCCAGGGCAACCTTAAGGGTGTCTATGCGATGCACTTCCTGATCGGTGCCACCGGTATCATCATGGCGTTCCTGCTGTGCTCGCTGTCGTTCTATCTGGGTGCTGACGCTATCCAGGGCGTGCTCGACTTTATCCCCGCCTTTGTCCTTGCTGGCTTTGGCGTTGCCGCCAACATCCTGCCTGCCATGGGCTTCGCCATGCTCGGCCGCCTGG
>CALDWI010000034.1 GCA_937923795.1 uncultured Collinsella sp.
CGTAGCGGGTGGTTTAAAGCTGGCCGCTGCGCGGCCAGCAGACTAAAGTCTTGAAACGAAAGGGCGCTGACCTTCTGGTCGCGCCCTTGAAGTTGAACGTCAGATTGTCCAAATGCGGCCCGCGCAGCGTCGGCAGGTTACGGCGTTTGGTAAAACGCCGTAACTCGACGCCGTAACCCTAAAGCTCCGTTACTTCAACGTTGTTGTAGATCTCGTCCCAGCGGTCCATGACCAGGTGGCCGGTCTTGGGATCCATGGCGTTGAGCTTGCCGCAGGTATTGGCGGTCTTGAGCACCGTGACGTCGTCGGCACCAGCCGCAATGGCATGCGCAAAGCCGGCGATGGTCGAGTCACCGGAACCCGTTGCGTTCACAGCCGCAATCGCGGGCGTCTTGGCGCGGAACGCGCGGCCCTCATGGAAGCCCACCGAACCGGCAGCGCCCATCGAAACGACAACCCAGGGAATACCGGCAAAGCGGTCATCGGCGGCAAGCGCCTCGCGCAGGGCATCGACATCATCGGTCGTAAAGGACGTACCCAGCAGGCCGTTAATCTCGGTCAGGTTGGGCTTTACGAGCTCAGGCTTAGCGTCGGACTCCAGCGCGGCCTCCAGCGATGCACCCGAGGTGTCGAGCAGCACCTTGGCGCCCGCCTCTTCGGCGATCTTAACGAGCTCGGCATAATAGCCGGCATCGACGCCGCGCGGCAGCGAGCCCGAAAGCGTCACAACGTCCGCCTTCGCTGCAAGCTCGGCGAACTTGGCCGTAAAGGCCTCGAGCTCGGCCGGGGCGATCTGCGGGCCGCTCTCCAGCAGCTCGGTCTGATTACCCTCGTGCAGAATATTCAGGCAAATGCGCGTCTCACCGGCGATGGGCACAAAGTCGTTCTTGACGCCGTCGGCATCCATAAGCTCGGCCATATAGGCACCCATGTGGCCGCCGAGCAGACCGGTCGCGAGCACGTCGTCGCCCAACTGCAGCAGCACGCGGCTCACGTTGAGGCCCTTGCCGCCAGCGGTCTTTTCGGGCGTAACACGGTTAACATCGTCGATGATCAGCTTGTCGAGCTGATAGCGCGTATCAATCGACGGGTTCATGGTAACGGTCAGAATCATGTTGAACTCCTGTTCCGGGGCGGCATAACCCGCCCCAAACATACGATAACTCGTTAAAGGATCTCAATCTCAAAGCCGCGAGTGACGGTCTCTCCCGGCTTGGCCACCAGGCAGCCACGCTTGTGCTCCAGAATATCGTCCTCGTCGGAGCAGGTGGACAGGCCGCCCCACGGTTCAACAGCCACAAAGTCGCCCTCGGGCTTGCTCCACACAATCAGGTACGGCATATCGGGGAACGTCAGGCGCACGCCCTTGTCCTCAGTTTTCTTGGTCAGCGTAACCACGCGGCTCTCAAGCACGTCAAAGATGGTCTCCGCGAAGTCGAAGAGTTCGTGGGTAAGCGGCAAGTCGTGGCCGACCATCGGGTTCTTGCTGCGATGCTCAACATCAATCAGGCCCGTCGAGGGAACGGCAGTACACAGCTCGTCGGCCTCGCGCTGCTCAAAACGGAGCTCATAGTCGTCATAGGACTCACCCTCGTCGAGCGGGCACTTAAAGCCGGGGTGACCGCCCACAAAGAATGGCATGTCCTCGGTGCCCTCATTGGTCACCTCGTAGGACACGTTCACCTTTTCCGAATCGATCGTGTAACGAGCAACGATCTTAAACGGATACGGGTACTGCTCGAGCAACTCGGCATGGTCGGCAGAGCCTAGGCTCAGCGCAACCATGTTGTCGCTCTGTTCCTCGAGCTTCCACTCCTGCTTGCGCGCAAAACCGTGGCGGGCGAGCTTTACCTCGCGGCCGCCCATGGTCATTGCGTGACCGTCACGAAGGCCGCCGCAGATCGGGAAGCAAATGGGTGCCTGGCCCGACCAGACCGCCGGGTCGCCCTGCCACAGGTACTCGCGACCGTTGGCTTTAATCGAAGTGAACGATCCGCCAGCCGTGCTCAGTGCCACACGAATAGAACCGTTATCAAGAACAAACTCCATAGGAGCCTTCCCTTTCTTACGACAGCCCGCCAAGTCAATAGGGCTGATAGAAAACCGGCCCGCGCCCCCTCACAGAAACGCGAGCCGTCAATTGAAAAGCTGCAGAATACCGGGTCCCGCCAAAACGAAGCCCACAAGCTCAGCAAGCAAACGTGTTATCGGAGCAACTTGCCGTACCAGAACGCTTCGCAACAACAGTGGTAACCCCACAGGCACCCTCAACGTCAGCGAGCGTCGCGCAGCGTCGACCCGTTACGCGGTTTGGTAAAACCGCGCAACCTCCTTAGTCGTGATACTCGCCGCGGTCCCACTTCTCCAGGAACTCGTCAAAGAAGTGCGGGTCAGCCTGAGCCTCGACGTCGGCCTTATTGCAGGCATCGATCTTGGCGATCAGGGCATCGTGCTCGGGAGTCTTCTCGTAGGGCTCCTCAAGGAAGGCAAGCATGATATCGGCCATCAGGAACTCGCCGGTGATCTTGCCGCCAAAGCCCACGATGTTGGCGTTGAGCTCGCGACGGGCATACAGGGCAGAGGTCATGTCGCGGACCAGGGCGCAGCGGGCGCCGGGAACCTTGTTGACGGCGTTGGTGATGCCGATGCCGGTGCCGCACAGGGCCACGCCAAAGTCGGCCTTGCCGCTGGCAACGGCCTCGCCCACGGCCTTACCGTAGATGGGATAGTGCGTACGGGTGTGGCTGTAGGTGCCGCAGTCGAGCACCTTGTAGCCAGCCTGCTCCAAGCGGTCGGCCAGATAGATCTTCTCGTCCGTAACGATATGGTCGCAACCGATTGCGATGGTCTTCTTCATCAGAACGTCCTTTCGTCTGAATTCACAAGTTGAGGTAGAAGTTCGAGTTCTCGGTGGCTCTCGTTAGGCCATCTTGTTGAGCATGTCGACACGGATCTGGTGACGGCCGCCGGCGTACTGTGCACGCAGGAACTCGCGGGCGATCTTCTTGGCGACCTCGGTGCCCACAACGCCCGGGCCCATGGTGACCATGCGCGAGCCGTTGTGCTCGCGGGTCATGTAGGCGGAACGCTCGTCGGAAATGTTGGCAACGACCATGCCCTTGATCTTGACGGCGGCCATATAGGAGCCGACGCCGTACTTATCGAATGCGAAGCCCTGGGAATCCTTGTGCTCCAGCAGGTCCTTGGCAACGGCGGTCGCGGAATCGACAAAGTCCGCGGCAGGGGTCTCGGAATAGTCGACGACCTCGTGACCGTCGGCGATGAGCATCTCCTTGATGGACTCCTTCATCGACATACCGTCGGCATCGGAAGCGATTACAACCCTCATGACATCCTCCTTGAGAGATACGCAGGTGCGTAGTTTCTGTTTGGAAGTGTTGAATCGCGTTCAGGTCCGGGCATCTGAATGTGCGGTTCTTCACTGTTCATGTTTATTTGAACACATTCGAACAGTAACTGCAACAACTATTTGTTTATCTTTGTTCTTTTTTGAACAAATACCGTTCACAGATGATTGCTGACCGTTTGGACCGGGCGCGGACATAGCGACCATGTGTTCAACAAGCAAAAGGGCGGCCGAGAACTCGTCTCGGCCGCCCTTCTCACGGTTGATCTTCCAAGGATCGCTTTGCCGCCTACTCAGACTGCCCGCTCTTCTTGGCATGTCTGGACGGAGCGCTCAAGAAACGACCCGTCAGATAGTTCGCGGGACCGGAGATATCGATCCCCAGTAGCACGTGTCCTAGCCATAGGAACGCCACGAGCACCAGTAGAGGAATCACACACGAGGTCACGATCATCACAATGACGCCTTCGATGAGGTCGGTCACCTGCTGCACGATCTCGTCGGTCATCTGCTTGGCACCACTGGTTACCGACGTAACAAGGCTCGATGCCCCATCGGTCAACTGCTCGAGCACGTTTTTGGACTCCGTGGCCTCAGATTTTTTCTTGTTCGATTTTGAACTGGTCTCGGCTGACTTGTCCTTGGTATCGGTCTTTTCCGCAGCGTCCGCTGCTTTTTGCTCAGCCTGCTCAATACTTACGCGATACGTTTCATCGACCTTCTGCGACACCCATACGCTCGCGGGCACAAGCGCCATGCCGATCACAGCAACCACCAGCACGCGTGTCGCCACACGGCGCAGGACAGCGCTCGTGCTCCAGCGCCCGTGAATGCCGAGCGACACCGCAAAGAGCACCAACGCAAACGGGATTAAGATGCCCAAGCCAACCGACCACAAAATTGTGAGCAGATATTTCTCTAGGTATAGCACGGCAAGCACGATACCAAGGTTGCCTGAAAGCTGCGCGAGCTGCTCGGCAACCGGCGTTCCCGTATCACCCGGCAGCGCGGTAATGCCCGCAGACAGCGCCACGCACGAGGTCGTGAGCGCCAAAACATTGCCCTTCTTTTGATCGATGACCTCGATGGTGGAGTCCCAAGTTTTGGTATCGGCGAAATGCGGACGAGCTACAAAGCCCGACAGCAACGCCAGCACCACGAGTGCAACGATGATACCGATCTGCAGCTTTTTGTTTGCGCACACGACATCGGACAGGCTGGGCTGCAGCTCGGTTACCGTCGTGTGCTCGGTTATCTGGACAGAACGCCCATGAGCCATCTCGTGCGCGTCTCTTTTTTGTATTGACCCGTTATCCGGCATTTGGATACCTCCTCAGCCCGGCGTTTAATGCGAAAGGAAGTATACCCACCGAGCAAAAATCGAACGGGAGGACGAACGGAGCGCACCAAGACTGTCCCCAATGACTAGTCGTTTAAGAACGTCCCCAATGACTATCACGGGATGAGTTGCGGTGGAATAGGGATTGTTTTGCGCCCGCCGGCCCCTATTCAGTCCTTATTTCACCGCAACTTGGAGGAGGACAGAAAAAGCCCTGTCGCGGGTGCGGCAGGGCTTTTGGAAGGGAACTTGGTTGTGAGGGCTCGTTAGGCGAGCTTGGCCTCGAGCTCAGCGATGCGCTTGTAGGCATCGATGGTAAAGCGGGCCTGCTTCTCCAGGATCATAGTGGTCATGAGAGTGTCCTGAGCGTGAGCCATGATGAAGGTCATCTCCATCTCGCCACCGCCGGCCTCCTGCGAAAGCAGCTTGGTCTGCGTGTCGTGGGCGCCGATAAGTGCATCGCTGGCATCCTTGTGCAGCTGTTCGGCCTTCTCAAAGTCACCCTCGCGAGCAGCATCGAGCGCTGCAAGCAGATCGGTCTGGGCGTCACCTGCGTATGCGACAATCTCGAATCCAACCATCGAGATTTCTTCTTTGGTTGCCATATTGCGTTCCTTTCACATATGAACCAATGGAGAGCATCGCGTCCGGGCATACGCGCTGCGTTGTGTATGACAGAAACAATAACATTCAAACAAAAAAGAACAGCGCAAAACGTAATTTTGAGCTATGAACGGTCACTATTCGCCCGTGAACGGTTTTTAAACCAATCTGAACAATATCGAACACAATTAGCGGCAACCCAAACAGACCCGCGCCCTAGCGTACATCGCGCACCGTATCGCCCTCGACGAGCACGCCCGGAAACAGCATGTGCTCCACACCGGGTGCAGCGCCCTCGGCGCCGGCAATCTTGTCGACCGCCCACATGCCGACGCGTTTGTTGTCAAAGCGCACCGTGGTCAGGCGACGGTCGGGCACGATATCGCCCAAACTATCGTCAACACCCACCACGCTTACGTCCCGGGGCACGCGCTTCCCGCGCGACTCGAGCCCACGGATGCAGCCATATGCCATGGCATCGTTGGAAGCATAAATGGCCGTACAGGTCGGATCGTCCGCCAGAGCCTGACCGGCAGCATATCCACTCTGCGCTGTCCAGTCGCCGCGCACGAGCTGCGGTGGCTCGATGCCATGCGCACGCAATGTCTCGCGCCAGCCTTCCTCGCGCCGCATGCCCGAAAGCGAGCGCTCGGGACACGAGATAAAGTGCACGGTCTTGTGCCCCTGCCCCAGCAAGTACTCGACCACTTGGCGCGAGCAATCGAACTGGTCGTTATCGACCGTTGAACAGAGCGGGTGCTCCAGCATGGTAACGAGCACCGTCTGCATACCGGGCAGCGGCTCAAAGGTGCCAAAGTCCGCCGGCATGCGGTTCATGATCACGACCATACCGTCTACCGGCAGCGCGCTCATGCGTGACGATGCGCTCTCGAGGGTATACGGATGCCCGTCTACTTTAGTGAGGGTGATGGCATAGCCATGTTTGTCGGCCGCGGCGGCAAAGCCCTCCATACGGTCGAGGTTGCCGGTACCGGTAATGTTGAACATGGCGACGCCGACGGTCTTAAACCTGCCACGGCGCAGCGATCGACCGGCAAAATTGGGGCGATACCCCAGCTCGCGCATGGCGGCACGCACGCGTTCCTTGGTCTCGGGGCGCACGCTGGGCGAATCGTGCACGGTGCGCGAGACCGTCTGCTCCGAGACGCCCGCGAGACGCGCCACATCCTTAACGGAAACCGATTTTTTAACAGCGGCCATAGGTCGATCTTTCTATGTCAACGATGCCATTGGTGGCACCCTGCGCAGTCATTTTTAACGCCTTCAAGTATATCCAACGCCTCCCCCACCATACGCTCACCACCCAAAACCTACCGTTCACCGACATTTTTGCTTCCCCGAACGGCTTTTGTCGACCAAATGTTAACGTTGCCATTGTGCAAACACAGAGCCACCGGGCGGCTCAAATGTTTACGCGTAAGGAATCGATGGTTCGCAGGCACAGGAACCACCGGTTCGCGTCTTTTTTTGTGTCGCAAAATGGCAACGTCAACATTTTGGCAACCGAACGCCAAAAGCTACCATCGTTGCTAACCCACCGACTCTTAGGAGCATTGCATGGAGCAACTCATCGCCACCATCGAAAAGGGCCAGCCCTTTTTCAACGCGATCGCCCGCAACAAGTACCTCAAGGCGATCCGCGACGGCTTTATCTCCGTCATCCCCATCATCATCTTCTCGTCCATCTTCTGCCTGGTAGCCTCGGTCCCCAACATCTGGGGTTTCTACTGGCCTGATGACATCAACAACGCCCTGTGGAAGTGCTACAACTACTCCATGGGCATCCTGGCCATCGCCTGCGCCGCCACCACGGCCAAGCACTTCGCCGACGCTCAGAACCGCGATCTGCCCAAGAACAACCAGATCAACTTCATCTCGTGCATGTGCGCGGCCATCATCGGCTTCTTGCTCCTTTCGAGCGACACCATCGCCACGGACGCCGCCAGCGGTTTCAACACCACCTACCTTGGTTCCAAGGGCCTGCTGACCGCTTTCATCGCTGCGTTTGTGACTGGCATCATCTACAAGTTCTTCATTAAGCGCAACATCACCGTCAAGATGCCCGAGCAGGTTCCGCCCAACATCTCGCAGACCTTTAAGGACATCATCCCCTTCTCCGTCTGCATCACCGTCTTTTGGGTTTTTGACATCGTCTTCCGCGCTGCTTTTGGCTTCTGCTTTGCCCAGGGTGTCATCCAGGTGTTCCAGCCCCTGTTCACCGCTGCCGATGGCTATATCGGCCTCGCTGTGATCTACGGCGCTATGAGCCTCTTCTGGTTCGTGGGCGTCCACGGCCCCTCGATCGTCGAGCCCGCCATCGCCGCCGCCCTCGTTGCCAACATGACCGACAACCTGGCTGCGTTCCAGGCCGGCCAGCACGCTTCCGCTGTCCTGACCCAGGGTGCCCAGTACTTCGTCGTCTGCATGGGCGGCACCGGCGCCACGCTCGTCCTGGTCTTTATGTTCTGCTTCCTGGCCAAGTCTCAGGAGATGCGCGCCGTCGGTAAGGCCGCCATCGTCCCCGTCTGCTTTGCCGTCAACGAGCCGCTGCTGTTCGCCGCGCCCATCGTGCTCAACCCCGTCTTCTTTGTCCCGTTTGTCTTTGCCCCGATCGCCAACATCTGGATCCTCAAGATCTTTATCGACTTCTTGGGCATGAACGGCTTTATGTACACCCTGCCTTGGACCGTCCCCGGCCCCATCGGCACCATCATGGGCCTGGGCTTCCAGCCGCTCGCTTTTGTGATGCTCGCCCTTATCCTGGTCGTCGACTTCGTTCTGTACTACCCGTTCTTCCGTGCCTACGACGCCCAGAAGTGCGCCGAGGAGGCCGAGATCTCCCAGGAGGAGCTCGCCGCCAAGAACGCCGAGAAGGCCGCCAAGCTCAACGATGCCTTCCAGGGCAAGGCTGACGCCAAGAGCGTTGCCGCCGGCGCTGCTGCCGAGGCCGTGAAGGCCGACTCCCCCGCCGCTTCCGCAGCACCCGCTGCCGAGACAACGACCGCCAGCGACCTCAACGGCAAGCGCGTGCTCGTGCTCTGCCAGGGCGGCGGAACCTCGGGCCTGCTCGCCAACGCTCTGGCCAAGGCCGCCAAGGAGCGCGGCATTAACCTCGAGACCGCTGCCGAGGCCTATGGCAACCACGTGGACATGCTCCCCGACTTTGACCTGGTCGTCCTGGCCCCGCAGGCCGCAAGCTACCTGGCCGACCTGCAGAAGGACTGTGAGCGCGTGGGCAACAAGTGCGTCGCCTGCCGTGGCAAGCAGTACATCGAGCTCTCCCAGAACGGCGACAAGTCTCTCGCCTTCGTGAGTGAGCAACTTTCGAAGTAAGTAACGCCCAGGGCCAGCCGACCATCCAAGACCGGCTGGCCCTTCGATTTAGACGATTGGATCATCATGTCCGTTAATCCTGCTAGCGTCACCAACCCGCCCGCGCAGTTTCCCGAGGACTTTGTCTTTGGCGGCGCCACCGCTGCCTACCAGGTAGAGGGCGAGACCCGCACTCACGGTAAGGGCAAGGTTGCCTGGGACGACTTTCTGGAGGCCCAGGGGCGCTTCTCCCCCGATCCCGCTTCGGACTTCTACAACCAGTACCCCGTCGACCTGGAGCTGTGCGAGGAGTTCGGCATCAACGGCATTCGCCTCTCCATCGCCTGGAGCCGCATCTTCCCCAACGGCACCGGCGAAATCAACCCCGAGGGCGTCCAGTTCTACCACGATCTCTTCGCCGAGTGCCACAAGCACCACGTTGAGCCGTTCGTCACGCTGCATCACTTTGACACGCCGCTTCCCCTCTTTGAGAAGGGCGACTTCCTCAACCGCGAGACCATCGACGCCTTTGTGGACTTTGCCACCTTCTGCTTTAAGGAGTACGCCGACCAGGTGACCTACTGGTTCACCTTTAACGAGATCTGGGCCGACGCCTCCAACACCTACATCGAGGGCACCTTCCCCGGTGGCGTCAAGGCGCATCTGGCCGAGGCCTTCCAGTGCGAGCACAACATGATGCTCGCCCACGCCAAGGCCGTGCTGGCCTTCCACAACGGCGGCTTTAAGGGCAAAATCGGCGTCATCCAGTCGCTGGAGTTTAAGTACCCGCTCAACGAGAACGACCCCGCCGACATCAAAGCCGCCAACAACGAGCACGTGCTGCAAAACCAGTTTTTGCTCGACGCGACGTTCCGCGGCGAGTATGCCCCCGACACCCTCGAGTGCGCCAACCGCCTGGCTGCCGTCTCGGGCGGCACCATCGAGATCTTGGACGAGGACCTCGAGATTATGCGCGAGGCAGCGCTCTACAACGACTACCTGGGCGTTAACAACTACCAGTGCCGCTTCTTGAAGGCTTACGATGGCGAGAACGACCTGCACCACAACGGTACGGGCGAGAAGGGCACCGGCCGCTGGCGCGTTAAGGGTATTGGCGAGCATGTGAACAAGCCTGGTATCCCCACCACCGACTGGGACTGGATCATCTATCCCGAGGGCCTGTTCGATCTGCTCGTCTACATTAAGCAGCGCTACCCCAACTACAAGCAGATCTTCATCACCGAGAACGGCATGGGCTACAAGGACCCCTACAAGGACGGTTTTGTGGACGACCAGCCGCGCATCGACTACATCGAGCAGCACCTACGTTGGTTGCTCAAGGCCATGGAGGCGGGCGTCAACGTGGGCGGCTACTTCCTGTGGAGCCTGCAGGATCAGTTCTCCTGGACCAATGGCTACAACAAGCGTTACGGCTTCTTCTACGTTGACTTTGAAACCCAGAAGCGCACGCCCAAGGCAAGCGCATACTGGTATAAGCACGTGGCGCAGACCCGTCGTCTGGACTAGCGGCTTGCGACGAACGGTTGGCGGAATTGCACCGCCCACATAACCTGTCCCCATTTCTCAGCCGGGGGCGGCACGTCACACGGCGCGCCGCCCCCGGTCTTTTTGTTTTTGGGCTGGTCGGGAGCCGTTTGTCTCGATCTGTAACATCTAGCCGAGTTTTTTGGTCCTAGCTGTTACAGATTGAGACGAACAGGATTGCTCTTTCCGAAGAATCTAAATCTGTAACACGTAGCCCGCTTTTGACCGTCTACCTGTTACAAATCGAGACAAACGGAGTAGGACCTAACCCCGTATGTCCCTAACAGTCGAGCGTTCGACCAGCGTACTCGGCACATGAATCGCCTCGATAGACGAGCTCTCTCCAATCGCCGCCTCAAACGCAAGCTTACCGACACCGCGCAAATCAAATCGCAGCGTCGTCAGCCGATTGTGAGGAACAAGTCCCTCGAGTGCGTCGTCGATACCAACCACGCTCACGTCGTCGGGCACGGACAGGCCCGCGTTCTTGAGCGCGGCGATAACGCCCAGCGCCATCTGGTCATTTGCCGCAAGCACGGCAGTCGGCGCCTGCGACCCGCCGGCAAGCACCTCGGCCGCAATCCGCTCGCCCATGGCGTACCCACTGTCCGCACTCCAATCGCCACGCAGCATCGGAGCGGCATCGACATGAGCACGACCCAGCGTATCGCGCCAACCGGCCTCACGAAAACGCGAGGAAATCGAGTTTTCCGGACCCGCCACAAACCGCATATTCGAGTGACCATGTTCCAGCAGATAATTGGTCAACAGCTCGCACGAACCATACTGGTCGGAGTCGATCGTCGTGCAGCGCGGATGCGCATACATGGACAGGATGACCGTTCGCACTCCCGGCTGGGGAACAAACTCCTCAAAATCGGGAGCCATGCGGTTCATGTTGAGAATCATGCCGTCGACGGGTCGCTCGACCATGCGGCGCGAGGCATCGGCAAGTGTATAGGGCTTGTCGCCGCCCATCTCGATCATAGTGACGGCAAAATCGTGCTCGCGCGCCGCTTGCATGATACCCTCGAGCGTCGCCAGGTTACCGACACGTGTGATGTTGTACATGCACAGGCCAATAGAACGATACGACCCGCCGCGCAACGCCGCTCCAGCAAAATTGGGACGAAAGCCCAGCTCTTCCATGGCGGCCAGCACACGCTTGCGCGTCTTTTCCGTCACGTTGGGCATACCGTTGACCACGCGAGACACAGTCTGGCGGCTCACGCCAGCGAGCGCCGCAACCTCTGCCGCGCTCGCCGAACGACCATTCCTTGTCTGCTGATCCATGCCTTCCACGCTAACCTGCTTCCCAACTATTCCCCGCGCCCATGGCGCATCGTACATACATTGATAACGTGCTCATGATACCCGAGCCATATACCACAACATGAAAACTTCTGTCAATCAAAACCGCTTACCGAACAAATACAACCGTTCGCGGCTGTTTGAAGTTGTTTTGTTTCTATACATCCCAGCCGGATGTTAACGTGCTCATTGTCAAATGTTCACGTGCTCATTTTGGTTCTAATCATTTTAAGATAGTGTTTATCGGGCTTTTTCACCGCTGAACGCTAACCAGGGAGCCTCCTGAGCGCAAACGCACAATATCGAACAGCGAGACGAGAGGGTGTATGCATATGTCTTTGCTAAACCGCGTACAGCAGCTGCCGAAGGGCTTTGTTTGGGGCGCCGCAACCGCCGCGTACCAAACGGAAGGTTCCACGAAGGTGGCAGGCAAGGGTAAGACCATGTGGGACGATTACCTTGTCGCCCAGGGTCGCTTTTTGCCCGACCCGGCCAGTGATTTCTACAACCGCTACGAGGAGGATATCCGCCTTTCTGCCGAACATGGACTCAACGCCATTCGTGTGTCCATCGCCTGGACCCGCATCTTCCCCAACGGCGACGATGCCGAACCCCTCGCCGAGGGCGTTAAGCACTACCACGAGCTGTTCGCCTGCTGCAAAAAGTATGGCGTCGAGCCCTATGTGTCCCTGCATCACTTTGACTCCCCCGCCGCCCTGTTCAACCAGGGCGACTGGCTCAACCGCAAGACCGTCGACGCCTATGTGCGCTATGCCGAGTTCTGCTTCCGCGAGTTCCGCGAGGTCAAGAATTGGTTCACCATCAACGAGCTCATCAGCCTCTCGCACTCCCAATACATCCAAGGCAACTTCCCGCCCAACCATCACTTTGATGTGACGAGCGGCATCCAGAGCCAGCACAACGAGCTCGTTGCCCACGCCCGCGCCGTCAACCTGTATAAGGATCTTGACGAGACCGAGCACCTGGGCGGACGCATTGGCATGGTCAACGTCCTGACGCCGGCATATCCTGCCACCGACTCGCCCGCCGACCAGCACGCCGCCGACCTGTACAACGCCTTCTACACCGACTTCATCATGGACGGCGCCTTCCTGGGTCACTACTCCGCGCGCACCCTCTCACTCATCAACGAGATTCTGCGTGCCAACAACGCCACACTTACGGTTGAGGACAGCGACATGGAGGAGCTCGCCAAGGCGGCGCCCCGCAACGATATGTTCGGCCTCAACTACTATCAGTCGGCGTTTATCGCCGCCTACGATGGCGAGTCAACCAACAGCTTTAACGGCACCGGAGACAAGGGCACCTCGTGCTTTAAGTTTAAGGGCGTCGGGCAGCAGGTCGATATGCCGGGTATCCCCACCACCGACTGGGATTGGCTCATCTACCCGCAAGGCCTCTACGACACGCTCAAGCACATCAGCGCCACCTATCCCAACCTCCCCGTCATCTATATCACCGAAAACGGCCTGGGCCACAAGGACCCCGAGCCCGACGCAAACGGCATCGTCGCCGATCCCGAGCGCATCGACTTTGTCGACCAGCACATGGAGAAGGTGCTCCAGGCGCGCGCCGAGGGCGTCGACGTCCAGGGCTACTTTATCTGGAGCCTGCAGGACCAGTTCTCGTGGGCCAATGGCTATAACAAGCGCTACGGCCTGTTCTACATCGACTTCGACACGCAAAAACGCTACATCAAGCAGTCGGCACTCTGGTACAAGGAGCTCGCCGACACTATGGCGGACGCGCAGTAGCGCATCGCCTCGCTTTCCCCCGAGAAGGGAGCGGCCCTATGCGATACAAACCCAGCCGCTCCCCTCTCTCCCCCTGGGACCGGCCCCGCCTGCACCCGGGCTTTTAGCAAGCGGGAGACCATATAGGTTTTCAACGTCCATGCCATTAAGATTTCATGCAAAGAGGAGCGTGAACTATGGAATCGATCGTTAAGTTCTTGGAGAAAGGTCAGCCGTACTTCGACAAGGTCTCTAAGAACATCTACCTTCAGGCCATTAAAGACGGCTTTTTGGCAGCAATGCCCATTATCCTGTCTTCTTCTGTCTTCCTGCTTATTTCGACCCTGCCGGGCGTTGTCGCCACGGTCGGCGGCTTTACGCTGCCCGACTGGTGGAACGTCGACGTCGTGAACTTCTGCAACAAGGTTTACAACTTCACGATGGGCGTCGTGGGCATCATGGTCGCCGGCACCACCGCAAGCGCGCTGACCGGCTCCAAGAACCGCCGCATGCCTGCCGGCAAGGCCATCAACGCCACGAGCACCATGGTCGCCGCCATGTGCGCTATGCTCATCTTGGCCGTTACCCAGACGAGTGCCAAGATCGACGGTGCCGACGTCTCGGTGTTCTTTACCGACAACATGGGCACCAAGGGCCTGCTGAGCTCCTTTGTCGCCGCATTTGCCACGGTCAACATCTATGCCTTCTGCATTAAGCGAGACATCACCATCAAGCTGCCCAAAGAAGTCCCCGGCGCCATCGCCCAGAACTTCCGCGACATCTTCGCCTTCAGCTTCTCCATCCTGTTTGTCGCCGTCATCGACGTTATCTGCCGCACCTGCTTGGCCGTCCCGTTTGCCAACGTCATCTCCACGCTGGTGAGCCCGCTGTTCGCCGCTGCCGATTCCTACGCCGGCCTCGCCCTCATCTGGTTCATGATCCCGCTGTTCTGGTTCATGGGCATCCACGGCCCCTCGGTCGTTAAGCCTGCCCTCAACGCCGCGCTGTTTGGCAACATCACCACCAACCTCGCCACGCTGCAGGCCGGCGGTCACCCCGCCCTCGCCCTGACCGAAAACTTCGGTAACTACATCGGCGAACTCGGCGGCACCGGCGCCACGTTCATTGTCCCGATCATCTTCCTGCTCTTTATGCGCTCCAAGCAGCTCAAGGCCGTCGGCAAAGCCTCTGTCGTACCCGTGATGTTCGCCGTCAACGAGCCGCTGCTGTTCGCCGCGCCCATCATCCTCAACCCGTACTTCCTGATCCCGTTCCTGTTTGCCCCCGTGGCCAACGTCCTCATTGGTAAGTTCTTCATCGACTTTTTGGGTATGAACGGCTTTATCTATGCCATGCCGTGGGCACTCCCCGGACCGATCGGCACCTTCATCGACACCAACTTCCAGCCGATCTCTCTGGTCCTGGCTGTCGTCCTGCTGGTCGTTGACTTCTTGATCTACTACCCGTTCTGCAAGGCCTACGACAACGTCCTGTGCAAGCAGGAGGCCGAGACCCTGGCCGAAGAAGAGGCCGAGGAGACCAAGACCATCAAGACCGCTGACGCCCCCGCCGTTGAGCCTCCTGTTGTCGAGACCGCTTCTGCCACTGAGGCCTCCGCAGCTCCGTCCGCCCTTAAGGGCAAGGATCTGAGGGTTCTGGTTCTGTGCGCTGGCGCCGGCACCTCTGCACTGCTCGCCAACGCGCTTAAGGAAGGCGCCGACGAGCTGGGCATCGACATTACCGCCAACGCCGGTGCCTACGGCAGTCACTACGCCATCATGGACCAGTACAACGTCATCGTCCTGGCTCCGCAGGTTCGCACCTATTACAACGAAATGAAGGCCGACACCGACCGCCTGGGCATCACGCTGCTGTCGCCCAAGGGCAAACAGTACATCGACCTCACTAAGGATCCCAAGGGTGCCGTCGCCTGGATCGAGGAAAACCTCGAGGCATAAGACGCTGACACCACCTGCCGCTCGCAGACAATAAATGGCCCGTGCATCGATGTATGATGCGCGGGCCATTTTGTTTAGACCGCACCCGTCCTCCTGTTCATCTCAATCTGTAACATCTAGCCGAGTTTTTCGGTCCTAGCTGTTACAGATCGAGGTGAACGCACAGGCCAAGCCGAAAATCTCAATCTGTAACATGTAGACCGCTTTTGACCGCTTAGATGTTACAGATCGAGACAAACAGATGGGTCAATCCAATCAATCTAGATCTGTAACATCTGGCTGGTCATTTCACCCCTAACTGTTACAGATCGAGACAAACGGAATAAGCCGGGCCGAATTGTCTAAATCTGTAACATCTAGCCGAGTTTTCGGGTCCCACCTGTTACAGATTTAGACGAGCAGGCCGAGCACGTCTACGCCCGCAGATCCCTTACGCTGGAACGCTCGACCAACACGCCCGAGACGAGCGTACGGCTTCTGGAGCTCGGAGCTTCCAGACCCGCGACGACCTCGTTGAGCGCACGGACGCCCAGCTCGCGGTGGCGAAACTTCACCGACGTCAGAATCGAGTTGGGAATCGTCTTATAGAGCTCATCGTCGAAGCCGATCACGGACACATCATTGGGCACACTGAGCCCTCTGTCACGTAGAGCCATCATCACGCCGTTTGCCATGCAGTCGTTAGCAGCGAGGACCGCCGTGCAATCGGGCTTATCGGCAAGCACAAGGCCCGCGGCATAGCCACTATCCGCATTCCAATCGCCTTGCAGAGGCTCGGGCGGCTCAATGCCACGCGCCTCGAGTGCCGCACGCCAACCTTTCATACGGCACTGGCTCGACAACGACTCTTTCTTACCAGAGACGAAGTACACGTTTTTATGCCCGTGGTTCAAGAAGTACTCGCACGCCATACGCGCGCCGCCCTCTTGGTCGTCACTGACGGTGGAGCAGGTAGGATGTTCCATCGGTGTGATAATCACCGTCTTGAGGTCTTTCGGTGCCTCAAAAGTATCAAAGTCATCGACCATCTGACGCAGGTTGAAGATCATGCCATCAACAGGCAGCTGCGACATCCTACGCGCCGCTTCGGCAAGGGTCATCTTCTCCCCCGCCCGCTTTTTGATCATCGTGAGCGCAAAGCCGCGTTCTTCGGCGGCATCTGCGATACCGTCAATCATGTCCACGGCACCGCCCGACAAGTGGAACAGCACCACGCCGATGCACCCGTAACGGCCCAACTTGAGCGAACGCGCGGCAAAGTTGGTTCGAAACCCGAGCGCCTCCATTGCGGAATGAACCTTATCGCGTGTCGACTCTCGCACGCTATCGGGCTCGTTGATCACACGCGAAACCGTCTTGAGAGAAACACCCGCAGCAATCGCCACATCGTTCATTGAGACATTTTTCTTGTCCATCGTTGCCACTACTTCTCCAGTCGGTTTTGCATCGCTTGTTTTTTGCGTTCTAGCATACACTACCTGCTCGACTGACAAATCAACCGTTTACCGGACAATATCGACCGCTCACCCGTATATCCTTGTTGCTCTTCCAAAAATGTCTTACGTTGTCATTAACGAAATGACAACGTTGTCATTTCGCAATGCCTTCCTTAAGCAGGAAGGTTTCCGGGCAGTCCTGACCATCCATCGACGACCAGTTCCATCCACATGCATCGCGCATCAAGTAGCAAAGGAGCTCTATGGACGCCATCGTAAAGATGCTCGAAAAGCATCAACCGTTCTTTGAGAAGATCTCGAGGAACGTCTACCTCCAGGCCATCAAGGACGGATTCCTTGGGTGCATGCCCATCGTCCTCACCTCTTCGATCTTTCTGCTGATCGCCACCCTTCCCGGCGTCGTTGGCATCACGCTGCCCCAGCCGCTCATCGACTGGTGCAACAAGTTGTACAACTTCACCATGGGCGTCATGGGCATCATGGTTGCCGGCACCACTGCCAAGAACTTCACGGCATCCATGAACCGTCGCATGCCCGCCGGCAAGGTGCTCAACGACGGCTCCACCATGGTTGCCGCCCAGTGCAGCATGCTGCTGCTCGCTGTTACGCAGTTCACCACCAAGTTCAACGGCTCCGAGCTTTCGGTCTTCGATTGCACCAGCATGGGTACACGCGGTCTGTTCTCGGCCTATATCGCAGCGTTCATTACCGTGTGGGTCTATAAATTCTGCGTCTCGCGTGATCTGACCATTAAGCTGCCCAAGGAGGTCCCGGGCGCCATCGCTCAGAACTTCCGCGACATCATCCCCTTTGGCGGCGCCGTCATCATCTGCGGCATCATCGATGTCGTCGTGCGCAACCTCATGGGCGTTCCGTTCTCCGAGCTGCTCATCAAGCTGCTCTCCCCGCTCTTCACTGCAGCAGAGACCTACCCCGGACTCATCCTTATTCAGGCAGCCACCGCGTTCTTCTGGTTCATCGGCGTCCACGGCCCCTCGATCGTCCAGCCGGGCATCGACCCCATCCGTCTTGCCAACCAGGCCGAGAACCTGCAGGTTCTGCTGGCCGGTGGTCACCCCGCCCACTCCCTCACCTTTAACATGTCGCTCGTGGGTGAGTTCGGCGGCACCGGCGCCACGTTCATCGTGCCGCTTCTGCTGATTCTCTTTATGAAGTCCAAGCAGCTCAAAGCCGTCGGTAAGGCCTCGATTGTTCCTGTTACCTTCGCCGTCAACGAACCGCTGCTCTTTGGCGCGCCGATGATCCTTAACCCCTACATGCTCATCCCCTTTGTTGCCGCCGGCTGCGTCAACGTGAGTGTTGCCAAGTTCTTTATCGACAACGTGGGCATGAACGGCTTCTCCTTCGTGGTGCCTTGGGCTACCCCTGCCCCCATCGGCATCTTCATCACCACAAACTTCCAGCTTATCGCCCTGGTGTTTGTCGCGATCATCATCTTGCTGGACGCCATCATCTACCTGCCGTTCTTGAAGGCATACGATAAGCTGCTCTGTGACCAGGAGGCCGAGCGCGCCGCCGAGCTGGGTCTTGAGTCCGATGGTGCTGCCGTCATCGCCCCCAACGCCTCTGCGCCCGTTGTCGAGCAGACTACCGCTGTCGCCGACAGCAAGCCTGTCGCCGATCAGCCCGAGCCCGCAGCCAACGCATCCGCTAAGAAGGATGTCGACGGTCTGAAGGTCCTCGTCCTGTGCGCCGGCGCCGGCACCTCTGCCATGCTTGCCAACGCCATCAAGGAAGGTGCTGCGAAGACCGGAGAGAACATCGCTTCCTCCGCAGGCGCCTATGGCCAGCACACTGCCATCATGGATCAGTACGACGTCATCGTGCTCGCCCCGCAGGTTCGTAGCTACTACAACGACATGAAGGCCGACACCGATCGTCTGGGCATTAAGCTGCTCGCTCCCCGCGGTAAGGAATATATCGACCTTACCCGCGACCCCGCTGGCGCCATCAAGTGGCTCCGCGAGAACCTCGACTAGTTCCTCCCTCTGTTGGTGCCCGGATCCCCAGTTCGGGCACCTCTCCCTATTCGTATCCCACAGAAAGGATGACTCATGACCAACCCCATGCAGTTCCCCGACGGCTTTGTGTTTGGCGGCGCCACCGCCGCTTACCAGGTTGAGGGCGAGACCCGCACGCACGGCAAGGGCAAAGTGCCCTGGGACGATTTCCTGGCAGCTCAGGGTCGCTTCTCCCCCGATCCCGCAAGCGATTTCTACAACAAGTACCCGGTCGATATCGACCTGTGCCAGCGCTTCGGCATCAACGGTATCCGCGTCTCTATCGCTTGGAGCCGCATCTTCCCCAACGGTACTGGCGAGATCAACCCCGAGGGTGTCGCCTTCTATCACGAGCTCTTTGCCACCTGCAACAAAGCCGGCGTTATCCCCTATGTCACGCTCGATCACTTCGATACGCCCGAAGTCTTTTACCAGAACGGCGGCGAGGGCTTCCTGACGCGCACGACGATCGACGCCTTTGTCGAGTACGCCAAGTTCTGCTTTGCCGAGTTCACCGAGGTCAAGCACTGGTTTACCTTTAACGAGATTCCCGCGACCGCCGAGGGCAGCTTTATCGTCGGCAACTGGCCGCACGGCGAGAAGTATCGCCTGGACAAGGCCTTCCAGCTCATGCACAACATGATGGTGGCCCACGCCAAGGCTGTCGTCGCCTTCCATGAGGGCGGCTTTGAGGGCGAGATCGGCATTGTCCAGAACCTGGAGCCCAAGTATCCCCTCGACCCCAACAACGCTGCCGACTGCGAGGCAGCTCGCATGGCCGACGTCATCAACAACCGCTGGGTACTCGACGCCACCTTCCGCGGCCACTATGCAGCCGACACCATGGAGGCTGCGACCAAGCTGGCCCATATCGCCGGCGGCGAGCTCGACGTCCGCGACGAGGACATCGCCGCGCTGACCGCCGCGCTCCCCTACAACGATTGCCTGGGCGTCAACACCTACAAGTGCCAGTTCCTGCGTGCCGCCGAGGGCGAAAACGACATCAACCACAATGGCACCGGCGACAAGGGCTCCTCGCGCTGGTTCCTCAAGGGCGTGGGCGAGTCGTGCGTGCGCGAAGGCGTACCCACCACCGATTGGGACTGGATCATCTATCCCGAGGGCCTGTACGACCTGCTGCTCCGCATTAAGAACGATTACCCCAACTACAAGAAGATCTACATCACCGAGAACGGCATGGGCTATAAGGACGACTTCGAGGATGGCTTTATCGATGACGCCCCTCGTATCGACTACATGCGTCAGCATCTCGCGTGGATCCTCAAGGCAATCGACGGCGGCGTAAACGTCGACGGTTACTTTGTGTGGTCGCTGCAGGACCAGTTCTCCTGGACCAACGGCTACAACAAGCGTTATGGCCTGTTCTACATCGACTTTGAGACCCAGAAGCGCTATCCCAAGGCGAGCGCGTACTGGTACAAGAACGTCGCGGAGACCGGCCTGCTTATGGCCTAACTTTTGCCGCATACCCCCTGTCGGCCGCATGCGAATCCCTCCACGGGTTCGCATGCGGTCTTTTTGTTTTTGGTGAGCCCGTGCGGACCGTTTATCTCGATCTGTAACATCTAGCAGGGATTTTCAATCCTAACTGTTATAGATTTAGACGAACGGGCGACCAGGGCTGAAAGATCTCAATCTGTAACACGTAGCCCACTTTTAACCGTCTAACTGTTACAGATCAAGACAATAAGATAGTCAAATCCGAACTTTCCAAGCAGTTATGAACCATGGTTTCCAGTTTTCGGTATCACGAACATACTTTCGGTATCATTTAATGGTATTATGATATCGAAAGTATGTTCGTGATACCGAAAGGAGCCGCATGCGCCAGTTCGATTACACCACAGTCCCAGCGGAACTCGAAGCAACTCCAATCACCAACCTCCTCCTCTCGATACGCGAGCATAAAGGCCGTCAGCTTGCTCTGAGTCAAGTCAAACCCGAGCTTCTATCGTCCCTAATGGAGGAGGCTAAGATCCAAAGTACCCGATCCTCCAACGGACTTGAAGGAATTGTTACCACCCAAAAAAGACTCAAAGCGATCATGGCGTATTCCGCCAAGCCAAGCTCCCGCGCAGAGGAAGAAATCGCTGGATACCGAGATGTGCTGTCGCTTATTCACGAGCAACACGATTCCATTCCCGTAACGCCATCGGTCATTCTGCAGTTGCATCGTGACCTCATGGCGCACACGGCAATCTCGTATGGAGGCCATTGGAAAGATGGCGATAACGAAATCGTCTCCATTGACGATCAAGGTAATCGATTTGTGCGCTTTAGGCCCCCTTCGGCTCTAGCAACCCCGGGACTTATTAAAGAAGCCTGCCAGTCCCTCAACGATGCTTTATCTCGCCAAGTTTGCGATCCCCTCCTTATATCGCTCCGCTTTATCTTCGATTTTGTTAGCATTCATCCCTTCAACGATGGCAATGGCAGGATGAGCCGGCTCCTTACAACGCTGCTGCTCGAAAAGACTGGATACGACGTTGCGCGTTACATCAGCATCGAACGACTTATTGAAGACAACAAGGCGCTCTACTACAACGCCCTCGCTGCAAGCTCCACTGGATGGAATGAAAATCAAAACACCGAAGCACCTTTTATCCGTTTCATGCTCGGAACAACCCTAGCCGCCTACCGACAGCTCGAGCAGCGTACCTTAATTGAATCAAGCACTCGTCCCATGTCGAAGCAAGCGCGTATCGCTGTTCTATTTCAACAGAGACCCGGCGTCATTAAGAAATCCGACATCCGGTCCAACTGCCCCGATATCAGCGAGGTAACCGTTAAACGAACCCTCGGTCAGCTTGTTAGTTGCAGCGCAATCGAAAAAACAGGAGCGGGCCGTTCGACGGGCTACATACTCAAAGACGTCCATGCTCTAGAACTATTCTTGCAATCCACAATACCCGATGGCGAGGCCGCAATAACAAAAGAGGCTCCAAAGGATAAGCTCCTTGAACGTGTAAACCACGCCGAGGATGAAAGCAAAGAGGGACTCTATGAAGACTATGATTCATTCTCAAGGGACATAAAGACGAAATACGGAGTCTAGTCATATCTCAGAATAGCCTCATCCTTGTTGCTCAAAGTTATTTGCGCGTCATTGTAAAGCGGTACCCCTGCGCCGGCAGGGGGCAGAAGTATCGCCTGCCGATCCTGCTGGAGTCGGCAATCAGATAGCGCGCATCGGCCTTGCTAAAGGCGAGCTGCTGGATACGGCCCTCGTCCATGTTGGACGTAGATACGTCACCGTCCAAGATGCCGTTGGCACCGATAAACGCCGCGTCGATGCCCAGCGCACGCAGGGCATCCTCGGCCGTTGGCCCCACAAAAGTGGCAGTGCGGCGACGGTACATACCGCCCACGAGGCACAGGTCGCAGCCCTCGCGCGCCTCGAGCAGGTTAAAGACCGAAAGCGAATTGGTCACATAGATGGAAGGCAGCTTGTCGGTGACTCGGAGAGCGCCAATGCGACCTCACGACGGTTGCGCTCATTGTCTCAATTAGATACTCAACGAAATACGGCCCCGCAGTTCAATAAGCTGCGGGGCCGTACTATACACCGACGAATCAACGACGGAGTGCATCCACTATTTGGCCAGCTCCTGAACGATCCAGTCAATTGCACCTTCGGGATCGTTGGTAAGGTCGATATACTCCTTGCCCCTTGTGGTGAGCAGTTTAATTCCAAGGCGATCGGTATCGGCCTTCATAGCGTCATAGTACATGCGTGCCTGGGGCGCCAGAACAATCACGTTGTACTGATCCATCGTCTCATAGTGGCTTCCGTACGCACCGGACTGAGAAACCAGATCAATACCCTTAGCAGCGGCACCTTCGCGAAGAGCATTTGCCAAGAGAGTCGAAGTGCCGGCACCCTGGCAAAGCACAAGCACGCGGATCTGCTCCGCCTTGTCCTTTACCGCCTCGAGAGCTTTTGCGACATTTTCCTGTGCGGCAATAGCATCTGCATCCGAGGTTCCTGCAGTCTCCTTTGCAGACTCTTCCAAACAAAGCTGATGGTCATACGCCTTGCAGAACGGATAGTAAATCACAAAGTCAACGACCAACAGCACTGCCATCAATATGAGAGAACGCAGATCGAGACCCGTGGTGAGGAATGCACCGATTGGGCCGGGAAGCGCCCACGGCATGGTATACATGGGGGCGTTCATTCCAATGACGTCAATGAAAAATTTACCGATAATGACGTTGACCATAGGAGCCACTAGGAAGGGCACGAACATATAGGGATTGAGAACAATCGGCATACCGAAGATAACGGGCTCGTTAACTCCAAAAATCACCGGGATAATCGATGCCTTGCCCATGGCTTTAAGCTGCTTGGAGCGCATAAACATGATCAGGATAATAGGAACGATGAACGTGCAACCAGAACCGCCCAGACCGCCGATGAAGCTTGTAAAGTCCTGCGTGAGAGCAATTGACGGGTGTCCACCTGCTTGGAAAACCTCAAGATTGGTAACGGTATTGCCGTAGAGCGCAGCATTGATCGGACTCATGACAACCGAAGCACCGTGGATACCCATAAATTGGAAAAGCGCGACCGCGCCTTCGATAAGCGCCATGCCAGGATAGGTGTCGACCGCGGAGAACAGCGGCGAGATGAGAGCGGATACCAAATTGGCGAACGGCACAGCAAGCAGCTTGCGACTCGCAAGATCGATAAAAGCGCACGCAAGGATCGAAAACCCAAATGCAAAGATATCGCGAAAACTCTGCGCAATAGAGCCAGGGACCTCTTTGGGAAGCTTGATCGTCACATTATGGCTAATGCACACCTTATAGATATTAACGGTCAAGAATGCGGCTACGAACGCAGCGAGAAAACCCTTGGTTCCCATATAGCCGGTTTCAAAAACAGATGTATCTGCTCCACCAATCGAGACAACATCGTTCGTCACCGATAGCAAGAGCATGCCGCACATGGCACAAACCATGCACGAGGTGGGGTTGAGAGATTTACCCGAAGGCATGCGACGGTTCATCGACATGGCAAGTGAGCTCGCCGTGGTGCCGGCCACCATAATGCCAAGAAGTCCCATGGTATATGCATAGATTTTATTGAAGAAATCCAGCACCTCAGACGGAAGCGTGATGCCTACATAGGCAGGGAGCGTCGAAAGAAGAAGGAACAGGCTCGAGAACAGCACAATTGGCATATTCGAGAGAAAGCCATCCTTAATCGCCACCAGATAAATGTTCCTCGAGATTTTGTCGAAGAGGGGCTGGTGTTTTTCAAGGAATTTGACGATAGCGTCCATAACACATCCTTTCATGATTCCCGGGCACACAACGATTTATCCGGACTCAACCGTCGTCGTCCCCGTTTGTATCCACTTATGTAAGTGAATACGTTCTTGTGCGAAATGTAATATCATTTGCGCGATTTGTCATAACCAATTCTTTTTCCGCTTTGTCGATATGTCAAGAATTCAAATACTTATTCGGTGAACGGTAGTTGATTAATATAATGTTTTCCCAGCTAAAGGCTATTTTTTCCGAGCAATACAATAAGCTTGCAACCGTTCACCGATTGGATATAACATATTGAATATATTGTTGTAACAATATTAGAGACAATGTCACAAGCCTGTCGTTCTAGTCAAAGGAAGTAACAATGCCCAAACGATTACTGAACATGTCCGCATCCGATTTTGCCGCCACGTCACCCATGGATCTAAAACAGGCAATTCTGGCTTCCGAGGGACGTACCATCATGGCGGAAAACGTACCCTCTTCCCAATTTCTCGGCGGCGTTACTAATGCAGAAATCGAACGTGCCGCAGGTGCCGACCTGCTTCTGTTTAACGCGCTCGATGTGTTCGATCCAGTTATTGCCGGTATTCCAGATGATCTCAATGAAAACCCGGTCACTTGGGTGAAGCGAGCATGCGGAAGGCCCATTGGCGTCAATCTGGAGCCAGTTGATAACGAGGCAGAGATGTCTGAATCCCGAACGGAAATCCCCATGGGTCGTCGCGTCTCTCCCAAGACCTTAGAAAAGGCTAACGAACTCGGATTTGATTTTATCTGCCTGACGGGCAACCCTGGAACCGGCGTCTCCAACGATGCAATCGCCCATTCGATTAAACTCTCCAAAGAGCATTTCAATGGCCTGGTCATAGCCGGAAAAATGCATGGAGCGGGCGTTGCGGAACCTGTCATGACGCTCGAAATTGCGCGCAAGTTTGTTGACCTCGGCGTCGATATCCTTCTCGTGCCAGCCCCCTACACCGTCCCTTGCTTCCAAGAAGCAGACCTGCGCGCCATCGTAGACTTTGTACGATCCCACAACGTAGGCAAGTCAATTGAAGAGAAGGTTCTCGTCATGGCGGCGAACGGGACGAGTCAAGACTCCTGCGACAGCGAGACCATTAAGAAAATAGGCCTTGCAGCAAAAGCAGCCGGCGCTGACCTCCAACATATCGGGGACTCCATGAACGGTATTTGCCTGCCCCAGAATATCTTCACGCTCGGACAAGCCCTTCGTGGATACAGGCATCAGATCGTCATGCTGAGCCGCTCTGTGATACGTTAAGGTTACCTTGCCCACGTTACATCCCGACTGAGGCAACCATCAGGTATAACCAACATGCAAACTGAGGCTCTAATGCTCGATACACACGAAAAACGGCCACTCTATTTACAGCTCACCGACGCGCTGCTCAAGCAGATCGTCGATGAATATCAAGCAGACGATAAACTTCCAACAGAAATGGAACTCTGCGACGAATACGCCGTAAGCAGAACAACCGTCCGACTTGCCATGAGTGAGCTGGAGCGTCGTGGAAGTATCTATCGAATCCAAGGTAAGGGATCGTTTGTTGCACCGAAACGCGTTAGCGAGCTCAATTCACTTTTAGACTTTGACTTTGCAAGCCATTGCGATGGCGTTGATCCGGATGCCATCACCAAACATTTCGGCGGCCTCACATCAGGTCGTCCAATTTCCGTAATGATGCTCCAACAATTTGGATGTCAAAGTCGCGATGAAATTCAGCGTCTTGAATTGACCTACGAACTTGAAGGCAGCTTCATAGGCGCTGATACGTTCTTCATTTCAAAGTCGCGCGTTCCGAATAACCAGTTAGATTTTCAGGCATTTAGCAGAATCATGGACGACTTGTCCAAGTCTATCCAATCTGTTAGGGAAAGCTATAGAGCACGTCAGCTTAGCGATTCCGAAGCCAGTAATTATGGTGTTGCAAAACTTCCGGTCATCGAACTGACTCATTATGCTTACGACTCCGGAGGCAAACTAATCTCAATTGTCTGCCGCACCGTCTTAACTGGGCGAATCCCTTATCAAAACTTTATTTTCAAGTCCTAATGTTCTTTTTCTTTTGTCTCGATCTGTAACACGTAGCCGAGTTTTTAAGTCCTAACCGTTACAGATCGAGACAAACAAGGTAGACCCCGCCGAATTGTCTCAATCTGTAACACTAAGACCGGTTTTGGACGTCTAGATGTTACAGATTGAGATGAATGCGCAGGCCAATCCTCTCAATCTCAATCTGCAACAACTAGCTGAATTATTCGGTCCTAGCTGTTACAGATCGAGACAAACGGAATAGGCCGGGTCAAAAATCTCAATCTGTAACATCTGGTTGGTGGTTTCACCCCTACCTGTTACAGGTTGAGACGATTTGATAGTGGAGTCCTTATTTGCGCGTCATATCGCGTAGCGCTGACGCGCTGGTTTCCACAATGACAGGGGGTAAAAGTCCTCCCGCATCACCCGTTGGCAATCCCGTAGCGATAACTAGCAAATAACCTGCGTGTGCTCCTCGATGGCGGCACGATCTTCGGCGGTAATACCCGGCTCGCACACCATGGCATCCAAACTGTCCAGGCGGCAGAAGGTGTAGAAGTCGCGCTTACCAATTTTGCTGGAATCGGCGATCAGATAGCGCGAGTCGGCCTTGCTGAAGGCGAGCTGCTGGATACGACCCTCATCCATATTGGACGTAGACACGTCGCCATCCAGAATGCCGTTGGCGCCGATAAACGCAGCGTCGATACCCAGCGCACGCAGGGTATCCTCGGCCGTTGGTCCCACAAAAGCGGCGGTGCGGCGACGGTACATACCGCCCACGAGGCACAGGTCGCAGTCTTCGCGCGCCTCGAGCAGGCTAAACACCGAAAGCGAATTAGTCACAATGCGCAGGCGAAACGCCGGCAGCATCGAGGCCATCTGCTCCACCGTAGTACCCGTGCCCAAAAAGATGGTCGAGCCTTCCTCGATAAGCCCCACAGAACGGCGCGCAATCTGCAACTTTTCCTCGGCATGCTTCGTGCGCTTTTCGCTGTGCGAATACTCATGGCGCAACATAGCGTGCGGGCGACTCTGTGCACTACGGGCTCCACCGTGCACGCGCTCGATCTCACCTAGGCTCGCGAGCTCCTCAAGATCGCGACGAATCGTCATGTCCGAGACGCCCAGTGCATCCGAAATCTCCTTGACCGAGACCGTGCCCTGCTCTTCGAGCAGCTGACGAACCCTATCCTGTCGCTCTGCCTTAATCACGATGAATCCTCGCCGTTCTTTGCGCGCATATCATTCAAACAGTAACGAACAAATTGTATCAGACTCGTGCGCGTCAAAAATGAATGCCCGCACAGCTCCAATCATCACTTTTTTGAGAAAAATACCCCCTGCTTTAGTGGGGTGTAGTGATAATCTCGCCTGTTCGCGCTACAGTTTGTCGGAAATACCTCGATGTTAGGAACCAAATGATCACTTCCGAGCTTTTCGGCACCGCGCCGTGCGGTACCCCCGTTCATCGTTACACCCTCAACGGGCCCGAGATCTGCGTTCGCATTATGGACTATGGCGCCACCGTGCTGGGTATCGATGTGCCCGACATTCCCGGCAACGTGCGCGATGTGGTGCTGGGCTTCGATAAGCTCGAGGATTACTTTGACAACCCCGCCTGCTTTGGCGCGACCATCGGCCCCGTGGCCAACCGCACCGCGGGCGCCACGATTACCATCGACGGCACGGACTGGCATATGCCCGCCAACGAGGGCGCCAACAACCTGCACAGCGATCTTGAGCACGGTCTGCATAAACGCGTGTGGGACGTTGAGCTCGACGAGGCCCATAACGCCGTGCGCATGACCACCTCGCTTGAGGATGGCGAACTGGGCCTTCCCGGCAACCGCACCTTTACGGCCGTGTTTACCGTTACACGCACCGGCGTCTTTCGCATCGAGTATGGCTGCGAGAGCGACCGCGCCACCTACGTGTCCATGACCAACCACACGTACTTTAACCTTGCCGGTCATAACGCCGGCATGGACTGTGAGCACTTCTTTGTTGCTAACGCTGCTCACTACCTGCCCATTAACGAGCAGAACATCCCCACCGGCGAGATTGCTCCGGTCGAGGGAACACCGTTTGACTTCCGCGAGCTGCGCCCCGTCGCACCCGGCATGGAGGCCGACGACCCGCAGATTAAGCAAGCCCGTGGCTACGATCACTGCCTGTGCATCGATGGCTATCAGTACGGGCGCAACCTGCGTCGCGCCCTGCATGTTGAGGAGATGTGGACCGGCCGTGAGCTGGACTACTACACCACCGCCCCGGGCGTGCAGCTCTACACCGGCAACTGGCTGGGCGACGAGCACGCCAAGGACGATGCTAACTATGGCTGGGGCGCCGGCTTTGCCCTCGAGGCCGAGATGTACCCCGACACGCCGCACCAGCCGCTGTTCCCGCAGGGCATTGTGGGCCCGGGTCACCCCTACAGCAATGTGATTGAGTACCACTTTATGAGGCACTAAGCCCACAACGCGACATATCGCACAGCAGCGCCCGCCGGCACCACCGCCGACGGGCGCTTTTTATCTTTTGGGGTCATTTTCGCTGTGACTGTATGAGTGACATATCAAAACTATGCCCATTTACTACGTTTAGCCCGGAATGCTCGACCATGCACCCGTTTTTGTTACATTCGCGAGCCGTCTACCTGCGGTTTTGTTT